>NZ_JAHXBG010000001.1:0-600000 GCF_020103725.1 Hyalangium gracile | reverse complement strand
GGGAGTGCGTGGTGAGATCCTTCTCGAGGAGCATCGTCCGCAGGCCCTGCTGTCCCAGGAAGTTGGCCGTGATCGCCCCCACGGGGCCACATCCCACGACGATGACGTCGACGATCTCAGAGGACATCTCGGTTCTCCACGAAGAGGAGGCCCGCCAGCAGGCGGGGAGGAGCACGGCGGGAGTCTAGCGGATGCGGTTCGTCGCGGGTGGCCCTGCACGGTGCCCAGGCAGACGCAGGCACTGCCGGGTCCACGGCGAGTCCCAGTGCGGAACCCGGCGCGTGGAGCGCACGGCGGCCTTCCAAGGAAGCAAGGGTCTGAGGCGGGGGATCGGCGCTCCTGCGTTCACTGCGCGGGGCTGGAGAGCATCCGGACCACGAGGACTAGATGACCAGGCCTCGGTCCCTCGCGACCTGGATCAGCGCCGTGGGATCCTTGTTCAGGCGCCGGGTGATGTCGAACGAGGCACCCGAGATGTTTTTGTGCACCGACATGTAGTTGTCATAGGTGCGGGTGATGATGAGCATGCCGGAGATGATGACGCGCTGGAGGCTGTTCTGCAGCTCGGAGCCCTCGATGATGAGGTGCACCACCTCGCAGTACTCGCGCAGCGCCAGCAGCAGCTCGTTGAGGTTGTTGCGCTCCTCGGAGTTGGGCACCTTGGTCTTCGAGTCGATGGAGCCCACGTAGATGAGCGGCTGGTTCAGCCGCTTGTGAGCCACCGCCACGCGCTCCAACACCGTCTTGACGTCCTCCTTGGAGGGAGGCCGCACGTAGCGGACGAAGAAGATGCGGTCGATGATGTCCGACTTGGGTCCAGGGATCGCGGCACTCACGACGCTCACACTCCTCGGCTGAGACGAGGGCTCGGTCCTCGGGAGAGCAGAGGGCTTCAGGAACAAACCCTCCGCGGGTGGGTATCCTGCATCAGCCACCGGGGAATGGGAAGGAAGTTACCCCGCCCCCGGCTGGCTGCCTGCTCGTGAGACGGGGAGGGCTCAGGCCTGGGGGCGCGCGCTGAGCAGCTCCACGTCTCCCACGTAGCTGTCCCACTGCCGCAGCGTCCCCTCGGCGCTCACGCGCATGAGGCTCAGGTAGCGGCGCAGCAGCTGCTCGCTGGTGAGGTGCTGGGCCAGCAGGTCCAGGTTGCCCTGCCAGTGCCCGTCGTCACCGCCGTCGTACTCGATGTGAGAGCTGAGGAAGTTGGTGGCCTTGTGCGGATCCTTGATGCCCCAAGAAGCCACGCACGCGTTGAGCCGCTCGATGAAGCCCGGAGCCAGGTGGCCGGTGACGCCCTCGGCCGCCAGCGGCGCGGCCAGCAGCAGCAGCGGGTCGTTGTAGAAGCCGATGGCGCTCTCCTGGGCGCACATGAACTCGCGCGTGGGCGTGTTGGGCTGCGCCAGCTCCATGGCGTAGTGCGGATCCTCGCCCAGGTGCGCCAGGTCCCTCTCGATGATGATTTCATGGTTCACCTCGCCCTTGAGGTGCGAGATGAAGTGGGTGCGCAGCTCCGTGGTGGGCGAGAAGCCCACGCAGCGGCCCAGCAGGCGCGTCGTCCACCGCACGAACTGGTGGAACTGGGTGAGGCAGTGCACGTACTGCTCGCGGGTGAGCGTGCCGGCCTCCACCTCGCGGAAGAAGCGCGCCTCGCGCACCGGGGTGAAGAGCGACTCGTGCAGGGTGTCGAGGATTTCGTGCACCAGGAAGCCCGGCTCGATGGTCTGCCCGGCCTTGGCGGCCTCGTCGAAGGCCTGGTTGAGCAGCAAATCCAACCGCTGCGCCTTGGCGCGGAAGGCGCCGGTGCCCGGCACGTCGATGCGGGGCACGCCGGCCAGGGTGATGAGGCCGTAGCGGCGAGCGGTGGGCGTGTCGTCATCCGCCATGAGGAAGGCGGCGGTGTGGCGGTCCCAGCTGCGCGCCTGGCGGAGCGCGGCGTAGAGCAGCACGGCCTGGGTGCCCGCCGGCGCGTCCGGCGCCACGTGCACGCGGGTGAAATAGGCGGCCGGCTTCAGCACGGCCGGGGCCAGCCGGGTGCGCGCCTGGAAGTCCGAGTCCTCCGCGTGCAGCACGCTGGCGAAGGCCACCGTGCGCCCCGAGGCGCGATCCACCAGCGCCACGTCATAACCCCGGCTGCCACTGGCGCCGTCGGTGCTCAGGAACTCGGCGGCGCGCGCGCTGGCCAGCGACGCCAGCGGCGCCGGGCTCGCCTGGGGCACCCGGTCGATCACCGCGTCCAGGGTGGCGGTGACCTTCTGGGTCGTCACCTGCGGGCGCGGCTTGTGCTGCCAGATGGGGTTGGACTTGGAGGCGGTGGCGGTCATGGGTACTCCTGTGGGGGTAATGCGAAAGGGGCGCAGCAGGGATTTGAATGGGCGACGGGAACCAGGATCCGGAAAAAATGCTGCGCCTCTGTAAACAGGTTGGATCCGCGAGGCCCATTATCCATGAGATTCCCGTGCCGTTTTCAACGGAGGGGCGGCGCTTTCGACGCGCCAGGTGAGCCGAGAGCCTGCTCGCCCTGTCCGAAAGTGCTGTGAGACACCTACCTTCGTCCGACACGTAGGGAAGTATCATCCACCAGCGGTAGGGGTGCTGGAGATGGAGAGCACCACCTTGCCGCGGCCATGGCCGCTGTCGAGCCGGCGGTGAGCGTCGGCCACCTGAGCGAGCGGGAGGACGGACTCCACGAGCGGCTGGAGGTGATCGCGCTCGATGAGGCGGGTGAGCTCCTCGAGCCTTCGGCGCTCGCGCAGGAGGAAGACGCCGTGGAGGGTGAGGTTGCGCGGGTAGAAGGCGCTCATGTCTCCGCTGAAGCCGAGGATGGTGGCGATGCGGCCGCCGCGGCGCACGGCGGGGATGGTGGGGATGACCTGGGAGCCGGTGGTGTCGAAGACGGCGTCCACGCCGACGCCGCCCGTCTCGCGCAGCACGGCCTCGGTGGCGTCCACGCGCTGGTAGTTGATGGCCACGTCCGCGCCCAGCCTGCGCAGCGTCTTCTGGTTCTCGGTGCCGGCGGTGGCCAGCACGTGCGCGCCGGCCGCCTTGGCGATTTGCACCGCGAACGAGCCCACGCCGCCGGCGCCGCCGTGAATGAGGATGGTCTCTCCCACGGTGAGCTGGAGGCGGCGGATGACGGCCTCCCAGGCGGTGCCGCCGGCGAGGGGGACGGCGGCGGCCTGCTCGTGGGTGAGGTTGCGCGGCTTGCGCGCGACGATGGCGGCGGAGACGGCGTTGAACTCCGCGTAGCTGCCGCTGGGGTTGTCGAAGATCTCCGGGGTGTAGAAGACCTCGTCGCCGCGAGCGAAGCCGGTGACGCCGGGACCCACGGCCTCGACGACGCCGGACACGTCATAGCCGAGCACCACGGGAGGGATGAGGCCGGCCCAGGAGCCGTCCTGGCGCAGCTTGGCATCCACGGGGTTGGTGCCGGAGGCCACCACGCGCACCAGGAGCTGGCCGGGGCCAGCGGTGGGGGTGGGCACGTCACGCTCCTCGAAGACGTCGGGCCCGCCGAAGCGGGAGATGACCATGGCTCGCATGGGCAACGAGCTTACGCGCGTACGGCACGGCGGCAAGCCACGGGCGGGTGGGGCGCGCGCGCGGTGCAAGGAGATTGACGGGTGCGGGCACGCTCCGGGAAGGTGTCGGTCCGCCCGTTCATGCTGGCGCGGTGGAGGCGAAGCTCATGGCGCTCGTGTTTCCAGTGAAGCCGGTGACGGTGGGCCCCATTGTCGGGCACACCACGGACACGACGGTGCGGCTGTGGGGCCGGGGCTCGCCGCCGCCGGTGGGCGCGGGGGTGATGTGCCACGGCGTCGCGCAGCTGCTCGAGGCCGGCTCCACCACGCCCTCGCAGGCGCGCTACTTCAAGCTCTTGCCCGAGGACGACTTCACCGGCAGCGTGGACTTCACGGGGCTGAAGCCGGGGCAGACGTACGCGTACCGGATGGGCTTCTTCTACTCGGACGTGGAGCAGCACCTGCTGCTGCCGGCGGTGGGGCTGGAGCTGCAGGACGCCAGCGCGAGCGTCTTCCGCACCGCGCGCGCGCCGGGCAGTCCGGAGCTCTCGCTGGTGTTCGGCTCGTGTCGCCACCCGGTGCCGGGCCTGGAGGACATCCTCAGCTTCGGGCTGCCGGACCGGGGCGATCGCGTCTTCCGCACCATCCTGGATCAGGTGGAGGGCGGCCGGCCCACGGACCTGATGTTGATGGTGGGCGATCAGATCTACGCGGACGTGGCCGCGTCGGACAAGACGTTCGCCCAGTACTGCGCCAACTACCAGCGCTCCTTCTCGCAGCCGAACCTGCGGCGGCTGCTGTCGCGGGTGCCCACGTACATGACGCTGGACGACCACGAGCTGATCGACAACTGGTCCATGGATCGGCTGCATGATGCGAGGCAGTCGCCGGAGCAGCTCGCGGCCACGCGGGCGCGGTTCATCGCCGCGCTGCAGGCGTACCGTTGCTACCAGGTGGTGCACGGACCGGCGCTGGAGCGCAAGCACGAGCAGGGGCTCACCAACGCCATCACCCGCTACTGGTACACCTTCGAGTCCGGCCCCGCGCGCTTCTTCGTGATGGACGTGCGCACCGAGCGCTACAAGCACGCCCAGCCGCCGGAGATGATCAGCGCCACGCAGCTCCATGCGCTCGAGGCGTGGCTGAGGGCGGACAAGGGCGGGCTGAAGTTCGTGGTGACGCCGGTGCCCTTCTTCCCGGACATGCGGCTTGCGGGCTGGGGCCTGTCCGAGCGCAACGACAAGTGGGCCGGCTTCCAGCACCAGCGCCAGCGCCTGCTGGACTTCATGCGGGACGAGGGGGTGCGCCGCGCGGTGTTCCTCTCGGGCGACGTGCACGTGTCGTTCTGGACGGCGTTGAAGAGCGCCTCGCGGCCGGACTTCCGCGTGCACTCCATCATCTCCTCCGCCTTCAACACTCCGGCCATCACCCCGCCGGAGCTCCTCTTCGAGACGCGAGGCATTCTCGACGGGCAGACGGACTACGTGCTCGACGGGCATGGGGGCTACACGCCGGTGAGCAACTTCACCCGGCTGAGCTGGAAGGAGCCCGTGCTGCGCGTGGAGATCTTCGATCGCAAGGGCAAGCGCCTGTACGAGACGTCGCTGAACCTCGACGCGTGAGGTGTTCGTGGCGGGCTACTTCCTGCGGAAGACGACCTCCGCGCCGCCGGAGGCGGAGACGTTGCGCTGGGAGGGCGAGCTGGCCACGTGGACGGTGCTGCCGCCGGACAGGTCCGCCGAGACGCTCTCGGAGGGGTTGGCGTCCACCTGGGCGCCGCCGCTGGCCTCCACGTCGAGCGCTCGGAGGCTGAGGTCCTTGCCGTGCACCTCGGCGCCGCCGCTGGCCTCCACCTTCATCGTGTCCGCGCGGCCCTTGAGCGTCACCTCGCCGCCGCCGCTGGCCTCCACCTTGAGGCTCTTGGCGTCCACGTTGCGTACGGAGAGCTCGCCACCCCCGCTGGACTCGACGGTGAAGGTGTCCGCGGTGGTGGCCTCCGCGTCCACCTCGGCGCCGCCGCTGGCCTCGACGCTGGTGAGCCTGGGAGTGGAGATGGTGACACGCACCCCCTTGCTGTTGGAGCCGAACCAGGAGTTCTTCTCCATCCGGACGATGAGCTTGCCGTCCACCACCTCGGTGCGGACCTGGGCCAGGCGCTTCTCGTCACCGGAGATGCGCACGGACTTGGGGCCGACCTTCACCTGGGCCTCCAGGCCGTGGCTGATCGCCACCCCATCGAAGTCGGAGACCTCGCGGTTCTCCTCGCGGTTGCCACCTTCGGCGAAGGCGCAGAGGGACAGCAGCAGGGTGGGGACGACCACGGCGGCGCGAAGGGTCTGCATGGCGGCTCTCTCCCGAAAGGAAGGAGGCGCGAGAGCCTCCCGGTGATCGTCTGTACGCGAGAGCCCGGGAGCCATTGCACGCCGGGGTGAGCCGGGCCGCTATACCCCTTCAGGAAAGTCGGGTGAGGGAGTGGGACGCGAAGCCAGGCGCCAGGGAAGACCCGAGCCAACGGGCAGGCCGGTGGTGTCGCGGACAGGACGAAACCGTCGCCTCGAGCGCGAGGCACCCGCCTGAGTGCTGGCGAGCGCCCACTCCGGGTGCGGAGCCTGGACCAGTTACTCAGGCGCCTCCCCAGCGTCCACCGGCAGAGCGGCCTGGCCCTCGCTGGGGACAGACTCCTTTTCCTCGGCAGTGGAAGCGTCCGGGCACGGGCCAGGTGAACCTCTGGCGTCCGCGGCCGAGACTGCCGAGAAGGAAGGAGGTGCCCAGGCAAGCATCAGGGTGGGCGCGGAACAGAAGCTGGCAGGAACACCGTAGGTGGTGGAGCGAGACGCAGGTGGGGCCGGAATGGGTGCGGGGCAGCGGGAATCACCCTGCCACTCGCCAGCGGGGAGTGGAGCGGGTGGAGCTACGAGAGCGTTCCGGCTCGAAGTGGCGCACGCGAGGGTGCCCCCCTCCTCGTGGACCGGGGCCCTGCCTGTCGGCCGGACTTGTTGCGAACTGGTATGACAAGCAGACCAGTTGCTGGCGTTCTCGCCCGACACGGGCACCTCCCCGGAAGGCGGTAGGGGCACAGGCGCGGTGTGCGCAGCACGCACCGGGGCCAGCCGGTCGAGCAGCGGCTCGTCAGCGGCCTTCAGCAGCGCCGGCAACTGTTGGCGAAGGGCCTGGGCGTCACGGTCGGCCAGAGCGTTGAACACGCACTGGGCCCACTGCTGGAGGGCCTCCGGTTGCAGCGCAGGGAGCAGCGCGTCCGCCAAGCCTCGGAAAGCCTTCTCCAACGACATCAGGAGCAGCAGGTGGCCGGGACGGTCCGCTGCTTGGGCTGCCAGCCGCAGCAGGTCGAACTCTCGCTCCACCCACCGGGTGCGCTTCTCCTGCCAGCGGGCCTCATCTCTCAACGCGAAGCTGGCATTGAGCAGCTGCTCCACAGCGGGCTGGCTGGCGTGCTCGCAGCAGGCGGCCAGTAGCTCCACCGTCACCTCCCGCTTGAGGGCGAAGTACCCCTCGAGCAGCGGCCGGCGATCCATGTCTTGGCGGCCCTCGGGAAGCAGCAGCTTCAGGCTCTCGAGCGACAGTGCTTCACCGAGTGGCACCGTGCGGCTCTGTCTCCCCGGGTGTTGAACGATGAGTCCTCTGGCGGCCAGCCCCTGGAGGGCTCCTCGGATGGTGGTGCGCGACACCCCATAGCGCTGGGCCATCTGCCGCTCGGAAGGCAGCCTGCCTTTGGGCCACTGCCCCAGGGCAATCGTTTGCTCCAACTGCTCCGCCACTCTCGCCACGAGCCCCTTGTGTTCCATCCTCGCCGCCCTCCTCGTTGCACGCCTCCTCCATCCAAGCAGAGGCCTCTGACAACGCGTGCGGCAGTCCGAGGGAGAGGCTGCGTTCATCTCCGGCAGCAGCACCGATGGGGTGAAGGCGGAGCGTCAGTTCGCGTCGAGCTCGTCGAGCGAGAGCTTCAGGGCCGTGGTCTCCCCGGGCTTGATCTCCACCGGTAGGCGCAGGCTTCGACCGCTCGCGTCCACGAGCTTGAGCGTCTGCTTGCCCGTCGGGAGGCTCAACTTGAAGAGGGGGGTGTCTCCCAGGTAGCGCCGCCCCAGGTACACCTTGGCATAGGGCGTGGTGACGAGCGTGAGCGTTCCGTTGCCACCCGGAGCGGGCGCCGCGGCGGCAGCATCATCGGCGGAGGCGTCCTCGTCCTCGCTGGCCCCGGGCTTCGCGTCCCGGCGCGTGCGCTTGTTGGTGGCGGGACGGGACTTCTTTGTCGTGTCCGCCTCGGCCGTGAGGACCTCCTCGCTCTTGGCGGTGGCGGCCTCGATCTTCTCCTCCGGAGGTGTCGTCTCGGCGACGGCGGGCTCCTGGGGAGCCGTGTCCGGGGGCGTGGCGGGAGGTGTCGCCTCGGCGGGCGGAGTGGGGGTGGCGGGCTCGGCGGTGGTGGTGGGCTGGGCGGGGGTTGGAGGTGCGGGCTCGGGCGCGGGAGCTGGAGCTTTCGCGACGGGCTCCGTCGGCTGGGTGGGCGGTGCCGGGGGTGGCTTCAGGGGCACGCTGGTAGCCACCGCCGAAGCCGCAGGGGATGAGCGCAGTCCCAGCAGTCCGCTCAAGCGACCGCCATCCCATCCGAGCGCCACCACCGTGACCACCGCCCCCAGCAGCAGCAGGGCCACGGCCAGCATCACCCACGCCCCGTTCTTCTTCTTCGCGGGCAGGGCCATGACGGGCGAGGTGAGGAGGGTGTGCCCTTCCTCGCCCTCGGGGATGAGGGTCTCGTTGGTGTCCGACTGCGGTTCCTCTTCTTCCACCCGCAGCGCGCGAACGGGCCGGGTGGTGATCTCGAAGTCGGACTCCTGTCGCGGAGGGGGCGGCGTGGGCACGCGGCGCCGGGAAGGGCGCGCTCCAACGTTGCTGGGAGGCTGGGGGATGCGCTCGCTGGACGTCGGTGAGCGCCGGCCCCCGTTGTGCTTCACCGCGGGCGTGTGCTCGTCATCGGCCGTGTCCGGGACAGGAGCACCCTTGGCGACCGGACTGTCCGCATGGGGGAAGGTCCCCATGGCGTTGAGGTCCACCCGCTCCATGATGGTGCGCAGCGCGGGATGGGAGTCGTCATCGTCCTCATCGGGATCGACCGGAGGCGGCAGGGGCGCCACGCGCGGGGAGCTCTGTCGCGCCGGCGGAGGTGAAGGCGCGGGAATCGTCTCCGCCGAGGAGTTCGTGCGCCCGGTGTCCTCCCGGGGCGGCGGGGGAGGCAGGGTGAGCGCGCTCGAGGCCAAGGTGCTCGTGCGCTTCTGCGGCAGCGGCTCGAACACCGGCCGACGGGTGGCGACTTCCGGCGGCGCCACCGTCACCGAGGCGCTCGTGATGCGGCGCGGGGGGGCTTCCTTGGGAGGCGGTAGCGGCTTGAGCAGCGGCTCCTGCGCCGGAGGCGGAGGCGGCGCCGGCGCGGCGGCCTTCACCGAGGGCAGCCCCGTCTGCGAAGGCGCTCCGGGCCGCCCGGCGGCGGGCAGCGCGGGGGTGATCAGCGGCAGGCGCGTGGCGCTCACCGGATCAGCCGGAGGCGGAGGGGGCTCCGGGGGCGCGGGCGGCGAGAGGATCTGCGCCAGGTTGACCTCGCCGGTGGTGTCGCCGCTCATCACCTTGCCGGCCATGAGCAGCTGCCGGGTCTGCTCGCGCCGGTCCGAGAAGAGGCGCCGGATCAGCTCTCCGCTCTGCTCCGGGTGCCAGATGAGGGGGCCCACGGCGCGCTCCAGGGCGCGCGCGAACTCGAGCGTCGTCGCGTACCGGTCCTCGCGCTTGCGCGCCAGCGCCTTGAGGACGATGGCGTCCAGCTCCGGCGGGATGGCCTTGTTCGCGCGGGACGGGGGCGGCACCTGTCCTTGCAGCACCGCTCCCGCGCCCGCCTCGGGCGTCTTGGAGTGGAACAGGCGCAGGCCTGTGAGGCACTCGTGCAGCACCACGCCCAGGCTGAACAAGTCACTGCGCGAGTCCAGCGGCTCGCCGAGGATCTGCTCCGGGGACATGTAGCCGCTGGTCCCCTTCACCATGCCGATCTGCGTGCGGCCCTTGCGCGCCAGGTTCTTGGCGATGCCGAAGTCCAGCAGCTTGGTGACGCCCTCGTACGTCACCATGATGTTCTTCTCGGCCACGTCGCGGTGGATGACGGGCGAGGGCCGGCCGAGCGGATCCGTGAAGGTGTGCGCGTAGTGCAGCGCCAGGGCGGTGTCGCGCACGGCCTCCAGGCTGAAGCCCACCGGGATGGGCTCGTTGGCGGCGCGGCACGCCTTGGCCACCTCCACCAGCGTGGCGCCCGGGACGAACTCCATGGCCAGGAACAGCTCGCCCTCGGCTACGTCCAAGTCATACACCTGGGCGATGTGCGGGTGGTTGAAGGCGGCCGTCACCCGCGCCTCGTCCAGGAACATCTGGACGAACTCTTCCTCGCCAGCGATGTCCGGGAGGATCTGCTTGAGCACCACCAGCTTGCGGAAGCCCGCCAGGCCACGCTGCGACGCGAGGAAGATCTCCGCCATCCCGCCCGTGGACAGGCGGCAGAGCACCTCGTATTTGCCCAGCTTCCGGCCGCTGAAGGCGTCCGGTGCGAGCGGCAGCGTGGAACCACCCATGTGAGAAAATCGAGTCTACACCGCGAAACCCCCTGGGCTGAAAGAGCGGCACAGGAATTCTACACACATGGGGTTGGCCTAGACTCGCGCGCGTGAGCACACCCTCCCGCTCTTCGAGCCTGCTCCCGCTGCTCCTCCTCTGGCCGCTGCTCGGCTGTGAGTCCACACCCGGCGGCGTGCACGTGGTGGTGGAGGGCGCGCTGGTGCCGGGCGCGGACTTCGATCGGCTCTCCGTCGTCGCGCTCCAGGCGGGCACCAGCACCCCGCTGGGCCTGGCCACGCTGGAGGGCGCCCAGCTGCACCTGCCCGCCACCTTCAACTTCGAGTCCGGCCCGGCCACGCCCGCCGGCACGCGGCTCACCGTGCGCGCCACCGCGGAGCGCTCGGGCGTGGTGCGCTCCACCGCCTCCAGCGAGGCCACGCTCACCGAGAAGGGCGGCGCGCGCCTGACGCTGACGCTGCCTCCCATTCCCCCCGCTCCGGACGCGGGCATGGCGGTGGAGGCCTGCGACAACGGCCTGGACGACGACGGCGACGGCCTGCGCGACTGCGCGGACCCCGAGTGCGCCGCCCGGAGCTGCCAGCCCGGAGGCCTCACCTGCGACGAGGGCGTGTGCGCCTGCCCCGGACGGATGGTGGGTGCCCCCGTGGTGCGCACGGGCTTCTCCCGCCGCTCCCAGCCCACGGTGCTGGTGCCGGGCGCCGGCCCGCTGGCGGGCTCGCTCGTGGTGGCCGGAGGCCGTGACGCCCAGGGACGCCCGAGCGCCGCGCTGGACATCTTCTTCACCGAGACCGGCCGCATCTCCACCCAGTCACTCGCCGTGGGGCGGGCCGAGGCCAGCGGCGTGGCCCTGCAGGACGGAGGCGTCGCGGTGCTGGGCGGCGTGCGCCTGGGCGATGTGCCCGAGCCCAGCCTCGAGTGGCTCGAGCTCGACGGGGGCACCACCCGCCTGCCCTTCACCCCCACGCTCACCTCCCGCGGTGCCGCCGCCGGCCGCCTGGGCGGCGACGCGCTACTGGCCGGAGGCAGACTGGCCGCCGCTCAGGAAGGCAGCGTGGAGCAGCGCAACCTCGCCGTCCGCGTGCGCCCGGACACCGGCGCCCAGGAGGTGCTGGGCCGCCTTTCTCTTACATGCCCCGCAGGAGGCGCACCCCTGGGGCCCTCCTTCCTGCTGGCCGGCGGCTGCCCCGGCTCGGGCGCCACCTCCCGCACGGATTTGATCGGCCCCACCGGCACCCTGGGCGTGGGGCCTGCCCTCCCCGCCGCCCTCGAGGGCCCCGCCGTGGTGGAGCTGACCGGTGGCCGCGCGCTGGTGATCGGCGGCTCCGAGCGGGTGGGCGCCTCGCTGGTGCCCTCCGCCCGGGCCTTCCTGCTCGAGACCTCCGGCGACGTGGTGCGGGTGCGCGAGGTGCTGCCCATGGACCGGCCTCGCCCCAACCCTCGCGCCGTCCGCATCGGCAATGGCTGGGTCTACATCGAGGACGCCAGCGGCGCTCCGGCGGCCTGGTTTGATCCTGCCTCCGAGCGCTTCACCCCCGCCACCCCCCTGCCCACCCGGCGCCACCACACCCTGGCCGGCGGCTCTGGCGCCCAGGTGTATGCCACCGGCGGCTCCGGCGCCGACGGCGGCCTGGAGGACTCCACCCTGGTGCTGGAGCTGCGCTGCCTCTAACGCACGCGATTCAACACTCGGAGAGCCCGTCCCCAGGAGTGTCCTCTACTGCGGGAAACCCGTAGACCATAGGGCATGGATTTTTCTTCGGAGATGAACCAGAATTCCCTGAAGATTCCGCCGGATCAGGACGTCAGGTTTTCCGGGAGCACGGGCCGAGTCGAGGAGGACCGATTGTGGACGCTACAAGTGAGCCTATCCCCTCGGATTCACGCTCGAGTTTCCACTATGACACAGTGCGGAATGAGCTGGACTGGAGCACGCTCCGGAGAACAGATGCGCCCCACGGAAGCGCTGTTCACCCTCTGAGCAAGAAATTTCCCTTGGGGAAGTCTCGCGGAACCGTGGTATGAAATTGTTCTGCTATTCAGGTAAAGCATCTTTTGCGCGACGGAGCTCCCATGCAGTCGGATAACCGGATGTCGACTCGCGAGGCGATCCTCGGCTATCGGATGGGAACGGACCTGTCCGCGGTGGCGTCGTTCGGAGATGCGAATGACTCGCAGGGGCGACTGGTCCAGCTGTCGCTGGAGCACCTGACGCTGCACCTGGCCTCGTGCGCGGAGCTGCGCCCCGGTCAGCCGGCCAACGTGGTGCTGGGCCTGGGCGAGCGGTGGACGACGGCGCTCCAGGCCGAGGTGGCGGAGATCTCCTCCGGCGGGCCGGAGACGCCCCCCGAGCTGCGCCTGCGCTTCGTGGCCCCGCCGCTGGAGGCCGGGCGGAAGATCGTCTCCGCGCTGGAGGCCATGCGCGAGAGCGGGCACCTGGTGACGCCCGAGGCGCGCCCGGTGTGGAAGGAGACCATCACCCGCCAGGAGCGCATCCTGCGCATCTCCGAGGCGCTGGCGGCGCGCACCACGCGCGGTGTGGCGCGCACCGAGGATGGCTCGCGGGTGGAGGTGCGCGCGGCGCACTTCGACAAGTACGACGGCGTCATCGGCTGGAGGGCCGACGGCCCGCTGCCCCGCGGCCCCTTCGCCATGGAGGTGTTCGGCTACAGCTCGGTGCTCTACTTCCGGGTGGAGAAGGCCTGGGTGGAGCACGACCTGTGGATGATGCCGCTGCCGGTGGAGCTGACGCGCTACCGTCACCGCTGGCTGCGCCGGGCCCCCACCACCACGCTGTGCCACCTGTCCTTCGACCACCCGCTGTGGCCGCAGGTCCGCGTGCACCGGCAGATGCTGGACGTGTCCTACGAGGGCCTGTCCTTCATGACGGAGCCGGGCGAGGACCTGCTCTACCCCGGCATGCGCATCCCGGTGGTGGAGGTGGAGATGCCGGGCAAGGCCCCGGTGAGGCTGTTTGCCGAGGTGCGCAACATCTCCAGCACGCCCAAGGGCCGCCGCTGCGGCATGTGGCTCAGCCCGCTCAACGCCGAGCAGGGCATCGCCTGGCGCGAGCTGGTGGAAGAGCAGATGCACCCCAAGACGCGCGTGGCCGGTGACTGGAACGACGCGGTGTGGGAGGTGTTCGAGAACTCCGGCTACTTCCGCCTGTCCGGCAAGAACCCCACGAAGTTCGAGGAGTTCAAGCGCGAGTTCTACGAGACGCAGAACAAGCTCCAGGGCCGCCCGCGCCTGGGCTTCCGCGTCGTCAAGCCGATGGAGAGCAACAAGGTCGAGGCCTCCATCTCCGTGGTGAAGCCGTACGCGGGCAGCTGGCTGACGCACCAGGTGGCGCGCCAGCACCCGGAGGGCGCCAACAAGCGCAGCGCCTCGGCGCGCGAGGCCCTGCGCGACATCTACCTGCGCGGCTACGAGCCGGCCCAGGTGGACCCGGACGTGAAGTGGTTCTTCGCCTACTGCGAGGCCCGCGTCCGGTGGATGCGCTTCACCAAGTTCGACTTCGCCCAGTGGTACGAGCACACCGGGCAGTCGGCCGCCATCAACTTCCGGCTGATGGAGGGTGAGTCGGACCGTGACTGGCCCGCCCTCGCCGAGGGCATCGAGGTCGGCTCGCCCACCGAGGAAGAGCTGGGCGTGTTCTTCAAGCGGCTGGAGCAGACCAAGCCGGTGGCCTTCCGCGAGGCGCTGGACCTGGTGCCCGAGCGCTTCCACATGAACTCCACCAAGGCGCTGTGGAACAGCGCCGAGCTGTCGCGCGAGCGCGAGGCGTTCGTGGCGCGCCACAACGGCCGGCCGGTGGCGGTGGGTGTCTACGAGGCGGCCAACCCCGGCCTCAACCTGTTTCAAATCCTCGACAGCGTGCGCATCGTCCCGCTGGAGGACGACACGCAGCCCGAGGTGCAGGACGCCATGCTGGCGCTGCTGACGCGGGCGGCGGAGTGGTTCCGCGCGCGCAACCGGCGCGTCTTCGTGCACTACGTGGAGTGCACCACCGTGGAGTACGCCGAGCGGGCCGCGCTGGCGGACCTGGGCGAGGGCGTGCTGTGGATCATCTCCTCCACGCTGCTGCCCGAGTTCCTCGAGCACCTGTGCGAGTCCACCACGCCGCGCAACGAGGGCTGATCGGCCCCGTGCCGGGAAGACACGGCGTCCCAGGGCATCCATTCCCTGGGTGAAGAGCGGGGCCGACTGGCGGGCCCTCCTGCCTCCAGGGAGCACCCGAGAGGCACGAAGGGGATCGGGCCCATCCCTAGCTTGAGTGGTGGACGGGTCATCGACCCCCAAACGCCGGAGTCCACCAGATGAAGCCCATCTTCCCCAGCGCCCTGCGTCGCGCAGTCCTGTGCCTGCCTGCCCTTGGAGTGATGCTCGCCCCCCTGGCGGCGAATGCCCGAGAGCGGGAGTACAGCGAGACCTTCCACCAGGAGTCCCAGCACTTCGAGGAAGTGGGCACGGGAGGGCGTTCGGGCAGCATCGAGGAGTTCAACTTCGGCCCCACGGGCATGGACGTCATCAAGCAGCGGGCGGAGCGGCTGGACGAGGGCGACAACCGGCTGTTGTCCGGCCGCGTCATCGACCTGAAGGGCCGCACGCTCTACGTGGACCGCGAGGGCGTGGTGGTGCCGCTGGACCTGAGCGCGCTGCGCATCACCCGGACGCCACAGCCCGGCCAGGAGATCATCGCCTCGTACACGGTGGACCAGACGCGTAACCTCGCCCTGTCGCTGGCGGGCGAGGTGGCGGAGGCCCGGTAGGCACCCCTCTGGTCCTGCCTCACTTCGCGGGAGCGCGAGCCTCCTCGAGCAGGCTCAGGTCCACCAGGCCGGAGATGTCATCGGCGGTGAGGTAGCCCAGCGCCTTGGCGTGCTGGGCCGCCGTGGACAGCGCGGCCTGCTCTGGGTCCAGGCTCGGCTCCAGGCGCGAGAAGGCCTCCTGGAGGATGGGCGGCGCCAGCGGCTTGCTGGTGAGCTTGCCGAAGGCGGCGTTGACGGCGGAGGAGAAGCCCGCCGGATCGCCGCGCCAGCGCTCCGTGAGCCGCACGTGCACCCTCAAGAGCGCCAGCAGCTGCGGGCGGCGCGTCTCCAGCGCCTTCTTCGTCGTGACGATGACGGTGGTGGGGAAGCGGCGCTGCGGCCACAAGTCCCGCTCGTCCACCAGGATCTGCCCTCCGCCCTCGGCCACCATGCGCGCGCCCCAGGGCTCCGGCACCCAGGCGCCCTCGATGCCGCCCTGGATGTACTGCGCGAGGATGTCCGGGTTGCTCATGGGCACCACCTGCACCTGGCTGCCGGGCTCGCTGGCGGCACTGAGGCCCTGCTGCTTGAGCCAGTGCCGCAGGGCGATGTCCTGCGTGTTGCCGATTTGAGGGCTGGCCAGCTTCTTTCCCTTCAGCTCGGCGGCGGACTTCGCCGAGCGCGTCACCAGCACCGCGCCGCCATTCACCGCGCCGGAGATGATGCGCAAGTCGCGGCCCGCCTTGAGGTACGTGTTGATGGCGGGGCCGGTGCCCACATAGGAGATGTCCAGCGAGCCGGCGACGAGCGCCTCCATGGCCGCGGGCCCGGCGTTGAACTGCTTCACCTCCAGCTTGCCGATGCCCGGCTCCGCGGCGAAGGTGCCCTCCACGTGGCCCACCAGCGCCTGCGCGTGGGTGATGTTGGGGAAGAAGCCCAGGCGCAGCGGAGCGTTGGGGTCCGCCGCGTCACCGCCCGACTTCTTGCAGCCGAGGCCGGTGGCGCCGAGCAGGAGCAGCAGCCCGAGGAAGGACCGAGAGCGAAGCGAGTGCATGCTCGCGGTAATGGGGCGTGGGGGCGCGGGCGGCAATGTACCCGCGCGCGGGACGTCCTCCACTTCACATGGAGGGCAGCAGGCCCCAGCGCCGGCGCACCCGCGTCTCCACCGTCTGGAAGAAGACGCGGTCCACCAGCACGCCGATGACGATGATGGCCACCATCACCGCCATCACCTGCGGCACGTCCATCAGCTCGCGGCCCAGGGTGAGCAGCTGGCCCAGGCCGCCGGAGACGAAGAGCAGCTCGCCGGCCAGCAGCGCGCGCCACGCGAAGCTCCAGCCCAGCTTCAGGCCGGTGACGATGCCGGGCAGCGCCGCGGGGATGAGCACCCCGAAGGAGAAGCGCGGGCCGCGCACCCCCAGCGTGTGGGCCACGCGGATGAGCTGCGGATCGATGCCGTTGACGCCGTCCTCGGTGGCGATCGCGATGGCCAGCACGCTGCCCATCACCACCACGAAGAGGATGGCGGTGTCGGTGAGGCCGAACCACAGCAGCGCCAGCGGCAGCCAGCAGATGGAGGGCAGCGCCTGCAGGCCCATCACCACCGGCTTCACCGCGTCGCGGAAGAAGGCGAGCCGCGCGTTGGCCAGCCCCAGGGGCACGCCGATGGCCACGGAGATGAGGTAGGCCCGCCCCAGCCGCCCCAGCGAGCGCAGCGTCGCCGAGCCCAGCCGCCCATCTCCCACCATGGCGAACAGGCTCTCGGCCACCGTGCTCGGCCCCGGGAACAGGTGCGCCGACCAGAGCCCCAGCCGCGCCAGGCCCTCCCACACCGCCAGCAGCAGCACCACCACGCCCAGCTTCTGCGCCCAGCGCTTCATCTCCGCACCTCCTCAGTGCCCCAGGCCCACTTCTTCCTCGGCCTTGGCGCGAGCGGGCGGCAGCGCGCCCTCGGGGCCCTCCACCTGCCGCATCAGCACCCGCAGGTAGCGGGCCATCTCGTCCAGCCGCGCGTCCTCGCCCTGCCGAGGCATGGGCAGGTGGATCTCCAGATCCTTCACGATGCGGCCAGGGCGGGGCGCCATGACGACGACGCGCGTGCCGAGCATCAGCGCCTCGTGCACGTCGTGGGTGACGAACACCACCGTCTTCGAGGTGCGCAGCCAGATGGACTGGAGCAGCTCCTGCATGTGGATGCGCGTCTGCGAGTCCAGCGAGCCGAAGGGCTCGTCCATGAGCAGCACCTGTGAGTCCACCGCCAGCGCGCGCGCCAGGCTGGCCCGCATCTTCATGCCGCCGGAGAGCTGGTGCGGCAGCGTGTTCTCGAAGCCGGACAGCTGCACGCGGCGGATGAACTCGCGGGCGCGCGGCTCGCGCTCGGCGCGGGGCACGCCTCGGGCGGCCAGGGCGAACTTCAGGTTGCCCAGCACCGTCATCCACGGGAAGAGCGCGGCCTCCTGGAACATGAGCAGCCGCTCGGGCCCCGGCCCGGTGATGGGCTTGCCGTCGATGGCCACCCGCCCGCCGGTGGGCAGGACGTGCCCGGCCAGCGCGTAGAGCAGGGTGGACTTGCCACACCCCGATGGCCCGAGCAGGCAGACGAACTCGCCCGAGCGGATGTTGAGGTTCACGTTCTTCAGCGCCACCACTTTGTTCGCGTAGCTGTGGCCCAGCTCCGCCACGGAGATCTTCGCGCGCTGCGCATTGACGCTCGCCGGTTGGAACAGGCGCAGCGAACTCTTCCATCGGGCCAGCAAGGCTCGGAACATTGGCGCAAAGGTAGGCGGTCTCCCCACGCACTGCTCGGCTGGTCGGCTGCTGTCAGGGCTCGCCTGCCTGGATGCCCTGCGCGGGGTTCGCGTGGAGACCGGGAAGATTCCGTGCCACGGTCGTTCAGACAGCATGAACGGGGCAGCCATTCGCTCGGGGAGCCTGGCTTGAAGGCGAAGCAGACAGCGGGAAGCGGACGCCTGCTGGCCGTTGGGGTGCCAGTGGTGGGCCTGGTGGTGGCGGCGGCGGTCCTGGGCTTGCGCGCCGCGCGCCGGGGGCCGGGTGAGGACGAGGCCGCCTTCCTCTCCTCGGAGCCGACGCGCACCCTGGAGGCCCGGCTGAGCCACCCGGGCGCGGACCGCTACCGCCCCTACCACGCCGTGTCGCGCGGACAGGGCGCCTCGCCCACGGGCGCTTCGCTGGAGGTGCTGGCGCGCCTGGAGGCGCAGGGGGACATGCGCGGGCTGGCGTCGGCGTACCTGCTGAGCGGGGCCCCCGAGCTGGCGGCCTCCTACCTGGAGCGCGCGGGCAGCTCGCCCGAGGTGCTCAATGACCAGGCCGTGCTGGCCCTGGCGAAGGGGGATGCGACGGGCGCGCTCTCGCGGCTGGACCGGGCCTTCCAGGAGCGGCCAGGCTCCGCCCAGGCGCTGTGGAACCGCGGGCTGGCGCTGCGGGAGCTGGAGCTGTGGGCGCTGGCGGCCGAGTCCTTCGAGGCCGTGGCCACGCGGGGCGAGCCGGGCTGGGCGGACGAGGCCCGCTCGCGCGCCCAGGCGCTGCGGGAGCGGGTGCGCGCCGAGCAGCAGAGCTGGAACGAGGCGAGCGCGGCTGGCAAGGCGCTGGTGCTGGGCCAGGGCTCCGTCACCTCGGAGCAGCTCCGCGCCCGGCCGGATGTCTTCCGCCTCTACCTCTACGATGCCATCCGCGCCGCGCCCTCCGAGCAGACGCTGCGCGCGCTGTGGCCGCTGGCCGAGACGCTCGACGCGCACTTCGGCGGGAGCGCGCTGCGTGACGCCATCCGCTGGGCCGAGCGGCGGGACTTCCAGCGCCGGGCTCCGCTGGCGGCGCTCTACGCCCACTACTTCCAGCAGAAGTCCGTCCCTGGAGGACTGGCCGCGTACCTCGAGCAGCTGCGGGCCGCCGGGGAGCGGGACCTGCTCATGGGGGTGCTCGTCCTCTCCGGCGAGGTGGAGAAGGACGTGGAGGGCTACGCGCGGCTGGCCGCGGAGACGAGGGATCCGTGGTTCCACCTCATCGCCGAGAACGAGCGCGCCAGGGCGGCCATCGGGCGCGGAGCGCTGTTCCAGGCCGAGCAGCTCCTCCTGGCCGCCACGAGCCAGTGCTCCGGCGGCACCCTGGCCTACCGCTGCGGGCTGCTGCTGGAGCGGCTGAGCACGCTCTACCGGCGGCTGTGGCGGCTGCCCGAGGCGGCTCGGAGCGTGAAGCAGGCGCGCGCGCTGTACCTGCGCGGCGGCTTCTGGGGGCCGGGCACGCACATCCTCCAGCACCTGGGACAGATCGCCCGCCTGCAGGGGCAGGGGGTGCTGGCGCGGGCGCTGCTGGACGAGGTGCTCGCGCGCTATCCCGAGGACTGCGCCATGCGCCGCTTCGTGCGCGCCAACGATGCCCTGTCCTTCCTGGAGGAGCTGCGGCTGGACGAGGCGCGGGCGTCCCTGGACGACACGCTCAAGTGCCAGGACCTGCCGCTGCTCTCGGAGATGATGACGGTGGCGGAGCTGGCGCGCCTGCGGCCGGAGCTCGCGAGGGACCAGCGGGTGATGGAGCGGCTGCAGTCCCACCGCGCCTCGAACAAGCTGGACCCGGGCCAGCGCGCGCTGCTCTCCCACATCGAGGGGCGCTTCCTCATCGAGCAGGACCGGAGCCGGGGAGAGCAGATGCTCCGGCAGGCCATCGCCGAGGCGGAGCAGGCCCCGCGTGCCAGCGTCGATGCGCGGGAGGCTCGGGCGTACAGCTACGCCTCGCTCCTGTTCGCGGCGGGCAAGGCGGGCGAGTGGTCCCGGGCGCTGGCGCTCTTCGGGGAGGAAGTGGGGGGCGCGCTGCCCTCGCGGTGCCTGCTGGCGGTCACCGTGGACCGGGAGCGCACGCTCGCCCTGGCGCTGGGGCCGGACGGGCGCATGGAGGCCTCCTACGACGCCGGGCGGCGCAAGCCGCTGGGAGAGGAGGTGCGGGGTGTCGTCCCGGCCGCGCTCGCGGAGCCGTTGCGAGGATGCGAGCAGGTGAGCGTGCTGGCCCGGCCGCCGCTGCATGGCCGCGCGGGGGTGCTGCCGGATGACATCGCCTGGCGCTACCTCGTCCTGCCCGGGACGCGGCTGCCGAGCGGCGAAGTGCAGCCCCTGCACCTGGTGGTGAAGGACGTGGAGTCTCCGGCCGCGCTCGGGCTGCCGCGCCTGGGCGCGTGGGAGCCGGCGGGCGCGAATGCCACCGTGCTCTCGGGCTCGGTGGCCACGCCGAGCCGGGTGCTCGAGGCCATGTCCCGGGCGACGGAGATCGAGATCCACGCCCACGGTTTGATCAACCCGACGCTCTCGGACGCCTCGCTGCTGGTGCTCACGCCGGATGCCAGCGGGCGCTATGCCCTCACGGCGGGCGAGGTCCGCACGCATCGGCTCGAGGGCCACCCGCTGGTGACGCTGGCCGCGTGCCGCGCCGCGCACACGGGCGTCCAGGTCCACGAGCCCTTCAGCCTGCCCACGGCCTTCATCGAGGCCGGGGCGCGCACCGTGCTGGCGGCCACGGTGGACATCCCCGACGCGGAGGCGGGGCCCTTCTTCCTCGAGGTTCAGGAGCGCATCCGCACCGGACAGGCCGCCGCGGTGGCGCTCCGGGACGTCCGCATGGAGTGGTTGAGCCGAGCGCCCGACAGCTGGGTGCGCTCCGTGCTCGTGTTCGAGTGAGTCTGTCGCAGCACCCGCAGTGCACGAATTCCAAGGAGAGACACCATGAGCAAGAGATTGGTCGCCATCGCGCTGCTGAGCGTGGTGCTGGGGGGCTGGAAGGCCGGCGAGCCTGGCACCGAGGCGTCGTACTCGACGACTTCGACGACGACGCCCCTGTACTGCATGCCGGAGGAGCTCGCCGTCCCTACCGCGCCCACCCTCCAGGAGATTCCGGACACCGGGGTGCTGCCGACCATTCCGGCCTCGTCCCACATCGTCGTGATCATCTACCCGCGAGGCGGCGGCTGGGCCGCCGTGGGCGCGAACAAGACGGAGGGGACCTTCACCTTCCTGTTCAAGGGGCGCACGCCGAGCCTGGGGGCGGCGATCACCCGGCTCTACTCGACCGGGGTGCCGGTCATCGGGTACACCGCGCCGCTCAGGCTCTTGCCCGCCGTGGCGTACACCCCGCCACCGCCGAGAACGTCGTCACTGCGTCGCGGCCCCACTGCCCTGGACCCGAGGGACACCCTCGACCCTGAACCGCCGGGCGGAGAAGGGGACGAGTGCCAGGAGGATGCCGACACGGTCTGTGATCCTCCGCGGACTCCCATCGGTGATGATCCCCCTCCGGGCGGAGACACGCCTGGCGGAGACGACTGGCTGCTGAGGTTCCTGCGGCTCGCCTGGAAGGTGTCCGTCTACGAGTCCAAGATCGCCGTCCAGATCAACGCCTACACCCCCTAGGGCTACGCCCCTGAGACGCCGGAGGGCATGAGGCCTTCGCGAGCGCACCGGTCCAGGCGCGGAGCAGGCCCGGACCGGTGGAGCGGGCTCAGGCGGGAGGAGGTGTGGCGCGGGCGGCGCGCTCGGCGCGGATGTGGCGCCGGGCCTTGAAGCCGAGCCACACGCTCAGCCCGAGCAGCACCACGCCCACCCCACCGAAGGAGAGGCCGACGATGAGCGGCCCCTTGCGGTGGTCGTGGAAGAGGATGAAGCCCTTGCCCCCGCCGCCCAGCGGGTTGGCATGGAAGCGGCCCACCACGCGCGCGGTGCGCTCGGCCTGGGCCTCGTCCTCGAGCCACCGGGAGCTGAGGGGGAAGTCCCCGCGCGTCGTCTTCAGCACGGGCTTGTAGAGCGTCGCCGCGTCCCGCTTGCTGCTGCGGTTGCGCTCCACCGTGGCGCCCTGGATCTCCGTCACGGTGAAGGAGTCCACCTGCTCGCGCCCCAGCCAGCTGACGTGGATGAGGTTGCACGGGCCGAGCGGCGCGCACTGCAGCTCCACGCGGGCCTTCAGGTGCAACATGATGAAGCTGAAGACGAGGAACGGCGCGGCCAGCAGCACGAAGGCCACGGCGCCGATGGTCGTGGCCCGTCCTCGAGACGGAGGGGCCTCCTCGCCCGCGGGGGGCTGCTGGGCATCGGGTCCGGTCACGGCCCTGTCATAGACCTCCGTGCCCGGGACGGCACCAGGAATCCGCAAGTGCGCACCGCCGGGCACCCGGCCCCGGTGGACTGTTCACCCATGGGCCCTTGGCTCGGGCAGCCGGTGCAACCGGCGGACAGGCGGGCCATCTAGGCCAGACGCCAGCGGCGCCCGGCCGCTCGCGGAAGACCACCGCACCCGAGGTCCACCATGAAGGCCGTCGCCGTCTTCCCGAAGTCCCGCCAGGTGCGCGTCCTGGAGGATGCCCCCGAGCCGCGCCTGGGCTCGCCCACGCAGGTGCGCGTCCGCACGCTCGAGGTGGGAGTGTGCGGCACCGACAAGGAGATCGCCGACTTCCGCTACGGGACTCCGCCGGACGGGGATGACTACCTCATCCTCGGCCACGAGGCGGTGGGCGAGGTGGTGGAGGTGGGCGAGCAGGTGCAGGGGCTGAAGAAGGGGGACCTGGTGGTGCCTCGGGTGCGGCGGCCGTGCCCGCATGAGCGGTGTGCCGCCTGCCGCCACGGCTACCCGGACTTCTGTAGCACCGGCGACTACACGGAGCGCGGCATCATGAAGGCGCACGGCTTCTGCGCGGAGTACTTCGTGGAGGACGTGGCGTACCTGCACCGGGCGCCGGCCGCGCTGAGGCAGGTGGCGGTGCTCACCGAGCCGCTCACCATCGCGGAGAAGGCGCTGCGCGAGGTGGAGCACCTGAAGGAGCGGCTGCCGTGGGCGCAGAAGCCGGGGCGCGCGGTGGTGCTGGGCGCGGGCCCGGTGGGCCTGCTGGGGGCCATGGTGCTGCTGCGCGCGGGCTATGGCACCACCATGTACTCGCGGGGGGCCAGGCCCAACGAGAAGGCGGAGGTGTCCGAGGCGCTGGGCGTGCCCTACTTCTCCTCGGAGGAGGTGTCGGTGGAGGAGCTGGCGAAGCGCGCCGGCCCGGTGGACGTGGTGTACGAGGCGGCGGGCGCCTCCAAGGCCGCGTTCAACCTGCTGCGCGGGCTGGGGCCCAACGGCATCTTCGTCTTCACCGGCGTGCCGGGGCGCAAGGAGCCGCTGGAGCTGGAGGGTGGGGCGCTGCTCAAGCAGCTGGTGCTCAACAACCAGGTGGTGCTGGGCACGGTGAACGCGGCGGACATGGACTTCGACGCGGCGCTGGAGGACCTGGAGCGCTTCCGTGCTCGCTGGCCAGGCAGGCTCGAGGCGATGATCACCGCGCGCCACCCGCCCGAGGAGTTCAAGAAGGTGGTGGGCGGGAAGCTGGGCGGCATCAAGCACGTCATCACCTTCGGCTGAGGGAGGCTCGGACCGTGAGCGGAGGGAACAATGAACCGGGAGACAGCCTCGTCGGGAGGCCTCCGTCCGGGTCGACCCAGGGAGCAGGAAGGACCGCGGGAGGCTCGGTGCCCATCGAGGAGCACGGCGTCATCGGAGACCTGCGCACGGTGGCGCTGGTGGGCTCGGACGGGACGCTGGACTGGCTCTGCTTCCCGCACTTCGACAGCCCGAGCGTCTTCGCGGCCATCCTGGATCCGGAGCGCGGCGGGCACTTCCGCATCACCCCCGAGCCGGACGGGGTGGTGCGCAAGCAGTTCTACTGGCCGGACACGAACGTGCTGGTGACGCGCTTCTACACGCAGGATGGCGTGGGAGAGCTCGTCGACTTCATGCCCCTGGGCGTGAGAGGCGAGCGCGAGCACGAGCGTCCGCGCGAGGTGCTGCGGCGGGTGCGGGTGGTGCGCGGCACGATGGCGTTCCGGATGGAGTGCTTCCCCGCGTTCAACTACGGGCGGGACACGCACGCCACGAAGCTGATCCCGGGCGGGGCGAGCTTCCGCTCGGAGCGGCTGAGCCTGACGCTGTCCACGAAGGTGAAGCTGGGGCAGGAGGCGCGGGGCGTGCGGACGCGCTTCGAGCTGCACGAGGGTGAGTCCGCGGTGTTCTCGCTGCGCGAGGGCGCGCCCGAGGCGTGCACGGACACGGTGCACAGCCACGAGTCCTCCGAGGCGCTCTTCCGGGACACGGTGAGCTACTGGCGCCGGTGGCTGTCGAAGTGCACGTACACGGGGCGCTGGCGGGAGATGGTGCACCGCTCGGCGCTGGCGCTGAAGCTGCTGACGTTCCAGCCCACGGGGGCCATCGTCGCGGCGCCCACGTGCAGCCTGCCCGAGTCCCCGGGCGGGGTGCGCAACTGGGACTACCGCTACGTGTGGCTGCGGGACGCGGCCTTCACCGTCTACGCGTTCCTGCGCATCGGCTTCAAGGAGGAGGCCGGCGCCTTCATGCGGTGGCTGGAGGCGCGCTGCGCGGAGCTGCCGGAGGACGCGCCGCTCTCCCTCATGTACTCCATCGACGGCAGCCGGGTGCCGCCGGAGGAGGAGCTGAACCACCTGAGCGGCTACGGCGGGGCGAGGCCGGTGCGCGTCGGCAACGCGGCGGCGGACCAGCTCCAGCTCGACATCTACGGCGAGCTGATGGACTCGGTGTACCTGTACAACAAGCACGGGGCGCCCATCAGCTACGACTTCTGGAGGCACCTGCGGCGGCTGGTGGACTGGGTGTGCGACCACTGGCAGGAGCGGGACGAGGGCATCTGGGAGGTGCGCGGAGGGCGGCGGCACTTCGTGTACTCGAAGATGATGTGCTGGGTGGCGGTGGACCGGGCCATCCGGCTGGCGGACAAGCGCAGCTTCCCGGCGGACCGGGCGCGGTGGCTGGCGGTGCGCGACGCCATCTTCGAGGACATCATGCAGAAGGGCTGGAGCGAGGAGCGCAAGGCCTTCATCCAGGCCTACGGCCACGAGGCGCTGGACGCGGCCAACCTGCTGATGCCGCTGGTGTTCTTCCTCTCACCGGTGGACCCGCGGATGCTGTCCACGCTGGAGGCGATGCGGCGGCCGCCGAGCCAGGGCGGGCTGGCGTCGGACGGGCTGGTGTTCCGCTACGACGCGGACGCGACGCTGGACGGCATCCCCGGGCGGGAGGGGACGTTCAACCTCTGCAGCTTCTGGCTGGTGGAGGCGATGACGCGGGCGAGCGTGGCGACGCCCGGCTTCCTGGAGGAGGCGCGGCTCATCTTCGAGCGGATGCAGGGCTACGCCAACCACGTGGGCCTGTACGCGGAGCAGACGGGCATGTCGGGCGAGGCGCTGGGCAACTTCCCCCAGGCGCTCACGCACCTGGCGCTCATCAGCTCCGCGTACAACCTGGACCGGATGCTGGGGCGCGGGGACTGAGCGGCCCGCCGTCAGCGGCCCTGGAGCTGCGCGTTCACCAGCTGGCGCAGCGCCTTGGCGTCGAAGGGCTTCTCCACCCGGACGTTGGTGATGCGGCTGAGGAACTCGCGCGCCCCGGGGGTGAAGGCTCCGCCCGTGACGAAGATGACGTGCGCGGCGCGCTCGGGCATGCGCCGGCTCAGCTCGGCGTGGAAGTCCATGCCCGTCATCTCCGGCATCATCAAGTCACAGAGGATGAGATCGCACGGCTGGCCCTGCTCGAGCCACGCCAGCGCCGCCTGGGGTCGGGTGAAGACGGTGACGTCATGCTCCGAGCCCAGCGTGCGCTTGAGCGCGTTGAGCACCAGCTGCTCGTCGTCCACCGCCAGGATGCGGCCCCGGCGCTTACCGACTTCCACTGCTCTCGTCACTGGAGTCACCTCGCCCTCGACCGCCTTGGGCGTGAGCACCACTCGGAACGTCGTCCCCTGGCCGACCTCGCTGTCGAAGCGCAGCTCGCCACCCAGGCTGGTGATGATGCCGTGGCAGATGGACAACCCCAGCCCGGTGCCTTCGCCCATGGGCTTGGTGGTGAAGAAGGGCTCGAAGACGCGCGCGCGAATCTCCTCGGGGATGCCGGAGCCGGTGTCGCGCACCTCGGCCACCACGCGCCCCTGCTCGTCCACGCGCGTGCTGACGCGAATCTCGTTCCGGTCCGCCGCGCCCTCGGGGATGGCGTGCGCCGCGTTGATGAGCAGGTTGAGGAACACCTGCCCCAATCGGGCCTCGTTGGCCCACACCTTGGGCACCGGCTGGTACGCCTTCACCAGCCGTGCCCGGTGGCGGATCTCGTTCCACGCCAGCGTCACCGCCGAGTCGATGGCCATCCGCACATCCACCCGCTCCATGCGCGCGTCGTCCGGGCGGGAGAACGTCTTCAAGTCCCGGACGATGAGGCGCACGCGGTCGGCGCCCTCGCGGGCCTCCCGGAGCGCGCGGTGCAGCTCGCTGCCCTCGGGGAGCGTGACGGCCTCGAGCTCCTGGCGCGCGTAGTCCAGGTTGGCGACGACGTAGGCCAGCGGGTTGTTGATTTCATGCGCCACGCCGGCCGCCAGCGTGCCCACCGAGGCCATGCGGTCGGCCTGCGCCAGCCGCGCGCGCATCTCCTCGCGCTCGCTCATGTCCATCACCGTGCCGAGGATGCGGATGGGTGCTCCGGCCGCGTTGCGGAGGATGGAGCCGCGATCCAGCACGCGCGCGTAGGTGCCGTTGGCGCGGCGCAGGCGGTACTCGTCCGACCAGAGGGACTTTCCGCCATGGACGGCGCGGCGGAAGCCCTCGGCCACGCGCTCGCGGTCGTCCGGGTGCACCAGCGAGTACCACCAGGAGGAGTCCTCGCGCACCTCGGGCTGCGGGTAGCCGAGCACGTCGGTGACGCGCTCGTTCCAGGAGACGCGGCCGGCCACCAGGTCCCAGTCCCAGACGATGTCGTTGGTGGCGTGCTGGATGACGGAGAAGCGCTCGGAGCTGGACTTGAGCTCCTCGGTGAGGCGCGTCCGCAGCAGGTTCATGCGCCGCAGCTCGAGCTGGCCGACCACCTGGCGGGCCAGGGCCTCCAGGCCCCGGGCCTGCTGCGCCGAGAGCTGACGCGGCACATGGTCGGCCACGCACGCCATGCCGAGCACGATGCCGTCGGGGGTGACGAGCGGCGCCCCCGCGTAGAAGCGCAGGTACGGCGGGCGGGCGACGAGCGGGTGGTGGGCGAGCTGCGCATCCAGCAGCGTGTCCGGGACGATGTAGAGCTCGGGCCGGGGGACGGCGCGGCCGCAGAAGGCGCCATCCCGGGGAGTCTCCTGGACGTCCAGGCCGGTGCGGGACTTGAACCAGACGCGCGCCTCGTCCACCAGCGAGATGAGGGCGATAGGGGTGCCGCACAGCTGCGCGGCCAGCTGGGTGATGTCGTCGAAGGACTGCTCGGGAGGCGTGTCGAGCACCGCGTAGCCGCGCAGGGTCTCGAGCCGGGCCTTCTCGTCCCAGGGCGAGGTGGAGCCCTGCCCGTCAGCGCCAGACACGGAGGGTTCCCTGGGGGGACCCATCCACGCACGCATGGGGAGGGGATGGCTGGGCTGCGCGGAGGGGGGCGGCCGCGGCCGGTTCACGGTATCCACACCGGTCCAATTTATGAAAAACTTGACAGTAATGGAAGCAGGGAGGCTCCACGGGGAGTGCCCTTGGGCGCGGACTGAGGTGGGCTGCTGCCGGTGCGAGTGATCCCGAGTGTGGGAGCAGAAGGCGATATGGCTGGGAGGCTTGCTGGAGGCTGCGTCCGTACATGCCCGCGCTGAGGAATGACTTCTTCGAGTTGGCCGTCCGAGCCGATGCGGTCTGGGACCGGTGGAGCCGTCGCGTGCGGCGCCGGCTGGGGATGGCGCTGCCGCTGCGCATCCTGCCGTACCGGGGCTATGGCACGCGGGAGCGGGCGTTGATCCAGGCGCGAGTGCTGGAGGACCGGCACGTGCGGCCCGCGCATGAGCGGCACACGCTGGTGGGCAGCGCGATCGCCTCGTACAAGCGCTACGCGACGCGGGAGATACCGGGCGCGCGGGTGCTGGTGCGCTGGGGGGACAAGCGCTGGGAGGGCACGACGGACGAGGAGGGCTTCCTGGTGCTGTGGGTGGAGCCGCCGGCGGGTGTCTCACCGGGCTGGAACATGGTGGAGCTGGAGCTGCTGGCGCCCGAGCCCGAAGGAGCGGCGATCGTCTCCGCGCCGGTGCAGCTGGTGGGGCCGGGGTCGGAGCTGGGGGTGATCAGCGACATCGACGACACGGTGATCGCCACGGGGGTCACCAACCCGCTGAAGCGGGCGTGGGCGTTGTTCCTGACGGAGCACCGCACGCGGCTGCCGTTCGAGGGCGTGGATGCGTTCTACGCGGCGCTGCGGGACGGGCATGGCGGGAAGGCGGACAATCCGATCTTCTACGTGTCGAGCAGCCCGTGGAACCTGTACGAGCACCTGGACGAGTTCCTGGCGCTGCACCGGATTCCGGCCGGGCCGCTGCTGTTGAGGGACTGGGGGCTGTCGCGCCAGGGCTTCGCGCCGGGAGGAGGGCACAGCCACAAGCTGGAGAAGATCCGCGGGGTGCTCGGGACGTTCGAGCGCCTGCCCTTCGTGCTCATCGGCGACAGCGGGCAGGAGGACGCGGAGCACTACCGGACGATCGTCCGGGAGTTCCCGGGGCGGATCCGCTGTGTGTACATCCGCAACGTGCCCTCGCGCTCGAGGCGGGCGGAGGAGCTGGCGCGCATCGCGGCGGACGTGAGGGCGGCGGGCAGCGAACTGGTGGCGGTGGACGACACGGTGACGGCGGCGCGGCACGCGGCGGTGCAGGGGTGGATCCGCTGGGCGGAGGTGCCGCGGGTGGAGGAGCACCGGCGCGAGGATGCCGAGGCGCGCACGGTGCTGGACTCGCTGGGGCGCGACGGCGGGTGATCGTGGATGCTCTCTACCGCATGGGTCAGCTCCGAAAAAAAGGCGACATGGAAGGAGCACGCCAGCAGATGATGGAAGTGCTGGCCGTGGAGAGAGTGCCGCACTACCGGGAGATCGCCGAAGGGCAGCTGGAGGAACTGGACGCGCTTCCATAGAGCCGTGCCGGTAGGAACTCGTGAACGCTTCACCGGGAAGTTACGCGTACGGTGAAGGACTTGCTGGGATGCGACGGCGGTTGAATCGCAGGCTCTTTGGGCGGCCCATCTTCAAGAAGGGGGATTCGCCCTTCACTCACCCGGCACGCAACCCCTCGAATGCTTCCCATCCTCCTGGAGGCACCGGGACTCCCAGGGCATCCAAGCACTCGCGGGCCTGAGCGTTCCATCCGAGGTTCATGAGGTTACCAGGGGGAGCGGCTGCTAGAGAGTCAGCGAGAGTCCGCACCTTGGAGGCTGCTGACCGGAAGCGCTCCGCATCTGGGCTCCCCCAAGCCTTCGCACAGAAGACCGAGAGCGCCGCCATGCGAGACTGGAGCACAGTACGCAGTTCCTCAGCCGGGGCTTGAGTACACCACCGCTCATAGAGACGCGGTGCGGCCAGTACAGTCAGGAGGTTGAGCGCCTCGACTACCAGGGTCGCTTCCTGCCCCCACGAATCCTCAGCCACAGATGGGCCCCAGGCGAGCGTTGAAGGGCAGCGTGTTGAACAGCAGCGCCTTCCCCGTCACGGTGTCGCCGCTCATGCACGTGTACACCGACCATCCTGTGAAGACGAGGTTTTCCATGCCCTCAATGAAGCAGTAGGGGCACCTCCCTTCGCCGCAGCTCGAGACGAAGCACACCGTGTTTCCGCAGGTGACGGTCGCAGGCCATCCGCGCTTGACACACCCAGGGGCCTTCGTCAGGGGCGGATCCGCACGTGCAACCGGCAGTGGCATGGCCACGATCATGGCGCATCCCGCCAACAAGCTCATCCACCTGCCTCTTCCGAGCCGACCCATGAGAGCCCCTTTCGCTCCTGTGGACTCGCGGAGGCTACGATCCTGCTGCCACCAGCCTCAAGGCAGCCTCCCTGGTATCTCACCCGCAGAAGCGGAAGGCGCTCACGGTCTGGTGCGGGTGCCTCCCCTTTTGCGATCTGGGTCCTCACGGCCTGCCCATGAACGAGTGGGGCTCGCCCGAACATGAAGGCCCCCGGTGCTGACGCGACTTGGCACGTCGTAGGCCCTCCGTGCGCTGAGTGCTAGCGTCCGCAGGTATGGTCCGTCCGCACATTCTGGGGTGGTTCCTGGTGCTGTGCGTGGTGGTCCCGCGGTGGGCTCACGGATCGGTGCCAGCCATCACTGCCGCGCAGGTGCAAAGGCATCACGGACTCGGCGCGCGCGAAGGTGCTGGCGCATCTGGCGCGCGGAGAGCTGGCGGAAGCGATCCAGGCCTACGAGGTCGCCACAGGGCTCAAGGCACCCCTGTGGCTCACAGGGTTCAAGACCGCGTTTGACATGAGCAAACACGTGCCTGGCGCGTGCCAGGGTGTGGCACGGACCCTCCACTCCACGCGGGCTCGATTCGACGGCAGGCCGGAGTACGTCAGGCTGACGACGGTGGTGGATGCAACGGGGAAGAGGGCCGCGATGATGGTCTTCAGGACGGCGGATGGCCGCGACAAGAGTGTGTCGGAGACGGGGTTTCATGTCGTGGTCCGGATGAAGGACCGCGTCTACGACGCTTTCACGGGTGCAGGAGGGCTACCGTGGCAGGAGTACATGAGCCGTCTTGGTGCACGGACTCCCATCATGGATGAAGTGGTGGGTTCGCCATGAGCCGAGCGTCGCCCCCCGGGAGAGCCACGAAGGTTCCTCCTCCGCTTCTGGAGCTCGTGCTGCAGGCTGGCTCCGACGGACCGAGGCATGAACCGGACCTCGAGCTCTTCGAGGGACAGCCCGGCGTCTCACGCACGGTGGGGTTCACCACAGGGTACCTGGATTGTTCGGGTGACCTGGGTGTGGGCGATAGGGAGTACAGCGCCTTCGATGGGTGGATGCAGGAGTCTGGGAAGACGCTCCCAGGGCAGGGGTGGTGGAGCGCGTTCCTCCAGAAGTACGACTCGGATGAGCGACAGGCCTTGCGCGCCTACGTCGCTGTCGCCTCCGAGTTCCGGGCGCTCTCTCCGGCTGCGCTCGCCGCGCTCACCTGGCGGTATGGCGGATCACCTCCGGATCCGACGACTCCGCGAACGCTCGCGGCGACTTCCCGGGGCATCGTGGATGTCCTGCTCGAGATGCACCGTGTGGGTCGCATCCTCATGTACATTGTCCGGACTGAAGGACAAGGAGTACCTGCGCTTCGAGCGCTGGCTCCAGGAGGCAGGTCGCGTCTCTCGAGGACACACCTGGGATGCCGCCTTCCTCCAGGCCGCCCACGGTGATCATGAAGCCGCCATCCAACGGCTTCTCGACTGCGCCGCCGAGTTCCGCTCCCTCCCTGCGTCTCCCTGAGTCCGGGCTGACAGTGGCCCACGTTCAGCGGCAGTCGGCGTCCCGCTGGTCGGCCTCGCCGTCCGCGTCGTTGTCCGCGCCATCCTGGCAGCGACCTGACTCGTTGGGCGCGTGCTCGCTGATGTGGAGCGTGTAGCGGATGGGCTCCTCGGCATCGTCGTTGGACATGCCATCCACCACCACCAGCACGGACTGTCCCTGCGCCAGCGTCAGCTTCACCGCGGCCTGCCGGCCTCCCGCCCGGCCCACCGCGCACGCCAGCTCCGTGCCCCGGCAGCCCGTGAGCACGTAGAGCGCGTTGCCCCAGCCGCTGCCCGCCGTGTCGAAGACGAAGGTGCCGCTGCGCGGCGCCGTCCACAGGTGCGCCCGGTCCTGCTGCAGCCGCATGCCACACGTGCCCTGGAAGCCGTCACCCGAGTCCACCGTCTCCCCAAACACCGTGACGGGCAGCGCGCTGCCCAGGTCCTGGTTCGCGCACCCGCGCCCGCCACAGCCGGGCTCGACCTGGCAGTCCGGATCCGCGCAGTCCACCCACCGGTCCCCGTCGTTGTCCCGGCCGTCGAAGCAGGCCCCGGACTCGCTCTCGCGCTTCTCGTCGATGTGCAGCTCGAAGTAGCCCGCGCCGAACTCGCCCTCGCTCGCCGAGTCCACCACCACCAGCACCGTCTGCCCCACCTCCAGCGAGACGGTGGCGCGCGCTCCGCCGCCGTAGCTGATGCCCTCGGTGGCGCACGCCAGCTCCTCCCCGCCACACCCCCCGCGCCGCACCCCCACCAGCGAGCGCAGCGCCGAGCGCGCCGTGTCGAAGGTGAACGTGCCGCTCTTCGGCGCCGTCCACAGGAAGCCCCGGTCCGGAGCCATGCCCCCGCCACACGACAGCTGGTGGTCGTTGTTGCCGAAGGCCGTGGTGCCCTTCACCGTCACCGGCAGCGTGGTGCCCAGGTTCTCATCCACGCAGACGGGCTGCGAGGTGTAGCAGACCCCCGACACGCCGCTGGCGCCGCACGTCTCCGGCGCCGCGCACGTGCCGCACTCCAGCGTGCCGCCGCACCCGTCCGACACCGGGCCGCAGTTCTTTCCCAGCAGCCCGCAGCTATAGGGACGACATGTGCGAGCACCACACAGGTTGGGAATCCCGCTTCCGCCGCAGGACTCTCCCTCCAGGCACTCGCCGCACTGGAGCGTGCCGCCGCACCCATCCGAGACGGTGCCGCAGTTCTTCTCCAGCGAGGCACACGTGGCCGGCGTGCACGCGGGCCCTCCACAGACGTTGGGGACCGCGCCTCCACCACAGGACTGGCCCTCGGGGCACTCGCCGCACTCGAGCGTGCCGCCGCACCCATCGGACACGGTGCCGCAGTTCTTCCCCAGGGACGCACAGGTGGCGGGCTGACAGGCCGCCTTCCCACACACGTTGGGAGCTCCGCCGCCACCGCACACCTCGCCCTCGGGACAGGTGCCGCACTCCAGCGTGCCGCCGCACCCGTCCTGCACCGAGCCGCAGTTCTTCCCCAGCGCCGAGCACGTGGTGGGCGTGCACACGGGCTGTCCACAGACGTTGGGCACCCCCCCACCGCCGCACGTCTCCGGCGCGCTGCAGGTGCCGCACCGCACCGTCCCCCCACACCCATCCGAGGCGACACCGCAGTTCTTCCCCAGCGAGGCGCAGGTGCCGGGCTCGCAGACCGGCGGCGCGCACACGTGGGGGACGCCGCCGCCGCCACACACCTGGCCCTCGGGGCACTCGCCGCAGTGCAGCGTGCCGCCGCAGCCGTCGATGGCCACGCCGCAGTTCTTCCCCTGGGACTCGCACGTCATCGGCTGGCAGCGGGAGCGCTGCTTGCCCTGGGCTCCCTCCTCCGGAGTGAACGTGGTGTTGCAGCCCGCAAGCCATAGGGCCACGAGCCACAGCCCCCACCTCGCTCCGCCTGCGCTCCCCATGCTCCCGTCACCTTCCCGGAGGCAAACCTGGGATCGCCCCCACCTCCAGGGAAGGGCCTCGGGGGCGCACACGGACCGATATCCAACACGCTGCTGCCCGGCGGAACGGCTTCTGTCACTCGCGGCACTGGCACACCTTGTGCTGGTCCTCCCGCCCCACGCGGGCGGGGCGAGGGGGGGAGGAGGATGAGGCGTTCGTGGACGTTCACACGCCGCGTCGGCGCGGGGCTGGTGGCCTCCTGGGTCCTGGCGACGGCCATCCTCGTCACCTGCCTGCTCGCTGTCCGTGCGGTGCACCCGAGCAACGAGCACCTCCACCGGGAGCTGTTGGTGGAGCTGCTCGAGGTGGACCGGCTGCGCAGGGCGTTCCTCGACAAGGTGGCCAGTGAGCGGGGCTTCGCGCTCTCCCGAGAGCCGCTCTTCGAGGAGCAGATGGAGGCGGACCGCGAGCGCTTCCTCGCGGTGGCCGAGCGGCTGCGGCTGCGGCTGGCCGAGGGCGAGGGGGTCACCCTGGTGGAGGAGCTGCTGGGCGCCGAGCGCGAGCACGAGGACACCGTGCGCCGGCTGCTGTGGGCTCCGCAACGCGCGCACAGCCGCCAGGAGGCGGACGCCCTGCTGCGCACCGAGGTGGGCCATGCGCGGGGGCAGGTGGAGGTGGCGCTGGAGCGGCTCGCCGCCTTCAGTGACGGGCGTCTGGTGCGCAACATCCAGCGGGAGATCCTCGAGGATCGCCAGGCGCTGGCCCTCATCCTCACGATTTCCACGCTGGGGCTGCTGGGGATGATGAGCCTGGCGTGGGTGCTCGTGCGCAAGCTGCGCCCGCTGCACCGCGAGGCGCATGAGTCCGAGCAGCGCTTCCGGCTGCTGGTGGAGGGGGTGCAGGACTACGCGCTCTACCTGCTGGATGCGCAGGGGCGCGTGGCGAGCTGGAACCTGGGCGCCGAGCGCATCAAGGGGTGGAGGGCGGAGGAGGTGCTGGGGCGACCCCAGTCCATCTTCTACACCCCGGAGGCGGTGGCGGCGGGAGAGCCGCAGCGGGAGCTGACGCGCGCCGAGCGGGACGGGCGGCTGCGCACCGAGGGCCTGCGGGTGCGCAAGGACGGCACCCGCTTCTGGGCTGACGCCATCTACACCGCGCTGCGAGACGAGAACGGGGAGCTGGAGGGCTTCGTCAAGGTGATGCGCGACGTCACCGAGCGCCGGCGCGCCGAGCGCACCCAGCGCCTGTTCGCGGAGGCGGGCCGCATCTTCAACCAGCTGCTGGAGCCGGAGCTGACGGTGGCGGAGCTGGCGCGGCTGATGGTGCCCGAGCTGGCGGACGGGTGCTTCCTCTTCATGCGCACCTCGGGGGATCGGCTGCTGCCGCAGGCGGTGGCGCACGCCGAGGCGGAGAAGGAGCGGCTGATGTGGGAGATGATCCAGCGCTATGGCACGGTGCTGGACGGGCCCAGCGGCATTCTGCGGGTGGTGCGGACGGGGAGCTCGGAGCGGGTCGAGCGGGTGACGGACGAGGCGCTGGAGCTGATGGCGCATGACGAGGAGCACCTGCGGATGCTGCGGAGGATGGGGCTGGCCTCGACGCTCATCGTCCCGCTGTCGGTGGGGGAGCAGACGTCCGGGGCGCTGGTGCTGATGTGCAGTCAGCCGGAGCGCCGCTTCACGATGACGGACCAGGTGTTCGTGGAGGAGCTGGCGGGCCGGGCGGCGCTGGCGCTGGACAACGCGCGGCTCTTCCAGGAGGCGCAGCGGGCGCTGGAGCTCATCGGCGTGGCGTCGCATGACCTGGCCAACCCGCTCAACGCGCTGCAGCTGCTGTTGACGCGGCTGCGGCGGATGGATCCGAAGCGCGAGCCCCAGCGGCTGAGCGACGGGCTGGCGGCGGCGCTGCGGCACTCGCAGCGGCTGGGGCAGCTGCTGCACAACCTGTTGGACCTGTCCCGGTTGTCCTCGGGGAAGCTGGCGCTGGAGCTGTCACGGGTGGACCTCTCGGAGGTGGTGCGCGAGGTGGTGGAGCGCCATGCCGAGCAGGCCGCCGAGGCGGGGTGCTCCATCACCTTCGAGTCGCCGCAGCGCATCGAGGGGCAGTGGGATCGGCTGCGGCTGGAGCGGGTGGTGACGAACCTGCTGTCCAACGCGCTGAAGTTCGGGCGGGGCAAGCCCATCGAGGTTCACCTGGAGCAGACGGACGGGCAGGCGCGGCTGATGGTGAGGGACCACGGGGTGGGCATCCCGGTGGAGGCGCAGCGGCGCATCTTCGAGCGCTTCGAGCGGGAGAAGTCCGCGGGCCGGCACGCGGGGTTCGGGCTGGGGCTCTACATCGTCCGCCAGCTGGTGGAGGCGCACGGGGGCTCCATCCGGGTGGAGAGCATGCCGGACCAGGGAGCCGCCTTCGTGGTGGAGCTGCCGCGGATGCCGCCAGCGAACCTGGAGCTGGAGCCGGGGCAGGCGCCCGTGTCCCACTGAGGGCGCCCGCTCCGAGCGGGCTCAGACGTGCAGCGGTGTCTCGCTCTCCGCCAGCGGCATGCGCAGCGGGAAGTTGGCGGGCACCTTCTCCTGCTCCTCCATCCGCTCGAACTCCTCGGCGTCGTGGGCGCAGAAGAGGGTCACCTCGGAGCGGTGGCGCATGGCCAGCCCGCGCAGCCGCTCCTGGTTGTAGCGGCGCAGGCGCGCGTCCTTCTGCATCAGCGTCTGGTAGAAGCGCAGGCCCGGCGGGCAGCGGCGCCGCGCTGGAGCCATCTCCCCGTGGTGGAAGTACGCGTCCCCCGCGTGCAGCAGCCAGCGCCCGCTGACGTTGAGCGCGATGCCCGCATGCCCCAGCGTGTGGCCCTGGAGCGGCACGAACAGCAGCTCCGGAGGCAGCCCGGACAGCTCCCGCACGCACTCGAAGCCGTACCAGCGATCGCCGCCTCGAATCGTGGGGTACGTCACCCAGTTCGTCTGGTGCATCCACTGGCGCGGACGGAACCGCCTGCGGTCCAGCGCCGTCTCCTGCGCCACCGCGGCCTGGTACTCCGCGTCCAGCAGGTGCACCCGCGCCCACGGGAAGTCATCCAGCCCTCCCGCATGGTCGAAGTCCAGGTGCGTCAGCAGGATGTCCGTCACATCCGAGGGCTTGAAGCCCAGCCGTTCGATCTGCCGGATGGCCGTCATCTCCTCATGGAGCTGGGGCCGGCACAGCACGTCCAGGAACAGGCGGCTCAGTCGAGGCCGCGGGTCCCTCACGTCGTTCAGCCCGAAGCCCGTGTCCACCAGCACCAGGCTCTTGTCCGTCTCCACCAGCAGGCAGTGGCACACCAGCGCCGCGGGCCCGGACACGCCCTTGCGTCCGTCCATCATCCGCCGGCCGGGCGGGCACATCGTCGTGCAGTTGAGGTGGTGAATGCGCAGCGGCATGGCGTGGCTCCTGGGAACTGGGCCGGCATGGCCCGGGTCCAGAGCAAAGGTGTGCCGTGCGGTGCGTCGGAGGAATCCAGGAGGGGCAGGGGAGGCGAGCGCGACGGAGCCTGCCTGCCCGCGCGGAGGCGCAGAGGACTACAGCCGCTCCGGGTGCTCGACCGTCCGCTCGCTGCGGAGGTTGCCCGTGTTCAGCGTGGAGGCGGGCTCGAAGAGCATCAGCTGCACCTCTTCCTCCGCCACGGGCCGGTGCTCCACGCCTCGGGGGACGATGAGGAACTCGCCGGGCCTCAGCTCCACCGTCCTGTCCCGCAGCTCCAGCTTGAGCAGGCCCTTCACCACGAAGAAGAGCTCGTCCTCGTGCTCATGGTGGTGCCACTCGAAGGGGCCCAGCAGCCGGGCGAGCTTCACCTGCTGCCCGTTCAGCTCTCCCACCACCTTGGGCTTCCAGTGCTCGGAGAAGCGCGAGAACTTCTCCTCCAGGTTGACCTTCTCCACGGTGGCCTCCTGCCCTGACGTCGAGTCGAGCGCCTGTCTATCCGGCGCCTCGGCCTCCGTCGAGCGGCGTGAGTCCCAGCGCGGTCGCCGGCCGGTCTGGTGGCGCGCGGTCTTTCCGAGCCCCTGGGTGGGCGGTGCTTCGGTATCGCTTCGCATGCTTCCCCCCTCGGTGGGGCGCCGGGCCCCTGCTCCGAAGATGATGAACGAAGCTAAGCACCCCCGAGCAGGCGGGCAGCCGCTTGTGTCGAGTGGTGGGCGGAGCAGGGTGCGTGGGCCCCGGTGCAAGGATGACTGGCGCGACCCCAGGCCTCCGCTCTAAAGAAGGGGCCCATGGATCTCGGCCACGTCGTCCTGGAAGCGGTGATGCGCATCATCCCGCTCGTCCTCTCGCTCACGGTGCATGAGTTCGCCCATGCCTGGAGCGCCTGGAAGCTGGGAGATGACACCGCGGCGTCGCAGGGGCGCTTGACGCTCGATCCCATGGCGCACATCGATCCGCTGGGGACCTTGCTGCTGCCGGCGCTGGGAGTGCCGTTCGGCTGGGCACGGCCCGTACCCGTCAACCCCGCGCGCTTCCGGCGCGGCGTGAACATGTCGACCGGGATGATGCTCACCGCCCTGGCCGGGCCGCTCTCCAACCTGCTGCTGGCGATCGTCAGCTCGCTGTCCTTCGGACTGACGCTCCGGTTCGCGCCGCACCTGATCGCCTCCAACCCCGGCCTGAGCATCTTCCTGCAGTTCATGGTGCTCGGGAACGTGTCGCTGGCCGTCTTCAACATGCTGCCGATTCCCCCCCTGGACGGCAGCCGCGTGGTGGAGCGATTCCTGCCCTACCGCATGCGGGGAGCCTGGGAGCAGATCGTCCAGTTCAGCCCGTTCCTGCTGATTGCCGTCGTGTTCTTCGGGCGGGGGCTCATCAGCACGCCGGTGCGCTACCTCTGGGACATGCTCGAAGGCCTGTGGATCGGGCTGAGCAGCTAGGTCATTCCAAGGAAGTTCACGCCCCTGGAGGCAGGCGCCCTGGGCGCGAACCGGTCCCCAACTGGTATGACAAGCAGACCAGTTCGGACAAAGTGCGACCGGCAGGTGGGTGGCTCAGTCCGGGTAGAAGAGCGGCTCGCGCCTGCGCACGAAGTCGGTGATGAGCGAGGCCACCTCGGGCTGCAGATCCTGGAACTGCACCCCCACGCCCGGCATGAGGTCCGGCGTGTGGTCGTTCGGCTCGCGCAGCCAGCGCACCACGCCGCTGGCCTTCAGCGGCCGGCCTCCCGGCAGCATGAGGTCCAGGTCCACCTTCGTGCCTCGGGGCACCGTCTCCACCGTGGCGACGAAGACGCCGCCCTCGCTGATGTCGGTGGAGAAGCCGGTGAAGAAGTTCGAGTCGCTGCCCAGGTTGATGTTCGTCTTCAGCCGCACCCGGGAGTGCTCTCGCGCCGGCGTCCGGAACGTGGGCGAGGTGTCGGAGGAGGAGGAGGCCGCGGCGGCGGCTCGGGGCGAGAACTGGGGCTTGCCGGCGCGGGCCTTCTGGGCCTCGCGGGCGCGGGCGGCCTCCTGCTCGCGGCGGGCGCGGGCGGCGGCCTCGGCGACTTCCTTGAGCCGCGCCTCCGCCTCGGCCAGCTCCTGGGTGAGCGCGGAGGTCTGCTGCTGGAAGGCGTGCAGGGCGATCGTCATGTCCTGGGTGGCCTGACGGCGGGCCTCCAGCGCCTTCTCTCGCGCCGAGAGCGCCTTCTCCCGCGCGGCGTCCACGGCCAGCTCGGGGATGGCGGCGGCCTGGAGCCGGGCGCCAATCTCCGGGATGCTGACGTCTTCGGAGTGCTCGGACTGGGCGCGGGCCAGCTCGGTGCGCACCTGGGTCAGTCGGGAGGCCAGCGACTGGGCCTCCTGCGTGGCACGGGAGACCTGATCCGCGAGCCGGGACTCCTGGGAGCTCAGCTCGGACTCTTCGCGAGCCAGCTCGGCTTCGCGGGCCATGGGACGGTGGGTGTTGGACGACGGGCTCATCTCGGCGGACTCCGGAGGTAGCCCACTCTAGCGCCCCTGCGCCCCGGCCACGAGTCCCCTGAACGCCTGCTCCCGGGGGAGCCTGGAGCAGGCAGGCGAGCACCCTCCCGCACAGAGGGTGCCCGCGGGGGCCTGGCCTCAGTCCGCGCCCTTGATGCAGGCCACGGGCTTGAGGCGGCGCTCCACCTTGGCCAGCCCCGCCATCTCCACCGTGTCCAGCACGTCGTCGAGGTTCTTGTAGCAGGGCCCCGACTCGTCCAGCGGCGTCTGGCGGGTGTTGAGGAGGATGCCGGCCTGCGCCATGCGCTGATCCGTCTCCTCCTGCCGGAGCACGCGCCGGGCCTCGCCGCGCGACAGCCGCCGCCCCGAGCCGTGGTTCACCGAGTAGATGGACCTGGCGGCCCCCTCCTCGGCGAAGAGGATGGCGCTGCCGGTCTCCATCGAGCCGGGGATGAGGATGGGGTGGCCGGTGTGCTCCCAGGCCGTCTTCTTCAGCGCGGGGTGGCCCTTGGGGAAGGCGCGGGTGGCGCCCTTGCGGGCCACGAACTTGCCGGCCTCCTTCTGGATGAGGTTGTGGGAGATTTCGTAGTAGATGTCCGCGGTGCCGCCGAACACGTCCTCGAGCGCCGCGCACACGGCCTCGCCGATGATGAGCCGGTTGGCCACCGCGAAGTTGGCCGCCATGTTGTGGAGGTTCCAGTACTCGCGGCCCAGCTTGGACTCGGCGTCCAGCCAGACGAAGTCCTCGCTGCGGCTGCGCAGGCCCAGGGCGTGCGCGCCCTCCACGAAGAAGTGCTTGGCGATGTTCCACCCGAAGCCGCGGCTGCCCGTGTGCAGCATCACCCACACGCGCCCGTCCTGATCCACCTGCATCTCGGTGAAGTGGTTGCCGCCGCCCAGGCTGCCCAGCTGGTCGCGCTTGTCGTGGGCCTTCTCGGGGATGTCCACCCGGTCATCCTCCACGGGGATGAAGTCCCGCTCCGTGGTGGAGGCGTTGCGGCCCAGGGCCTTGGCGCCGTGGCGGACGACCTCGGCGAAGGTGCTGGGGGAGATGCGGCGCTGCTTCTGCACCCGGCTGGCGCCCACGCCCACGGCGATGCGCTGGGTGACTTCGTCGATCCACTTCCGGCGCTTCTCCTTGTCGGCCACGTCCTCGGCGGTGAGCGTCGTCTTCAGCTGCACCATGCCGCAGCCGATGTCGTAGCCCGCGGCGGTGGGGAGCAGGATGCCGTCGGTCTCCACCACGGTGCCGATGGGCACGCCGTAGCCCACGTGACAGTCCGGAGTCACCGCGACGCGGGTGACGCCCGGGAAGGACGCGGCGTTGACGACCTGGTCGAAGACGGCCTCCTCCAGGCCGGGAGTCTCGCCGCCGTCGCCGTAGAGGAGCTTGTCCGAGAGGAACAGGTCCGCGTCGACGCGCATCGTCTTGGTCTTCGGCAGCACGTAGTGCCCTTCCGAGACCTTCTCCAGCCTTTGAATCCAGCTCATCGTGAAGCCCTCCCGAGGTCATTCAACACGTGGCAGCGACGGTACCCTCCGCGAAGGGCTGACGGTAGGTGGACAGGCGACTTGTCCTCGAGGACGAGACAGGGTGCCCTGCGAGCGATGTTTCGCTCGCGCACATCTGGATCCGCTCGGTGGGACTGAGGGCTTGCCTCTGCCGGCCGGCATTCCCATTCATCCTCCATAGCAACAGGGGGTAGGGCGATGGTGTCTCTGGGTGGGTTGATCTTGTCGATGGCGTTGCATGCGGCTCCTCCGGTCCAGTTGTCGGGCCAGACTCCTAATCCGTCCGTCTGCGCGAAGAAGCGGGTGGATGCGTGTGGCTGCCATCACGTGTATGGCCTCCGGCACTGCCACCCCAACCGCAAGAGCGACCACTGCGAGGCCCCCGTGAAGGCCACGGCTCCCGAGAAGAAGGAAACCGAGCCCGTCTCCATGTAGTGGCTGTCTCTCCAGGCCCTGCCTCTGGTTGGCTGCCCCTCGGACGAGGGGCTGGCGGCTTCACGGCCGATGGGAGCAGGGCACCCGCGCATCGTTGGGAGTGGATCCCGGTTGCAGCCGGAGCGAGCAGGCGGTGTCGCCGCCCGCTCCCTGGCTCCTGGGAGAGCGTCCCGAGGGACACTGCACCATCACTGTGCGGAAACGTCGGGACTTTCGAGGCACAAAACCCCCGACGTTTCCGAACAGTCATGCGCCCAGGGCGTCACATGCCCGGCTCGCGAGTTCGGTGTCGAGGGCGGAGTGCTCGCCGGAGCTGGCGAGCATGCCGTTGCCGCGAGGAGGATGTCCGGCCGTCAGTGCACCGCGCTCGGCGCAGGCTCGGCCGACGGCTCCACGGTGATGTCGACCGTGAAGTCGCGCATCATCGGCGGGAGCTGATCCAGGCTCTCGACCAGGTGCATCTCGAGCGGCGAGTGGGAACGGATCACCGCCCAGCTGTCATGGGGCGAGCTGCGGAACGCGAGCGCCGTCGCCGACAATCGGCGGACCTCCAGGCGAGGAGCCGCCTCCTTCGAGGGCGCGGGCGTCGAGGCCTCGGGAGCCGGAGGCGCCACGGGCAGCGCACGGCTCGTGTCGAACAGGGCCTCTCGAGGCGGAGGCGGCGGAGTCAGCACGTTCCTCGGTGCGTGAGGAGCCACGCGCGGCGGGATGCTGGGCACCGCGTTGCCAGCCGTCGCCGAGCGAGCCGGGAGCGCGGGGAGCGCCGCCGGTGTGAGGACCGGAGGCTGGGCCTGAGCTGTCGCCGATTGCTGCGGCAGCGGAGCCGGAGTGGGCCGCGGAGTCGGCGCCGCATGGCCCGCGGTGGTCGAGCGAGGCGCCGAGGGCACCAGGGCCCCGGCCGCGCTGGCCATCGCCGCGCCCAGCTTCTCCGTCGATGACTTGGAGCTCGTGGGAGCCGCTTTCGAGCTTGCGGAGGGCACTCTCGGCGCGGGCAGGAGCACGGGCGGAACGAGCGGCGGCACCGAGGGCGCGGAAGGCAGCGCCCTGTGGATGGGCGGCAGAGCGGGTGTCCGCAGCAGCACCTCCGGCCGTGTCGCCCGCAGAGCCCGAGGCGCCGACGGAGCCGGGGGTGCCGGATTCCCGACCGGCTCCAGGGGCGGCAGCAGGGGCAGCTCGTCCGGCTGGGAGGAAGGCGGCAGGAACGTCTCCTCGTGCTGCGGACCCAGACGCGCGACGTCCGCCTGCAGGAACGGATCGTTCGGATCCAGCTCGAGCGCGGCCTTCAGCGCCCCGCGCGCGCGAGACTCGCAGCCCAGCTCGAGCAGCAGCTCCGCCGCCGTCCGGTACGAGGCGATGGCCTGCAGCCGCTCCCCCGCGCGCCGACACGCCTCCGCGTGCCGCACGTGCATGTTCGGGTCTCTCGGCGCCAGACGGAGGATCTGGTGATACGTCTGCGCACACTGCGCGAACCTGCCTCGCACGAACTGCTGGTGCGCCGTCTCTTTCAGCTCCCTCAGCCCCATGAACGCCCTACCCCCGGCGCTCCTCCGTGGATGCGCACCTCGACAGTGCAAGCATTCGATGTGCCGAGCAGCGCGCGATCAGGAAGGGTTCAGTGGTGGGCGGAGCCAGCACGGCGAGAAGGCGTGGATGTCCACCAGCGATCGGCTCGGGGGCCCCGCTGGATGTGTGCGACTGCGTGTGATCCGGCGTGGAGCTGCGCTTCACCCTGTAGAAGCGTCCGAACGGGCGCTGTAACAAGGAAAGGGAAGCGGTTCGTGGATCCGAGCGCTCCGGGCGCCAACCCGGCTTCACCGCGCGTTGGATGGACAACCGCCTCTGCCGGCGGCGTAGGCTGAGGCCCCGTCTCGAGGAGCGGCATGTCCGCACAGTCCTCTCTGTCCTCACTCTTCGTCCCACACCTGCGCTCGGAAGCTCGTGGAGCCGGCGAGCAGCTCGGCATCGAGGCGCTCCTGGCGGAACTGTTGGCCTCTGCTCGCGCGGCGTGGCCGGAGCTGGCCGTGCCGGAGGCCACCTTCCTGCGCTACCTGGCCGAGCGGCTCCCCGCGGAGGGCTCGCTCCCGGAAGCCCTGCGAGGGCTGCATGCCACGGACCTCTACCTGGCATGCGCCTGCGTCCAGGGGCTCCCGCTCGCGCATGTCGCGCTCGATACCCGCTTCCTGCCGAAGGTGGATACGGCGGTGGCTCGAGTGGAGGGCTCGGGTGACGGGGCCGCCGAGGTCCGCCAGCACCTGCGCGAGCGGCTGCTCACTCCGGAGGAGGGACGGCCCCCGCGCATCGCCGACTACCAGGGCACAGGTCCGCTCATGGCCTGGCTGCGCGCGGCGGCCGTTCGCACGGCCCTCAACCTGCGGCGCTCCGCCCACCGTCGCGCCCACGCCGAGGAGGAGGCGATCGCCGAGGGCTCGGTGACGGGCGGCGACCTGGAGCTGGACTACCTGCGGCGGCGGCACCAGGCGGACTTCCGGGCCGCGCTCTCCGAGGCGCTCGCGTCGCTGCCGGCCCGTGAGCGCACCCTGCTGCGCCTGCACTTCGTGGAGGGCCTGAGCCTGGAGCGCATCGGCGCCATGTACCAGACGCACAAGTCCACGGTGTCCCGGTGGCTCGCCCGGGCGCGGGAGGAGGTGCTCTCCCAGGTGCGGGGCAAGCTGGCCGAGCGGCTCCAGCTCTCCGCCGACGAGCTGCAGAGCCTGCTCCGGGTGGTGCGCAGCCAGCTCGATGCGAGCCTCTCCACGCTCCTGCCCCGAGAGGATTGATGCGGTGCGCCACGAGGTTTTTCGCGCCCGTGTGCAACGCCCGCGGGCAGCGGTGTCATCTGGGTGAAAGGGAGGAAGAAACCATGAAGAAGCTCATTCGCAGCACCCTGCTGGCCGTGTCGCTGTTCTCCGTTCCCGTCTTCGCCGAGGAGAACGCGAAGCCCGCGCCCGAGGCCAAGGTGGAGACTGTCACCGTGCGGGCGGGGAACTCGAAGAGCCTGAACGTCCCGGGCCTGACGAAGCTGGCGCTCGGCAATGTCGAGTTCGCCGAAGTCTCCACGCCCGGGGGCAACCTCATCCGCATCGAGGGCCTGAAGGCTGGAGAGACGACGCTCCTGGTGTGGACCGGGAGCGGTAAGCGCAAGGAGTACCGCATCGTCGTCCAGCCCTGAGCCAGCGGTGAGGGCTCGCGCCGGAGCCCCGTGGCTTTCCGGCGCAGGCCCGAGGCTGGGAAGATGTCGCGCGCATGACCGCTCTACCGTCCCCCCTGCCGGAGCGCTGCCCGGACGAGAACGCGCTCGCGAGCTTCGCGAGTGGCGCCCTGGCCGGGCCGAGCGCCACGGGCGTGGAGGCCCACCTGGATTCATGCGCGGACTGCCGGGCGCTGGTGGCGGCGGTGGCGGCGGAGCAGTCCGGCCCCTCCATGGGGAGCCTCCCGACGCGGCTGGACACGGGCACGGCGACCTGGCCCACGCCGCGGGAGGAGCCTCCGCTGCGGCCCGGGGCCGTGCTGGGCCGCTACGTCATCTCCCGCGTGCTGGGCGTGGGCGGCATGGGCGTGGTGTACGCGGCGGAGGATCCGCGGCTGGGACGGAAGGTGGCGCTCAAGCTGCTGCGCTCGACGCTGGCGGACGCGGGCGAGCGACAGGCGCGGCTGCTGCGCGAGGCCCAGGCCATGGCGAGCCTCTCTCACCCCAACGTGCTGCCCGTCTTCGATCTGGGCACGGAGGGTGGGCAGGTCTTCCTGGCGATGGAGCTCGTCGAGGGCCCCACGCTGGCCGGGTGGTTGCGGGACAGGCAGCGGCCCTGGCGTCAGGTGCTGGGCCTCTTCCTGGAGGCGGGCCGGGGGCTGGCCGCCGCGCACCGGGCGGGGCTGGTGCATCGGGACTTCAAGCCAGCCAACGTGCTGGTGGGCGCCGACGGACGGCCGCGCGTGACGGACTTCGGACTGGTGCGCATGGAGGCCGCCGAGGAGCCCGCGGGGATGCTCGCGCTCGCGGCAGGCGCCGAGCCCTCGCTCACCCGAGCCGGAGCAGTGCCGGGGACGCCCGCATATATGTCTCCCGAGCAGCTCGCGGGGCGGCCCGTGGATGCGCGAGGCGACCAGTTCAGCTTCTGCGTCGCGCTGTACGAGGCGCTGTACGGGCTGCGGCCCTTCGCGGCGGACGCGCCCGCCGAGCACCGGTGGACGCTGCGGCGCCCGGAGCGGGGCCCGCGCCTGCCGAGAGCCGTGAAGGCCGCGCTCGCCCGAGGCCTGGCGCTGGAGCCGGGAGAGCGGTTTGCCTCCATGGACGCGCTGCTCGAGGCGCTGAGCCGGGCACCGGCTCCACGGGGGCGCTGGTGGGCGCTGGGGCTGGCGGTGGGCCTGGGCCTGGCGGGGATTGGAGGATGGGGATGGCGGGAGCGCGCCGTGGCCACGCCGATCGACGACCGGGTGCCGTTGACGCTCGCCGTGGGGGAGACGCGCACCCTTCACATCCCCGGCGTGGTGAAGATGGCACTGGGGCAGGAGGGCGTCGTGGACGTGGAGCTCGAGGAGGACCAGCTGCACGTGCGCGCGCTGGCCGCCGGGGATGTGACGCTGCTCATCTGGACGGTCGACTACGTGCGTCCCGCGTACCTCATCACCGTGCGGTCGACCGAGGCCGTGCGGGACACGCCGGGCCGGTAGCTCACTCGTAGTGCTTCACGCGCGGCCAGATCGTGGCCATGGGCGCCTTGAGCCCTCGGCAGACGTAGATCGGCAGCTGGTCCTCGTAGGGCATGACATAGGGGTTGGGCGGGAGGCGCGCGGCTACTTCGAGCCGCGCGCACACCTGGGAGTGGTCCTCGGCTTTGCCACCGAGGATGAGCAACACGGAGGGTTCCGTGCCGCCAAAGCCCCAGAGGAAGTAGTTGTTGTGCCCGGAGCGGGCCGGCGGCAGCCCATACGCGCGACCCAGCCAGTCGAGCGCGCCCGCCTGCCCATAGTTCTGCGCGAAGAGCATCGTCCGCGCCTGTTCCTCCGGCGGAAGCCGCTGGTAGACGTCCGCCACCGCCGCGACGAGCTCGCGCCAGCCGTGCTGATCCGCGTAGTGCTGGGGCAGGGAGCCCATCCGGTGACGCTCGGTGCGCGGGGGCTCGAGACCCAGCGCGCGCTGGTACGCGATGAAGGCCTCCACCGGGAGCACCGGCAGCGACATGGGAGCAAGGGCCGCACCGCCCGCCACGGCCACCGCGAGCATGGCGGCCCGCGGCAGGGTCCGGCGCACGGCGCGCTCGATGACACCCGCGCCCGCGGCGAACAGCATGGGGTAGGCGGGCGCCATGTAATACGCCTTGGCCTTCAGGACGATGTAGAGCCCGAGCAGCAGCACGAAGCCGAGCCCCAGCGCGCGGTACGGACGCGCCGACGGAGCGAAGAGCAGGAAGCCCAGTCCCGCCAGGTGCAGCGGAGCAAAGAGCGGGTGGAGGAGGAGCACCTGGCCGGAGAAGAACTCCCCGAGAGCGAATGGCGCGTTCTTGTAGAGCTGGCCATTGCGGAGCAGCTCGAACATGGGCCAGCCATGCTGGAACTGCCAGAGCATGTGGGGCAGGACGATGAGCGTGGCGAGCACCCCACCAAGCACGAGCCACCGGCTGCGCATCAACCGTCGCTGAGGCGTGAGCAGCAGCCCGAGCGCGAGACACACGGCGAAGAAGCCCATGGAGTGCTTGTTGAGCAAGCCCACGCCGACGAGCGCCCCCACGCCGAGCCACAGCCGCCGGTCGTCGGTGCGAATCATCTCCACGAGGAGCGCCACACAGCCCGTCCAGAAGAGGGGCTCGAAGGCGTTCATCGTGAGCATGTGCCCGAAGACGAGGAAGGCAGGGGCCAGCGCGGCGGCCACGCTCGCGAGCACCACGGCATGGGTGCCACCCCCGAGCCGCCGCGCGAGCCACCCGGTGAGCGCCACGAGCCCTCCCGCGGCGAGCGCGGGCAGCACGCGTAGGCCCGTGACGGAGTCACCAAAGAGGGCAGTGGTGATTCGGGCCAGCAGGGCGATGAGGGGCGGCTGGTCCACATAGCCCCAGGCGAGGTGCTGGCCACAGGCGATGAAGTACAGCTCATCGCGGAAGTAGCCATAGCGCCCGGCGAAGAGCAGGTGGAGGACCCCAGTGCCCACCGCGAGCGCGGGAAGCACCCATGTCACGCGCCGGGACAGTGGGGAGGCAGGAGCTTCGGAGGACATGGGCAGCACGGTGGCCATCGAGCATCCCAGGGTGCTCCACGGTTTGACCATCATGGCGAACCGCAAGGGGTTGTTGGGAATGGTGGACGCCGCGGCCGGTTTCCTTTGGCTAGTATCCGCGCGCCTCGAACTCCCAGGAACAGCCCGTGAATCGACTGTTGCCGTTGCTGTGCTGCGTCTTCCTCGTGTCCGGCCTGGTGCTCTCCGCTGGAGCGCAGACTCCGCCCATCGTTCAGCCCGATCCGCAGCCCCCTCCGAAGAAGGACCCCGCGCGCACCGCCGCCGAGGCCACCCAGGTGGACGCGGGCGTTCCTCCTCCCCCCGGCACCCCCGACGCCGGCGCCGACTGGAACGTCAACGCCCCCAACCTGCCCTCCTCCGAAGTCGCCATCGACGTCACCGAGGGCACCTGGATGAGCGTGGACGTCAGCCCCGGCGGCGATGAGCTCGTCTTCGACCTGCTCGGCGACATCTACACCCTGCCCATCACCGGCGGTGAGGCCAAGGCGCTCACCCACGGTATGGCCTGGGACTTCCAGCCCCGCTACAGCCCGGACGGCAAGTCCATCGCCTTCACCAGCGATCGCGGCGGCGGCGACAACCTCTGGGTGATGAAGCGCGATGGCTCGGACCCCCAGGCCGTCACCCAGGAGAAGTTCCGCCTCCTCAACAGCCCCGCCTGGACTCCCGACGGGCAGTACCTCGTCGGCCGCAAGCACTTCAGCTCCAAGCGCTCGCTGGGCGCAGGAGAGATCTGGCTCTACCACCGCTCCGGCGGCGACGGCGTCCAGCTCACCGAGCGCCCCAACGAGCAGAAGGACGTCGGCGAGCCGGCGGTCTCCCCCGACGGTCGCTACGTCTACTTCAGCCAGGACGTCACCCCCGGCAGGACGTTCGAGTACAACAAGGACCCCAACGCGCAGATCTACGTCATCCAGCGGCTGGACCTGGAGACGCGCGAGGTCGACCCGTTCATCACCGGGCCGGGCGGCTCCATCCGCCCCACGCCTTCCCCGAACGGCAAGCAGCTCGCCTTCGTCCGGCGCGTGCGCGAGAAGACGGTGCTGTACATCGCGGACATCGCCTCGGGCGCGGAGCAGCCCCTCTTCGATGGGCTCGATCGCGACATGCAGGAGACGTGGGCCATCCACGGCGTGTACCCGACCATGGCGTGGACGCCGGACAGCAGGTCGCTCGTCTTCTGGGCCGGCGGCAAGCTCCAGCGCATCGACGTGGCCACCCGGCGCGTCACGCCCATCCCCTTTCATGTGAAGGACACGCGCACCCTCGCCGAGGCCGTGCGCTTCCCGCAGACCGTGGCCCCGGACCGCTTCCCGGTGCGGATGCTGCGCTGGGTGCAGGTGTCCCCCAGGGGAGACCGCGTGGTGTACCAGGCGCTCGGCCACCTCTACGTGAAAGAGCTGCCCAGCGGCACGCCTCGCCGGCTGACGACGCAGACGGAGCACTTCGAGATGTTCCCGTCCTTCTCCCGAGACGGGCGCTCCATCGTCTACACGACGTGGGATGACGAGAAGTACGGCAGCATCCGCGTCGCGCCCGCCACGGGCGGCGAGGGCAAGGTGGTGAGCGCCCAGCCGGGCTTCTACCGCGAGCCGGTGTTCTCCGCGGACGGGCGCTTCATCGTCTATCGCGCGGGCGGAGGCGGCTACCTGCTGCCCGGCCAGTGGAGCCGTGAGCAGGGCCTGTACGTCATCGGTCGCGAGGGAGGAAAGCCCCGGCGGCTGGTGAAGGACGGCGAGCAGCCGCACTTCGGCGCGGCCTCGGACCGCGTGTACTACCTGGCGGCGGAGGAGGGAGAGAAGGAGGACAAGCGCGAGCTGCGCAGCATCCGCCTGGACGCGAGCGAGCCGCGCACGCACCTCACCAGCGCCGAGGTGGCCGGCTTCCGCGTCTCGCCGGACGAGCGCTGGGTGGCCTTCCGGGAGAGCTTCAACGCGTACCTCATGCCGCTGCCGCGCGGCGGCAAGGCGGTGGCGGTGAGCAAGGACACCAAGGTGCTGCCAGTGGCGAAGGTGTCCAAGGACTCCGGCGAGTACCTGCACTGGTCCGGGGACTCCAAGCGCCTGCACTGGAGCCTGGGGCCGGAGCTGTTCACGCGCGAGCTGCGCGAGGCCTTCCGCTTCGTGGAGGGCGCGCCGGAGAAGCTGCCCGAGGCCCCCGCCAAGGGCGTGAACATCGGCTTCGAGGAGAAGCTGGACGTGCCGGCGGGCACGGTGGCCCTGGTGGGCGGCCGTGTCGTCACCATGCGCGGGGACGAAGTCATCGAGGACGGCGTGGTGGTGGTGCGCGGCAACCGCATCGTCGCCGTGGGCAAGCAGGGCCAGGTGAAGGTGCCCGACGGCGCGAAGGTCATCGACACTCGCGGCAAGACGATCATGCCCGGGCTCGTGGACGTGCACTGGCACGGGGCCATGGGCTCCGACGGCATCCTCCCCGAGCAGAGCTGGATCCACTACGCCTCGCTGGGGTTCGGCGTGACGACGCTGCACGACCCTTCGAACTCCACGGGGGAGATCTTCGCCGCCAGCGAGCTGGCGAAGGCCGGGCGCATCGTCGCGCCGCGCATCTTCTCCACCGGCACCATCCTCTATGGAGCGCAGGGCGTGGGGTACAAGGCGCCCATCGAGACGCTGGACGATGCGCGCTCGCACCTGCGGCGGATGAAGGCGGTGGGGGCCTTCAGCGTGAAGAGCTACAACCAGCCCCGGCGAGACCAGCGGCAGAAGGTGCTCCAGGCGGCGCGCGAGCTGCAGATGATGGTGGTGCCGGAGGGCGGCTCGCTCATCCAGCACAACATGACCATGGTGGTGGACGGCCACACTGGCGTGGAGCACGCGCTGCCGGTGGCTCGCGTCTACGCGGACGTGAAGCAGCTGTGGAGCAAGAGCAAGACGGGCTACACGCCCACTCTCATCGTCGCCTACGGCGGCCTCTTCGGCGAGGAGTACTGGTACGCCAAGACGAACGTCTGGGAGAACCCGCGGCTGCTGTCCCTGGTGCCCCGGCGCGTGGTGGACTCGCGCAGCCGGCGGCGGACGATCGCTCCCGACGGGGAGTTCAACCACATCCACGCCGCGCGCGCCGCGCGGGAGCTCAATGACGTGGGGGTGAGCGTGCAGCTCGGAGCGCACGGGCAGCGCGAGGGCCTGGGCGCGCACTGGGAGACGTGGATGTTCGGCCAGGGCGGGATGAAGCCGCTGCAGGCGCTGCGGGCCGCGACGCTGTCGGGAGCCAGGTACCTGGGGCTGGACAAGGACATCGGCTCGCTGGAGCAGGGCAAGCTGGCGGACCTCGTCGTCCTGGACAGGAACCCGCTGGAGGACCTGCGCAACACCGACTCCGTGCGCTACACCATGGTGAACGGGCGGCTGTTCGACGCGGCGACGATGAACGAGGTGGGCAACTCGCCCCGCCAGCGCGCGAAGTTCTTCTTCGAGCGCGAGGGCGGCGAGGCCTGGGCGCCCGGCGTGACGTTCACGACGGAAGAGGACTGAGCGCCTCGGGGCCAGGCCAGGGCCCCACCCCCGCACTCCGGGCAGCCGGGCAGCTGGCTCGGAGTGCGGGGCCCCTCATCGAAACGCTTGCGAGGACGCGGGTGAGGCCGGAGAGTGCGGCGCCTCTCTCGGAGCCTCCTCTTGTCCGCGACCACTCTCGTCCTCACTCCCGCGTTGATGCTCAGCCTCCTCGCCGCGCCTCCGGCCCCCAAGTCCGGCGCGGTGAGCGCCCCTCCCACCACGACGAAGGCGGCGGGGCCCACGGCCGCCCAGCTCCAGGTGGCCGAGCGGCTCGTGGGGCCGGCGCTCACCGAGGGGCATGCCTGGGCCCGCCTCGCCGAGCTCACCGATGGCATCGGCGCGCGGCTGGCCGGCTCCGAGGGCGCCGAGGCCGCGGTGCAGTGGGCCCTGCGCTCCTTCAAGGCCGATGGCGTGAAGGCGTGGCTGGAGCCCGTGAAGGTGCCGCACTGGGTGCGAGGCGAGGAGCGCGCCGAGGTGCTCCCCTCCGAGCGCTTCCGCGGCCACCCGCTCACGGTGATGGCGCTGGGCGCCAGCGGGGCCACGCCTCCCGAGGGCGTCACCGGCGAGGTGCTGGAGGTGTCCTCGCTCGAGGAGCTGGCCGCGCTGGGTGAGCGCGTGAAGGGCCGCATCGTCTTCTTCAACCACTCCATGAAGGAGGCCGAGGACTACGGGCGCTTCGCCGGCCTGCGCGGGCGCGGGCCCTCCGAGGCGGTCAAGGCCGGGGCCGTGGCGGCGCTGGTGCGCTCGCTGGCCACCGCGTCGCTGGAGACGCCGCACACCGGGGCGACCCGCTTCGATGACGGCGTCACGCCCATCCCCGCGGCCTCCGTCACCGTGGAGGGCGCCGAGCTGCTGCACCGCCTGCTGGCCGGCGGCGGCCCGGTCCGGGTGCGCGTGGTGCTCGGGTGCAAGACGCTGCCGGACGCGGACTCCTTCAATGTCGTGGCCGAGGTGAAGGGCCGCGAGAAGCCCGAGGAGATCGTCCTGCTCGGCGCGCACCTGGACTCGTGGGACGTGGGCACGGGCGCGCACGACGACGGGGCCGGCGTGGTGATGGTGATGGAGGCCGCGCGGCTGATTGCCCGGCAGAAGCCCGCGCCGCGGCGCACGGTGCGCGTGGTGCTCTTCATGAACGAGGAGAACGGGCTGCGCGGCGCCCGGGCCTACGCCGCGGCGCACGCCGCCGAGCTGCCCCGCCACGTGGCCGCGATGGAGATGGACGCGGGCGGAGGGCGACCGCTGGGCGTGGCGCTCCGGGCCGGCGAGGGCGCCTCCGAGCTGGTGCGGCCGTGGCTGAGTCCGCTGGTGGCGCTGGGCGCCGGGACGCTCCTGTCGGCGGAGGCTGGCGGCGCGGATCTGCTGCCCCTGGTGCCCGCGCAGGTGCCCTTCTTCGGCGTGAAGGTGGACAGCAGCCGCTACTTCGACGTGCACCACACCCACGCGGACACCTTGGACAAGGTGGACCCGGAGTCGCTGGCCAGGAGCACGGCGGCGGTGGCCTGGGCGGCCTATGTGTTCGCCGAGATGCCCACGGCGATGCCTCGGCCGACTGCCCCGCCCACGGCGCCCTCGCTGGTCGCGCCGCCCCCGGGCGCTCCGCCGTCCGCTCCGAAGGCTCCGGCCTCGGGCATCACGAAGTCCTCGACCCACTGAGCGGAAGCGCTACTCCCCGGGCGGTGGCGCGGGCAGGGGACCCTTGCGCAGCGGACGGTCCGGCAGCCGGGCCGTCAGCAGCAGCGCCACGATGGCCACCACGATGGCCAGCCGGTACACCCACGCGGTGGCCTCGGTGAACGCCTCCTTCATCGCGCGGTCCACGCGGTCCACGGCGGCCATCGCCTCGCGCTCCAGCGCGTCCACCCGCGCAACCGCCTCCGGCTCCGCGCCGGCCTGCTGCCTCCGCGCCTCGAACGTGGCGTGCAGCCGCGCCTTCACCTCGGCGGCGTGGAAGGCCTGACCCGGCGCCATGCCTTCACCGCCCGCGCCCTCCACGCCCGCGGGCAGGTACTCGCGCAGCTCCGCGACCATTCCGTGCGAGGCCTGCTCCGTGCGCTCGCGCATCTGCGTGGTGAGCACGTGGGCGAAGACCACGCCCGCCAGCGCCACGCCCACCGTCGAGCCGAGCTGCCGGAAGAAGGTCGCCGTCGAGGTGGCCACGCCCATCTGCCGGGGCTGCACCGCGTTCTGGATGGCCAGGGTGTACAGCGGGATGGAGGGCCCCAGCCCCAGGCCCATGAGCACCATCTTCGCCGTCACCGAGGCCTGCGTGGAGTCCGGTGACAGCGTGAAGCCCATCACCGCGAACGCCGCGGTGAGCACCACCAGCGATATCAACATCAGCGCCTTGTAGCGCCCCACCCGCGAGGCGATCTGCCCGGACAGCACGTTGCCGGCCACCACCCCCAGCGTCAGCGGCATGATGGTGAGCCCCGAGCGCGTCGCGGACAGTCCCACCACGTTCACCATGAAGAGCGGCAGGAAGGTGACGGCCGACAGGAAGGCCGAGCCGATGACGAACACCGCCGCGTTGCCCAGCGCGAACGTCTTGCCCTGGAACAGCCGCAAGTCGAGCACGGGCTCATCCGCTCGCCCCTCCACGATGACGAAGGCCACCCCGCCCGCGATGGACAGGGCGAACAGGCCCAGCACCTGCCACGAGCCCCACGAGAAGCCCGCCTCGCCGGGCGCCACGTGGCCCCGTCCCAGGCTCAGCGCCAGCAGCAGCGGCACCACCGCCAGCACCAGGCACGCGGCGCCGGCCAGGTCCAGTCGGGGCCGGGACGTGCGAGGCCGCCGCAGCGACGGCATGCGCAGGAAGATGACGGCCAGCGCTACCACGCCCACCGGCAGGTTGATGAAGAAGACCCAGTGCCAGCCGAACCCATCCGTGATGAAGCCGCCCACCAGCGGGCCCACCACGCTGGACAGGCCGAACACGCCGCCGAAGAGCCCCTGGTACTTGCCGCGCTCGGAGGGTGGGAACAGGTCCGCCACCACGGCGAAGGCGCTGGTGAAGAGCGCCGCGCTGCCCAGCCCCTGCACCGCTCGGAAGAGGATGAGCGGCACCGTCCCCCACGCCACCCCGCACAGGAAGCTGCCCGCGAGGAAGATGAGGATGCCGATGACGAGCACCGTCCTGCGCCCGAACACGTCCGACAGCTTGCCCCACAGCGGCACCATCACCGTGGAGGCCACCAGGTACGAGGTGGTGAGCCACGGATAGAGCGAGGCGGGGATGGCCAGGTCCGTCTGGATGGCCGGCCCCGCGGTGGCCACGATGGTCTGGTCCAGCGCGGCCAGCAGCATCCCCAGCAGCGCGCCCAGCATGGTGAAGACCTTCTCGGCCCGAGTGAAGGCGAAGGAGGCTTCGGCCAGGGGAGAGCTGGAGGCGGCGGCGTCCATAGAGGCGATGGAGGAAAGGTGGAGACGGAGGGGGGCTCGGTGCACCTACCCAGCGGCACCCGGCTGGCAGCCGTGCTGGCGGGCAGCCAGCCTCTTGGGCGGAGCGGCACTCGCGCCTAGGCTCGCCCTCCCATGTCCAAGCCCTTCGTCGCGAAGACGCCTTACGAGGCCACCCACCCCACCGTGCTCGCCGTGTACTGCTCGGATGGGCGCTTCACGGATGCCGTGGAGGAGCTGGCGCAGCACCTGGGGCATGAGCGCATCGACACGCTCACCCTGCCGGGCGGCCCCGGGCTGCTCAACCGCTGGTCCGCCGACTACCTGGAGAGCGACATGGTGACGCGCGCGGCGAACTTCCTCATCCAGGGCCACCACATCGTGGAGGTGCTGCTGCTGGCCCATGCGGGCTGTGGCTACTACCAGTCCCGCCACGGGGCCCTGGGCGCGGACTTCGTCGCGGAGCAGCAGCTCAAGGACCTGGAGGCCGCCGCCGAGGAGCTGCGCAAGGCCCACCCCGGCATCGAGGTCCACAAGTACTTCGTCCGCCCCCAGGGGAAGAAGATCACCTTCGAAGCACTCGACTCATCGGAGTCCTGAACCGGAGACACCGCATGCACCTCAGACGCGCGCTCGTCCTCGTATCCCTGGTGGCCATGACAGGCTGCGACGACGACGATCCAACGCCGGCCCCCGAGGAGAAGGGGCCCTTCCTGTCCCAGGAGCCGCTCTGGACCCTGGAGAAGGACACCCAGAACGGAGCCTCCTGCTTCGGCACCTCCATCGGGCTCGGAGACTTCAACGGAGACGGACGCAAGGACCTCGTCGCCGCGCTGCCTGGCTGCGGCACGCTGGCGGCGCGGAGCATGGGCCGCGTGGGCATCCACGCTGGCGCCGAGTCCTTCTTCTCGCAGGAGGCCGTGTCCGCCGAGGTTCGCTGGCAGAACACGAGCCCCAACACCTCCGGCCGCGGCTTGACGGTGGCCGTCGGCAACGTGGACGGAGACGGCTTCGCGGATCTGCTCGTCCGAGGCCTGTATGGCGCGCAGCTCTTCACCGGCAAGGCGGACCTGGGCGCGATGCTCGCCGAGCCTGCCTTCCGCGTGCCGGGCAACGGCATCTTCAGCAACGCCTTCCTGAGCGATGTGAACGGCGATGGACGCGATGACATCGTCAACCTCCGGGGAGGCATGGCCTCCATCTATCTCTCCACCCCCCAGGCCGCGGAGGGCCCGTTCACCCTGGCGCGCTCGCTCCCGGCCTTCACCGCGATTGCGGTGCGGGACACCAACGGGGATGGCGCGGCGGACCTGGTCATCGAGTACGAAGGCGAGTCGAGCCTCTATCTGGGCTGCAAGCAGGGCAGCGCGCTGACCTGCGAGGGGCCGCTGTCGGCCGAGCCCGTCTGGAAGAGCTCGCGCTCCATCCAGGCGACCTTCCCGGACCAGAACGGGGACGGCCATGTGGAGTACTTCATCGGTGACGCCATGGACGGGCGCATGTGGCTGCACTTCTCGGAGGGCGCCACGGGGGCGCCGTCAGCGGTGGCGACCTGGGCGGTGGGCGGCGATCCGGTCTTCCCGGGCTTCGGCCGCCACGTGATTCCCATGGGCGACCTGGATGGGAACGGCCAGGGCTCCGAGTTTCTCATCACCGCGCTGGGGCGCATGTACCTGTACACCCCGGAGCAGGGCATCTCCGCGGATCTCCGTCCCACCTGGGCGTGGCCCGCTTCGGACGGCTTCCAGGAGAAGCAGCAGGGCCTGAGGAGCTTCATCCCCCTGCGCGCCGGGGACCTGGACGGAGATGGGCTGGAGGACCTGGTCGTCGGGATGCCTCCGCTTCCGCAGTCCACGGAGCCGGGGCGGGTGGTCGTCTTCAACGGAGGCAAGGTGCCCAGGGACACGACGGCGCCGTTCCTGCCCGAGAAGCGCAACTGCGTCACGGCCACCAGCGGCAAGCCGGACATCACGGTGGATGGCGACGTGCTGGGCCGCTCGCTCTACCTGGAGCGGAAGCACTTCAGCGAGACGTCCTGCGAGATGCTCGAGGGCTGCGTGAGCGGCACCGGCGAGCGGCGCCTGCTGCGCTTCAGCGTCTCCATTCCCAACTTCGGCTCCGGGCAGGTGCGCATCCCCGGCGTGTCGAGAGACCCGTCGCTGTACCAGTACGACTCGTGCCATGCGCATGACCACCTGATCGGCTTCGCCAGCTACGAATTGCGCGACTCGCTGGGCATCGTGACGGCCACCGGGCGCAAGCAGGGCTTCTACCTGATCGACTTCCACCCCTACTGCATGGACGCCGCGGCCCCCGCGGAGATCCTCGACGACGACCTGGTCATCTCTCCGGGCTGGTCGGACATCTACACCTCGGACCTGCCATGCCAGTGGCTGGACGTGACGGACGTGGCGGATGGCACGTACTCGTTGCGCGTGTCGGTGGACAACCAGAACATCATCGATGAGGAAGACAAGCTGCCCAACCACGCGGACGTGAAGCTGACCATTCAGGGAGACAGAGTGACGCTGGAGCGCTAGCCGCTCCGCCGTCCACCCACGCCATGCCGAGCTCCGAGCAACCCATCTACCTGGACTACAACGCCACCACGCCGGTGGCGCCCGAGGTGCTGGAGGCGATGCTGCCGTACCTGCGCGGCGAGTTCGGCAACCCGTCCAGCACCCACCCCTACGGCCGCCGCGCCAGGGAGGCGGTGGACCAGGCGCGGGCCCAGGTGGCGGCACTCCTGGGCGCGCGCGCGGAGGAGATCTTCTTCACCTCCGGCGGCACCGAGGCCAACAACCTGGCCATCCGCGGGGTGGCGCAGGCGCGGCCCGAGCGCCGGCACGTGCTCACCTCCACCATCGAGCACCCCGCCACGGAGCGGCTCTGTCGCCACCTGGAGCGCCAGGGCTGGGCGGTGTCTCGCGCGGCCGTGGACGCCGAGGGCCGGGTGCGCGTGGACGAGGCCACCGCCGCGCTTCGCAAGGACACGGCGCTGGTGACGCTGATCCACGCCAACAACGAGACGGGAGTGCTGCAGCCGGTGAGGGAGCTGGCGGCCCTGGCGCGCGCGCAGGGGGCGCTGGTGCACACGGACGCGGCGCAGTCGGTGGGCAAGGTGCCGGTGGACGTGGATGGGCTCGGGGTGGATCTGCTGACGGTGGTGGGACACAAGCTGTACGCGCCCAAGGGCGTGGGCGCGCTCTACGTGCGACAGGGGACGCGGCTCGAGCCGCTCGCGCTCGGCGGCGGACAGGAGCACGGGCTGCGGCCGGGCACGGAGAATGTGCCGTACATCGTCGGCCTGGGCGCCGCGTGCGAGCTGGCGCGCGGCCGGCTGGGCAAGGACACCGAGCGGCTGGTGGAGCTGCGCGAGCGGCTCTGGTGGCGGCTGCAGGCGGAGGTGCCCGGCATGCGGCTCACCGGGCACCCCACGCAGCGGCTGCCCAACACACTCAACGTCCGGTTCCCTGGAGCGCGAGGGAGCGCGGTGCTGGCCGGAGCGCCGGAGGTGGCGGCCTCCACGGGCTCGGCGTGCCACGAGGGCGGAGAGACGGCCTCCTCCATCCTGCTGGCCATGGGCATTGCGCCGGAGGAGGCGCTGGGCGCGGTGCGGCTCACGCTGGGCCACGCCACCACGTCGGAGGAGGTGGACGTGGCGGCCTCGGCCCTGGCTCGGGCGTGGCGTGCGGCCACGGGCGGAGGCGAGCGCTGAGCGCACGCCTCGGCGGCACTACGGCTTGCCGGTGTCGGGCTCGAGCACGAAGAGCACCCACTGGTTGGCGCCGCGGTGATCCAGCAGGTAGAGCTGGCCGAGCTCGAAGCCCACCTCGAAGAGGGAGACGAACTTCACCTTGGTGGGATCCACGGAGCTGTAGTCCTCGAGCCGGCCCTTGCCGAGCTGCGTGAGCCGGGCTGGCTGCACGGGGAAGCGCAGCCGCCCTCCCTTCGGGTGCTGCTGATAGGAGAAGGTGGGGCCCTGCAGCGTCGGCGTGGCCTTGAAGGCCTGTCCACCCTCCACCACGGCCTCCTGCACCTGGGAGTTCTGGAAGGGTGGAGGCGTGGGGGACACCATGTACCGGACGCGCAGCCGGTTCGGCTTCTCGAGGCGCACCTCCCCGAGGTTCTCCGTCTGGCCCGGGTCCGCGAGGATGATCCGGCTCTGGGTGACGAGCCCCGGCGCCTTGAACCAGAGCTCGTACCGGGCCGGCGAGGGCGAGAGCCCCGCGAGCTGGAAGCTGCCATCCTTCTCGACCTTCACCTCCAGCCTCGCGGCGGGGTTGTCGGCCTTCACCTTGCTCCCGAGGGTGTTCACGTCCCCCTGGCTGATGAAGGCGGTCACCTGGACGCGGGCCTTCGGATCCATGCTCGACACCCGGCCCTTCACGGTGCCGAGCTTGTCGGCTGGCACCGGGCTGAGGGACACCTCGCCCAGGTGGAGCAGCTCCTTGTTGGGCTGATTGCTCAGGGCGATGTCCACCGCCTCGTACCCGTGCAGGCGCACGGGGATGGGACGCCGCAGATCCTCCGCCACCGTCACGAACCAGCCGTCCTCCACGAGGGTGACCTGGCTGTTGAGCTGCGTCAGGCGGCCGGTGCCTCCCTTGAGGTTGAGGTGGCCGATGAGGACGTGGCCACGGCCCTCCTTCTGGCGCTCCGCCTTCGCGGCCTCGACCGCGGCGACGAGGCGGGTGGCGGTGGTGTTCTTCCCTGCCTTGCGGAGCTTCGCGACGACATCGTCGATCGCGGAAGGGGTGGGTGCTGGCTTCGCGGGAGCAGGCGCCTCCGCGGCCAGGACGCCCATTCCCCAGGTGAACACCAGCAACAGCAGCATGCGTGGACTGAGCGGACTCATTCTGACGATCCTCCGTAGTCGCCCGGAGCGTAGCCGAAACGGAGAGGCATGCAGGGCCCCTGACAGCCTGCTGGGTGACAGGGGCGCAAGGCCACGGAACCCTCTGGCCGAACCCGTCTACCTGTAGGACAGGGTGTCTCGAGGCGGACCAGGGGGGCTTGTCGGCGGACCGGTCGCGAACTGGTATGACAAGCAGACCAGTTCGCACCGAACGCGCCCGACAGGCGGGCTGACTGGACGCGGGTGCGGGCGCGGGTCCCCTGTGTGTTTCAGGGTGGGTCCGAACTGACGCCGAGCCTGCGCAGGGCCTCGCGAGCCGAGGCGTGCTCCGGCTGGAGGGCGAGGATCCGCTGGTACTGTTCGAGGGCCTCTTCCCGCGCTCCAACCTGCTCGAGGACCCGACCGAGCACGAGGCGGGCGTCCACGCTCTCGGGAGCCTCCACCACCGTGGCCGAGGCCGCCTGACGCGCCTCCTCGGTGCGTCCCAGCGCCAGCAGGGCCGTGGCGAGGTTGCCGGACGCCGCGACCCAGGCCGCCGTGTCGCCATGCCAGTCACCCTCGAGCGCCTCGCGCAGGAGCCGGGTGGCTTCCTCGGCCTGTCCCTCGGTGAGCGCGAGGTAGCCGAGCTGGGCGCGCGGAGGCCCGAAGCGGGGGTAGAGCTCGGCCGCGCGCGACGCATGGCGCCGGGCGGTGGGCAAGTCTCCCAGGCGCAGCGCGGCGTTGGCGGCGCGGACGTGGAGGGTGGCGTCGTGAGGGTCTCTCGCCAGCGCCTCGTCGAACGCGGCATAGGCCTGGGCAGGGGTTGCCAGCTTCAGCGCCGCGAACTCGGTGAGCATGGCTCCGAGGTCCGACCGGTGTCGTGCATCCGCGGGCACGAGCGAGACGGCACGCTGGAAGGACTCCAGCGCGCGGGAGAGCAACCGCGTGCGCTCGGTCGGGTTGCTCGCGCGCACGGCGGCGTGCTGGAGCGCGGTGCCCAGCCGCACGAAGTAGAGGTCTCGCTGCGAGTCCAACGCCACGGCCCGCTGGTAGGCGGCCACGGCCTGCTCTGGAGCACCAGGCAGCAGGAGGTCTCCCTCATGAGCAGCCAGGCTGGCCCGGTACGGGCGGAGCACCAGGAGGTATACGGCTCCCAGGGCCACCGCCCACGCCGACACGTGAATCCAACGGTGACGCGATGGGGACAGAGGGAACGCCGCCGTGCTGTGGGTGAGAGGCGGCGCCGCGCGCAGGACGCCGAAGAGCATCCAGGCCATGACGCCGACCAGGACGAGCAGCGCGGGGAAGGGACCGGGCCCTGTCTCCCTCCGGCTCCAGGGGCCTCCGAGGAAGTTGTACGCGAACACCGCGAGCGCGAGGGCGGCTGAGCTCCACGGGGCGGGCGCCACGGAGACGGAGGTCTGCTCCTCCGCGCCAGGAGGCTCCAGCCCCGAGAGCACGCCAGCGAAGGTGAAGAAGAGGGCCCCGGTCGCGGTGACGGTGAAGCCGACGAGCCCCTGGACGAAGAAGGCCGCCAGGCCCGCGAGCAGGGCGAGCACCAGTGCCAGGTCCTCGCGCGCCGCCTGGCGCCAGGTCCGCATCGCCGAGCGCCCCAGCCCCACGCCCAGGACGAGCACCGCGCCCAGCCCGACCAGCCCTTGGGTGGCGAGCACGTGGAGCACATCCGAGTGCGCCCGGTAGGGCGTGGTGGCCCACTCGAGGAGCCAGTACGCGGGCTCGCGGTGGCGTTGGAAGGCGAGCGCGAAGGCATCCAGCCCGCAGCCGAGCAGCGGATGCTCGAGGAAGATGTTCCAGGCCGCGCGCCAGATGAAGTGTCGAGCGCCGGGATCGCTGATGTGGCGGACCCGCTCGGAGACGAGGGCTGGCAGCTCTCCATGGCGTGGCAGCAGGAGCAGCAGCGCGGCGAGTCCTCCCAGGAGAGTCCCCAGTCCCACTGCCCACCGGAGCACCGTCCCTCGTCCCCAGAGCCGGAGCGCGCCCACGCCGAGGACGAGCAGCGCGACCGCCAGCGCGGCCCAGGCGGCACGGGAGAGGGACGCGGCGATGGCGACCACGCTGAGCAGACCGGTGAGGACGAAAGGTGCACGAGCCAGGCCTCGGGCTCGCGCCCCGAGGACGACCCCGAGCGGCAGCGTCATCGCCAGGTACGCGCCCAGGAAGTTCGGGTGGGAGAGTGTCGAGAAGGGACGCACGGCCTCGGCGAACGAGGCGGCACGAGTCCACGGCATCGGGTCCAGCCCCAGCAATTGCAGCACGGCATAGGCGGCGGCGAGGGCGGCGCCGAACACGGGCGCCAGGAGGAGCCGCCGCGCGGTGTCCGGGTGGCGGCTCGCGGCGCGGGTCGCGAAGAAGAGCCCCGCGCAGGCCAGCACGGTGGGCAGGCCGGCAAAGCAGTCCGGATACCCCAAGAGCGACGTCCGCCGGCTGATCGAGCCCAGCGTGGAGGCGAGCGCGGAGCCGGCAAAGAGGACCACGCCCAGCGAGAGCCAGTCACGCCCCAGCGCGCGGACAGGGACCTGCACGGCGCCCAGCGCGGCGAGGACGAGCACCGCGAGCAGCAGCAGGGCGACCTTGTTGAGCTCGAAGTGCTCGGTGGTCGCGTGCGAGAAGACGAGAGGCGAGAGCGCGAGGTGGACGAACAGGACGAAGCCCGCCGCGGCCCGCGCTCCCGGCACACGGAGTGCCCGTGGGCTCACTCCACCTTGACCGTGGCGAAGGTGTCGTTGAGCTTCGAGGGCTGCGAGGCGGTCGAGGCCTCGGCGGCCACGTGGTAGATGCCCGGGGTGGAGGGCGCCGTGTAGTTGCCACTCGCGTTGATGGTGCCGCCTCCGCTCTCCAGCACGCGCCAGATGAGCGTGGGCGTATAGCCGACGTTCCCGGCATCCGCCGACACGGACGCGGAGAAGACCGTGGAGGCGCCGGGCCGCAGCGTGATGGTGCTCGGGTTGATGGCGACCGAGAAGGCGAGCTGGCTCGTCACCTGCACGGCGATCTCCGCGCGCTTCGTCGGGTCCGCGGTGCTGGTCGCGACGATGGTGTAGGAGGCGCCAGTCCCCGTGAGCTGCGGCGCGGTGTAGATGCCTCCGTCCGTGATGGTGCCGCCCCCCGTCTCACGGACGCTCCAGGTGACGCCCTGGTTCGGTGTGCCGGAGACGCTGGCCGTGAAGCTCTGCTGCCCGCCGGGCGGCACCGAGGGGCTGCGCGGGGCAATCCAGACGGAGATGCCCGTGGGCTGCTGCACGTCGACGAGCGTCTGGGCGCGCTTGCCGGTGTCACCCCGGGCGGCGGCGGTGATGTGGAAGAGGCCCTCGCGCAACGGGGCGAGGTAGAGCCCGCCCGAGGTGATGCCACCTCCCTGCGGCTCCACAACGCTCCACTGGATGGGAGTGGTGTACTGGACGCCATACACCACGCCGCTGAAGGGCAGGAACTGGCCCGAGACGACGGTGGGGTTGATGGGCGCCAGGGTCACGGACGCCACGCCGGTCGTCGTCACCGTCACCGTCACGGAGCCCTTCGCGCGCGGGTCGGCCACGCTGGTGGCCTCCACGTGGAAGGTGCCCGCGCTGGCCGGGGCGCTGTAGGTGCCATCCGAGTTGATGGTGCCGCCCGCCGCCCCCTCCTGGACGCGCCAGGTGACGCGCCGGTCCTCGGTGCCGGTGACGGTGGCGGAGAAGGTCTGGCGTCCATCCCTCCGCACGGAGACGGGGCCGGGCGTGACGGTGACGGCCACGCTCGTGGGGGGGAGCACCGTCACCGTGGCGGTGGCGCTCCGGGTGGGGTCGGCGACGCTGGTGGCCTTCACCTCGTAGGTGCCCGCCGTCATGGGAGCCGTGTAGAGGCCGGCGTCGGTGATGGTGCCCGCCGCGTCGCCCGCCGGCACGCTCCAGGTGACGGAGGGATCGTCCGCCCCCTTCACCTCCGTGGTGAACAGGAAGCTGTCGCCCGCGGAGACGGTGGCGGACGCGGGGAGGATGGAGACCTGGACCTCCTCATCGGTGCAGCCGCCGACGACCACGGCGGTGACCAGGAGCCAGGGGACGAGGAGGCTGCGGAGCGCTTGACCAGGGTTCATGGGCGGGGCTCGGGGAGCGGGTGCGCGCCCATCCTAGGGAAGCAGTCCCGGAACGGGTAGCCGGGAGAGCGGGCGGCCCCCTGGCCATGGCCCCATCCCGCGCTCGAACCTGGCAGCGGGCCGGGATCCCCAGCCCCGGCCCGCTCCCCGAATGTGTCTGCCTTGTGCTCAACCCCATACGCCGGGGCGGTCGCTCAAACTACACACCGAGGAGGGAGAGGTCCGTACCACTCCTGGAGTATGTACGGTGCAACGCCATTGCTTCAACACAGTCCATGCATGACGTGCCTGGAGACGGCCTCCAGGTAGCGGAAATCCGCCTTGGAAGAGGCCATGGACAATTGCTTGAAGCTCATCTTCTCCTTGATGAGCGCGCTGAACCGCTCGCTGGGAATGCCAGGAATGCTCCTGGACTCCTTTGACAGACAAGGCGGGTGGGGCGGCACTGACCCGGTGGTCTTCCTGCCAGAGGGGATTGCGCAAGGCAATGGAAGGGTGACACGAGTACCCGCGGACATTATTGCCTATCCCCCAGAGGTATGGGGCCGGCGCTATGTGGACTTGGGAATCGCGAATCATCCAGAGCGCTCCGGGCCAGCCTGGCAGGGAGCGCAGGACGTGCTGGCATTGCTCGCACCTCTTCTGGCCTCCGCGGTGTGCAGGTCCGTCGAACTCAGGGAGAGGCTGGCAAGGAATCACCAGCTCGTGGAGGCCCTCTCCCTGTATGAAAGAGTGGGGAGCCTCATCGTGAAGCTGCCTTCCGCCGAGCAGACGCGCTCCAGGTGCGCCTCGGCGATGCTGGAGAAATGGTTCACCCCGGAGGAGCGAGGCCCCCATGGCCTGCCCACCGAGCTGTGGGAACGTCTGTCATTGCTGGCGACCCTCGAGGGCGGGGGAACGCAGGAGCAGCGCACCTGGAAGCGGCAGGGCAAGGACCGGAGCCTGAAAGTCACCTTCACCCCCCTGGAGGAGGAGGGAAGGCCCTCCTCCTGGGTGCTGCTGCTCGAGGAGCTCCTGCATGGCGTGCCCATGCCCGCCAGGTGGCGCAAGGTGCTGACCCCGCGCGAGGCCGAAGTCGTCGAGCTTGCGCTCTATTACTTCGACAACCGAGACATCGGTCAGCAGCTGGGGTGCACGGAAGCCACCGTGAAGAAGCACCTGCAGCGCGCCTTCGAGAAGCTGGCGGTGGAGAACCGCAACATGTTGCTGTACTGGGCCGTCCGCCCCGACCAGCGAGGAGAATTCCAGACGACGGAGTGAGGCGCCCTCGGGCTTTCGTGGCAGAGTCCTCCGGATGAGTCGCTCCGCGCTATCGCTGCTGCCGCTGCTGCTGCTCGCCGTGGGGTGCTCGCGCCCCGTCTCCTCGCAGGCCCTGGGGCTCGAGTACGAGCCGCCCTCGGGCGTGAAGCTCGCCTCGGAGGAGCCGGGCCCGCCCGCGGTGGCCCTCTTCGAGGGTGGGCTGGAGATGCGCTCGGTGCCGGGAACGCCTCCCCCGCTGGAGGCGCCCCCGGAGGCGGTGCTGGGCGCCGCGGGCGTGCCGGTGCCGGGACGGGTGATGAACACCGCGAAGGGGACGCTCCCGGCCGGGGACGTGGCGCGCTACGAGTTCCTCCAGGGGGATGCGCGGACCTTCGTGTACTTCCTGCCCAGGAAGGACCGCTTCCTGCTCATCCGCTTCACTGCTCCCGAGCGCGACTATGGGCCCCGCTCGGGACGCGTCGAGCGCTCCCTGTCCACCCTGAAGCTGCTGCGCTGAGGGCTCGCGCGGGTCAGCGTGGCCGGGGGCCTCGGCCGGCCCACTGGTAGCCCGCGGTGGCCCCCGCGCCCACGAAGCCCAGCGCGATGGACTGGCGCCACGCCTGCAGTCGCGGGCCCGGCCCGGTGACGTACTCCAGCAGCCCGAAGACCGCCGCGCCGAGCAGCGTGCCCACCGCCGCGCCTCCCATCGCCCCGAGGAGCGCGGCGCCGCGGTCCCGACTGCCGTGGAAGGCCCACTCGCCCATGGCCCAGGTGCCCAGCCCCGCCAGCGGCGGTGTGAGCACCAGCCCCGCCCCGAAGGTGGCCACCGACCACTCCGTCCAGCGCGGCCCCGCATCCTGGGCGCGGAAGAAGAGCAGCCGGGACGGTAACCACCCCGCCAGCATCCCCGCGCCCGCCTGGGCTCCGGTGGCCCAGAGCCGCTCGTCCCGCACCCGGCTCGCCCCGTACACACCCCCCAGCGGCACCAGCGTCAGCGTGCCATGGGCCCACCAGGCCCCGGCGGAGAGCGGCGCATCGGTGAGGCTTCGCTGGGAAGGCCCGTTGCTCGCCGGTGACGTCCAGTGGACAGGCGGAGCGTCCGCTTGCGCCAACGCCGTGGAGGCGCAGAGCAGCAGCCAGAGCAGGATGGCGCCACGCGCCAGAGCGACCAGGGAGATTTGCATAAGCCTCTGCGGCACACGCCCTCACAGGTCGGGCGTCCATGGGATTCAAGGGGTGGTCACGGTATGGGCCGGATGCCACCGGCTTTCCAAGGCTCCCCGAAGTCCGCGGCTGACCAGCCGACAGACGTGAGGGGGATGTCGTCTCCTGCCGTACTCCCCGGAGTGTCAGCTGTCCTTCGAAGAGCCCACCTGGCTGCACGCTTCCTCGCGCCAGGAGGAGGCCCGGGACATAGCTTCCGGGGGTGATCCGTTGCTGGCCCGTCCTCATCCTCCTCCTGACGTGCGTGGGCTGTTCCTACCGCAACCACCGGCATGATCTGCGCATCCGGAACGTGCCGGAGGGGCCGGATGGGGTGTCCCAGGCCTTCTTCCAGTCCACGGGCGTGGCGCTCGAGCCCGGCCACAGCGTGGAGCTGGTGAACAACGGCCGCATCTTCGACGCCATCGAGGAGGAGGTGCGCGCGGCGCGCTCCAGCATCCACATCCTCAGCTACATCTGGCGACCGGGCGAGCCCTCGGATCGGCTCATCCGCGCCCTGAGCGAGCGTCAGCCGGGCGTGGCCTGCCGGGTGCTCGTGGATCCGTTGGGCAGCGTGAACTTCGAGGCGGTGTCCTCGAGGCTGGTGGCCGTGGGCTGCGAGACGCGCGTCTTCCGCCCCATCCAGGGCTCCATCTCCTCGCTGAACCTCAAGCGCATCCTGGCGCGCATGCACCGCAAGCTGGTGGTGCGCGACGGAGAGGTGGGCATCACCGGCGGGTGGGGCATCTGGAAGAGCTGGATGGGAGACGCGCGCAACGCCGAGGAGTGGCGCGACACGAACGTGCGGGTGTGGGGGCCGGTGGTGCGGCAGATCCAGCAGGCCTTCGCGGAGAACTGGCAGGAGGCGGGCGGCGACTTCCTGCCCTCCGAGTGCTTCCCTGCGCTGGCTCCGGCGGGCGAGGCGCGAGCCGGCTTCATCGGCAGCACGGGCGAGTCCTTCCTCTCGGACGGGCGGAGGATGACGCTGGTGGCGATCGCCGCGGCCCGGCACCGGCTGTGGATCGCCAACTCCTACTTCATCCCGACCGACGACATCCGCGACATGCTCATCCTGAAGGTGAAGCAGGGCGTGGATGTGCGGGTGCTGGTGCCCGGCCGGCACCATGACGTCTCTCCGGTGCACGCGGGGCAGCGCGCCTCGTACGCGAAGCTGCTGGAGGGGGGCGTGCGCATCTGGGAGTACGAGCTGTCGATGATGCACTCCAAGGTCATCCTGGTGGACGACCAGCTGAGCGTCATCGGCTCGACGAACATGGACCCGCTCTCCCTCAACGACGTGGAGGAGGGCTCGCTGGTGGTGGAGGACGCCACGCTGGCGGCGGCCGTGGCGGCGGCCTTCGAGAAGGACCTGGTCCACTCGCGACAGATTCACGCGCGAGGGTGGCGGCAGCGCGGGTGGATTCGCAAGCTGGCCGAGAACTTCCCGCGGCTCATCGACCGCTTCCTATAGAGGTGGCGCCGGGCTGCTCGGGCCGTGGTAGAGCGCGGCCCATGAGCGACACGGATGTGGTGCGCCAGGCCATCATTCGGGAGGCCCGACCCGAGGACGACTCCATCGTCGGGGAGATCCTCGTCGACGCGTACGTCACGCAGTACGCCCTGAAGATGCCGGAGGTCGTCTACACCGACGAGCGCAAGCGCGCCCTGCGCGATGTGGCGAGCAAGCGCGCGGTGGCCAGCGTGTGGGTGGCCGAGGTGGACGGCGAGGTGGCTGGCACGGTGGCGCTCTTCCCGCCGGGAGCTCCAGGCTCGGAGGCCTGGCTGCCAAACGCCGCGGACCTGCGGCACCTCGCCACGGCGGTGCGCTACCACGGGAAGGGCCTGTCCCGCCCGCTGCTCGACACGGCGGAGGCGACGGCTCGCCAGTGGGGCGTGGATGCCATCACGCTGCACGTGCGCCGGGGCGTGAAGGGCGTCGCCCGCATGTACCAGCAGCGCGGCTATGTGCGCACTCCCGAGGGAGACCTGGACACGTCCACCGTCTACCTCGAGGCCTACCTGCTGCGCCTGAAGCCCTGAGCCTGGCACCGGGCGAGCGAGCACCCCCGCTCCCGGCGCGGAGTGTTTGCGGCGTATGCTGCGCGGGCACCCGAGGTGTTCAGGAGGTCCAGGTTCGTGGTGGCCACCGCCCGCGCGCTCGCGCCGATGCCGGCTCCGTCGCTCTACGCGGGCATGCTCGGCGCCCACTGGGCGGGGCTGCCTCCCGTCGTCCGTCGCATGCACGAGGAGGGTAGCGCCACGGGGCGCCTCACCGTCCGCCGGGGAGGAGGCCTGCTGTCCCGGGTGATTGGCTGGCTCTGCCGCTTCCCCGCCGCCGGCGACGCGGTGCCCACCGTGCTCCGAGTGCAGCGGGAGGGCGAGGGCCAGCGCTGGGAGCGCAGCTTCGGCGGCCACCGGCTCGTCACCTGGCAGCGCGAGTGCGCGCGGGAGCTGCTCGGCGAGCGGTTCGGTCCGGTGGAGTGTGTCTTCCGGCTGCGGCCCGTGGAGGGAGGGCTCGCCTACGAGCAGGTGGGGGCCTTGCTCTGCCTGGGCTCCTGGCGCCTGCCGCTGCCGCGCCTGCTGGCGCCTCGCGTCGAGGCGATGACGCTCGAGGCTCCCAGGGGCATGCGCGTGCACGTGAAGATTGGCGCCGCCGTCCTGGGCTGGCTGCTCACCTACGAAGGCCTCGTGAATCCGGAGGAGACGTCTCCATGAGCACCGCGCTGTGGCTGCTCGCCATCCAGGGCGCGCTCGGCGCGTTCGACACGCTCTACTACCACGAGTGGCGCGCGCGCCTGCCCGCGGGTGTCCCGGGCACCCGCCCGGAACTGCTGCTCCATGCCGCGCGGGACTTCCTCTATGCGCTGCTCTTCGGGAGCTTGCCGTGGGTGGCCTGGCGCGGAGCGTGGGCGGGAGTGCTCGGGCTCGTCATCGCGGCGGAGATCGTCATCACCCTGGCGGACTTCGTCGTGGAGGACAGGGTGCGCCAGCCGCTCGGAGGCGTGTATCCGGGCGAGCGCTGCATGCACACGGTGATGGCCATCCTCTATGGCGCGGTGCTGGCGCACCTCGTGCCGGTGCTGCTCGAGGCCTGGCGGCTGCCCACCGGGCTCGTCGTGGAGCCCGCGCCCGTTCCCGAGGCCCTGCGCGCGGTGCTCAGCCTCATGGCGGTGGGCGTGCTCGGCTCGGGGGTGAGGGACGTCTACGCGGCGCTCGCGCTTCCGAGAGGCCACTGGCCCTGGCCCGTGGCCGCCCCGCTGAAGCCGTCCGCCTCGGCTCCCGCGGGCCAGGAGCCTTGAGGGAGCCCGTGCGCTTCCAAGGCTCCGGGCTGCTCAGCCGCTGGTGGCCATCGTGATGCCGGCCACGATGAGGAAGATGACGCCGATGGCGCCGAGGATGAGCGCCCCGGCCCACACGTTGAAGAAGGAGTGGATGCGCACGCTGTCGGGCTTCGCCGGGTCATAGAGGATGGCGAGGCTGTCGCCCTCCTTGTAGCGCGGCGGGTTGGAGCCCACGGACGAGACGACGTCCTTCGTGGCGCCCTGCTCCGTGCGGTAGCGGAACACGGGGTAGTACGACTTCTGCCGGTTGCTGCCGGTGCGCTGCTGCACGGCCACCACCTCGGCCCGAGCCTCTCGCGCCTGGGCGAGGAAGCTCTTGGTGCGGCCCATCGCGACGAGCCCGCCTATCAGCGACCCCACACCGACCATCAGGAAGACCAGACCGAGTGCCGACACAGAACCCCTCCTCAGTGGAAGCGGGTGCAGCAGACCCCAGGTTGGAATCCCAGGCAAATGGACACCTCGGGTGGCGAGCCGTGGCGCTTTGCGGCTTGACCCGGGACGCCCGTGCCGCTGACGCTGATCGCCATGGCGGACAGGCTCGTCTTCGATCACACGATCGAGGGACTCTTCGTGCGAGGGCTCGCGGGGCAGATGACTCCGCGACTGAAGGAGAAGCTGCGGCTTGCGGGGGTGGACCTCGAGCACAAGCTGCTGCCCGCCTATCCCTTCGACACATGGACGGAGTGCATCGGCGTGGCGGCGCGGGAGCTGTACCCGGACCGGCCCGAGACGGAGGGGTGGCGGCTGCTCGGCGAGCGGCTGGTGGAGGGCTACCAGGAGACGGTGCTGGGCGGCTCCATGTTCGCGATGCTCAAGGCGCTGGGGCCTCGGCGGATGCTGGCCCGCGCCCAGAAGAGCTTCCGCTCGGGCAACAACTACTCGGAGGTCCGCGTCAAGGACCTGGCGCCCACCGTGATGGAGCTGTGGATGAACGACCCGGGCATGCTGCGTTACTTCGTGCAGGGAGTATTCCTCGCGGCGCTGCGCGCGAGCGGGGCTCCGGGCTGCACCGTGGACATCATCCACGCGGATGAGCAGGGCACCACCTACCGCGCCTCGTGGCGTGACTGACGAGGCCCGGGCGGGCGAGGGTTCATGATTCGCAAGGACTACATCGAGCGGCTCATCGAGCAGTTCGCCGCCGCGTTCGCGGCCCTCCTGAAGCTCAAGCGAGAGCGGAAGCCGGAGCAGGCCCAGCAGCTCATCCGCGACACGGCGCTGTCCCTGCTGGGCATGGAGTACGGCACGCTGACGATGGCGGACGCGGAGTCGACGGCCCGGCTGCTGGGACACCCGCTCCGGGTGGTGGTGCTGGCGCGGCTGGTGGCCGAGGAGGGCGAGCTGTTCGAGCAGAAGGCAGAGCCCGCGCGCGCCTCGGTGCGGTGGGGGCTGGCGCTGGAGCTCTTCCTCGAGGCCCAGGTGCTGGGCGCCAGGCTCGAAGGGGAGGACGCACGGGTGTTCGACGGGCTGCGGCGGAGGGTGGAGCCCACGCTCCTGTCCGAGCGCCACCAGAGGTTGCTGGCGGCCCAGGCGGGGCCTTCGGGCTCCTCGGGCGGGTGACTCGCGCCCGTCCGCGCCAGGCAGGACGGGCGCGGTGCGCGGGGCCGGCGCCTCAGTGGCGCATGGGCAGGGAGAACTCGAGCTGGAAGCGGGTGCCGGCCTGCTCCGGCTTCACCGCGGCGGCCACCTTGATGAGCTGCTTGCCACCCTCTCCGGGGACGAGCTGCGCCTCCAGCTTGCCGAGCTCCGGCGAGCCACCGAAGAGGAACACCTCGGCGGCCTGGGAGAACAGGGCGGACATCTCCTGGGCGCTGGAGCCGGCGGGGAGCTGGTCTCGCACCCAGAGCGCGAAGCGGACGATGCGGCCGGTGAGGATCTGCGCCGGCAGCGGCATGACGTGGGGGTTGCCGCACGCCATGGGAGCCACCGAGAGCAGCAGCATGTCCGTGTTGCGGCCGCTGCCCACGCCGAGGACACCGAGCTCGGACAGGCGCGTCTGCACGCGGATGGAGAGGAAGGCCTCGGTGGGGTAGGCCGAGCCCGAGTCCTTGCCGCTGGAGGGCTCCCACGTCCCGGGGGCGCGCAGGCCGCCGCCCTGGCCGGTGATGCGCGCGAAGCCGCTGGTGGCCACGAAGCTGGCCGAGAGCATGGCGGCCACGGCGAAGGTGGGGCTGGCGAAGCTGGCGCGGTTGAGCACGCCGCGCTTCTCGCTGGCGGCCACCATGCGGTTGAGCACGGGGCACAGCCAGCGGGTGGCGTCGTCCTTGCGCAGCTCGGCCCAGTCGCCCTGGGTGCCGGTGGCGGCGTCATCCAGCGCGGTGGAGAGGCCGGCCAGGTTCGTGCCCAGCAGCGCGGGCGTGACCGCCACCACCACGGGCACCTGGGCCTCCTCGCCCACCGAGGCCAGCTTCCGCAGCCGGGCCACGTCATCGGTGTCATCGACGACGAAGCACACGTCCGGACGCTCGAAGGGCTCGGCGTTCACGGCCTGCTCCAGGGCGTCGGGCACCTGCTCGGGGGCCACGTCCACCACCTCGATGGCGATGCCGGAGGCGGTGGGGCACTGCTCCAGGAGGAACTTCAGGCCGCGCCAGCCGGCCTCGATGCGGGCCACGGGCTCGGCGGCGAGCAGGTCCTTCGCGGTGTTGATGAGCGCGAGCTCGATGGCGTCACGCACGGCGCGGCGCGCGTCGGGGCTCATGCGGGCGGGGCCGGCCGTCTTGGGGGCCATGGCCTTCACGAAGGCGTCCACGCCGGCCTTGGCGGTGGCGGTGGGAGAGGAGGCCTCCGCCGAGGCGAGCAGCTCTCCGACGAGATCTCCCCCGCTGCTGGAGGACGGGGCCGGGGTGCTCGGCGCGGCGGGAGCGGTGGGCTCGGGCTTGCCGCCGAGGGCGGCGGAGACGGCGGCGGACAGCTTGCCGGCGCCCACCACCTCGGCGATGCGCGCGGCGCCTTCTTCCGGGGTGAGGGGGCGGGAGGGGTCCGCCTTCATGAAGCCCTCGGTGAGGCCCTGGAGCTTCTTGAGCTCGGGCACGGCGGCGATGACGTCCATCACCTGGAAGGCGCGCAGCTTGTCGAAGGACACCTCGAAGGTGCGGTGCTCGGCCCCGCCCAGACGGTCCGGGACGGTGACGCGCAGGCCGGCGGCGGCCTTGGCCAGCTCCGAGGCGAAGGAGTCTCCGGTGAGGAGGAACCTGCGGCCCGAGGGCACGGGGGTGAAGGCCCCCGCCACCAACCAACGTACCCGCGCTCCTTCTGGACTGACGCTCTGGCTCATCCCCTCTCCTAGGGCCATCGAATTGATATCCTCAGTGATTCCGATGGCTTGGCTGGATTTAAAAAATCGGAATTCCTGAAAGATTTGATTCGCTCTAAGCCCCCAAGCTACAGGACCAGCTACACAGCAGCAACTTAGCGCACCTAGCCGGAAGGGGTATGGCTCTCCTGAGTTCGCAGCTTCCCGCCCTTGGAACGGCCCGGTGTCACGTAGCGGCCTACTCAGCGGCCTTTGTCCCCGCGCTTAGGCGGTACAGGATGCTTCGCTGCCTGCTGAGAGGCGCGGTACCGGCGGACCTGGATATCTGAGGAAGCGGCCATCAACGCCCCCACGACATATTCGGCATTGAGGTACTTCTGGGCGTCATCCTCAAGACTGGGGCCAAGGTAATCAAGCACGCCTTGAGCCTTCGATTTTCCTACGAAGTGCTCCGGTTCGAACTCCCTGAGTTGGCAGAGCGCCACCATGGTCTCAACGCGATCACGGAGGATGGCCCTCTTCTCCAGGGCTAGTTTCTTGTAGTCCTCGATGATGCTGTCCTGGGCCCTGTCATCAAGAGACTCCATGAACTCCGCCATGAATGTTCTCAACCTTGGGGAATGGTCCGGCTCTTCGGTCACGTCGTCGATGGCGTGCCTTAGGTAGGTATCGAACTGCTCGCGGTTCATAGCCCGCTAGAAATCACGTGACAGAGGCGGACGGCAACAAGGGGCCTCTCCCGTCACTTGGCTCCTTCCTCTTCCTCTCTGTCCGGGAACAGGTCGCGGAGAGACACCTTGTAGGCCACGGATGCGGCTACCAGCGTGGCTACGGTGGGGTTTGTAGTCCCTCCCTCCAGTCGCGGCATGGACTTGGGGTGAATCCCCATGGCTTCTGCGGCCTCTTCCTGGGAGAGCCTCCGCTCTACCCGGAGATCGCGGAGACGGCTGCCAAGGCGCTTCAACGCGCGCCTGATGGCAGGTGCCAGATCCTTCCGTGTCCGGACTTCGGAACGCCCGTGGGAGTGGGGTGACTTGCGTGTGGCCACGGGTGGACCTTGGCCAGCCCAACTCTCAAGTTACCACAACTCACGAGTTGCCGACCCTGGAGGTAAGAAGCGGCGCCTGGAAACTGTTGAGTTACCCAACTCATGAGTTACCATGGCGAGCAGGCCCTAATCGACGAAAGGACGGCCTACATGCCCGAAGAGAACCGGCTCACCCTCATCCCTCCTCCCGCCGTGGTCAGCTTGGACTTGGAGTTACTCACCCTCTAGGGGGCAACCCTGGGGGCCCAGATGCTCGCGGACCTCCAGTCCCGAAAGGAGCTGGACGAGGAACAGGAGCGGAATGCCCCTGTGGGCGTGTACTCCGTCCTGGCTTTGGTCCGAGAGCGCATAAACCAGCTTAGGCGGGTGGTGCGTAACGAGGAAGACCCCGCCAACATCTGGGCCCCTCACAACGCCGTCGCGGACCCTGCGATCACTGGCGAGTTCCCCGAGGACATCGTTCTGTTCTCCCGGGAGTCCGGGCGGGTGCCCTTGGTCATGTGGGGGTTCCGTGTCGATGGAGCGGAGAACCTAGGAGGACCCAAGAAGACCAAGACCAAGAAGCCCGCTTCCAAGGCCCCCAAGTCGAAGCGGCCGAACTCGAAGCAGCCCGCTCCCAAGGCTCCTAGGTCCAAGAAGCCCGCCTCCAAGGCCCCCAAGTCGAAGGAAGCGAACCCCTTGCTTCACTAGCAAGTGCCCGGTGTGGACGGACCGATGGGGCGGGAGAGCGCTGGTGATTCTCTGCCCCCTTCGGCCACCCTTATTGAGTGCCGGTGAGGGGCGCAGGGAATTGTCGCTTAATCGTTCTGAGGCTCGATGCTCGCTTGGGTCCCCCGCCGCCGCCAGGGTGGTTCGCCTGGGGGCGACACCCCGGCCTCCCTCCGGCCGCCAACAGGATCACCGCACCCAAGACCCCAGCCAACAGGTCACAGTTGCCGGATGACACGAGTGGACCCGCCAGCCCGGCTGGAGTCGCGCAACAGGTGGGTACATGACCTGATAGGTACGACCATCAGCTACATCCAACAGCACGGGTTTCAACCCTGGAATGGAGAAACTGAACTCCCACAAAGGCTCCAGCTTAACGACATGCTGACGCAGCCAGCCATAAAAATCCGGCAAAATCTCCGGAATAATTCGGGAGGTAATGAACGAACCTACGTGCTCCTAAGCTATTGAAATTACTTCGTACGGTAGTTGGAACCCGCGCCTAGATTCTCCGGCTACGGGGAGAAGACTCGACGGAAGTCGGTCATCACCTCAACCCCGGAGAACACACATGCAGTCAGACGTTGCTGTAACACTCACCCAAACCGCCGTTCAGGTAGTCCAGAAACTCACCCTCACCGAGATGATGGCCTTGATGCTGATGGTCACGATGACGGTGCATCTCGCCATGATCTGGAAGGCATGGCATCGCCAGCTCTTGAGGAAGTGAGCGCCCTGTTCGGTGGTGAGTAGCCACCGTTCAGGATCACCCAGACGGCAACCCGCTCCATGTGGAGTGGGGACATCGCGCGGGAGGCCTCGGACGCAACGCCCCCTTGCGTCCTCCTCCAGTTTGGCAGTGCGCTCCTCCTGCCTCCAAGAGAAGGCACGGGTGCTCACTTACCAGCTAGCAGCCCCGCTGAGTCTGTCCGCGTGCTGATGTCCTTCCTCATAGCTAGGGGGTGAGTTGGATCTTTTCCTCACCAGTTCAAGCGCCTAGCGGCAGGCCAACCCGCCAATGTAGCTGTGCGTGTAGCTACACGGTTCAGAATGAGCGAGCGAGCATGCGCCGCGCGTTCTCCCATGGCTTCGTCACTGACCATCCGCTGTCCAGATGGTGCATGAGCGCCTTCCGCTCCCGCGCCTGGATCGGGCGGCAGAAGCCGAAGTAGCCTCAACCCGATGAAGCGCCTCCACGTATCCCTCTGCCTCACGGTGTGGGCCGGGGTGTTCGCGAGCTGCGGCGACTGCGCGGAGCGTGTCGCCCCTCCTGAGACCGAAGAGCCGGTGCGGGAAGAAGTGGTGGCGGTCCTGCCTTTACAGCAACCCGAGTCCCTGCTGTTGGACGACCGGCGCGTGCTGCTGTCTGGGGAGGTAGATGACAGCAACCGCTACCTCGCGGCGGTCGAAGTCAACGTGTTCTCCGGAGAGCGGAAGGTGATGATCTGCAGCGGTGCGGCCCTCAGCCGACGCGTCGTGCTGACGGCGGGCCATTGCGTGTGCCCTCTGCGGCAGGCCGTCCCTGGCGCCGAGCAGGGCCAGGAGATCAGCGATGCGTCGTCCTGCGCCACCTCCGTGGATGCGGCGCTGATGCACTATGATCCCCCCTCCAAGGACAATGGCAGAGTCGAAGGAGCGAGGCGGCCGTTCTCCCCCGGCACGGTGCGACCGCACCCCGAGCTGAAGGTGGTGGTGGATGGGGAGCGTCATGTCAAGGAGAGCCATGCGGATCTCGCCCTCATCGTGCTGGACGAGCCGCTCGAGGTTGCTGGCTTGCCCCTGTCCAACGAGGAGGTTCGAGTGGGCGACAAGGTTGTCATCGTGGGGTACGGCTACGATGAGACCGTCGATTGGTTTGGCTCCGAGAGGCGCTTCAGCATGAACACGGTGACCCGGCTTGGGACGCCCGGGGACGAGCGCGTCCTCATCCGGCAGCCCGGGGGACACCGCTACAGGCAGGACAGCGGCGGCCCCTGTCTGCGCCAGGGGCAGCACGGCCCCGAGCTGGTGGGGATCTCCAGCCGCTGGCTCGGTGAAGGTGCGGCCTGCACGAGCACCTACGGCTACCGCCGCTGGCTGCGCGACGAGGTGCGGCGTGCTGAAGCGGTGGCCCGCCCAAGGAAGGAGCCCCGGTGAGCGCTACGGTGTCATGCAGGCCCCTGGCTGTTCTCATCCGCTGGCTGGGGCGCGTGGCGCTGCTGCTGGGCTGCGCGTGTGGCGCGAGTGCTCCATCAGAGAGACAGACTGCGCCTGCCTACGTGCCGGCGGAGATACAGCCCGAGCTGGGGGAGTCCATCATCTCCCAGGGCTCGCTCGACACGAGCAACCGATACAAGGCGACGGTGCTGGTGGACGGCGGCAGGGGCACTTGCAGTGGCGTGCTGGTGGCTCCTCGCGTGGTGGTGACGGCGGGCCACTGCGTCTGCTCCCCACTCGAGGCGACGCCTGCGGACGCGCCAGCCAGAGCCCTCATCGACAAGAGCACCTGTGCACGGACTGCGACCATCACGGTGGTCACCTATCGGCCGAAGGAGAAGCCCCGCCCTGAGTTCTTCACAGGCGCCATCCGGCCGCATGAGAAGCTCAGGGTCCTCTATGGCGATGACGGGAAGGAACTGGCCAGCCAGGCGGACCTCGCGGTGATTGCATTGGATAAGGCTCCCCAGGGTATTACGCCCATCCGGCTGGCCAGCGCGGACGTCCGCTACGCCGAGGCGGTCACGCTCGTGGGCTTCGGCGCGAGCAGGCTCGCGGAACCAGAAAAGAAAGAGCGGCGGTACGGCGTCAATGAGGTGGCGACCATCGCGGAAGATGGGGCCACGTTCCTGGTAGGCAAGCCCATCGAAGTGCGTCGGCCGTACAAGCCCAAGGAGATCGTCCTGGTGAGGCAGGATGCCTCGTACAGCCTCGGGGGTGACAGCGGAGGCCCTTGCCTGCGCGAGAGCAATGGGGCCATGGAGCTGGTCGGCATCGCCAAGACGCACTACGGCGGCGGAGCCCTCGTCCAGTTCTCGGAGTACACCAGTACGCTCTTCTACCGGGCGTGGCTGCTCCAGGCCATCGCAGACATTGAGCGGCGCGGGACGGATTGAGCGAAGCCAACGCCCTCTTGTTCAGTCCCTGGCTCATCCCCGCCAGCTACAGGCGGGTGACCGCGGCGAAGGAATGGTTGCGCAAGCCCCTGAAAGGACAGGGGAAGTTTCTCTCCGCCCTCCTCCCCTCTCTGGATGGGCTCGCTGGGAGAGGCGAGGGGGATGTTGGAGTGGACCGCCAGCGCAGGCGCACGGCGCGCTGCGTCGAGGTCGGCTCGCCACGGGGCGCCGGGTTGGGTGGCGGACAGGCCTCCGGGGGCCTCCTGGTGGGGAGCGGTTGCGGATCAGCCGCGCGCCCCTGTTAGGATCGACGGATTCTCCGTGCCGTGCCCCTGGAGGGTCCGTGTCTTACGTCCAGCTCCCTGACAGTCCGATCATTGGCCGCAACCTCGTAGGTGGAGAGTGGGTGATGCCCGCGGGCGCCGCGATGATCGACGTGCGCAGCCCCTACACGGGCGGCGTCATCGGCCGCGTGCCCCAGTCCACCGCGGCGGATGTGGCTCAAGCGGTGGAGGCCGCCAAGAAGGCCGCCGAGGGCTGGCGGGCCCTGGGCCTGCGGGACCGGACGGCGCGCATGCTGCGCTTCCGCATGCTGCTCGAGCAGCACCTGGACAAGCTGGCGAACTCGGCCGCGCGCGAGGCGGGCAAGACGATCGCCGAGGCGCGCGCCGGGGTGCTCAAGGGCATCGAGGTGTGTGACTTCGCCCTCTCCATCCAGAACCTGGACACGGGCGGGGCCATGGAAGTCAGCCGCGGGGTGAGCTGCGAGTTCAAGCGCGAGCCGCTCGGCGTGGTGGCCGGCATCACCCCGTTCAACTTCCCGGCCATGGTGCCGCTGTGGATGATTCCCAACGCGCTGACGGTGGGCAACGCCTTCATCCTCAAGCCGTCGGAGAAGGTGCCGCTCACCTCGCTCATCCTGGGTGAGCTGCTGCTCGAGGCGGGCGTGCCCCCGGGCGTCTTCTCCATCGTGCACGGTGGCAAGGAGGCGGTGGAGGGGATTCTCGCGCACCCGGACATCCAGGCGGTGGGCTTCGTGGGCTCCACGTCCGTGGCGAAGCGCGTGTACACGGAGGGCACGGCGCGCGGAAAGCGCGTGCTGGCGCTGGGCGGCGCGAAGAACCACCTCATCGTCGTGCCGGACGCGGACCCCGTGTTCACGCCGCAGGCGGTGATGGACTCGTTCACCGGGTGCGCGGGCCAGCGCTGCATGGCGGCCAGCGTGATGGTGGCGGTGGGGGATGTGCAGAACCTCATCGATGAGATTGTCCGTCGCGCCGCCGCGGTGGAGGTGGGCCCGGGCATGGGCGCCCTCATCGACCGCGCCTCGCAGGAGCGCCTGGAGGCGGCCATCGCCAAGGCCGAGTCCGAGGGCGCCAGGGTGCTGCTCGACGGGCGCGGCAAGAAGCCGGCGGGCGCGGCGTGGGCGGGTGGCAACTGGCTGGGCCCGACGATTCTCGACAACGTGCGTCCGGAGATGGAGGCGGCGCAGAAGGAACTGTTCGGTCCGGTCATCTCCATCGTGCGGGTGCCGACGCTGACGGCGGCGCTGGAGCTGCAGCACGCCTCGCCGTACGGCAACGCGGCCTCGGTGTTCACCACCAACGGCGCGGTGGCCCAGCACGTGGTGGACAACGCCCGGGCGGGCATGGTGGGCATCAACGTGGGCGTGCCCGTGCCGCGTGAGCCGTTCTCCTTCGGTGGCATCAACGACTCGCGCTTCGGCCACGGGGACATCACCGGCCAGGCGGGCGTCGAGTTCTGGAGCTACCAGAAGAAGGTGACGCGCAAGTGGACGGCGCGCACCGACGGCTCGTGGATGAGCTGAGCGCGGGTCTCCCACCTTTCCGGGAGTGTCGGGGGGTGGACTAAGCTGGAGGGCGTGTTCGCGTCCGTCCTCCTGGTTGCCCCGCTGCTGCTCGCCACGACTCCGGTGGCTCCCACGCGAGTGGAGCTCGTCTTCGGTGGGGATGTGATTCCCCACGGCGAGGTGAAGAAGGCGGCACAGGAGCACGCGCGGACGGCGCCTGCGGAGAAGCAGGGGGAGCTGCCGCGCTCGCTGAACAACGAGGGCTGGGACCACATCTTCGGGCCCATCGCGGACGTGCTGCGCACGGCGGACGTGGCGGTGGTGAACCTGGAGACGCCCGTTACGGACAACCCGAAGGCCGTCACGCGGCAGCTCCTGTTCAACGCGCCCTCGGCGATGGTGCGTGCGCTGGCGGCGGCGGGGGTGAAGCTGGTCTCCACGGGCAACAACCACGCGAGGGATCAGCACCTGCCGGGGATGCTGGAGACGCTGCGGCACCTGGATGCGACGGGCATCCACCACGTGGGCACGGGGGCCTCGCTGGAGGCGGCCTGGGAGCCGGTGGTGATGGAGGTGCGGGGCGTGCGGCTGGGCTTCCTGTCCTTCACGCGGCTGCTGAACGGCTTCAGCAATCCGAAGGACCCCGCGGAGGCGCACGTGGCCTACGTGCCGTACCCGGAGCACGTGAGGAACCGGGGCGTGACGGAGGACCATGTGGTGGAGCGGGTGCGCATGGCGTCGGCGCGGTGTGACGTGCTGATCGTCCTGGTGCACTGGGGGACGGAGTACATGGGGCAGCCGAACGCGTCCGAGAAGAAGCTGGGGCGAGCGCTGATCGACGCGGGGGCAGGAGCGGTGATCGGCCACCATCCGCACGTGCTGCAGCCGCTGGAGTCGTACACGACGGCGGATGGGCGCAAGGGGCTCATCGCATACTCGCTGGGGAACCTGGTGGCGAACCAGTCGCGGTTCTACGCGTACCGGCCGGGCAGGTCGGACAAGCAGGGGGACACGCGGGACTCGATGCTGCTGCGGGTGTCGTGGGTGCGGCGGGAGGAGGGCGGGGCGGTGGAGCTGGACGAGGTGTCGGTGCTGCCGGTGTGGATCGAGAACAACGCGAGGACGCGCAAGCGCAAGGAGGCGCGCAACATCCAGCCGGTCTTGATTGACCGGGAGGTGGACGCCATCGTCGAGCGGGTGTCGCTGCTGGACGCGCGGCCCGAGCCGACGGACCGCAAGGAGAAGGTGGAGGCGAAGAAGGAGCGGACGGTGCTGGAGCAGCGGCTGGCGACGCAGAAGTTCCGGCGCGAGCGCATCCTGAAGATGCTGCCGGAGGGCTATCAGGTGGCCTCGCCGGAGCTGCGGCAGAGAGTGGAGTCCGCCGCGAGCGTGGCGATCCAGTCCGCCCCCTGAAGGCCTGCCGAGTGGTATGGCTTCAGGCGCATGTTCACGGAATTCGAGTTCCCGAAGGTGTTCACGGACCTGCTAGGGCTGCAGCCTGCGAGGCTGCGTGGCCTTCAGCAGATGGTGGTCCTGGCGGGGCCCAATGGTGCTGGCAAGTCTCGCTACCTGCGGCTTGCGACGCCTACAACCCGCAGCTGATGGAACGGCCAGTCGTTCGGGAGGCGCTGGAGGATGCGAAGGCTTTCAATCGCGTTCTCCAGGTATTGCTGGCTGCGGAGGTGGGTTTCAGTGTGACGGGGGGGAGGTCGTTGCGCTCTTCCGTGGATGCCGATTTGCTCCGGAGGAACTGTCCATGGGGGAGCTGGTCCTCGTGGGATGGGCATCATCCTTCATCGGCAGAGGGCCTGGTTGCGTGGCTCACTGTTCGGAAACGTCGGGGGTTTTGATGAAAAGTCCCGACGTTTCCGAACAGTGACCTGCGGATGCGGTCCGGGAGCCACCCTGGTGGGGCCGGTCGAGGATGTCAGACCAGGCAGGTAGAGCAGGGGCTCCTGCTGGGATGGGTGGAGGTGGAGGACGGTGAGCTCAGTGACGGAGCTGGTGAGGGAGATGGGGCTGCTACGCTTGCGTGACCTGGAAGCCCATGGCGTTCCGCGCCCACGGTTGCGGCTCGAACTCCGGGAAGTGGCACCTGGAATCTGGGGGAATTGGAGTTCGACGTTCAGCCAGACGACGATCGCCGCCAAGTGCGTTCCTCACGCCGTGGTGTGCCTCTCATCCGCGCTCTACTTCCATGGGCTGATACCCGAAGAGCCTTCTGAGGTCTTCCTCGCCATCGGTGAGAAGGCTCGACGGCCGTGCCGGCAGCAGCCACCCCTTCACGTCGTCCGCTTTTCCGGGGCCGCTCTCTCCGAAGGGGTCGAGGCTCATTCCGACCGGGGTGTCCCCGTGCGTGTCTACAGCCTTGCGAAGACGGTGGCGGACCTTTTCAAGTACCGGAACAAGCTCGGCTACCCGGTAGCGGTCCGCGCGCTCAGGGTGGCCCTGTTGGCGGGGCGCTGCTCGCCGGAGGACATCCTCCATTTCGCGACCATCTGCCGTGTTGCCCAGACCGTCAGACCTTACCTGGAGGTGCTCATGGCACGTCGCGGTGCCGACGTCCGGGCGGCACTTGCCGAGCATGCTCGAATGGTGGCCGCCTTGAAGCCCAGGACCTCCGAGAAGCCCCTCTCGGAGCTTGCGTGGGAGTGGGTGACGGATCCCAGTGGGGAGCCTTCTTGAGCCCTCAGTGATGGCGCTTCGCGGTCCCCGGCTCGCGCTTGGAGGGCGAGTTGATGATGCGTGGCCTTTCAACTACACGCTGAGTCGAGGGCTATGCGTTCCATGGCGCGAGAGGTTCCAGGCAGATCCGGAGGAGCGCTCGCCACATCGTGGACGGTGGGTCGCTCTGCTCGTGTGATGGGCTTCCTGGGTGCGTCCGTGGTGCTGCATGGGCTGCTCGCCGCGGTGCTGGGACATGCGGACCCGCCTCGTGCGCCGGTGGGCCTTGCCAGCTCCGCGCCATCGCTTCCTCGAGCCGAGATGGTCTGGTTCGAGGGGACCGGTGGGGCTCCTGGCTCGCGAGCTCCCGTGGAGCCTCCCGTTCCGGAGAAGGAGTTGCGACCTGCTCCTCGCAGCGCCACTCGCGAGCGGACTCGTCCGGTGGCTGCTAGCCGCAAGGCTCCTGTCGCCGCATCATCGGTCGAGCCGCTGACTGTTCCTCCCGCTCAGGCGGATGCGCCCTCTGCGGTGGCTGCTCCGGGCGCTTCCATCGCGGAGACGGCGGTTCGCGACTCCGCTGCCGAGCCCTCGGCGGTCGGGTCGGCCTCCACGGAGAGCGGCTCGTCTATGGGAGACGTGGCCTCGAGCAGCGTCGCTGCTCCTGGGAACGGTGGAGGGGGCGGTAAGGCCATCGGGGACTTGAAGGACTATGCGCGCCGCCTGGCCTCGCGGGTGGCCCTTCAGCGCCGCTATCCTGCGAACGCGGTCCGGCTCGGCATGGAGGGAACGGCCCATGTCCAGCTCCGCGTCCGCGGCGATGGCACCCTCCTGGAGCCGCCACGGCTCGTCAGGTCCGCCGGTCAGGAGGTGCTCGACGTCGAGGCGCTCCGCATGGTCGAGGCCGCTGCTCCCTTCGAGCCCATGCCCGAGAGCGCCTCCCGACCTCATGCCGCGTTCGTCATCCCCGTCGTCTTCTCGCTGCGCTCCGGGAACTGAGGGGGAGCGGGCAGCCAGGCATCTTCAGTGCTTCGAGGACTCCGGTGGCACCCGTGGCTTCGGGGGCTCCCGGGGCGTGGAGGGCTCGCCGGGCAGCTCTCGCAGCGGCATGAGCCGGGCCAGCAGCGGTCCACCATGCTTGAGCCTGGCGATGCGCTGCGCCGGGTAGATGCCCCGCTGTCCCGTGAGCAGGTACGCCACCGTGGCGACGATGGCCACGTGCGGCAGCACGCTCGCGCCCACCAGCTCCACGGCCATGATGGAGAGCGCCAGCGGTGTGTTGGCCGCCGCGGCGAAGAGCGCCGCCATGCCCACCGCCGCTCCCAGGTCCACCGGCAGCCCGAGCAACCGCGCCAGCACGTTCCCCAGCGCCGCGCCGATGAAGAACAGCGGCGTCACCTCGCCGCCCAGGAAGCCCGCTCCCAGGGTGACGGCCGTGAAGAGCAGCTTCCACGCGAACGCCGACTCCGGCAGCGCCGGATCCACGAAGGCCCGGACGATGGTGGGCACCCCCAGCCCCAGGTACGCATCCGTCCCCGCCAGCTTCCACAGCCCCACCACCGCGAGCCCTCCGACCGCCATCCGCACCGGCAGCCAGGGCACTCGCCCCTCCAGCAGCCGCTTCAACCGGTGCGTTCCCTCCACGAAGACGACAGCCACCGCCGCCACCCCCACGGCGAACACCAGCCACTTCGCCAGCACCCACCCCGAGAGCCCCAGCGCGCCCGGTGTCGGGTACACGGTGTGGACGATGCCCAGCGAGCGGGTGACGAGATCCCCCACCACCGAGGCCACCAGCGCCGGCACCAGCGCCTCGTAGCCCATGCGCCCCACCACGACGACCTCCAGGCCGAACACGGTGCCCGCGATGGGCGTGCCGAACACGGAGCCAAATCCTCCGGCGATGCCCGCCGCCAGCAGCTCGCGCCGCGTGTCCGCCGAGACGCGGAGGCGGTGGGCGATGGCGTCCGCCAGGCTCCCACCCATCTGCACGGCGGTGCCCTCGCGGCCCGCGCTGCCTCCGAAGAGGTGGGTGAGCACGGTGCCCACCAGCACCATGGGCGCCATGCGCAGCGGAACCTGTCGGTCCCCCTCGTGCACCGTGTCGATGACCAGGTTGTTGCCACCCCGGATGGGCTGTCCCCACTTCGCGTACAGCGCGCCGATGACGAGCCCCGCCACCGGCAGCGTGTAGACGATGGCCGGGTGGCGCTCGCGGAAGGCGGTGGCCTCATCCAGCAGGAACAGGAAGAGCGCCGAGGCCGCGCCACACACCACGCCGACCAGGCCTCCGAGCAGGAGCCACTGGGCCAGCGAGCGCGCACTCCGGGAGAAGTTCACGGCCTCGGAGTGTAGACGGGTTGGCGCCCGGGGAAAGACTTGGACGAGAACACTACATCTCGGATGGCTCCGAGCCCTCGGACTGTCGCGTGAGCGCCAGTTCCAGGCGCTCCCCCTCGCGGGGATGCTCCCATCTCGGTGGCCCCGAGTGCACCTCCTCTCTCGGCTGTGATGGGGCCAGGGCGGAGGGCGTGATGGAGAAGCGGCGACTGTTCGCGCTGTGGGGAACCCTTTTGGCTGCCTGCTCACTCCCTCCCGGAGACGGCTTCGTGGAGCCAGCCCCGGTCTCGGAGGACGCTGCCGCTCGAGAGGCCTCCGCCTGGAGGCCGTGCACCTCCTCCGCATGGCTGCTGGCGGACATCAACCCGGGCTCGGTGGGCTCGAGGCCGCGCGAGCTCGTCCACGCCGCGGGTGCGCTCTTCTTCACCGCGGAGGACGCGACGCACGGACGCGAGCTCTGGGTGAGCACCGGCACCAGCGTGCCGGGCACCTCCCTGGTGAAGGACATCCGACCGGGGAAGGCCACCTCGAACCCGCGCCGCCTCACCGTGGCGGGGGACAGGCTCTTCTTCACCGCGGATGACGCCGTGCATGGGCGCGAGCTGTGGGTCAGCGATGGCACGGCCGCCGGCACGGTGATGGTGAAGGACATCTGGCCCGGGGCCGTGGGCTCGACGCCCGATCAGCTCCTCGCCTTCGGAGACGTCGTCTACTTCGCCGCGAACGATGGGGTGAGCGGCATCGAGCTGTGGCGCAGCGACGGCACGCCGGAGGGGACCTTCCTCGTCGAGGACCTCTCTCCGGGGGGCAGCTCCAGCCCTCGACGACTGGCTCGCGCGGGAGACGCGCTCTACTTCGCGGCCAACGTGGGCAGCACCGTCTACCTCTGGCGCAGCCAGGGCGTGCCTGGGGCCACCAGCGTCTTCGCCGCTCCCGAGAGTCACCTCGTGCTCTCACTCACCTCGGTGGACTCGAGCGTCTTCTTCCTCGCCAGCGACGGGGCGGGCGAGACTCAGCTGTGGCGCAGCAGCCATGGGGCCTCGGAGGCCCTGCGCAGCTTCCCGGGCCTGTATCCGCATGACCTGACGGCACTCGGCGGAAGGCTCGTCTTCAGCGCCGGAGGCGGGGAGGAGGAGCTCGCGGGCGATCCTCACGGCGAGGAGCTGTGGGTCAGCGATGGCACTGCTGGGGGCTCGACGATGGTGAAGGATCTCCGGCCGGGCTCGGGCAGCTCGGCGCCTGGAGCCCTCTCGGTGCAGGGGGAGTGGCTCTACTTCGCCGCGGACGATGGCTCCCGTGGGCGAGAGCTGTGGCGCAGCGATGGGACGCCTGGGGGCACCTCCCTGTTCCGGGAGCTGGTGCCAGGGGCTCAGGGCTCTTCGCCCGAGGGGCTGACGACGCACTTCGGCCTGCTGTTCTTCTCCGCGGAGACACCGGGGAGCGGGCGCGAGCCCTGGATGAGCGACGGCACGGCGGCTGGCACGGTGCCGCTGACGGAGCTTGCTCCGGGCGCGGCGTCCTCGAACCCCGGCACGTTCGTCCGGGCGGGCTGGGACGTCTTCTTCATCGCCACGGATGCCGAGCATGGCGAGGAGCTGTGGGCGCTGCCGTTCCGTCCGGGAGGCCGGTGCCACGGCCTGGTCGCGCAGTGACCAGCCGGAGGCTTCAGCGATAGACGGCCTCTTCGACGGTGCAGCGGAAGAACTCGCCCTCCGGCTCGAAGCGCTCGGTGCCGAAGTACCAGCCGATCCGCAGCTTCGAGGGAATGGTGAAGCCGCCGAAGGTGCGCTCCTCCTCGGCCACTCCGCCGAAAGGCAGCGAGCCAAAGCCCTGGCCCTGAGGGTCTCCCCACCGGAGCATCGACACCGTGCGCAGGCGGCCCTGCTCGTCCAGGGAGTACTCGCAGTGCGCATGCCGATCGCGCAGGCTCACGTTCAGGCCCACGTGCGTGGCGTCATGCTCGGTCCACGAGACGCTGGGAGCGACCAGCACGGAAGGGAGCCAGAGCGACTCGATCTGCACCCGGTCCGCCGCGGAGCGCGAGATGTCGGGCCCGGACGCAGTGACGATGGGCACGAGGCCCAGCAGCTTCCAGCGCATCGCTCCCTCGCCGTCGATCCAGCGGTCCGAGCCGGTGACCGGGAGTCCGTTCATCTTCACCTTCGCGCGCCATACGAAGCCACGGTTCCAGCGGATGACCTGGTCCGCTGCGAAGGGGTGCCACTGGTCCTTGAGCTTGATCGTGCCCGTCATGCGCAGACGGACCGCCGAGGCCAGGGGTGTCCCCGGAGCGATGGCGTGCTCCAGGTAGCGGCGCGCCGAGGAGGGTAGCCCCGCCACATCCTTCGGATCGAAAGGAGCGCCCGGGGCGATGGGGTCGTTCCAGAGCTCGTCGAATGCGGAGTCCTTCGTCATGAGCGCAGGCTAGATCAGCGCTCCCAGAGGAGGCCCAGTTTCAGCTCGAGCGCCTCGAAGGGCTCGGCGCGTACGGAGGTATCACCCAGATACGCACCCAGGTGCACCCAGCGGCCCTCCTGGAGCCGGTACGCTTCCAGCATTTGAGGTCGTGGGTCCACGAGCCACAGGTGTTTCACTCCCTCCCGTGCGTACGCCCCCATCTTCCGTGCACGATCCAGCCCCTCCGTCGAGGGTGACAGCACTTCGCAGACCCAATCGGGTGCGATCGTGAAAGCGGCCTCATCTGGAATCTTCGGAAGGCGCTCCCGCCTCCACCCCGCGAGGTCTGGCACGAGTGCGTCCTTGCCCAGGTGCAATTCCGGCTCGATGAGGATCACCCACCCCCCGAGCCCTCTGGTTCCCGGAGGCTTGTCAAAGGGCTCCAGCGCATGGAACAGCTGGCCTTTGGCTCGGGCGTGTAGCACTGCTGGACGCGGACTCACGTACAGCTCACCGTCGACGATCTCGCCAACGCGGTGAGGCGGGATGCCCTCCAAGTCCTCGAAAGAGGCTTCTCGGCTCTTGTCTCTGGTCATGGATGGAGCGTACATCCAACCTCTGACATTGGGCGTCGCGAGGCCACCCTGTCAGGTCGGTTCGCCCGCACCGGGGCTTACTGACCCTCAGGGCTTCGGAGGAGGGAAGACGAAACGCCCGAGTCGCTTCCTCGAGTCGAGCAGCGCCCGGGAGAAGTCCTCCGCCGTCTGGGGGCGCGTGAGCTCGAGGGCGTCCGCGTGCACCAGGTCCATGGGCATCAGGCAGGCCAGGGCGTTGTCGGCGTACATGGCCTCGGTGTCATCCCGGCCCACCGAGAGATCCTGGCTCTCCATCACCGTGGTGAGCGCGGCGCTCCAGCCTCGCAGGTAGGCCTCGATGCGCGGGTCCTGGCGACGCCCGGCCGAGACCAGCAGCACGGGCTGCTCCTTCACGTCCCGGATGTGCATCTCGGCGCCGTTGAGGTACCAGCAGACCAGTCGGACCAGCACGTAGAGGTCGTCCGGCGCGGCGTGCGGCGGGCGGTAGTCCGAGTCCGGCACCCACTCCAGGCGGAAGAAGTCGGACTCGATGGGAAACAGCTCCTCGAGCCACGGGCGGACGTCCGTCATTTCGGCGGCTCGAGCTTCTCCAGCGCCTCGAGCCGCTGCAGGAAGGCACGGCCCTTGGCCGGATCCGTCATGTGGATGAAGGCCGCCATCCCCTTGAGCTGCTCCAGCGTCTCGCCTTCCTTGCCCGGCTTGCCCTTCTCCCGGTTGTGGATGGCCGCGCGCAGCCGCCGCACCACGTCCCGGGGCACTCGCGCCGCGGGCACTCCGTCCGGGGCCTCGTTCACCACCAGCCCCGTCACGCGCTGCTGCGTGCCCTTGCGCAGCACCCGCGTCTTCTCCGGGTGCATCGTGAAGCCCTCGGCCTCCAGGATGCTCTTCACCCGCGCCAGCAGCACCGCCACCGGCGCGTCCGCCTGCGCCTTGCCCTTGGCGCCCTTCGCCCGCCGCCACGAGAACGTCAGGTCATCCGCGTAGCGCGTGTAGGTGAAGCCCAGCCGCTTCGCCATCGCCGACACCCGCTTGTCCAGCTTCAGGCACAGCGCGTTCGTCAGCGCCGGAGAGGTGGGCGCGCCCTGCGGCAGCGCTCGCGGCCCCTTGGCCACGTAGAGCGTCTTGCCGCGGAACTCCATCACCTCGCGCGGGGCCTCGGTGGACAGCATGGACAGCAGCGTCGCCGCGCCCTCCGGCAGCCCGCCCTTGCGCAAGAGCCCCTTCACCCGCTGCCACGTCACCGAGGGGAAGAAGTCCTTCACGTCCACCTTCACCAGCACCTCCGCGCCCCGGTGCGCCAGCGCGTTGGTGAGGATGGAGCGCCCCGCCACGAAGCCGTGCGCCGCCCCGTGCACCGGCAGCCGCTCCACCACGTTGGCCAGCACCCAGCGCTGCGCCGCCTTGAGCTCCTTCTTCGGCGCGGTGATGGTCCGCTGCCCGCCGTCCCGCTTCGGAATCCGCCAGCTCTGGTAGTGGGTGCCCGTGTCCACCTCGCGGTGGAAGGCGAACCAGCGCAGCCGCGACACCGTCACCCCGAGCGCCTTCGCCAGCGCCTCGGGCGAGTCCAGCTCCGGCATCCCGTTGGCCTTCGCCCGCTCCTCGCGGTTGGGCACGTCGAACTTGTCCGGGCCGCCCTGCTCGTCCCAGTGCACCCCCGTGCCCAGGTGATTGATGTGCGTGGCCTTCCACGCCTCCCAGGCCTGGCGCTCCAGCGCGCGGCGCTCGACGGCCTCCGCCTTCTTCTTCTCCTTCCAGGCGGACTTCTGCTTCTCGGAGAGCTCCTCGAAGTCCACCTCCTCGGCCGCGGCGCCCTTGGCCACCAGCTGCGCGCGCACCCACTCGTCCGCGCCGCCCGCCTCCTGGATGGCCTTCCACCGCGTCAGCAGCGCCTCGTGCTGCTGGCGGCGGGCCTCGCGCTGCGCGAGCGTGGCCGGCGAGGGCGAGCCCGGCGCTGGAGCGGTGGCGGGCTGCGGCGGCGCGGCGGGGACGTACGACTCCAGCTTGGACGTCATGGGCAGCTCCTGACTGCGGGGCGGCGGTGGGCGGGCGCGACGGACGCGAACGATCGAGGGAGGCCCCCAAGGCACCACCTGCTCACCTGGGGCACGGTAGCCTCACCGGCTCTCCCCTGCGCGGGCCCTCTAGCTCGCTGGGGAAACGGCGGTTGCGTCGTTGGTTCAGCTCCCCGGCGAGCTAGAGGGCCCGCGCAGGGAAGAGAGCCAAGAACAGGCTACCTTGCGGAGAGTGTCCTGCATTGCATCCAGAGCGGCGCAGCGCCGCTCCCGCGCTCGAGGCGCTGAGGCTGATGGCTTTGGGACCTCTCTCGATCGTTCGCGTTGTGAGGACTCTTGCTCTGTCGTACCCGCCCTGCTGGCCGTGGGGTAATCAGCCAGACAGTCCGGTTTTCTACACCACCCGTGAGGCCCCGTCGATGTGTCCGAGGCCACTGGCGGGAGGGTGCGACGGGCGCGAGCAATCGAGGGAGGCCCCCAAGGCACCACCTGCTCACCTGGGGCACGGTAGCCTCACCGGCTCTCCCCTCGATCAGTACTATGACGGGGTGGAGAAACGGCGGTTGCGTCGTTGGCTCAGCTCTACACCCCGTCATAGTACTGATCGAGGGAAGAGAGCCAAGAACAGGCTACCTTGCGGAGAGTGTCCTGCATTGCATCCAGAGCGGCGCAACGCCGCTCCCGCGCTCGAGGCGCTGAGGCTGATGGCTTTGGGACCTCTCCCGGTCGCTCGCGCTGAAGAGTCTGTCGTCTCGTCCCACCTCCCTTTCCGGCCGCGCGGTGGCGGCCCGTTGCGTGTCGTCAGTGGCTACACCATCGCCGAGGCCGCATCGATGTAGCCCTCGGAGGCCAGCGTCTCCAGGCGCGCGAAGTAGGCGGCGCGGGCCTCGGCATCCGTATCGAACCACAGCTTCTGCCGGCGCGGCTCGCCCAGGCGCGGGCCCCACTCCACCGCCACCACCTTGCCGTCCAGTGAGACGCGGTACACCTGCTCCTGCCCGGAGGTCTCGCGCCGCACGTACGAGCGCGTCTCGGCGCGGATGTGCTTGCGCCCCTCCGGCGTCTGCCGCAGGGCCTCCTCGGCCGTGCGCTGCCGGGCGTAGGCCAGCCGCAGCGCCATCATGTGCTCGCACGGGCCCTCGCGCACCCCGGAGCGCCGGAAGTGCGGACAGCCGCAGCTCGCCTCCTTCACCCGGCCCTCGAGGTCCAGCGTGAAGGCGGGGAAGAAGCTGCGCACGGCCTCGCGGTCCACCACCTCGCCGTGGATGCGGGTGCCCTCGCCCACCACCTCGTGCACCTTGGTGACTTTGACTTCGCCCGCGCCCGGGCCGCCGTCGCCCAGCAGCCGGTGGGCCCGCGCCTCGCGCTCGCTGCCGAAGCGGATGGTGGCCTCGTCCACGGGGGTGGGCATCAGCTCGCGCGGCCGGTAGGTGCCCTTGGCGACGTCATAGAGGATGCGCCCGCGCAGACACTCGAGCTGCAGCGCCGCGCGCACCGCGTCCTTGGGAGCGCCCGCGCCCGTCACCAGCGTCTCGAAGGAGAGCGGGCCCTCCGAGCGCAGCCGCTGGCGCAGCTTCTCCGAGAGCCCCTCCGGCACCGCGCGCGGCATGAGCACGTCGAAGGCCGCCGCGCTGGACCAGCCGCTCTCCGTCCAGCCGGTGAGCGCCAGCGTCAGCGTGGCCGGGCCCATGTCCACCACCCAGAACACCGGCAGGCCCGGGCCGAGCAGCTGCACCCGCACGCTCTGCGCGTGAGGCAGCAGCCGCGCCAGGGCCGCCAGGCGCTGCCGTCCGAACGTCCGCACCACCGCCGGCGCCGAGCCCGTGTACACGGAGGCGTGGCACTCCAGCACCAGCTCCCACGGCTCCAGCACCAGCCGGGGCGGAGCGCCGGGCACCAGCTCGAAGCGCAGCGCGCGCGGCGCCTTCTTCGCCTTCCGGGTGCGCAGCGCGAAGAGCAGGTTGTACAGGTCGATGGGCGCCAGCGTGCACGTGTTCGCCGGCAGCGTGGCGGCCGACTGCACCTGGAGGAAGCCGCGCAGCCACGCGTGAGGCACCTCCACGTTGCGGGGGGCCCGAGCCTCGCGCGCGGGCAGCGCCACGTGGGCCTCCAGCGAGAGCGGCACGTAGGTGCGCAGGCGATCCACCTTGGTCATCAGCTCGGTCGGCACGTCCAGGAAGGTGGAGCCGTGCGCCGCCTCGCGTCCGTCGAAGAGCGTGTTGTCGAAGGCCAGGCGCGCGTAGGCGCTCTCGTCGCGGGAGAACACCTCCAGGGACACCTGATCCGGATCCACCGTGAGCACGGGGTCGAGCACCGTGTCCTTCTGCTCCTCGGTCTGGAGCGAGGCGTCCAGGAAGGCCTTCTGCGCCTCCCAGATTTGCGCGGTGGCGCGCTTGCCCTGCTTCATGAGGTAGGCGAGGTACGCGGTGCGGTCCTTGCCGCGGTAGCGCAAGTCACTGGCGAGCACGCCGAGCGTGGCGGCCAGCGCGTCTCGGAAGAGGGCGGGCTCGCGCACCCGGCCTCGGAGGCCCACGGTGCCGCGAGAGCCCTCCAGGGCCAGTAGCACGCGGGACGTCTCGGGGCGGGCCTCCACGTCGCTCGCGGTGGCGTAGCGTAGCTCGACGGGGTGGCGGGTTGCGGTCGTCACGACGGGCTCCCTCCCTTCCGGGCGCGCTCGGCGGCCCGGCGTGCACGTTTATGGGCGCGGTAGGCTGCCTTGCGCAGCTCCACCGACTGGCCCTTGTCGAAGGCCTGGCCGCGCAGCAACTCCGCGGCGGCGTCTCCGCCCAGGCGTCCCAGCGCGGCCCAGGCGTCCTGCTTCACCTCGGGCGCGGCGGTGGTGGCCAGCGGGCGCAGGGGCTCGAGCTGGCGCGAGGCGATCACCGTCGGCAGCGCCACCCGGCGCCCCTCGGAAGAGGCGAGCGACTTCGCGTCCTTCAGTCCCGCGCCCATGGGGCCCACGGCCACCGGGTCGAACGGCTTCACCGCCAGCGCCCACTCGGCGCGCTCGGGAGCCAGCCGGGCCAGGGAGGTCGCGGCGGCCTCGCGCACCCGGGAGTCCGGATCCGCGAGCGCGGCGCGGAGGGCCTCGGCCGCGGCGCTGAGCTCCTTCGGCGCGGAGAGGACGGGCTTCGCTCCCGCCTCCGCCGTGCCCAGGTGTCCCAGCACGCGAGCCGCTTCCTGACGCACCTCGGCTGGAGCTCCGGCCTCACCACCCTGGAGGATGGCGCGAGCCCCCGTCGCCAGCTCCGCGGCGCCCAGCCGGGAGCCTGCCCAGAGCAGCCGCTGCCACGCGCGAGCCAGCGGAGGGCGCTTCGGGCCGGTCGCCGAGGCCCACTCGGAGGAGGTGCGCCGCTCGGCCTTCACCACCGCCCCGGAGAGCGTGGCCGCGTCCGCGGCTGGCAGCGGGGCGCGCGGCTCGCCCGTCCACGTGCCGATGACGAGGGCCGCCTCCTCGCGGGCCTGTGATTGCTCGTGCGCGAGCAGCGCGGCCAGCTCGGGGACGGGCAGGGCGCCCCGGCGCGCGAGGCCTCGGCGGAGACGCTTGCGCAGCGGCTCGTCCTTGAGCGTGGCCAGGCGGGGGATGAGCAGCGCGGGCTCGGCCTCCTCGGCCAGGTACGTGGCGGCGGGCTGGGAGATGTCCGAGTAGCGGCTCGCCACGGCGAGGAACTCCACGCGCACCCGCTCCTTCGGGAAGAGCACGTCGAGCGCCTTGCGCGCCTCCTTGCGCAGCGTGAAGTCATTCGAGTCGAGCACCGTGGCCAGGGCGGGCTCGGAGGCCACGTCTCCCAGCTTGCCCAGCTCCGCCGCGGCGGTGATGCGCACCGGGCTAGAGGTGCCCTCGTCGGTGAGCAGGGCCTCGATCTTCACCCGGGCCCGCTCGCCGCCGATGTAGCGCAGGCCCCGGATGCCGGCCTGCTGCTGCTCGAAGGAGTCGGCCTCCATCGCCTCGGCCTCCACCTTGTCCTCGACGCGCCTGCGCTCCTCGGCCTCGGGGAGCTTCGCGGCCAGCCGGCCCAGGCCCTCGATGGCGGCCACCACCATGCTCGGCTCGGCGGGAGCCTCGGGGGTTCCACCCGCGGCCACCGTCTCCAGCTCGGCCAGGGCGCGCGAGTCTCCCAGCGTGCCGAGCGCCAGCAGCGCCCGCTCCCGCTCTCCCGTCTCACCGGCCCGCGCGTAGAGCAGCAGCGGGCGCAGGGCGCTCGGGAGCTTCTTGAAGGCCGCGGCCTCGGCGGCGGGCAGCATCAGCTCGCGAGCCCCGGCGCGCAGCACCTCCTCGATGGGCTCCACCTTGGCGCCCTGGTGCACCACGCGCTGGGCGTAGCGAGCCACCGCCTCGCGGCGCACCGTCACATCCCGGTCATTGAAGAGGCTCAGGAGCAGCGCATCCTGGCCCGCGTCGGCGCCGTGCTCCAGCTCGCGCGGGACGGCCTGCCGCACCGCCACGTCCGAGGAGCGCGCCGCCGAGCCCAGGAAGCGCACCGCCAGGGCCGCGTCCCGCAGCGTCATGTCGCGGGTGCCATCGGGCAGCAGCTTCACGCTCCGGTCCGCCACCGCCATGGCGGCGGAGATGCAGGCCAGGCGCACGCTCGGCGCCTCATCCTCGAGCACCTGGCGCGCCAGCACGTCCACTGCGTCCGGGTGGAGGGTGCGGCCCAGGGCATTCACCAGGTGGTTGCGCTCGTCCAGGCTCGTCGCGGTGCGCAGCCGGCCGGCGAGCGCGACCACCGCGGCGGGAGTGGCCAGCCGGGCCAGGGCCTCCATGGCGCGCTTCGCGCTGGCGGCGTTCTCCGAGCGCAGGAAGGTGCCGAGCACCTCCACGGAGCGGTCATCCTTGCGCCAGGCGAGCAGCTCCGAGGCGCGCAGCCGCAGGTCCTCGTGCTCGCTGGCCATGGCGCGCCCGAGCGCCTCGGTGACGCGCGAGTCGTTGGCGCCGGACAGCCGCTCGATGACGCCGATGCGCAGGTCCGAGTGCTCGCTGGAGAGCGCGGCCAGCAGCGGCTCGAGGCTGCCGGCGGGGCTGAGCTTCTCCAGCAGCTCGAAGGCGTACTTGCGCACGTCCGGCAGCGGCGAGTTCAGCGCGGCGGTGACGCGAGGCCGGGCCGCCTCACCCCGCGAGGCCAGCTCGTCCAGCGCGGCGCGGGCCACATCCTGCGAGAGCGAGGCCAGGGCCAGGGCCAGCGGCTCGTCCGAGCCGGCGGGGTACAGCTCCTTGAGGCCCGCCAGGGCCGCCTTGCGCACGAGCTGGTGCGGATCCTCCAGCGCGCGCAGGAGCGCGGCCACGGCGGCGGGCTGTCCGGCGAAGCCCTCCTGGGTGAGCTTCACCACGCGGTCCACGGCGTCGCGGCGGACGCGGTGGCCCTCGTCGTCCCCGGCGGACACCTGCCGCAGCAGGCCGACGTAGGCGCCAAAGGCCAGCCGGCGCAGGTGCTGGCGCTCGGCGGAGGCGAGCGCGTCGGGAGAGGGCGTGGCCTCCTTGCCGGAGGTGCCGGAGGTGAACAGGCGCCGCAGCCAGTTCTTCGCGGGCTTCTCCTGCTCGGGCCGGGGCTTGGGCGTCGTCTCCGGCTTCCACGGCTGCTCCAGCGAGCGCGGGCGCGCCACCTTCTGGGCCTCGCGGAAGTAGTCCAGCGGCTTGTGGCGCAGGTTGAGCACCTGGGCGGCGGCGTAGCGCTGCTCGGAGACGTCGCTGGCGAGCGCCTCGGCCAGCCCCACCATGCGGCGGCCTCGCTCGTCCTCGGCGGGCCACTCCTTCATGTCGCCGGCCTTCTCCGGCTTGGGAGGCAGCAGCGCCTCCACCAGGTGGGCCTGGTAGGCCTCCGGATCGGCGCGCAGTTCCAGCGCGCGGGCGGCGGCGTAGCGCACCTCGGGCCGGGCGCTGGAGAGCGCGCTGGTGAGCAGGTCCGGCGGCTCGCCCCGGCGAGAGGCGCGCAAGTCCCTGGCGAGGATGATGGCGAACACCATCTCCTGCACCTCGCGGGCGCGATCCTCCAGGCCGTGGAGCATGCCGCCCTCACCCTCGACGCCGAGCGCGGCGAAGGAGAGGATGGCGCCCAGGCGGATGGGCAGATGCTCATGGCGCAGCGTGCCGGTGAGCACGGGCAGGGCGCGCGCGTCCCCGAGCCGCGAGAGGCCATCCGCGGCCCACGAGCGCACCGCCACATCCGCGTGGCCGAGCGCGTCCAGCAGGTAGCCCTCGTCCCCGCGGCGGGAGGCGGTGGCCAGGCCCCGGGCGCCCTGCTCGCGCACCTCCGCCAGCTCATGCTTGAGCAGCGTGGTGGCGTGGAAGGAGAGCAGCCGGCGCGAGCCCAGCGTGGCCAGCGCGCTCGAGGCGCGGGCGCGGAGCGGGTTGAGGAACGCGGGCGGGTAGCGGCGCTCCAGCTCCTTGTCGGTGATGAGGACGCGCATCGGCTCGATGATGTCCTCGGCGCCGCGCGCGGCGAGCAGCTCCGCGGCGCGCACCTTCAGCGGCAGGGCGGCGGAGAGCAGGCCGGCGAGCAGCGGTCCGTTCTCGTTGGGGACGAGCTTGTCCAGCGACTCCAGCGCCTGGAGGTGGACGGAGGCCTCCTCGTCCTGGATGAGCTTGAGCAGCGGCGAGCGCAGCGCCTCGGCCGGGGCGTGCACGGCGTTCTTCGCCGCGAGCGTGCGCAGCGAGGCGTGCGCCGTCTCCAGCGCCGCGAGGTGGGGCTCGGCCTTCTCCTTGCCGGCGAGCTTCACCCAGGCCTCGTACGCGGCGGTGGCCACGCCCGCGTCGCGGTCCTGCACCGTCTTCTTCAGTCGCTCGAGCGCCCAGTCCTCCTTGGCGCGCGAGGCGAGCTCCTCCACGGCGCGCAGGCGCAGGTCCGGGAAGCGGCCCGTCAGGGCGCGGTCCAGCGCCTTCTGGGGCTGCTTCTCGTTCCAGGCCCAGAGGGTGCGGAAGGCCTCGCCGCGCACCTTCGCGCCCTCATCCTCCAGGGCGTTGCCGAGCAGCAGCTCCGCGCCCTCGGGACGCTGGCCCTGCGCGCCCAGCTTCACCAGCCGGTCCAGGCCACGGACGCGCACATCCTCGAAGCCCGAGCGGAGCGCGGCCTCGGCGCTGGACAGCGGCACGTCCGCATCCAGCGCGACGACGGCGTCGAGCGCGGAGGAGCGCACGTCCGCGTCCGCGTCATCCATCATCCACACCAGCCGCTCGCGGGCGCGCGGATCCTTCAGCGCCTGGAGCGCGATGGCCGCCTGCCGGCGGATGGAGGCCTCGGGCTCGCGAGAGAGCTGGAGCAGGGCACCCAGGGCGCGCGTGTCGCCGAGCTGAGCCAGTCCCCGGGCCCCGCGCACGGCGGTGTCGGGCGTGCGGCAGGCCATGGCGGCGAGCAGGGGCTCCAGGTCCGTCTCCGGGAGCGCGGCGTCGGGCTTGCCCGAGCCGATGAGCTTCTCGAGGAGCTTGTCGCGGGCGGCGGTGACTTCGCCCTCGGTGGAGAACTTGCCGGTCTGTCCCTCCGGAGACAGGCGCCGTGCCGAGAACACCATGCGGCGGGCCACGTCGCGCACGGCGAGGCGGAAGTCCTCGTCCTTCTGATCGAGCACCTGGGCCAGGGGCCGACGCTCCAGCACGCGCACGGTGAAGGCGACGCGGCGCACGTCCGCATCCGCGTCATCCAGGGCGCGGGCGACCAGCGGCTGGAGCTGCGCGGCGCCGAGCTGTCCCGCGCTGGCGGCGCGGATGAGCACCTCGGCCTTGATGTGGGCGGGGCCCCGCTCGAAGGCCGTCTTCAGCGGCTCGGTGCTGCCGGCGGGGGAGGCCTCGGTGAGGGCGTCCAGGGCGGCCAGGCCCACGTTGGCGTCGCCGTCGGTGAGCTTGCCGGAGATGAGGCCCGGCACCAGCGGCGAGGTGCCCGCGAGCCTGGCCAGCCGCCGCAGGCCCAGGATGCGCACGTCCGCGAAGCGCGAGTCGAGCGCGGCGCGGGGGGCGGCCAGCGGAGACTCCTCCAGCGTGGTCAGCGCCTCGAGCGCGGCGGTGCGGACGGCGGGGTGGTCGTCATCCAGGCGCTCGCGCAGCTTGGGGCGAGCGGCGGTGCGGCCTCGGGCGGCCAGCTCGGAGGCGACCAGCTTGCGGACCTCGGCCTCCTTGTCGGAGGAGAGCACCTTGAGGAGGAAGTCGAGCGCCTCCGGCTCCTCGAGCGCCGAGGCCTCGCGCACGGCGGCCTCGCGCTTGGGTCGGCCGCCGCCGAGGGACTCGGTGAGCGCCTCGAAGCCGTGGGCGTAGTGGAGCTGCTCGTCGGTGGGCTTGCCGTCCGGCTCCAGGGTGAAGCGGTGCACGCGGCGGTCGTCGCCGCCGGTGAAGACGTGGCCCAGCGTCGTCTTGGCCTGCCGGGCGTTGGGCGGCGGGGCGAAGGCGAGGGCCGTCAGCGGCTTGCTGCCGCAGTCGAAGGTGCGCGGCTTGCGGCGCTCGTCCAGGCGCCACACCTTGAGCTTGCCGTCGGCGCCGGCGGTCCAGAACCGATCGCTGGGCTCCTGGCCGGGCTCGGCGGTGGGCGTGGGAGGGAAGACCAGCGCGAGCACGGGGCCGGCGTGGCCGGAGTCCTTGTCGCCGCGCACCTCGAACTCGACAGCGCCGACGAGGTACCAGAGGCGGATGCGGCCATCATCGCCCGCGGAGGCCAGGCGCCCGTCGCGAGGGGTGAAGGCGAGGGCGCGCACGGGGCCCTCGTGGCCGGCCATGTCCCGGCGAGCGCCGGAGGCCACGGTGAAGGAGCGCACCACGGCGTCATCGCCCGCGCAGGCGACGAAGGTGTGGCCGGGGTCCACGGCGACGGCGCGCAGGGGCTGCGGGGAGGCCTGCCACTCGTGCACCTTCTTGCCCGAGTCCAGCGCCCAGCCGCGCAGGAAGCCATCCACGCCCACCGTATAGAGGCGCTGTGAGTCCGGGCTGAGCGCCACGGCGGTGCAGCCACCGGGGTGGGCGCCCGTCAGCTCGCGCTCGAGCTTGCCCTCGCCCAGCGAGCCCACGCGCACGGTGCCATCAGCGCCAGCGGCGACCCACCGCTCGCCGGCGAGCGCCAGGGCCTGCACGGCGGAGGGGAGCTCCACGCTCCAGAGGACCTTGTTGGCGGTGAAGTCGTACGCGGTGAGCCGGCTGGCGGGGGCGACGCGGGCACCGCCGACCAGGAGCACGCGGCCGTTGGCCGCGAGGGCGCGTACCTTCTCGATGTTGCCGATGGCAAGGTTGGCCATGACGCTCTTGAACCCTCCGAGTCGGACCCTGGGGTGCGCCACGAGAGGCCGCACCTGCTGGCTGCCGACTGCCCGCCGCTGGGTTTAGCACAAGCCTCGCTTCGACAGGCGTCCCATCGAAAGGATCCGGGCACCTGCCGGAGGGTCATCCGGGCAGTAACGGCGGAAGCCACCTGTCTCGCGGGGGCGAGGGCCAGCGCTCAGTGCATCGCCGCCTCGCCCGCTTCCGCCTTGGCGCCGGTCTTCACCCGGGGAAAGAAGAAGCTGAAAGCGAAGGCGAGCACCGACATGGCGGCCATGATCCAGAAGTTGGTGGCGAGCCCGTCGGCCAGCGAGCCGCTCAGCTGGCGCAGCACCTCTTCGCCCAGCCCGCGTCCGTGCTCGGGCCCGAGCAGCTCGTTGGCCGCGCTCACGGGGATGCGCGGGTCCGCCGTCAGCCGCTCCACCAGCACCCCGCCCATGGCGCCCACGCCGAGCGCCCCGCCGATGGTGCGGAAGAACATGTTGCTCGCCGTGGCCACCCCTCGCATCTCCCAACCGACGCTCGTCTGGACGGCGATGAGCAGCGCGGTAGCCGCGAAGCCCAGGCCCGCGCCGAACAACCCCATGGCCAGCTCGGGGAGCAGCAGCGGGGCGCCCGGCCTGAGCACCAGCGCCAGCACCACCGTCGACAGGGCCGACAGCCCCAGGCCTCCCATGATGAGCGGCCGGAACCCCACCTTCACCATCACGCGCCCACAGATGAGGGCGCAGACGGGCCAGGCCACCAGCATGGGCGTGAGCATCGCGCCGGCCTGTGTGGCCGTGCCACCCAGCACGCCCTGGACGAAGAGCGGCACGTAGGTGCTGGCGCCGAACATCGCCGCCGAGAACAACGCCGACGTCACCGAGGCGATGGCGATGGTCGGGCGCACCAGGACGCTCGGAGGCATGATGGGCTCCTTTACCTTGCGCTCGACGAGGACGAAGGCCCCCAGCAGCACCGCCGCCACCACGAGCGGCACCAGCCGGTTGTCGTGGCCCTGAGCTCCCAGCAGGAGCGCCACCACCCCCAGCGAGAGCAGCACGGCGCCGACGATGTCGAGCGGACGCTTCTGCTTCTCGATGTGCTCGTGGAAGAAGATGAAGAGCAGCACCATCGTGCCCAGGCCCACCGGCACGTTGATGTAGAAGATCCAGTGCCACGACAGCCACCGGACGATGAGGCCACCGGCCAGCGGCCCCACCAGGCCCGAGACGGCCCACACCGCGCTGAACAGCCCCTGCACCCGGCCGCGCTCCTCCAGGCTGTAGAGGTCGCCGATGATGGTCAGCGTGGTGGGCTGGATGGCGCCCGCGCCCAGCCCCTGCACCGTGCGGAAGACGATGAGCCACTGCATGGACGGGGACAGGCCGCTGGCCACCGAGCCCGCCAGGAACAGGGTGATGCCGAACAGGATGATGGGCTTGCGCCCGTACAGGTCCGTCAGCTTCCCGAAGATGGGGACGGTGACGGTGGAGGCCAGCATGTACGCGGTGAAGACCCACGCGTAGTGCTCGATGCCGCCCAGATCGCTGACGACGGTGGGCATGGCGGTGGAGACGACGGTCATCTCCAGGGCCGCCATGAAGAGGCTCAGGGCGAGTGCGGCGGTGGTGAGCGGGCGGTGGGTCTTGCGCATGGCCGGGTGAGGCTCGCGCAATAGCTCACACCGGAGTCCGAGGAGCAAGCGGTTGACACGCGAGTGTCTCCGCCCGCCTCCAAGCAGGCCCCGCGAGCTCGTGGCTCAGCGAGCCGGAGAGGCGGACCCGGGACGCTCGGGGAGTGCGACGAGTCCGAGGACCACGCTGGAGACGGAGCTGTCGTGCATGTTGCCCTCGTCCAGGCGAGCGAGCAGCACGAAGCTCTTTCCGCTGGGGGACAGGAAGAGGCGATCGAAGGTGGGGTCCCAGCGCCCGGCCATGACCGGAGACCACTCGGTGGGGCCCAGGGTGAACTCGCCGAGCGCAACGGGCTTCTTGCCAGTGCGGAGCCGCACCGTGAACGTCGCTCGAGACAGATAGGTGCCAATCCCGTCTTCCTCGCTCTTGCCGCTATCGCGCCGCTCGACGCGGCAGGTGACGTCCACGGTCTGCCGGGCCCAGGGGCCCGAGGGCAGCACCAGCGTCGTCGTGGCCGTGCCGACGGCGAGCTTGCTGTTGCCGCGCGGGGTGGCCTTCCGAGCGCCCTTCCGGGGCATCACCACGGCGCCGACGGCCAGCAGATCGACACCCTGCTCCGCCAGGGCCGCCTTCGCCTGGGTGAGCCGCTCGCGCGCGGTCTCGGGCGGAGTGCAGGGCTCCGAGTCCTGGATTCCCCACGTCTTCGTGGCCGTGGTGCCCTCGTAGAGCTGGAGCAGGAGTCCGCCCCGGAACTTCTTGCCCAGGTGGTTCACGTAGCCGGGGCAGTACGGAGGAGGCTCGCTCAGGTCGTCTTCCGAGTCGGACAGGTCGTAGCGGCGGACGGCGAACCGCTTTTCGTCCTTGGACCAGCCGATGAGCTGGAAGTCCGCGGGCATGTCCGAGGAGACATCGGGCTTGGGAGGAGCCTTGTCCCTGGCGGGCGCGGCGCTGGAGGTGAGCAGGAGCAGCGCGAGGAAGACGGAGGAGCCGCGAGACATGGCGGCAGGAAAGCACGCCAAAAGAGCCCTGTCTTCGGCCGTCCCGCGCCAAGTGTCTGGGGGAGCGCGACGGCGCGAGCCGGGTTCCGACGGGAGCGGACAGGATCTTCTTCGCGATGGGACCTCGGCTGTAGGGCTCGACCAGGGGAGGTGCCCGTGTCGGGCGAGTGCGCCACCGACTGGTATGCTTGTCATACCAGTTCGCAACAAGTCGGGCCGACAGGTGGGGCCCGGTCCACGAGGAGGGGAGCGCCAACGCGTGTCCTCCTTCGAGCAGGAACACTCCGTTGTTCTCTATCGTTTCGCTCTCTGCGGGTGGTCGCCAATGACGGTGGTTTACGGCCCGTTATTGCTTCGCCGCAGCGTCTGCTCCGCCGCTCAGCTGGCCTGCTGCGCCACCACTTCCTTCACGTCCTTGTTGTCGGACGCGCCCGAGAGGCGACGGAGCAGCCGCCGCCGGACGACGTCGACGTGCTCCCGGAAGAAGTAGAGGTTCTCCGCGTACGCCAGCGGCACCGGGATGCGGTTCACCTCGCGCTCGGCCTCCTCGAGCCGCTTCACCATGTCCAACAACATCTCCTGCCCGGGGTTCTCCTCGAGCTGGATCTCGATCTCCTTCAGCCGCGCGTACCAGCGGAAGATGCGCGAGCGCACCCGCCACAGGAAGAACGCCGGCACCGCTCGGCCCAGCGGCACCACCACCGCGATGATCGGCACCAGCATCACCCAGAGCCGATCCACCAGGTTCGCCGCCCAGAACGGCAGGTAGCGCTGCAGGAACGGCACCCCCGCCTCGTAGTAGCGGCGCGCCTCGCTGCTCAGCGGAAAGCCCGCCTCCAGCGGCGCCGGGAACTCGCCCGAGCGATCCAGCAGCCCCGCGCTCCCATGCACCGAGCTCGCCGTGCGCATCAGCAGGTACGCGAGCGCCGGGTGCAGGCTGTCTCGCGCCACCAGGTTCGCCGTCGGCGCCAGCAGCACCACGTCCCGCTCCGGCACGTCCGCGGCCAGATCGAACACCCCGCGCGGCAGCACGTGCTTCGACAGGTACGGGAACCGGCGCGTATACGCATCCGCCCGCCCGAAGCTGAGCAGCCGCACCTCGGGCACCGCCGCCAGCTTCTTGATCGCCGGAGACTCCGCCGGAGCCACCAGGAACACCGCGTCGATCTTCCCCTGCTTCAGCTGCTCGATGGCCTCATCACGCCCGAACGGCAGGAGCTCCGTCGGCGCCTTGTCCACCGCGTTGGCCCCCAGGAGCGTCATCGCCAGCGCGCGCGTCCCGCTCTCCTCGGGCCCCACCGCGATGCGCTTTCCCTGAAGCCCTCGCACATCCTCCAGCGGCTCGCCCCGGTAGAAGACCCACAGCGGGATATAGGACAGGCTCCCCAGTGAGACGACTCCCTCCGCCTTGTCCGCGCCCACCGTGCCGCTCTGCACGAACGCGACGTCCACCGCCCCGCTCTCCTCGGTGAGGAGCTTCACGCTGCTCACCGAGCCCTGCGTCTGCTTCAGCTCCAGCGTGATGCCGTCGCGCGCCAGGGCCTCCTGGTACTTCCGCGCGAAGTACCGGAACCCACCCTCGTCTGGCGCCATCGCGATGACGAGCTTCTTCGGCGGCGCCGGCTTGACGAAGTAGAACGTCACCGCGAACGCGATGCTGATGAGCACCGTCGCGGGCGCGATCGCGATCCACAGGTCGCGCCGCAGCGTGCGCCGGAGCTGCTCCTTCAGAGGAATCTTCATGTAGGTGCGGAGTATAGACGGCGCCTCACAGGGAGACGCCCGGGTGTGCCGCCCGCAGCTGCACCAGGGAGGCCAGGCAGCTCTGCCACTCTCCCTTGGCCAGCGAGCCAGTGAACTCGTTGAGCACCGGCGCCACCACCCGCGCGAAGGCCTGGTCCTCCAGCCCCAGGTCCCTCACCAGCTCGATGATGCGCCGCTTGGCGGTGCTCGCCGACAGCCGCCGCTGCACCATCCCCTCGCGGCCCTCCTTCGAGCGCCCCGGCGGCAGGCCGAAGAGCATCCGCCGCACGAAGGTGCGCAGCGCGTCCACGTTGGCGAAGCGCTCCATGCCGCTGACGGCCGGAGCCTCCGTCGCCCCGGCGGGCTTCCACCCCGCCGGCAGGTGCGTGGGGCGGTGCTTCTCCCAGAGCAGGCGCACGGCGAACAGGCCCACCTCGCGGTCCGCGCTCTCCATCAGCCACGCCAGCCGCTCGGCCCCGCCCAGCCGCGCGTAGTGCCGGCGGATGAGCTCCACCGCCACCTCGCGCGTGCTGCGCTTGGTGCTCTCGGTGAGGGTGAACACCTTCACCGCGTCCAGCTCCTCGGGCTTGAGCGTGCAGCGCTCGTCCGCCCCCGCCTCGCCGGCCTGCAGCAGCGCGTCGTAGGCCAGGTTGCGCACCTCCTTGGCCTCCGCCTCGGCCAGCTCGTACACGCGCGGGTGGTAGCCCCACGCGCGCAGCTCCGCCCGGGTGATGGCCAGCGCGAAGCGCCGCACGTCATCCCTCGCGTCGAACAGCGCCGGCCACAGCCGCTCGGCCGTGTACGCCTTGCGCGGCGCCTTGGGCTTGAGCTGGTAGGACTTGGACTCGGGCTGCTCGGGGCCGATGACGGGGTGGTGCACGCGCAGGTACGTCTGCGCGAACTGCCGCACCGGCACCGGCTGCTTCGCTCCCAGCGCCAGCTCGAAGAGGCGCTCCAGGCCCGCCGCGGCGTCCTCGGACTCGCTGAAGTCCCCCGGCGAGAGGTTCTCCAGCAGGTAGCGGTGGGCAAACCCGTGCAGCGCCGGGTCCGCCCGCCGCGCCAGCGCCAGCAGCCAGGGCACGGTGAGCTGCCGCGCGCTGAAGAGCTTCCGGTTGCCCAGCAGCGCCAGCGCCACCTCGCGGTACTTCGCGTTGAACACCAGCCCCTTCACCCGCTCCACGTCCAGCCCCGGCAGCGCCTCGGCGCGCATCAGCCACTTCTGCACCGTGCTGCCCAGGCGCGGGTGGATGGCGTTGTCCAGGAGCCAGTCCGCGCCGATGGCCGCCGGCGAGTACGCCCCCAGCGCCTTGAGCGCGAACTGCTCCACCGGGCTGGCGTAGTACGTGGGGAACTTGCTGTGCCGCGCGTCCGCCAGCAGCTCCTTATAGAAGGAGGCGGGCAGCTCGGCGGCGGCGTACTTCGAGTCGATGTAGCCCTTCACCCACGAGAGCTGCTCGTTGCTCCCGTAGAACATGTCGATCAGGAAGCGGTGGGACAGCTCCGCCCTGTCGAACGCCTGCTCCAGCGCCTTCGCGGCGAAGCCGTTGGTGGCCTTGAAGGCCAGCAGCCGCCCCAGGAAGTCCGCCCCCAGCTCGCGCGGGTTGCGCTTCTCCAGCGTCGCGGCGGCGTACATCATCGTGTCCGCCAGGCCCGAGCCCAGCAGCTCCGCCAGCCGCTCGGCGGGCAGGTCCGCCGCGTGCGCCCGCGCATACTCGATGGCGTAGGTGCGCGCCTTGGGGCTGGGCGACACCAGCAGCGCCAGCACCGCCTCGTGCAGCCCGAGCCCGCGCAGCTTGCCCTGGTGGAACTCAGGCGAGCCCTGCAGCGTCTCCACGAGGAACTCGTGCGCGCTGGCCAGCGGCCTCCGGGCGAGCCTGTCCAGCCACGTGGGCGTCACCTGGCGCAGCGCCTCGGGGAAGTCCTTGCGCAGGTTCTGGATGGCGAAGCGCGCCGCCGGGTCCGACTGGCACGTGTCCAGCAACCGCATGAGCGCGTCCGGCGAGCGCTTCCACGCGTCCGGGAAGGCGCGGTACTTCACCATGTCCGCCGGCACGTCGATGGTGAAGGAGTACGCGTTGTACTTCTCCGAGCCGTGCGCCCAGAGGTGCATCGCCACCCACGTCTGCCGCCACCGCGTCTCCGGGGTGTAGTGGCGCAGCACCTCGACGGCGAACTGGGGGAAGAGCTCCGGCACCGCGGCGCCCAGCTGCCGCAGGTAGCGCCACGCGCGGCGACGCAGGTAGGTGATGGTGCCGAGCGACACCTCGCGCGTGGTGTGCGTCTGGCTCTCCACGTCGAAGCGCCAGGCCAGCACGCCGAACATCTCCGCGTCATGGCGCTGCTCGGCCAGCTTGTAGATGCGCTTGAGCCCGCCCCACAGGCCGAACTGGAGGTCCGCGCCGCGCACCAGCTGGAAGAGGGTGGCGCGGCTGGCGTCGGTGTTGCGCTCGTAGAGCGAGACGAGCAGGTCCGCCAGGGTGAAGCGCGGCGGCAGCGGCACGTCCTTCTGGGCCAGGAAGCGCTGCCAGGCCTCGTGCGAGGCGGCCCGGCGGCCCTTGGCGTCGCGGCGGTGCTGGGCCTGCCACAGCAGGGACTTCAGGCCCTGGAAGTCGATGGCGCCCTCCGGAAGAGGCTTCTCGGGGGGCTTCTCCGGCTGGACCAGGAAGGCGATGACGGCTTCCGGCAGTTCCGGCGCCTCGGCGCGGGCCAGCCGTTGGAGGTCTGCGGTGCTCAGCTCTTCGCTCGGAGCCATAGGCCGCTGGGTTTAGCACAAGCCGCCTATGGCGTGTTCCATGTGGCGCCCCGGAGCACGCCGTGGGACTGGCCCGGGCCCCGGTCCCCGGCGATGGTGCCCCGGCCCTCGCTCAGGGACCAGGAGCCGAGGAGGCCCTCCGCGTCCCGCTTGGGCTCACCCCGCATGTCCTCGCGGATCTGCTCCGGCCCACGCGCGACGCGCCACAGCCGCACCGCGCCGATGTCGCCATCGAAGAAGCGCTCCTGGCCCCCTCCGCGAGCGCCGATGGCCCACGGGGCCTTCACGTCGATGACGCCCACGCGCTCCGGGTTGGAGGCCACCTCGTTCCCGTTGCGGTAGAGGATCCACCGCGAGCCATCATACACGCCGGCCAGGTGGACCCACTGCCCGGCGTCCTCCCGAGGCATGGGGAAGGAGACGGCGTGGTTCATCCCATCCCACGAGCCGACCTGGTACTGCCCGGCGAAGATGCGGAAGAAGAACTCGCCCGGCGGCGTCACCGTGTAGCCCTGGGCCAGGATGTTGTGGAAGCCCCCGGTAGTCCTGGGGCGGATCCACGCCTCCACGGTGACGGTGCCGGTGAACTCGAGCTCGGCGGGCTCGCCCAGATCGACGAAGCTGCTCTGGCCATTGAAGCCCAGCGACACCGTGGGCGCGGAGCCCGAGCCCCCGGTGCCGGGCTCGTCCCGCAGCAGCAGCCCCGCGCCGACGGCGCCCGCGGAGATGAGCAGCACCCCGGCCGCGAGGAGGACGAGCCACATCGGGAACTTCCTGGGGGGCGCGATCGTCGGGCGCTGGACCTGGAGGGCCACCGAGGGCCCGATGGCGAACTCCTCATCGGGGTTGGCGACGTTCACCACGATGAGCCGGAACGCATAGGTGCCCTCGGGAGTCCCCGGCGGAGTGGACACCCTCACCCCATAGCTCTGCGTGCCATCCGGAGCGAGCTCCCGCTCGGGCTCTCCCGTGAGCGCCAGCCAGCCACGCTGGAGCTGGCCCTCTGGCTCGAGCACGGCCCGGACACGAGCCGGGCGCCCCAGGCCATTGGAGACGGTGAAGGTGAACTCTCCCTGGCCCGAGCCATCCGGCTGGACCGAGGGAGAGGAGGTGGTGATGGCGAAGCTGCGCGGCATGGTCGGCCCCCGGCAACGATGGACATGGCCGGGGGGCGATGTGACGGACGCGGGAGGCCACCCGGCGCCTCGAGCCTCGGTGGGCGGGGCGACGGGCGGCCGCGCGGCCGCGAGCCGGGCTCAGCGTTACTGCTGGTAGAGCAGGGTGGTGCCGCGCACCAGCTTCCGGTTGTTGGAGGTGCTCTCCACGAAGATGGAGTACTCCATGTGGTTGCCGGGCTTCACCTTGACGTTGGCGCCGCTCGGCATGCCCAGCACCTTGCGGGCCTGGTCCCCGCCGAAGATGGCCTTCGTCTTCTTGTCCAGGATGGCGATGTTCTTGCGCGGCTGCACCGTCTCCGGCTTGGTCAGCTCATAGAAGCCGCGGCCGGGCTGGTACTCGTTGCCCAGCTTCTTGCGCAGCGTGGAGCTGGTCTGGAGCTTCGTGTTGACGAACTCGCGGATGGAGCGCTCCTTGTCCACCGTCCACCGCGCGAAGCCCTTGGACAGGTCCTTCAGGGCCGACAGGCTCTTCACATCCACCTTGCTCATGTCGGTGGTGAAGAACGCCGTCACCGACTTCTGCCCGCTGGCGCGCGCCGCGTAGAACGTCTTGAGGCCCGCGGCCAGCTTCTCGTCCAGCACCTTGGTGCCCTTGGCGGTGGCGTCCCAGCGGGTGACGTTGCCCTTGGGGATGCCGAATTTGGTGAGCGTGTTCTCGCTGCCAGGGGGCACCAGGAAGGCCAGGCTCCAGCGGCCCGTCTTCTGGACCTTGGCGATGAGCCCCTTGAGGCTCCGCTTGTACTGACTCGAGCAGTTCTCGTGCCCGTCGGTGATGACGACGATCAGGAAGCTGGTGTCCTTGTTCGTGGCGCCCTTGGCCTTCTGGAGGCTGGTGATGGAGGTGCCCACCGCGTCCAGCAGGGCGGTGCTGCCGCCCAGCTTGTAGTCGGACGCCTTGAGCTTGCGGACCTTCTCCACGGGGGCGGCGAGGTGGCGCGGCTTGTCCACGGTGGTGTGGAACATGAAGGTGCTGAAGAACGTCTTCTGCCCGGCCGACTTCGCGTTGCGCTGGACGGTGTCGAGCTGGTTGTTGAAGACGCGCACCACCTGGTCCTTGATGCGGCGCATCGAGCCGCTGCGGTCCACCACGAAGGCGATGTGGTTGACGAGGCTCGCGGAGGCGGGCGCGCTGGCTACCTCGTTCTTCTTCGAGACCTTGTTGGCGGCGGCTGCACGTTTCTTCACGGCCATGAACGTTTCCTCGGAGGCGATGCGATGAGACTTCGAGGCGAAGGATAGCGCGTGGTCCGGACATTCCGCGAATTCGTGGGTTCCGCCATGCGGGGGCCCCGTGCTAATTCATGGGCAGGTGGTCCGTACGTCCCGCACCGCGAGGGGGCATGAGCGCCAACGTCGTCCTGCATGCGTGTGCCGCTGGCGGTGGGCGCCTTCGCGTCTGGCTCGGAGTCCGCGAGCGCACCACCGCGCCCGCCCTGAGCTGGACCCTGGATGGGCTTCCCGCGCAGCCGGCCACCCTGCGTCCCATCCAGAGCGTGCGCGCCGGCCCGTTCCTCGGGGTGGACACGCCCCGCATCTTCGCCGGCCTGTATGAGTTCCCCGTCCACGCCACCTCGCCCCAGGCCTTCCGCGTGGGCGTGAGCCTGGACGGCGCGCCTCCCGTCATCTCCTCCCTGCGCGCCCTCCCGCGCTCGGTGCCCTCCGGCCTGGATCGCGCCTTCCACCTGATGCTCGCCTCCTGCTTCTACTGGGAGGAGGACAAGAGCGGCGTGGCGGGCGCGTCCATGGACTCCATCCTCCGGGGCTACACGCCGGACCTGCTGCTGCTCACCGGCGACCAGGTGTACCTGGACCTGCCTCCGCTGAAGAACCTGCCGGACGCGCGCCCGGCGCTCGCGCGCAAGTTCGAGCAGGACTACGCCCGCAACTGGTTCGACGACCACGCCTACGCCAAGGTGGTGCACGCCGCGCCGTACGCGTGCGTGCCGGACGACCACGACTACTGGAACAACTTCCCGATGCCCTCGGTCCAGTCCCAGAACACCTGGACGGGCCCCGGGCGCGCGGCGTGGGCGGACGTGGCCCGCATGCTGTACGGCCACTTCCAGCACGTGGACCCCACGCCCGTGGGCACGCCCGTCCAGTTCGACGTGGAGCCGCTCTCCTTCTTCCTCCTGGATGCGCGCGCCTGGCGCGATGCGAACTTCCAGACCACCATGACGCCCCTGGCCCGGGAGGCGCTGTCCGCCTGGGTGTCGCGCTGCATCCAGCAGCGCAAGCTGGGCGTCTTCGTCACCGGCCAGTCGCTGGCCATGCCCAGGGCGGGTGGGCTGAACCGCCGCTTCGGCGACTCGACGATGAGCAACTACGCCGACTTCCGCTTCCTCATGGGGGAGCTGGATCGGCTGATGCGCCAGGCCGGGGACGTGCTGCTCATCACCGGCGACATGCACTGGAGCCGCATCGCCCGCTTCATGCCCAAGGATGCGCTGGCCACCGGCATGCAGATGATCGAGGTCATCTGCTCGCCCACCGCGCTGGTGACGACGCCCGGTGTGGACCAGCTGGCCGACCTCAAGGCCAACCTCTCGGGCAAGAAGGAGCGCTGGCCCCGGCACTCGGACGCCACGCTCATCGGAGGCGCCCTGGAGCTCGAGGGCAGTCGCTCCTCCTTCTTCGCGTACACCCTCTACCGCCAGCGGGGCAACAACGTGTGCCTGCTGTCGTTCCGGCGCCACGGCGACAGCCTCGAGGTGACGCCGCGCTTCTTCCCGCTGGAGCCCGGCGGTCCGCCGCCCGCCGTCGCCCCCTTCGTCCTCCGCCACCGCTAGCGAGGCCCCACCATGCTTCAGATCCGCTCCTCTCCCGCCTCCGCCCCCAACCCGCAGTTCGTCTGCCAGACACGCTCGCGCAACCAGACGAACCTCGCCTGGCTCCAGCGCGCGGCGAAGGCCAGGGGCAAGAAGGCCAGCGGCTCGCCGCTGCTGGTGCTGCTCGGCGGCACGGATCCGGTGTCCTTCCGGCTCCGGGTGGCGCAGTCCCAGGCGCGGCATGACCTGACGCCCAGCTACTGGAGCCACGTGGTGCTGGTGGAGCCGCCCGAGGGCGAGCTGACCGCCGCCACCGCCTGGGAGATCTCCCTCGACCCCGGCGGAGGCTTCGGCTACCCGCCGAGCACGAACGGGGTGCAGCGCGCGGACCTGGGCCGCTACGACGACGCGAAGCGCTACCCCAACATCGCCGTGCTGCACGTGCCGGTGGAGCAGGCGCCCGTGAGCGAGGCGCTGCGCACCTTCATGCGCCAGCGCTCGGCGATGGACGCGGTGGACCTGGTGACGCGGTGGCTGCCGTACGTGTGGGGAGCGGGGCGCGCCACCAACCCGCTGCTGGACGGCTTCGGGCTGCCCTCGGCGGCCATGGCCGAGATGGTGCTGGGCGCCGCCGGCTTCGAGCTGACGCCGGGCATCGCCAGCAGCGCGAGCTGCCCCGAGGCCATCTGGCAGGCCGCGCGCTGGTGGCACGAGTACCAGGGGCGTGAGGACCTCACGCCCCTGTCGGGCGCGTACAGCACGGAGCACTCGCTGTGCGCCGCCCCCGAGTAGTCCCTCGCGCGCAGGCTACTGCGAGGGCGCCTCCACGTTGATGAGCTCCGGCGTGTCCCCCGCCGGGCGGTGCTCCTCCTGCTCCTTCGTCGGCCGCCGGGGCTTCTCGAAGGGCTCCAGCCGCACCGGCTGGCCCGTGCGCGCCGACTCGTACAGCGCGGAGATGATGCGCACGTCCGCCAGCCCCTCCCAGCCGTTCGGCTCGGGCTCCTGGCCCTCGATGACGCAGTCGCTGAAGGCGAGCAGCTCCGGAGCGATCTGATCGCGCGGCGGCACCTTGCCCTTGCGCGTCTTGCCCTCGGACATCAGCTCCCAGCGGATGTCACCCTTGTACTCGTAGGCGTTGTCCAGCTTCAGCGTGCCCTCGGTGCCCACCACCTGGTAGGTGGCCACCGCCTCCGAGCCGAAGCTCACGTTGAAGGCCGCCAGCTTCCCCTCCGGGAAGCGCATCACCACCGAGGCGGCCTCCTCCACCTCCGTGAAGCGCGCATCCTTCCCCTTGTCGCAGAAGGCGAACACCTCCACCGGCTCGGCGCGGAAGAGGTAGCGCGCCGCGTTCACGCAGTACACGCCGATGTCCCACAGCACCCCGCCGCCCTTGTCCCGCTCCAGGCGGATGTTGGGTGCGTTGATCTGGAAGGTGAACGTCGAGGTGAACATGCGCGGATCGCCGATCTTCCCCTCGCGCACCGCCTCCACCGCCGTGAGGTTGGCCTGCTCGAAGTGGAGCCGGTACGCCGTCATCAGCCGGACGTCGCTCTCCTCGCAGGCGCGGATCATCTCCCGGCACTGCTCCACGGTGATGGCCAGCGGCTTCTCGCACAGCACGTGCACGCCCGCCTTCGCCGCGCGCACCGCGAACTCCGCGTGCCGCGCGTTGGGCACGGCGATGTAGACGGCCTCCACCTCGGGCAGCGCCAGGCACTCCTCGAGTCTGTCGTAGTCGAACACCGGCACCCCGTGGCGCTCGCCCAGCTCGCGCGCCTTCTCCGGGTCTCCGCTCACCAGCGCCACCAGCTTCGAGTTGTCCTTCGCGTGCTCGAAGGCCGGCAGGATCGCGTCCTGCGCGAAGTGTCCCAGCCCCACCACCGCGTAGCCCACCTGCCGTGTCGCCTTCTTCGTCCGCCGCTTCCGCGCCATCCGTTCCTCCGGAGGAGATCCAGGTGCTTCACGCGGAGAAGCTCCGCATGCCCACACTCCGCGACAACACGGCGGGGAGTGCCTGGCTGCTCCAGCGCCGCGTTGCCGAGGACGCTCTCGGGCCGACTACTTCTCCATCCGCTGGTCGTCCTTGCTGTCGACACGGTTGGGGTCATCCACCGAGTCGGTGCTGCCCGTCCAGCTCGGGTCCGTGGCGCTGGAGCCCTGGTCGTTCATGGAGCCGGAGCCCCCGGTGCCACCCTGGTCCAGCGAGGTGTCGTGCTCGTTGATGGAGCCGGAGCCCCCGGTGCCGCCGTGGTCCAGCGAGCCGGCGCTGTCCTGCTCGTTCACCTCGCCCGTGTTCCCCAGGTCGCGGTTCGGCTCGAGCGCCTCTCCTCCGCTACCGCCCGTGCCTCCCAGGTCCGCCCCGGGCCGATCATCCTGGCGGACGCCGCCCAGGGTGTCGCTGCTGCCCGGGATGGTGGAGTCCACGTTGCCCGAGCCGCCCGTGCCCTCCGGCTGCTCCACCGCGCCGCCGGGGGCCGTGTCGTCACCGCGGCGATCCTGGCAACCCGTGAACGCCAGCGCCGAGGCCATGGCACCCACCACCATCATTCGCTTGAAGCTCATGTTCGTCTCCGTGGTTGGATTTGCCCCCAAAGGCTTGGGCTGCTCCGACCGGACGGCATGGGACACGGGCTCCATGGCTCCTACACGCTCCGAGACCAGCCGAGGAGACGAGGGCTGGCCTTGCTGACGCTGAGGTTGACGGGCTGAGCGCTCAGTGCGGGCGCCGCAGCACCATCATCCCGTAGTGCAGGCCGCCATCCAGGAACGCCTGCTGGAGCCGGAGGTGCTCGCGCTGGGACTCGGTCCGGCCCATGCCTCCCTGGCCGCCGCGCAGCGACAGCTCGCGCTCGCGCGCCAGCAAGTCCAACGTCAGCGTCCAGAAGTTCACCGCCCGCCCGGACAGGTCCTGATGGAGCTCCAGCTCCAGGCCCTCCGCGGTGGCCGCGCGGAAATACTCCTCCACCGAGCCGATGTGCGTGCGCCAGTACCGATCGAACGGCATGGCCAGCTCCGGCCGACCGAGGAAGCAGTCCGCGATGGCCACCAGGCCGCCGGGGCGCAGCAGCGAGTGCACCTTGCGGAACCACTCGCGGCGCGGCAGGTAGCAGGAGCTCTCCACCGCCATCACGAGATCGAAGCGCTCCTGGCCGGGCACCTCGAGCGCATCGCAGAGCATGGGCTTCACCCGATCGCCCACGCCCGCCATGGCGGCGAAGCGCTCCACCCAGGGCAGGTGCTCCGGCGCGATGGTGATGGCGGAGACGCGCGCGCCATGGACGGAGGCCCAGAACAGCGAGCCGCCTCCCAGCCCGCAGCCCACGTCCAGCACGTCCCAGCCCCGGCTCGGCCCACCCATCGCGAGCGCCATCTCGCGCAGCAGGGCTTCCTGGGACTCGTGGATGAGCACCTTGAGCGCTTCCGCGGACATTCCCGGCGGCGGCGACTCGTCCACCAGGCCGGTGTGGTAGTGCACGCGAGGCCCCGGGCCGTAACGGCGCAGGATGCCTTCCGTCTTGGCGTCGTAGTACGCGGCAACGTCGTCGCGTGCGGTTCCCTGTCGCAGCGGCTCTACCCTCATGGCACTACCTCCGGAAGAATCGGATCGATGCGCCTGAGCGCCGCGTCCAGACAACGCAGCTTCTGACGCCGCACGCCATCCATCCCCGCCCGTGCCCAGCGCACCACCTCGCGCTGGTCCGCCTCCGGCATGCTGAAGAACCGTGGGTCCCTCGAGCGGATGTCCTCGGCCACGTGGGCCGCGATTCCCAGATCGCGCCCCGCCACCGAGCACTCCGCCAGCGGTGTGCCCGCCCAGAGCAGGCGCAGGTACACCGCCCACTGCTGCCCCGCCAGCCCTTCGGCCACGCGCTGGAAGACGGGCGCCGTCCACTCCCGCGTCCGCACCTCCAGGGCCTGTGGCCCCGCCGCTTCCGCCAGCCCCCGTGCCGCCTCCACCAGCACCTCCTCGGGCACCTGCGCGCGGGCCAGCGTGGCCCAGGCCAGGTTCTGCAGGAGGAACTGCACGTAGGGTCCTACCCGTGATGGATGGGCGTAATATGAGCACTCGCCATCCGTGAGATCGTCCGCGAGGTTGCCCGCGGCGAAGCTGAGGAAGATTCCCGAGCCGCGCGTCAGCAGCGCCTCACGCGTCAGCCCTGCCTCCATGCCCGCCTCGTACAGAAGTGCCAGGGGCCCGGGCTGCGCCGCCTCCAGCGCGGCGACGACGTCCCGCTCGGCGGCCTCCGGCAGCCCCAGCCGCCGCAGCACCCGCAGGGCTTCCTGGTAGATGGCGCCCCCGCTCATGTTCGCAGCTCCCGGGGCAGCAGGACGCGAAGGACCGCTCCGCCCTCATGCGCGTTCTGGCGCTCCAGCGTGCCGCCGCTGGCACGAATCAAGCACTCGGAGGTGTACAGCCCCAGCCCGGTGCTCCGCGGCTTGGTGGTGGAGAGGCCCACGATAGGCGCGGCCAGCCGCTCCGGTGGGAAACCAGGACCATCGTCGGCGATGATCATCTCCAGCCTCCCGCTCAGCGGCTCGGTGCGAGCCGAGATGCGCACGCTTCCGGCGGCGCGCAAGCCATCGCCCTCGCAGGCATTGGTAACGAGGTTCTCGACGACTCGCCGCAGGGTCGTGACACCTCCGCGCACCCAGGCGCGCAGGGGCTCACCCCGGTTCACCTGAACGGCGATGGAGACGTCCGGGAAGCGCAGGCCCACGCTCTGACGCACGGAGTCCAGCACGGGCACCAGGTCCACGGCCTCTGGATCGCTCCCGATGTAGCGGCGGCCCTTCTGGTGGATCTCCGCCACCCTGTCCCGGATGCGCGCCAGGTTCTCGTGGAGCTGGCGGATGAGCCGCTCCGGCTCGGCGCGGGCCAGGCTCTGGCTGCGCACCAGCTGCCCGGTGAGCAGATCCGCGGTGGTGCTGGCCGTCAGCAGCGTCTCGCGGATCTCCTCGCTGTGGCCGAGGATCTCCGTGAGGGCCTGGGACATGCGGCCCACGTCGCGCTCCTGCTGGGCCAGCATCTGCGCCTGGACGGCGGCGCGCAGCCGCTCGGCCTCCGCGGCGGTGCGGTCATGCTGGATGGCGAAGGTGCCCAGGTAGAGCTCGGCCATGAGGGACGCGGGGCCGAGGACGGCGAACAGGGCGGTGTGCTCCGGGCGGGCGAAGAGCAGGGCGGCCAGCGCCAGCGCCAGCGCCGTGCCCACCGCGAGGAAGGGCGTGCGCGGCGTCACCCGGAAGAGCCGGCCGTGGAAGGCGGCGGTGAAGAGGAAGAAGCCGCCGAAGATGGTGGCGCCCTGGGGCGCGGAGAGCGCCATGAGGCTGGCGACGAAGAACTGCAGGCCGGTGGTGCCGGCGAGCGACAGCAGCCAGCCCCACGTCTCCACGTGCTGGCGCTTGCGGTGCAGCAGGGCGAAGGCGAAGTCCACCAGCGCGGGAATGAAGCAGAGCAGCGCGGTGCCCACGGGCAGGGCGAAGAGCTGCTCGGCGCGCGGCGCCCACGAGGCGGCCGCCAGCAGCAGCAGCACCAGCGCGACGAGCGCCAGCCACGAGCTGACGCTGCTGGCCGCCAGCACCTCGGGGACGTTCTGGGCGTTGACCCAGCGCTGGAAGGCCGTCCGGGTGGCGCAGCCCATGGAGGAGAGCCGGCTCATACGGCGGTGACGACCATCCTTCCCTGTCCCTGATTGAGCGCGTTGGTGGCCTCGGTGGCCTGGTCGGCGCGCTGCTGCAGCTCCTGGAAGATGTCCTGCTGTCCATCGCGCAGGATGCGCACCTCCACCTCGCCTCCAGCCAGGACGTGGTGCATCGCCTCGAGGACGGGCTTGAGCGTGGGACTGAGCGCGACGGCACCGTCGACGCCCTCCATGGCTCCCAACGCTCGAATCCGCTCGAGGTACTCCGCCAGGGCGGAGGAGAAGGGGACCTGGACGACGCCGGACTGCTCGCTGCCGTTGTTCATTCCTTACTCCCTTGTGGTGAATCGGGGAGGACTCTCCGCGCGCACCACGAGCGTCAGCCGCCCCCGCATCCAAACGGAGGAGCCCGAGTCGAAGGATGTTGATGTCTCGAGGTCTCATGCTGGTTCCCCCCCGGGCCCAGCTGTTGCGCCACACGTTCTTCCCCGCTCCGCGCCGCGGAGCCTCCCCGACACCGGGATGAGACATGAGCTACGACGGGGGCGTCAAACCACCCCCTGGGTGGAAGTGTTGGCCAGGGGGCAGCCGTCCGGTACGAGCGTCGGCCGGGTCACCACTGCCCCTCCCTCGGGGAGGAGAGACAGGTGGCTCGTTTGCCTCAAGACTCGTCTGCCGGGTCCGGCTCTGTCGTCGGGGGCACGAGCGTGAGCGCGCCCTGAGACAGGGCCACGCGCAGGGCCTTCGCCTTCTTCGCGCGCTTGCGGCTGAGCTCCACGCCCACCGCGTCCAGCCCCAGCGCGTTGGCGACGGCGAGCACCGTGCCGTGGCCGCAGAACGGATCCACCACCGTGCGCGTGGGCGTGTGGCCGAGGATGAAGCGACACGCCGCCAGGCAGGCCTGCACGCCCATGCCGCGCGTCCACGTCACCTCGCCCGCCTCGGGCAGCACGTCCGGAGTGGCCCGGCCCAGCTCCACGCGGACGGCTCGCGAGAAGCACAGCAGGTGCGAGTACGCGGGCCGGCCGAACGTCACCGTCCCGGGGGCCGTGCGGCACACCACCTTGTGCCAGAGCGTCTCGAGGCCGGCCTGCTCCGCGGCCCTGCTGATCAGGTAGCCCTTGTCCACCCAGGCCCCGGCCTTCTTCACGTCGGTCTGGTAGAAGATGGCCACGCCCTCGGCCGGCACCCTGGACATGACGAGCGCGGCCGCGCGGATGAACCACTGCTTCCACTCGGCCAGCGAGAGCGCGGGGAACTCGGACACGTCCGGCAGCGAGGTGATGACGGAGCACCCCGCCAGCGACTCTCGGGCCGTCAGCCACGCCAGCGCGTCGGCGCACTCCACCGTCCGCTGGCCCCCAGGCCGCCGCGCTCCACCACCCATGCCCTGCTGCTCCACGTGTCCTCCCGCCCGCTGGGTCTCAGCGGTTGTCCTGCGTGGGCCGCTCCAGCACTTCCACCGGGAAGCCCGCCTCCTGCAACTGGGGCCGCAGCGCCGCCGCGTCCCCGAGGATGACCACCACCTCCGCGCCCAGGCTCAGCCGCTTCACCAGCGCCTGCAGGGCCTGCGGCGTCACCGCCGCGATGGCCTCCGGGTAGCGCTCCCAGGCGTCTGGCGGTCGGTCCAGGCGCTCCAGCTCCAGCAGCCGCTCCGCCACCTGGGCCGTCGTCTGGAAGCGCAAGTCATAGCCGCGCGCCACCTGCCAGCGCGCCCGCTCCACCACCTCGCGCGGGAGGGCCTCCGCCTCGAGCGTGCCCAGCTCGGCCAGCAGCTGCTCCACCGCGCCCGCCGCCGCGCTCCGCTCCACCGCCACGCGCAGCCTCAGCGTGGAGGCGCGCGGGCGAGCCTCGTGCGACACGCGCACGCCGTAGGTGATGCCCAGGCGCTCGCGGAGCTGGTGGCCCAGCCGGTGCTCCAGCAGCCACGCCAGCGCGCTCGCCGTGGCCTCCTCCCGCGCCGACAGCTCCGGCCAGCGCAGCCCCAGCTGCAGCTCCGCCTGGGAGGCGCCGGGGCGGTCCACCACCACCACCGCGCGGCGGCTCGGCGGCGGCGGAGCGGGCGGAGGCTGCACGGGCTTGCTCCTGCCACGCCAGCCCCCCAGCATCTGCTCCACCTGGGCGCGCAGCCTGGGCGCCGGTGGCAGGTCTCCCACCAGGAAGAGCGTGGCCCGGTCCGGGTTCAGCTCCGCATCCACCCAGGCGTTGGCCTTCGAGGCGTCGAGCGCCCGGGCCTCCTCCACGCTCGGCGCCGCGCCGTAGGGGTGGCCCGGGAACAGCCGGGCCATGAGCACCCGCTCCGCGCGCGTGTCCGAGAGGGCCGCCTCGCGCTCCAGCTGCCGCAGCTGCCAGGCGTGGACATACTCGAAGGGCCGCGGCTCCACCTCCCTGTCCCTCATCCACTGCTGCATGTCCTCCAGCACGTGGAGCAGGTTGCCCGAGGGCGCCGCCACGGCCAGCACCGGCTGGCCCTCGTCGCGCAGCTGGAGCGAGGTGCGCGCGCCCACCTTCTCGCCATGGCGCCACCGCCGGCTGGCCGACAGGTACGAGCCATGGAGCGCCAGGCGGGACAGCGCCAGGGTGTTGCCCTCGGTGCCCGGAGGCTGCGTGCGCACCCACAGGCGGGCCTCCACCAGCGGCATGAGGCCGCGCCGCAGCGCCACCACGCGCAGGCCGTTGCCGAGGGTGAAGCGCTCGGCCTCGTCGAGGCCGGGGGCTCTCGCCACCTGGCGCACGTCCGGCGCACCCGGCGGCAGGAGGAGCTCCTCGTCTGCGAAGTCCTCCAGGCCGGCCAGGGGCGCGAAGCGCTCGCCGACGACGGTGCGTCCCGGGCCGCTCGGCTCCGGCACCACCAGCAGCTTGCGCACGCGCTCGCGCCGCACGTATTGGTAGAGGTAGGGGCCGACGTCCTTGGAGAGCTCCTCGCGGATCTGCCTCGGCCAGCCGCTCACGTAGTCCGCCTGGCCGGTGGCGCGCAGGAAGCGGGCCGCCTCCCTCACGGGGAACTGCTCCAGCTCCGCGAAGGCCTGGGTGAGCAGCATGGCGCGCGCGCTCGCGGTGAGTCCGCCGATGCCCCGGTTCATCAGCAGGTCGATCAGCTGATCCAACGCGCGCTCCGCCACCTTCCCGGCGTCCTCCTCCTTCATCAAGTCGATGCGGGCGATGAGCAGCGCGACGCCATCCATGACTTCCAGGGACACGGAGAGGTTGTGGACGCGCTCCTCGCGGGCGAGCTGGGAGACGAGCCGGCCCTCCAGCAGCCCCTGGGCGGCGAGCGCCTGGGGCGTCTGGCCCGAGTACAGCCCGGGCAGCGTCCACGTCAGCCACAGCCGGGGGTACTCCACCGGGCCCTGCTTCACCACCAGGGGCGCATTGCCGGGCGCCTCGGGAGGGAAGGGGGGCGGCACGCGGCGCACGGGGGGCGTGGGCATGGCCTGCCGCGACTCCGTCAGCTCCGCGAAGCCGGCGCGCACGGTGCCGCGCACCCGCTCCGAGGACAGCGGGCCGGACACCACCACCACCGCGTGCGCCGGCGTGTAGTGCGCCCTCACGAAGGCGCGCGCGTCCTCCAGGGTGAGGTGCTGCACGGACTCGGGAGTGCCCCCCGCCGGGCGCCCGTACGCGCTGCCCGGAAGCAGCGCCTCGTGCAGCCACCGCTGCTGCATGCCCTCCGGGCCCGCCTCGTAGCGCTGGCGCAGCTCCGCCACCACCACGTCGCGCGCCACCCGGAAGTCCTCCTCGGTGACGTTCTCCAGGGGCGCCCTCAGCCGCCCGGCCTCCAGCGCCACCAGCGGAGCCCACTGCTCGGGCGGCACGGTGAGGAAGTAGTCCGTCCCATCATGAGAGGTGGAGGCGTTGGACTCGGCGCCCGAGGCCAGCAGCCGGCTGGAGCGCCGGGGCGCCCGCGCCTCTGCTGGCCGAGCCAGGAAGGTGAGGTGCTCGACGAGGTGCGCCAGTCCTTCCTTCCCCGCCGGTTCATCCGTCGCGCCTACACGGTAGGAGACGACCATCGTCACCCGCGAAGCCCGTGGATTCTCATGCACCACCAGCCGCAGGCCGCTGGGGAACTCCTCATAAGCGCCGCGGAAGCGCACCGAGCGGGCCACGGGCTCATTCGGAGGCAGCGTCAGCGCCGCGCAGCCGAAGAGGCCTGGCAGCAGGAGCAGCACCCAGCGGGGGGACATGAGGCACACACTATGCCCCGATCTGCTCAGTGGGTGCTCCCGCGGGTGGTGGTTGATCCAACCGCCAAAACGAGTTAAACACTGGAATCAGGAATTTCTGTTAGTCGCTGTATATCAGGGTCTCCGGTGCAAACCGGTCTTAGAGAAGTCGATGGGCGCAACCCTCTCTGGCCCTGAAGACTCCGAGGAGGAGAAGCAATGTCCGGGAGGATGGCCTTCGAGTACGACCCGCACAACGACGTGGTGCACGCGCGCTTCACGCGCTACCTGCTGGTGAGCGCCGCGGATGTGCAGGTGTGGAAGGCGGATATGGAGGAGAAGCTGGCGCCGTTCGGCCGCAGGGTGGATCTGCTGATCGACCTGGACGGGCTGGAGGTGACGTTCACCGCGGGGCGGCTGTTCGGCCAGGCCCGGCGCGAGGTGCTGGAGCGCTACGCGCAGCGCGCCTACAGCTACGGCGGCGACGACATGACGCGGATGTTCCTCAGCACCAGCGGCGTGCTGCACGGCTACCCCGTGAACCAGTTCGAGACGCGGATGCAGGCGATGATGGCGATGATGGCCGATCGCGACTCGCGGCGCCGGAACTTCTCGCCGCGCCCCAGCAGCAGCCACCAGCTCGCGGCGGTGCGCTGAGCGGGCGCAGGCACTCACTCGCCCTGAAGGAACTCGAGCGCGTTGAAGCGGGGGTGGTAGCCCAGCTCCGCTTCCGCCCGAGCGATGACGTAGACCCTGTCCAGGCGTGAAGGCAGCGGTGCGCCACGGCGGCCTCGAGCAGGTGGAGCGCGCCCTGGACGTTCACGTCGACGAAGCGCGTCCTGGGGAGCTGGTCCCGGTAGGGAGCGTGCGGCGAGGCCGGCATACCTCCGCGCCCAGCTGCCCCGAGCTGCCGGTGACGAGGACTCGCATGGGTGGATGCTCTGGCACCGGGCCGGTGGGAAGTCAAACCCGCGACAACGGTGGAAGGAGGCGCTTTTCGACGCATAGCATCGAGCCGATACCCTGGCTCCATCCCGGAGCGCTGATCCGGAGGGCACGAGAGATGATCCAGGTAGACGCGAGGCGCCTGACGTGGCTGGTGGGGTTGTGGGTGCTTTTGGGGGCAGGCTGTACGGAGGAGGTTCCGCCCGTGGCGCTGGGGCCGGCGGGCTCGGCACGGGTGGTGTTCGTGCTGCCACGGACGCTACCGGAGGGCGCGGTGGCTCGGGTGACGGCCAGCGCGTCCGGGAGCGGTGCGTCGGTGTCCACGGACCTGGAGGGAGCGGGGGCGCAGTGGCGTGGGTGGCTGCGCTCGCTGCCAGAGGCGCAGCCGTACCGGTTCCGCGTGGAGGCCTTCGATGCGGGTGGGACGCGGCGCTTCGAGCTGGAGACGGACAGCGAGCGGCTCGAGCCGTACCGGCCGGGGTTGATCATCCTCGTGGGGCAGGAGGCAGCGGCGTCATCCTCGGGCAACACGGCTCCGTCCATCCAGGCGGTGGTGGGCTCGCGGGCCGCGGCGGAGCCGGGAGGCACCCTCCGGCTGCGGGCGCTGGCGCGCGATGCGGAGGAGGAAGAGGGGCTCTCGTACACGTGGCAGGCGGAGGAGGGGACGTTCGAGGACGTCCAGGCGGCGGCGGCCACGTGGAAGGCTCCGGGCTCGGGCGGCCCGCGGAAGGTGACGCTCGTGGTGAGGGACACCCAGGGGAGTGCCACCTCCCTGACCTTCACGCTGGACGTCACGGGAGTCGGGACGCTGAGCCATGAGGAGCCGGTGGTGCACAACCGATGGCCGACGGCATCGGGCCTGGAGGCCCTGAGTCCGCGGACGGTGGGGCTGGGGCAGGAGGTGGAGGTGGAGCTCCAGGGAGCGGAGGACGTGGACTCGGACGCGCTCACCTATATATGGACGGCGACGTGCGAGGGGAGCCGGAGTGAGAGCTCGGGAGCGAGGTTCCGCTTCACGCCGAGCATCCCCGCCGAGACTTCGGCTTGCGACAACTGCCAGGTGACCGCGCGTGTGGAGGATGCGCGGGGCGGCAGCACGAGCTACAGCCTGGGGCTCTGCGTGAAGAACAAGCCGCCTCCGGCGCTGCGGAGCCCCGCGCCCCAGGCCGTGAGTGCCGTGCCCGGGGAGCTGGTGCCACTGAGCGTCTCGGCCGAGGATCCCGATGGCGGGCCGCTGACGTTCAGCTGGAAGGCGAACACCGGCATCCTGGGCACGCCCGTGCAGACGGGGGACACGAACGAGGTGCCGTGGACCGCGCTGTCCTGCGTGCCGGCGGGGGTGACGCCCACGATCGAGGTGACGGTCACCAACTCGGAGGGGCTCAGCATCCGGGTTCGCCACACGGTGAGCTGGAACGGGCCGGTGTGCGGCCATCCTCCGTGTGTCGCGCGGCTGGAGCGGGAGCTGCTCACCCTGCAGGCCGACTGCACCACGAGCACGCCGGTGTTCATCCCGGATGGGCTCGCCCTGAATGGGACGGGGCATACGCTCACGGTGGTGGACCCCGTGGGAGGCCACTTCCTCGGGGCCATCGTGCGCAACCGCGGCACGTCGATGCACGTGCGCAACCTGAAGGTGCGGGCGCAGGGGCTCTTGAAGGACGGGCCCTGTGATGGGGAAGAGGGGCGGCTGCGCGGCATCCTGTTGCAGGGGGCATCCGGGTCCGTGCTGGACAGCGAGGTGCTGAACATCCGCCGGAACCAGCCGGCCCCCAACAATCCGGAGGGCACGCCGCGAGGCTGTCAGGAGGGGCACGCCATCGAGGTGCGCAACCGCGATGCCTCCGTGCGGCGGGAGGTGGACCTGCGGCGCAACCTCGTCAGCGGCTACCAGAAGGGAGGCATCCTGGTGGCGGGGCACGTGGGCGCCATCGTCTCGCAGAACACGGTGACGGGGGCGGGGCCGGTGGGGCACATCGCGCAGAATGGCGTGCAGCTCAGTGACGGTGTGACGGGGCAGGTGATGGAGAACCAGCTCTCCGGCCACGCATACACCGGGAGCAGTGACGTGGCGTCGGGGCTGCTGGTGGCGGGAGGGCCGTACTTCGGCATCGCGTGGGTGCGGGATGCGGTGATTCGGGGAAACACGCTGACGGGCAATGACGTCGGCATCTATCTCGATCAGGCGGAGGCGGACGGGAGTGCTCCCGCGACGTCGACGCGCATCCAGGTGACGGACAACACGCTGCGGAACAACGCGGTGACGAACGGGTATCCGTACCAGGCGGGCATCGCGGATCTCGGAGGTGGGAACACCATCCACTCCAATACGCTCACGGGAGCGGGGTATGACTCCGCCACGCAGCCGGGTGTCACCTTCGATGTGGACGTGGTGGCGGGGCCGGCATCCCAGGTGGCGTTCCTCACACCCCCGAGGAGGGTGGACACGGGAGCCTGCTCCGAGCGGGTGCTGGTGCAGAGCCAGGACGTGAAGGGCAACCTGTCGAAGTCCACGCCCGCCACCTTCGAGCTGACGGCGAGCGGAGCGGCGGCCCAGGGGCTGACCTTCCACGCGGACGCCACGTGCGCGGGCCCGGCAATCACCACGGTGCAGCTGTCCACGGCCGAGGCGACCGCGAGCTTCTACTTCAAGGCGACCCAGCCCGGCACGGTGACGCTCACGGTCTCGAGAGGGAGTGTGAGCGGCTCACAGGACCAGACCGTCACAACGCCCTGAGCCCTGCCACCCAAGGGATGGGTGACGTGGAGGCAACCCAGGGCATCATCCTCGCTCGTCGAACGCTCCTCTATCCTGGAGCCCTTCCCGCGAGGGAGGATGACCATGGTTTCCCGCCGCGCGAGTGCCCTGCTGCTGGCGTTGCTGACCGCGTGCTCAGGCTCGCAGCACACAGTGGTGGCATACCCGGACCCGCACGAGGCGGAGCTGGAAGCGGTCCGGTACGAGCTGAGGCTGCTCATTCCAGGCACGGTGGAAGTCGAGCCGGTGCCCATGGACGCGGAGGACTTCCAGCGGGCCGTGAGGAAGTGGGCCGTGAGCGTCCCCACTTCTGGGCGGCCCGACGAGACAGCCCGGCTGGCTTTCGAAATGGGGCTGGAAGCCGACCTGCTGGCGGAGGTGGAGCACGGACGCGTCGTCCGGATGACACCGCTGGAAGAGAATACGCCTCTGCTGGCACCCACCGCGGCGGCGGTGACGCGCGAGTATCTCGGGTGGTGCGCGAAGCAGGGCGAGCGTGGAGACTGTCTCGGTCTGCTGGTGGATGGAGCCACGCTGCGTCGAGATGACCTGCGCACCTTGACGCTGGCGCTGGCCTTCGGACCGGTGCTCGAGGAGACGAAGCACGCTCTGAAGGAGATGGTGTCACCCCAGGCCTTGTTGGCCATGGTGGTGTGGACAGCCTCCATGTACCTCATGCTGTGGGTGCTACCCGAGCCCTTGTCCAAAGGGCTTGCCGCGCTGCTGACCGTGTCGATGTTGGCCTGGCTGGGTGTGGATACGGTGTGGAGCCTGATGAGTGGTTGGGTGCAACTGGTGGAGGAGACCCATCGAGCCACCACGTTCGCTCAGCTGCGCATGGCGGGAGAGAAGTACAGCCGAGTGCTGGGGCAGAACGCGGCGCGTGTGCTGGTGATGCTGATCACAGTGGCCCTCGGCGGAACGGCGGCGACCTTCACCAAGAGGCTCCCGCAGCTGCCAGGGTTCTCGCGCGCGGCGGTGCAGATCGAGGCGCAAGCGGGCATCCAGTTGGCGGAGGCGGGACTGGTGGAGTCCGTGGCAGCCTCTCCCGAGGGAGCGTTCTCCATCGCGGCGCGCAGCGTGCGTGGCAAGAGGGGGACTGCCAGCCAGGGGGCTCCTGCCACGACCATCATGCGCCATCGCGAGGGCAATCGACAGGTCACCCTGAACGGGCAGCGGTGGCACGTTCCCGCAGGAAGATCGATCAAGGAGGTGCCAGCGACCGATCCCGTGGGCGATCAGCTCCAGGCTGCCGCGACCGAAGCTGCCCGGCGATGGAACCCTCGCCATCTTTCCGAAGACGAGGCGGCGGCCATTGAGCGAGCCGTCTCTCGAGGAGAGTACTGGAAGGCGAAGCTCTGGGAACGTGCCGCACGCGGGAAGTTCGTGGAGGAGGCATTGAGAAAGCAGTTCGGTCACCTGCGATGGAGCCGGACAGGTGTCGACGCGCTTGACCCGGCAACAGGCTGTCGATACGAGATTCTCTCGGGGACGCAGTCCAACATGGCCGACCACGGAAGACGGATGAGGGACACACTCTTCCGGATGATCACGTTCTGATCGGCTTGGAGCCCGGGAGCATCATGATTCAGTTCAGGGACCGGGAACTCACGAACGAACGGCTCGTGTTGGACAGCAAGACCGAGCTCTACTACCTCGGCCATGACCTGACCCTGCGGGACTGCATCCTCGTCCTGAAAGTGCCAGCGAAGGCTCTGGTCATCACCAAGGCCCGGCTCATTGGCTGCGTCATCGAGGTCAAGCAGGAGCTCAAGAACTTCCATTGGAGCTCAGCCCTCTTGAGAGGTTGTCGCTTCACGGGGCACCTTTCAGGCAACGACTTCGGGAGCTGGCCCGATGAGGCCGAAGAAGGTGCAATCGAGGAGTGTGACTTCACGGCAGCGCAGCTGCATGGGTGCAGATTCATCGATTGTGACACGACGACACTCCGGTTTCCTTCCTGGCCGTGCTTTACCCTCTTGAACCCGGTTCGGCGGCTACACGAGTTGAATGCACTGCATTGGCCCGGGCAGGTCCAGACCCTGATCAAGGTCCTGGCGCGCAATCCAGAGTCATTGTCGGCCGTGACGTACTCGGCCACGGCGTTGGCGGAGAAATACGATGCCAGCGAGCAGGACATCCGGGCCACGGTGGAGAAGCTGGGCGGGGTGATCTACTGAGGTTCGGACGGCCGCGTCCCGTCACCTGCTGGACAGCTCGGCATCTGGACCGTCGAGTCCTCGGCGCATCGTGACGGCGGCGGCTGGCGGGGGGCTCTCGCGGCGCTCCGCACCCATGTCAGACTCGCCTCCTACAACGTTACGAGGGAGGCAGGATGAGCGACCAGGAGCCCTCGACCTTCGCGCCGCAGCGTCCTCGCGTCGTCCTGCGGCTGGTGCCTCCTCTTCCTCCCGAACCTCCCGCGCCTCCCGTGGAGCGTGTCCTCATCGAGACGTGGGGCTTGCGGCTGACGCGTGAGTGCCTCGAAGTCGGCGGCCAGACGTACCGGCTGGCGGAGCTCCGTGGCTTCCGGACGCGCCGCGAGTCCCCACGCCTGTCCCTGCCGCTGCTGCTGGCCGGAGTTTGCGTCACGCTGGCGGTGCCCCTGCTCCTCGCTCAGCCGGACTCGGGCCCCGTGTACGCGGCGCTCACGGGCATCACGGGCCTGGTGTTCGCCTCGCTGCTCCATGCCGTGGTGGCCTGCGAGAGGTACGGGCTCATCCTTCGCACGGCCGAGGGGGACCGCGAGGTGTTCCACACGCGGGACCACCAGCGCTTCGCCCGGGTGGTGGAGGCGCTCGACGCGGCGCTGGTGCGTCGGCTCCCGGAGTCGTCGCCGTCGCTCCGCGTCGTGTCGCCCTGATGCGGCGCGGTGGTGACGTCCCGCGCGGGGTGGCAAGCTACCGGGACGATGGTTGCACCCTTCCGTTGGCTCCGGCGCCGCCGGCTGATGCGTCGCCCGTTTCCTCCCGAGTGGCTCGGTTACCTCGAGGCGCGGGTGCCCTTCTTCCGCAAGCTGTCCCCGGAGCTGCGCCAGCGCTGCCTCGACCAGCTCAAGGTGTTCGCCTGGGAGAAGGAGTTCATCGGCGCCAACGGCTTCGTCATCACCGATGAGGTCCGCGTGGTGGTGGCGGCCACGGCCGTGCAGCTCGTGCTGCACCTGGGCCTCGGGCACTACGACAGGCTGCGAGAAGTCATCGTCTACCCGGGCGCCTTCAAGCTGCCGGAGCGCACGGGCATCGTGCTCGGCGAGGCGAAGCACTGGGGCCAGGTCATCCTCTCGTGGCAGGCCGTACTGGCCGGGCTCCACAACCCGCGGGACGGGCACGACACCGCGGCGCACGAGTTCGCCCATGTGCTGGACCGCGCGGACGGGGCCTTCGATGGGACGCCCAGGCTGCGGCAGTACTCGCACTACCAGGCCTGGGCCGCCGTGATGGACGAGCACTACCACGCCCTGCGCAAGGGCCGGCCTCACGAGCGCAAGGTGCTGGACGACTACGGCTCGCAGAACGAGGCCGAGTTCTTCGCCGTGGCCACCGAGTCCTTCTTCGAGAAGCCCCGGCAGATGCGCGAGAAGACGCCGGAGCTGTACGAGGAGCTGAAGCGCTTCTACGGCTGGGATCCGGCACTCGAGGCCTGAGCGCCCGCCAGGCGAGCGCTGGGCTCATTTCACCGCGCACGGGCCGCGGGCGCCCGTTCGTGCAGATTGCAATGGCAGCGGGGCAGGGAGCCGCGTAACCCCTTGGAATCCTTGAGCAGTCCAGGGTGAGGTCCTCGGTACGGCGGGTGCTTTGAGGTCTGGGAAAGGACCTCAACGCCATGACCTTCGAATACGCAGCCGGTGTCGTGCTCTCGGTGCTGCTCACCGGCTACCTCGTCTACGCCCTCCTTCAGCCCGAGCGTTTCTAGGAGGCTGCCATGACCGTCATCGGCTGGTTGCAGATCCTCCTGTTCTTCGCGCTGGTGCTCGCGCTGACGAAGCCGCTGGGGGGATACCTGTTCCGCGTCTTCGAGGGCGAGCGGCAGCCCCTGCCACGGGTGCTCGGGCCGGTGGAGCGCCTGCTGCTGCGGCTGTGTGGAGTCGACCCGAAGCACGAGCAGACCTGGAGCCAGTACACGCTGGCGCTGCTGGCCTTCAGCCTCGGCGGCCTGCTCATCACCTATCTCATCCTCCGGCTCCAGCACGTGCTGCCGCTCAACCCGCAGGGGCTCCCGGCGGTGGGCTCGGCGCTGGCCTTCAACACCGCCGCCAGCTTCACCACCAACACCAACTGGCAGTCCTACGCGGGCGAGTCGACGCTGAGCTACCTCTCCCAGATGGTGGGGCTGACGTGGCACAACTTCACGTCCGCGGCGGCGGGGCTCGGCGTGGCGCTGGCGCTCGCTCGCGGCTTCACCCGGCGCCCGGGCCTCGAGGGACGCAAGACGCTGGGCAGCTTCTGGGTGGACCTCATCCGGTGCCTGCTCTACGTGCTTTTGCCCCTGTGCGTCGTCTACGCGCTCTTCCTCGTGTCCCAGGGCGTGCCGCAGAACTTCGCGCCCTACCGCGAGCTGACCACGCTGGAGGGAGTGAAGCAGACGCTCGCCATGGGCCCGGTGGCCTCGCAGGAGGCCATCAAGATGCTGGGCACCAACGGGGGCGGCTTCTTCAACGCCAACAGCGCCCACCCCTTCGAGAACCCCACGCCGCTCACCAACCTGGTGCAGCTGGTCTCCATCTTCGCCCTGCCCGCGGCCCTCACGTACACGTACGGGAAGATGGCGGGGGACACGCGCCAGGGCTGGGCCCTCTTCGCCGCCATGAGCCTGCTGTTCTTCGTGGGCGTGGCCGGCCTCTACGCCGCCGAGTCCTCCGGCAACCCGGCCGTGGCCTCGGCGCAGGTGGCCCAGGCCGGCAACATGGAGGGCAAGGAGGCGCGCTTCGGCATCGCCGGCTCGGCGCTCTTCGCCACCGTCACCACGGACGCCTCGTGCGGCGCGGTGAACTCCATGCATGACAGCTTCACCGCGCTGGGCGGGCTGGTGCCCCTGGTGAACATCCAGCTCGGCGAGGTCATCTTCGGCGGCGTGGGCGCGGGCCTCTACGGCATCCTGGTGATGGCGGTGCTCGCCGTCTTCATCGCCGGGCTGATGGTGGGCCGCACGCCCGAGTACCTCGGCAAGAAGATCGAAGCGCGAGAGATGAAGCTCGCCATGCTGTACGTGCTCGTCTTCCCGCTGGTCATCCTCGGGCTGAGCGCGGTGGCCGCCGTGCTGCCCCAGGGCACCTCCTCGCTCGCCAACGCGGGGCCGCACGGCCTGTCGGAGATCCTCTACGCGTACACCAGCGCCGCGGGAAACAACGGCAGCGCCTTCGCGGGCCTGAACGCCAACACGCCCTTCTGGAACCTCACCCTGGGGGTGGCCATGCTGATGGGCCGCTTCCTGATGATGCTGCCGGTGCTGGCCATCGCCGGCTCCATGGTGGGCAAGAAGGACGTGCCGCCAGGCCCCGGCACCTTCCCCACCCACGGCGCGCTGTTCACCGGGCTGCTGGTGAGCGTCATCCTCGTCGTCGGAGCGCTCACGTTCTTCCCTGCCCTCTCCCTGGGCCCCATCGTCGAGCACTACCTCGCCGGGGCCGGAAAGGTGTTCTGACATGGCCTCCTCTTCCTCGAAGCCGACGTCGCTCTTCGAGCCGACGCTCCTCCGGCAGGCCGCCGTGGACGGCCTGCGCAAGCTCCACCCGCGAGACGTGGCTCGCAACCCCGTCATGTTCGTGGTGTGGGCGGCCAGCCTGCTCACCACGGTGCTGGTGGTGAAGGATCTCCTCGGGTCCGGGCCCACGGCCGCGCCGGCGTGGTTCACCGTCTCGGTGACGCTGTGGCTGTGGTTCACCGTGCTGTTCGCCAACTTCGCGGAGGCTGTCGCGGAGGGCCGAGGCAAGGCCCAGGCCGGCGCGCTGCGGAAGATGCGCAAGGACACCACCGCCCGCCGGCAGGTGGACGGGCGCGAGGAGCGGGTGCCCGCGCCCCAGCTGCGCAAGGGGGACCTCGTGGTGTGCGAGGCGGGGGACGTCATCCCCGGTGATGGCGAGGTGGTGGAGGGCATCGCCAGCGTGGACGAGTCCGCCATCACTGGCGAGTCCGCCCCCGTCATCCGTGAGTCTGGCGGAGACCGCTCGGCGGTGACGGGCGGCACGAAGGTGCTCTCGGACCGCATCGTCGTGCGCATCTCCGCCAACCCGGGAGAGTCCTTCCTGGACCGGATGATCGGCCTGGTGGAGGGCGCGGCGCGGCAGAAGACACCGAACGAGATCGCCCTCCACATCCTCCTGGTGGGGCTGACCCTCGTCTTCCTGATGGCGTGCGTGTCGCTGGTGCCGCTGGCGCTCTACTCGGGGGTGAAGCTGTCGGGCACAGCGGTGGTGGCGCTGCTGGTGTGCCTCATCCCCACGACGATCGGCGGCCTGCTGAGCGCCATCGGCATCGCGGGCATGGACCGGCTGCTGCGCAAGAACGTGCTCGCCATGAGCGGCCGAGCGGTGGAGGCGGCGGGGGACGTGGACACGCTGCTGCTGGACAAGACGGGCACCATCACCCTGGGCAACCGCATGGCCACGGAGCTGCTGCCCATGCCGGGCGTGCGCATGGAGGAGCTGGCGGAGGCCGCGCAGCTCGCGAGCCTCGCGGACGAGACGCCCGAGGGCCGCTCCATCGTCACCCTGGTGAAGGACGCATACAAGATGCGCCCTCGGGAGCTGCAGGCGCACCACGCCACCTTCGTACCCTTCACCGCGCAGACGCGCATGAGCGGCTGTGATCTCGTGGACCCTGCACCGCGCAGCATCCGCAAGGGCGCGGTGGACGCCATCGTCAAGCACGTGCAGAGCCAGGGTGGCACCGTTCCCGCCGAGATGGCCCAGGCCGCCGGGCGGATCGGCGACGCGGGAGGCACGCCGCTCGCGGTGTCGGACGGGGCGCGGGTGCTGGGCATCGTCCACCTCAAGGACGTGGTGAAGGGTGGCATTCGCGAGCGCTTCGAGCGCTTCCGCGCCATGGGCATCCGCACGGTGATGATCACTGGAGACAATCCGCGCACCGCGGCGGCCATTGCCCGGGAGGCGGGCGTGGATGACTTCCTGGCGGAGGCCACGCCGGAGGCCAAGCTGGCGCTCATTCGCGCCGAACAGGCCCGAGGCAAGCTGGTGGCGATGACCGGCGATGGCACCAACGATGCGCCGGCGCTGGCGCAGGCGGACGTGGGCGTGGCGATGAACACCGGCACCCAGGCCGCGAAGGAGGCCGGCAACATGGTGGACCTGGACTCCAACCCCACCAAGCTGCTGGAGGTGGTGGAGGTGGGTAAGCAGCTCCTGATGACGCGGGGCACGCTCACCACGTTCTCCATCGCCAATGATGTGGCGAAGTACTTCGCCATCCTCCCCGCGCTCTTCATGGGGGTGTTCCCGGAGATCGCTCCGCTGAACGTGATGGGGCTGACGTCGCCCTACAGCGCCATCCTCGCGGCGGTCATCTTCAACGCGCTCATCATCATCGCCCTGATTCCGCTGGCGCTCCGGGGCGTGCGCTACCGGCCGCTGGGCGCGGCGGCGCTGCTGCGGCGCAGCCTGCTCCTCTATGGCGTGGGCGGCGTCATCGTCCCCTTCGTCGGCATCAAGCTCCTCGATGTCCTGCTGACCGCCGTGGGGCTGGCTTGAGGGATGGATCGGCACAGGCCGCCCGTCCCGGAAAGGATTCCGTCATGCTGTCCGTACTCGTCACCGCGCTGCGTGTCTGTGTCGTCACCCTGGTGCTTACCGGGGGGCTGTACCCGCTGGTCGTCACGGGGGGAGCCCAGCTCCTCTTCCGCCATGAGGCGAATGGCTCGCTCGTCATGGATGAGCAGGGCCAGGTGGTGGGCAGTGCCCTCATCGCTCAGGGCTTCACCCACCCCGCGTACTTCCAGCCGCGTCCCTCCGCCGCGGGCAGTGGCTACGATGCCGCCGCGTCCTCCGGCAGCAACCTGGGGCCTACCTCGAGCAAGCTTCGCGACCGCGTCCTGGCCGACACGGAGCGTTTGCGCCGCGAGAATCCCGAGGCTCCGGGCCCCGTTCCCGCGGAGCTCGTCACCACGTCCGGCTCGGGGTTGGATCCACACCTGTCTCCCGAGGCGGTGCGCTGGCAGGTGGCGCGGGTTGCCCGGGCGCGTGGTGTAGCCCCCGAGCGGATCCTCTCCTGGGTGGAGACCGAGACGGAGGGCCGCACCCTGGGCGTGCTGGGAGAGCCTCGGGTGAACGTGCTGGCCTTGAACCTCGCGCTGGACCGGCAGTTCGGCCGGCCCGTGCTTCCGGGGCCTTCGGTGGGAGCGTCACCGTGAGGGCCCGTCACGCGAGCATGGCCTCGGTGCCGCAGAGGCGCTACACACGGGTGAAGACCTCTCTCCACACACGGGTTGGGGAGTGAGGCGAGGAGAGGGTACCGGCGTGAGGACGCGGCGCGCACGCGCGGAGGACTTCCTGGAGCTGGTGGAGCGGAGCCGGCGCGGTCGGCTCAAGCTCTACATCGGCTTCGCCGCCGGCGTGGGCAAGACGTACCGCATGCTGGAGGAGGCCCACGCCCTGAAGAAGCGCGGGGTGGACGTGGTGCTCGGCTTCATCGAGACGCACGGCCGCTCGGAGACCGAGGCGCTGGTGGCAGGCCTGGAGGCGGTGCCGCGAAAGGCCTTCACCTACCGCGACGTCACCATCGAGGAGATGGACCTGGACGCGGTGCTGGCTCGCAAGCCCCAGGTGGCCATCGTGGACGAGCTGGCCCACACCAACGTCCCGCTGTGCCGCAACACCCGGCGCTACCAGGACGTGCAGGAGCTGCTGTCGGCGGGCATCAACGTCATTGGGGCCTTCAACGTGCAGCACCTGGAGAGCCTCAACGACCTGGTGGAGCGAGCCACCGGCGTCATCGTCCGAGAGACGATCCCCGACAGCTTCCTCAAGAGCGCGGACCAGGTGGTGAACCTGGATCTCGCCGTGGAGGATCTCCACGAGCGCCTCAAGGCGGGGAAGATCTACGCGCCGGAGAAGGTGGCGCACGCGCTGGAGAGCTTCTTCAAGCAGGAGAACCTCTCCACGCTGCGAGAGCTGGCCCTGCGCGAGGTCGCCGAGAGCCTGGACCGCGCCACCGGCCAGCAAGCGCGAGGAGGCGAAGAGGCCTCGGCCAAGGCGGGAGGGTGGGGGCGGGTGCTGGTGGCGCTCTCCAGCTACCCGCCGCGCGCGGCGACGCTGCTGCGGCGGGGCTCTCGCATGGCGGGCCGGCTGAACACGGACTGGTTCGTCGTCTACGTGGAGACGCCTCGGGAGGCGCCGCACCTCATCGACGCGGAGGCGCAGCGACACCTGCTGGCGAACATCGAGCGGGCGCGGGAGCTGGGCGCGGAGGTGGTGCGCCTGCGAGGGAAGGATCCGGTGGAGGCCCTGCTGGACTTCGCGCGCTCGCATGGAGTGGGGCTCATCATCGTGGGGCGCTCGCATCAGTCGTGGTGGAGGCAGCGGCTGGGACTGGGCGCGGACGTGCGCCTGCTGCGAGAGGGCACGGGGTTCGACATCCACGTCGTCTCCTTCGACGCGCCGCCCGAGGAGCGCCGCCCATGACGCTGCGTGGCCGTCTGTTGCTGGCCCAGGCTCCGCTGGCGCTCGCGCTGGTGCTGGTGGGCGTGGTGGCCGTGGTGACGTTGGGGCGAGTGGGGCGCTCCGGACAGGAGATCCTCCAGGACAACTACCGCAGCGTGCTGGCCATGCAGCGGATGACGGAGGAGCTCGAGCGCATGGACCGGGCCGCCCTCTTCATCGTCGTGGGCGAGCGCCAGCGCGGACGAGAGCAGCAGGCTGTGCAGCGCCAGTTGCTGGAGACGGAGCTGCGCGTCCAGGAGCAGAACATCACCGAGCCCGGCGAGGTGGAAGCCACCCAGCGCCTGCGCGAGGCCTGGACGCGCTACCAGGCCGACTACGATGAGTTCCTCGCGTTGGACGGAACGGAGCCCACGCGAGAGCGCTACTTCTCGTCCCTGGCGGCGGCCTTCCAGGAGGCCAAGGCCGCGGCAGCCGCCATCATGGAGCTGAACCAGGACGCCATGGCGCGCAAGAGCGACTCCCTGCGCAGGCAGAGCCAGCGCGTGAACACGCTGATGGTGACGGCGGTGCTGGCCGCGTTCGTCGTGGGCCTGTTCGCCTCCGCGACGCTGACGCACCGGGCGCTGCGGCCGGTGTCCGTGCTCTCGCAGGCGGTGCGGAGGGTGGGGCAGGGGGACATGGCGGCGCGAGCGGTGGTGGAGGGGCGGGACGAGATCGCCTCGCTCAGCCGGGACTTCAACACCATGGCGGAGCGGCTCGAGCAGTACCAGCGCAGCAGCCTGGGCGAGCTGCTCCAGGCGCAGGCCGCCTCCCAGGCCGCGATCGACAGCTTGCCGGATCCGGTGATGGTGTTCGGAGCGGGAGGCGCGCTGCTCAACGTCAACCGCGCCGCGGAGGACGTGCTGAGGCTCTCGTTGGAGTCCGGAGGGGACGCGCTGGGGCGCACCGCACCGGAGGTACGCGAGGTGCTCGAGCGGGTGCGGACCCACGTGCTGGGAGGGAAGGGAGCCTACCAGCCGCGCGGCTACGAGGAGGCAGTGTCGGTGGCAGTGCCAGAGGGGCAGCGGTGGCTGCTGCCGCGAGGCAGCCCCGTGTACGGCGAGAGCGGTGACGTGGCGGGCGCCACGGTCATCCTCCAGGACGTGACGCGCCTGCGAAGGTTCGACGAGCTGAAGAATGACCTCGTGGCGACGGTGGCGCATGAGTTCCGCACGCCGCTGACGTCGCTGCGCATGGCCATCCACCTGTGCCTGGAGGGCGTGGTGGGGCCGGTGACGGAGAAGCAGGCGGACCTGCTGTTCGCCGCGCGAGAGGACTGCGAGAGGCTGCAAGGCATCGTGGATGACTTGCTGGACCTCTCGCGCATCCAGGCGGGGAGACTGCTGCTGAACCTCCAGCGGATCTCCACGGGGATGCTGGTGGAGCACGCGCTGGGCGCGCATCGGGTCGCGGCGGAGGACCGGAATGTGCGGCTGACCCAGGAGATAGCGCCCGAGGTGGAGGAGGTGGAGGTGGATGCCGACCGGGTGCAGTTGGTGCTGTCGAACCTGGTGGCGAACGGCGTACGGCACACGCCCTCGGAGGGAGAGGTGACGGTGCGGGTGGTGCGAGAGGAAGGCCGGGTGCGCTTCGAGGTGAAGGACACGGGCGAGGGGATTCCGCCCGAGGAGCAGGCGCGCATCTTCGAGAAGTTCTACCGAGCGCCGGGAGCACCGGCCGGCGGAGCCGGACTGGGCCTGTCCATCGCGAGAGACATCGTCCAGGCGCACGGGGGAGAGATAGGCGTGACGAGCGCACCGGGTCAGGGCAGCACGTTCTGGTTCACCCTGCCGCAGTCAGCTTGAGCCGGTTAGTGACCTGCCGGACCTGTCACGCCAGGATAGGTCCAGATTTTGGCGGCCCGACCTTGAACAAGCACATGCCGTGGGGACCTAAATAACAAAAAAAGAGGTCTCGCAAAGGACCCTGATTCCTCTCGCATTGTGGGGCGTGAGCTGCGCCGCGTTCCCTCTCAGACAGTCCCCGGTGTCTCCCCGGCTTTCACCTCACGCCAGGGGCCGTGGAAACGGGAGGCGGACTCTTGGGAGCACTGGGGGAAACTGCGGTCCGAGAGAGTCACGATAGGCCCTGAGAAATCGCCAGCAAAAACTCGGGCTCCTTGAGTTCCGTACAGGGTCGCGGATGCCCTCCAGGTGGCCGGAAAGGGCCCGCCAAGCGTCGGAATGTTCCGGCCCCCAAGTCCCGTGTGTGGGCTGCCGTGGCTCCTAGAGCCTCCCAGGCCACTGTGCGACGCCTGCGGGCCTGAGTACCTTCACGGTACCCCAAAGGGGCCTTGCTATTGTGGCAGGCCTGCCAGTTTAGAGATAGTCGATGATGTCGCTCTTAAAAGAGGCCGAGGACAGCCAGTTTGGCACAGATGATAGGGCCGAAGGAGCCCCAGACTTGGAGCACGTCCGCCGAGAGCCCTAGCGTATCACGCAACCCGACCAACACCGACTTGAGGACTGTCGGTGGTTGCCGGTCCTTTGCTGGCAAAACGCACTGCTCAGCCACGAAGGCCAATTGCTCCGTCGCCTCGCTCTTCCGTTCTGGAGTGAGCTGCGGGCTGGCCTCAACAGCAGTCAGGATCTTCTGAAGCGCGTTCGCCACCTCAGCATCGTTCAAATTGACTTGCGTGACAGCCGTGGTGAGCCGCTGTCGCACATCAGCCCTCCCGCTTGCAGAAGTTACGTTTGCCCCCTGTGAGTTGTGAGCGGTGGCCACACTTGCGTTATCACCCTGTACGAACGACCCATAGTTGTGGATGGTGATTGTTGAGGCGGCTTCCTTTTCTTTATTGCTGAACGTCATTCCATCCCCCAGAACCCCATGGGCCTCGAGTTCCAACGACCAGTTGAGAATCTTGTTTCGCACCGCATCTAAGATGCCAACTACAGCACTCTTGTCCAAGCGGCGCGCGGTAGGCAACCGACCGAAGGTACGATTGAGCTTGAGCAGTAACTCCATTTCTGGAGGGGAAATGGAAAGCTCGAACGGCCCATCCCCACGGGCCACTAACGAAGCAAGTTGACCTACAGGCGAATTGACCATGTAGGAAGAGAAGTGCTCGGCAATCCAACTGCTATCGCTCCAAACAACTGGCTGCGGACCGTGGAAGGGGTTCTTCACCACGAGAGCTGTAGGGATCTTGCGGTAGTCCGGGATCTTGTCATCTGAGGGATAGCCATTCAGCTCGTATTCGAGCCAAGCCGCGAACTCTGGTTGTTGCAACTTCACAGCAACGACCTTGGCTCTCCGCACCAATTCTACTACATCCGTCGCACTCTCCTGCGCCAGTGCCTGCAATTCGATAACCAAGGACGTTTGGGGCATCCTCTCCATCCTCCCTGAATACAAGGTTTGAGATATTCCACCCTGCTTCGGTCCAAAGTGCCTCCTCGCTGATTTTCACCACGGCGTCAAACGATTTTGCAATACTGGTACGATGGAGTCCTTAAGTGCCCGAGAGCCTCGACAACCCATTACATGTTACATGATGGACGGGTACGATTTTGGCGCTCCCCTGGGCCGTATGCAGGAACCGATTTTCGGTGGTACTCCGACAAGTTCCTGGCTAACGCGGGCAAACTAGAGCCCAGACATGGAGCGCATTGGGGAGACCTCTGGTATCACCCGGTTTGGCCAACTACGCTCGGATGACTTGGGTGCGAGGGAATTAGGCGGGAAAAGGAGCACTAATGTCTGACAAGTCCCTGGTGCTAGAGCTGCAGAGCTTGGCACAAGAAAATGCCACAGACCTAGCCGAGTTGTTGCGGCGTGCGAAGGTTGTGGCGGCGAAATTGCGACTTGGGGAGGTCGAAGCTTGGATTGAGCACGAAATGAACGGGTACCATGAAGGTATCGAAGTTCCAAAATACCGAAAGATCGCAACGCACTTGGTGATGGAAAAGACCATCTTCGGGACGCAAGCCGTGCGGTGGGGGGAGGGCCTGCGAGAACTAGCGGAACATTTCGCCTCAATCAATGCACGGCAGTCGGTTGGGGAACTTGCGCACATGCTTGCGGCGGGAGGTGAAATAACGGTCCTGGTTAGCCCCAGTGAGATGGCGGCACTTCTTAAGGTCAGCGATGATTTCAGGATCATCCCCGTCTCACGGCACGTGAGCAGAAGCGGGGTGGCAAACGTCTTGAATTCAGTGCGAAACAAGATTCTGGACTGGGCGCTGCAATTGGAGAGACAAGGCATCTTGGGCGCAGGAATGACATTCTCCAAGGAGGAAACGCAGGCGGCTGCCGGTGTCACTATCCTCAATTATGGAGCGCTCATCCAGGGGAGCCATGCGAGTGTCGCCATGGCAGATAGTTCACCTGGAGCGACCGTTACTACAGCGAAAAGTAGAGCCAGTGTGCAACAACGAGTTGACGTTGCTCTTACAGATACGCAGCGCAATAGAGACTGGGAGACTGCCCTCCAGCGAATAATGGCGGCTGTTCAGGCGAGCCAGCAACTGTCACCTGCGAAGAAAGACGAAGCTACGGAGCAGTTGGCGTTTATTGCTGAGCAGTGTGCGCTCCCTCCAGAGCAAAGGCACTTACCGAGTATCCTAACACCGGTGCTTGAGACGTTACGTGGGACACTTGGCTTAAGCGTTGACGTCCTACACGTCTGGTCTACATTCGAGCCGACTATCTGTGCCGTTCTCAGAGTGGGCCTTGGATAGCATGGCTTAGACTATAAGGGGACTCGAAGCTGAGGGATCCCCTCATCTTGCGGGCAGGCAGGCAAGCGGTGAGTGGAACGCTTGATGCGACAGGTAGGGTGGCGTGCATACTACGTGGCCGGTGAGTTCCTCCCCCCTCCACGAAGCGCAGGTCCATACCTTCCTCGAAGGCCTCTTCGGGCAGGATCTCCACGCCAAGCGCGTGCTGTCGTTGGCCTTGGCCACGTTGGGAGTGCTCCACGCAGCCAGCTTGTCGGTGTACGCCATCGGCCAGGCGGTAGCGCTGGCGCGGGGGACTCAGGGCAAGCATGGGGTGAAGCAAGTGGACCGACTGCTGTCCAACCCGGGCATTGCCGTATGGAAGCTGTTGGCCTTGTGGGTGCCGTACGTTTTGGGCCAACGCACCGAAGCCTTGGTGGCGCTGGACTGGACCGACTTCGAGCCGGACGACCAGACCACCTTGGTGGCCTCGCTCATCACGACACATGGACGGCCCACCCCCTTGGTATGGCTGACGGTGCAGAAGTCAGCGCTCCAAGGCCTGCGCAACGAGGTGGAGGATGCGGTGGTGCTGCGGCTGCGCGAGCTCATCCCCGCCGAGGTGAAGGTGACCGTGCTGGCCGACCGGGGCTTTGCCGACCAGAAGCTCTACGCGCTGCTGCACCAGGTGGGCTTTGACTACGTGATTCGCTTCCGTCAGTGCATTGCCGTGACCAGCCACCAGGGCGAGCGCCGCACGGCAGCCGACTGGGTGCCCAAGGCGGGCCGTCTGCGCTGCCTACCTCAATCGCGGGTGACCGCCGACGAGTGCCAGGTAGGCGCGGTGGTGTGCGTGAAGAAGAAAGGAATGAAGGAGCCGTGGTGTCTGGCCACCAGCCTGGAGCACGCCTCGGGGGCTGAAGTGGTGGCGCTCTACAGCCGCCGCTTCTCTATCGAGGAGAGCTTCCGCGACATCAAGGACCTGAGGTTTGGCATGGGCCTGTCCTCTGTGCGGATTGCCGACGCGGAGCGCCGCGACAGGTTGCTACTGCTCAGTGCCTTGGCCTGTGCCCTGCTGACACTGCTGGGCGCCGCAGGCGAAAGCTTGGGCATGGAGCGTTACCTCAAGGCCAACACCGTCAAGCGCCGCACCTACTCGCTCTTTCGCCAGGGCTGCATGTACTACCAAGCCATCCCCAACATGCCCGAGCACCGCCTGCGCCCACTGGTGGAGCGCTTCGCCCAACTCGTCTGCGAGCAGCCCATCTTCCGCGAGAGTTTCGGACTTTTATGAGGGGATGCCTCAGGACTCGAAGAGCACCGTTGGTCTCCCCCCGCTGTGTCAAGTCTACGGGTCCAGCGGGTGATTCAAGAGTTGAGGTAATCGCTCACCAGGGAAATGATCCGATGGAGTACTTGGATGCGGAGTTGGATGCCCTCTGGAACCAGCTCTGGGGAATCGAACACCGGATCAATCAAGGCGAGGGTCTGGTACTCACCGACAACATGCGTGATCTCCTCTTACGGGCCGCCCCTACGGTGGCTATCAGCGAGGCTGAAGCGCGCGCGGCTCTCGACAACGTGGAGAACGCTACCCGGTTGCTCCTGAAGATCCGGGAGCGCATGCGCGACGGCTCGAACCGGATCATGGATGCGCTCTACCGTACGGGCCAGCTTCGAAAGAAAGGGGACAGGGAGGGTGCGCGCCAACAGATGAGAGACGTGCTCGCCGTGGAGAGCGTGCCTCACTATCGGAAGATTGCGGAAGGTCAGTTGGCGGAACTGGACGACCTGCCATAGCTGCTGGACACAGGGGCCGATGGCCGTGGGCACAGTGCCCTTTGAGGACCGACGCGCACCTACGTGTGAGGTAGGCTGTGGACGGGAGACCACCGCCCCCTCTTTCACTTCCAGGCACGTATGGACAGCTCCTCCTCCCTCACGCCTCCTCCTGCCCTGCTTCCCCTGAACACGGTGCTCGAGGGCTGGCGCGTGGTGGCCTGGGCCGGATGCGGCGTCCACGGCGCCGTCTACCGCGCCGTCTCCGCTCTCGATGAGCTTGCCTCTCCCGTCGCGCTCAAGCTCGCGCTTCACCCGTCGAATCCTCGCTTCGCTCGGGAGGCGGAGCTGCTCTCCCGGTGCCTCCACCCCAGCATCCCTCGCCTGCTCGATCGGGGCTCCTGGCAGTCTCCCGCTGGCACCGTCCACCCCTTCCTGGTCCTCCAGTGGGTGGATGGCGTTCCTCTATATGATCAGCACCGCCTCCACCCGACCTCTCCGCCGGAGCTGCGGCGCTGGCTGCTCCAGCTGTCTCAGGCTGTGGCGACACTCCATGCCCAGGGCGCTGTCCATCGCGACATCAAGGGCGACAACGTCCTGGTGCGCCGCTCCGACGGCAGAGCCATGCTCATGGACTTCGGCACCGGCCTCTACCCGGGTGCCGCTCCCCTGACTCCGGCCATGGGCTTCCCGGGCACTCCGATCTACCGCTCGCCAGAGGCCTGGCTCTTCGAGATGCAGTTCTACAGATCGTCCACGGCCCGCTACCGTCCCTCCGCCGCCGATGACCTGTACGCCCTGGGTGTCACCGCCTGCCGGCTGCTCACCGGTGAGTACCCGGAGCCCGCTGTGCCCTCTCGGGACGAGCGCGGCACCTTGCACCTGGACAGTGTGCTTCTTCCGCGTGCGCTCCTGCGGCATCCCCATGTGGATCCCGCCTTGCGTGCCATCACCCTTCGACTGCTCTCGGTGAAGCCCGAGCAGCGGGGGACCGCGGCTCAACTGGCTCAGGAATTGGAGCAGACCCTCACGCCATTTCGGCGCCACAGCTCCACGGCTCCCTCGGCAACCGTGAGGACTCGAGCACGCACCCGGTTCGGATGGCGTTGGTGGGCACTGGCCGCAGCGAGCCTGGCCCTGGTCATCGGGACATGGCGGGTGCTCTCAAGCACGCCCCCTCAGGAGGGCGCTGTCACGCGAGCAGAGCCCCCGGTCGCGGACTCAGTGGACGCAGGGCCTGCAGGGCTCGGGGACACCGCAACCCCCGCAGCCCTGGAGAAGGAACCTGCCGACTCCACCCAGCAGGACCCGGTCGCGGACATTCCAGAACCCCAGCCAGGACAGATACGGCCCGATAGGAAGGGGCTTTGCCCTGGCAAGGGGATGCTCACCCTCAATGGTGGGTGCTGGGTCGAGACCACATGGGACGCTGAAAAGTGCCAGGAGTTCGGTGGCGAGATGGTGAAGGGCACCTGTTACCTGCCCGTCCTCCTTCCCGGGAAGAAGCGTCCCTCCACCTCTGGTCCCACGGAGGAACCGTGAGCACCAGGTTCCCTCTGGCCAGGGAGGTGCCCTGTCCGCGGACCGGTACTGAACTGGTATGACAAGCAGACCAGTTCGCACAGATTGCGCCCGGCAGGGAGGGCGGACCGGACGCGGGTTCAGCGCGTCGGCGTCAGCCCGCCATAGGGCGAGTTGGCAGGTCCGACCCACCTCAGGCCGAACAGGCCTCCCTCGGCGTCGTAGAGGACATTGAAGTTGCGCAGGAAGTGGCGGCCGGTGTTGACGAACGCGTTCTTGCCGTTCTTCGTCGTGATGACCTGCGCGGGCTGCATGTCGCTGCCCTTATCCCCGACCTTGAAGGTGTAGAACGCCATGGGGTGGTCGTTGCCCGGGAATCGGACGGTGACCTGGCTGCCGTCCTTCAGCACGGGGACCTGCCTCTTCGGGCTGCTCAGGTCAGGCGCGAGGACCGTCTGGACGGGCACCTCGGAGGTGACGGTCAGGTACATCTGCGGAATCCCCGTGTCGATCAGGACCTTGGCGGGGATGCAGGGCGACTGGTCCACGGCCACGCAGATGGATGCCTCCGGCCAGTCCTGCGGGTCTTTCGAATACTTCGGGCCAGTCAGCTGGGTGAAGGCGAAGCCACCCGCGTTCTCGGAGGTGAGACCGACGTGCACGCCCTTCTCGGTGATGATGTAGCCGCTCCGCATCGTGCCCTTCGCTACTGGCGCGCCGTTGATCTGGGTGATGTGGAGGAACGGGTTCTTGTCCGGCGTGCCCTGCGGCTGGCCATCGTGCTCGCGGCCGAAGCCCACGCCCATGTAGAAGATGCCGGGCTTCGCGGGCTTGAGCGGAGTGCCCGGGCAGGTCTCCTTGTCCGTCTGCTCGTTGTACTGAGGGCAGGTGGCCTCTTTCTCGACGACCAGCACCGGCACGGTCGCGGTGGCCAGTGGCGCGCCCTTGGCATCGTGGAAGGTCACGTTCTTGGGGATCCACCGGCCGACCCAGAGCAGCTTGCTGCTCGACAGGAACTCCCGGCCCAGCGGGTACTTCTCCGCCGCCTTGGCCGAGTAGCCCGCGAGGTCCGCCGCCGAGACCATGATGCCGGTGGTCCCCGTGTCCATCGTCACCAGGCAGGGCTTCGCGGGGTCCTTCGTGGCTCCCGAGGGAGCCGCTCCACACGCGGGCTTGCCCTCGACCGAGAGGTTGAACTCCAGCGCGTGGGTGAAGGCGGGGACGTTGGTCTCGGCGTTCGCGTAGGGAATGAACCGCGCGGCGGTATAGCCGGCGTAGTTTGGCGTGCTCGAGGGCTGCTCGGCGACCGCGACCGGTGCCAGGCCGGTGACGAGCAGGGCCGTGAGAAGGCGGCGCGACCGAGACAGTCGGAGCATGAGGGGAACGCAGGGAGACTCGTCTGAGGTGGACACGGGGGGGGCCTTTCGTGGAGGCGTGCGGTCCTCGGAAGAGGGCAACACGTCTGGATTCGCCTGGCGCGGATCGCCCAGGCACCGCGAATCCTGGCCCTTCCACCGAATGGACGCTGTGAGCCGGTTCACTGCGAAGCTGTGTCGCGGCTCACAGGCGCACCGCAGGAGGGCCCATGGGCTATCGTGGTTCACATGGAGACTTGGTGTCGCGCCCTCTTGCTCGGTCTTGCCACCCTTGTGGGAATGATCGCCTCGAGCTGCGCCTTGGTGGGGCGTCCGGCAGCTGTCCCGCCAACTGAACTGTCGGAATCCCCTCCTACTTATCTGGCGCAATCGGCAGTGGATGACTGTCGGCCTGGGGACTCCTCGATGGTCTGCTGCATCAAGAAGTTCCCCCTCACCCCTGTGGAGAGCTGCGGTGCCACAGCGGCAGAAGCCGCTGAAGTCCTCAATGGCATCAGGGGTCTCAACGAAGCCACGCAGACCACTGCGGAGGGTGTTTCAGACGATGGCGCGGCGAAGGACAAAGAGGATGACTTCGCCAATAACGCTCACCTTCCAGAGTGGAAGCAGGAATGCATCAGCAACTACGTAGCCTGCAAGAGCGAATCAGACTGGACTGGCCCTTGTTATGACTGCCTCCGACGATGCGAGGGGCAGCAGCGGTGGCCGTTCGCCACGTGTTCGCCACGCTCGAGCAAGAAGAGGTGAGATGATGGAGGGGCTCGACGCGGACTGGAATGAAGTCTGGGAGCTGAACCAGCGGATTCAGCGGGGTGAGGCGCTGGTGCTCACCGAAGAGGTGCGCGAGCTGCTGCGGCGCACCGGCCCAACGGTAGCCCTCAGCAGTGCCGAGATAGAAACGGCCCTCAACAGCGCGGAGAGCGCCTCTGCGCTGATCCAGAGAATCGATACACGTGTCCACGATGGTTCACGGAGACTCAGCGCGGCCCTGAACCGGATGTACCGCCTGCGGGATGCGGGAGACCTCGAAGGGGCGCGCCAACAGATGCGGGACGTGCTCGCCGTGGAAGTCGTGCCACACTATCGGGATATCGCTGAAGGCCAGTTGGAACGACTCGACGAGTAGCGAAGCGGAAGCACTCCGCGCCGGACTACTCCGTGGGCGCCGACTCGTACTTCTTGCGCTTGCGCCACAGCGTGGAGGCGTCGATGCCGAGGATGCGCGCCGCCTCCTCCAGCGTGGGAGCGCTGGCCAGCACCCGGAGGATGTGCTCGCGCTCCACCTCCTCCAGCGTGTGCGGCCCGCCCAGCACCATCACCGGGCCCACCGCCGCGGCGATGCGGTCGGGGAAGGCCTGCGGCTCCAGCACGTTCGCCGGCCAGACGATGAGCGCCCGCTCGATGGCGTTGCGCAGCTCGCGCACGTTGCCCGGCCACCCGTACGCCAGCAGCATCCGCTCCGTCGCTGGCGACAGCTCCGGCACCGGCCGCTTCGCCGCCCTCGCGAAGAAGGCCACGAAGCGCCGCGCCAGCATGAGCACATCCTCCGGCCGCTCCCGCAGCGCCGGCAGCTTCACCTCCACCACGTTCAGCCGGTACAGCAGGTCCTCGCGGAAGCGGCCCTCGGCCACGTCCTTCTCCAGGTCCCGGTTGGTGGCCGCCACCACCCGCACGTCCGCCCGCCGCGTGCGCCCCTCGCCCAGCCGCTCGAACTGCTTGTCCTGCAGGAAGCGCAAGAGCTGCGCCTGGAGCGCCGGGCTCATCTCCGCCACCTCGTCCAGGAAGAGCGTGCCCCCTTCCGCCTGCTCCACCCGTCCGGGCTGGTCCCTCACCGCCCCCGTGAAGGCCCCCCGCATGTGGCCGAACAGCTCGCTGGCCAGCAGCTGCTCGGAGAGCGTGGGGCAGTTCACCGTCACGAAGGGCCGCCGCCGCCGAGGGCTCAGCGAGTGCAGCGTCCGCGCCAGCACTCCCTTGCCCGTGCCGCTCTCGCCTCGCAGCAGCACCGCCGCGTCCGAGGCCGCCGCCCGCTCCACCAGCCCGATGGCCGCGTGCATCGCCGGCGAGGCCGTCTCCAGCGTGGCCTCCGGCGCCGTCTGCGCCAGCTGCCCCTCCAGGTCCCCCAGCCGCGAGCTCAGCTCCCGGTGCGCCCGCGCCCTGTCCACCACATGGCGAATCTGCGCCGGGGTGAAGGGCTTGGGCAGGTAGTCGCGCGCCCCGCGCTTCACCGCCTCCACCGCCGTGTCGAACGTCGCGTAGGCGGTGATGAGCACGATGTCCAGGCTCGGTGACTCGGCCAGCATCCGGGGCACCAGCTCCAGCCCGCTCGCCGTGCCCAGCCTCAGGTCCACGAAGGCCAGGTCCGCCGGCCCCTGGGCCAGCGCCGCCAGCGCCGCCTCCGGAGTGGTGGCCTCTCGCACCACGCAGCCAAACCCCTCCAGGCAGATGCGCAGCGTGTGGCGGATGTTGCGCTCGTCGTCCACCACCAGCACCCGCATGGGGCTGGGGGCGACAGGCTCGGCTTCGGGCCGTGATTCCATGTGTCCCATCTTATTCACCCCCCGTGCGCCGGGTCCGCCCTGGCTGCCATCTCCCGTACAGCCGGACTTCAGAGCGCTGGAAACCGCCCGCTCCCTGCGGCATGAGGAGGCATGCGCTGGAGCGTGCGATGACGGAAGACACGGACCCGTCGGGTGGAGGACTGTTCTCGAGGGACCTGGCCCCGCCGTCGCGCGCGCCCAGGTGGCCCCGCTTCGCGTTGATCGGCGGCATCGCCGTGATGTCCCTCATCGTGTGGGTGTGGGTGAACCGCTCGACGGAGGGCGCCGTCCGGGCCATGTCTCCGGCCCAGCGCGCGGCCCTCTATAAGGAGGCGTGGGCGGATCAGCGCGCGCACTGTCTCGGCGGCGAGGGCCCGCAGGAGACGCCGAGCCGCTGCCGGCAGCGGGCCGAGTTCCTCCTGAACTTCCCCCAGTGCGACGAGGCCTGCCGCGCGGAGCTGGCTCCCTCGCTCCAGCCCACCACGCCCTGAGCACCCCGAGAGGGTGTTCCCGAGGGCACCTTCCGCTGGCGCCAGCTTTGGTAGGGTTGCCCGACGTGAGCGCTCCTCCGTCCTCCTCGCCTCGCTGGCTGCTGTATGGCGCCTCCGGCTACACCGGCCGGCTCATCGCCGAGGAGGCCGTGCGTCGCGGGCACAGGCCCGTGCTCGCCGGCCGCTCCCACGAGAAGCTGGCCCCCCTGGCCGAGCGGCTGGGCCTCGAGCTGGCCGTGGTGGGGCTGGAGGACGTGCGCACCCTGGTGTCCACGCTGGAGGGCCTGCCCCTGGTGCTCCACGCCGCCGGCCCCTTCGTCCGCACCAGCCAGCCCATGGTGCAGGCGTGCCTGGCCGCGGGCTCGCACTACCTGGACATCACCGGGGAGATTCCCGTCTTCGAGAGCATCTTCCAGCACGACGCGGAGGCCCGCTCGCGCGGCCTCACCCTCATGTCCGGCGTGGGCTTCGACGTGGTGCCCACCGACTGCCTGGCGCGCCACGTGGCCGAGAAGGTGCCCGGCGCGCACGAGCTGGACCTGGCCCTCTCCATCACCGAGCGGGTGGCGAGCCCCGGCACCGCCAAGTCCATGCTGGAGCAGCTGCCCCAGGGCGGGCGCGTGCGGCGCGGCGGAGCGCTCCAGCCGTGGCCCATGGGCAAGGGGCTGCGCCGCGTGCGCTTCTCCGACGCCGAGCACACCGTGGCCCCCATCCCCTGGGGAGACCTGGTGACGGCCTGGCACACCACGGGCATCCCCAACATCACCACCTATATGACGCTGCCGCGCGCCGCGGCCCGGTTCATCCGCTTCACCTACCCGCTGCTCAAGCGGGTGCTCTCGGTGGACGCCGTCCGCCACGGGGCCGAGCGCCTCATCGAGTCCCGCGTCCACGGGCCCGGGGAGACGGCTCGCAGCGAGAGCCGCACCCACATCTGGGCCGAGGCCCGCGCGGCGGATGGCCGGCGCGCCCAGGCCTGGCTGGAGCTGCCCGAGGCCTACGCCTTCACCGCCGTGGCCGCGGCGCGCGCCGTGGAGGAGGTGCTGGCGCGCAAGCCGCAGGGCTCGCTCACCCCGGCGGGCGCCTTCGGGGCGGACTTCGTGCTCTCCATTGATGGGTGTCGGCGGCTGGACGCCCTGGCTTGAGGAGCGGGGCCTGGCTGCCTGCCCGGCGTCCAGGCGACCCGAGGGGTTGGGCTTGCCTGCCCCCTCCCTCAAAGGCTGTAAGGAGATGTGTTGTCGAGGGTTGGATGCCCGGCACGCGCGCTGGGGAGTCCTTGAGTGGTGGGGGGATCAGACGGCTATCCTGCGGGGTAGGATGGTCCTGCGCTGTCGGAGCCACGGGCGCCGGCAGCCCTGGAAGGAAACGAGACATGGTCTGGCGCAGCAGGCCTCGAGTGGGGGCGCGCTTCCCTGCGAAGCGCTCCCTCGTGCCAGGTGAGAGGCGATGACGCTGACGTTCAAGCAGAAGATGATGCTGCTGCCGGTGCTGGCGGCGGTGTTCCTGCTGGCCATTCTGGCCATCTCGATCGTGATCGGCGTCCGGGCGGCCAACGCGCATGCCCGCATCGAGCAGGGCTACGCGCCGGCGCTCGCCCGGAGCCAGGAGCTGATGACGGAGCTGCAGACGCTCCACCACGAGCTGCAGGACGCGGTGACAGCGAAGGACACGCGCCGGCTGGAGCCCATGCGGGCCCTGGCGCGCAAGCTGGCCTCGAGCCTGGAGACGGCGCACCGCAACCCGGTGCTCAGCTCGCAGCACCTCTCGGTGCTCCAGCAGGACTTCAGCCTGTACACGCAGGAGATGGAGAAGGCGGTGGAGCTGCACGCCCGCGACGACGCGCAGGCCTCCGCGGCGCTCGTCCGGGTGAACACGCGCTTCGAGTCCCTGCACCGGGCGCTCCAGCTCATGGTGGAGGAGCACCAGCGAGGGCTGGCGGACGCCTTCTACCGGGCGAGCCTCTCGGGCTCTCGGGGCCGGGTGCTGATCGCGGTGCTGGTGGCGCTGTGCATCCTGTCGCTGGCCGGCTTCACGTGGTGGACGGTGCGCGAGGTGGCCGAGCCGCTGGTGCGCCTGGCGGAGACGGCCCAGCGCATCGCGGTGGAAGGGGACCTGACGCTCACCATCGACGTGACCGCCAAGGACGAGGTGGGCAGCCTGGCCACGAGCCTGGAGGCGCTGGTGAACCGGCTGCGCTCGGTGCCGGTGGCGCTCCAGGGGCTGGTGGGTGAGCTGACCACGGCCTCCGAGCGGCTGACGAAGGTGAGCCAGGAGCAGATCAACTTCCTCACCGAGCAGGCGCGCAGCCTGTCCGAGGCCGGCACGACGATGGCGGAGATCGCCCAGACGTCCAGCATGGCCTCCAGCCGCGCGGAGATGGTGCTCAACGTGGCCGAGCAGGCCGACAGCTTCACCGCGGCCAGCCAGCAGACCATCGAGCAGAGCGCGCAGGGGTTGGAGCAGATCCGCCAGCGCGTGAGCGCGATGGTGGGCAGCATCGGCCAGCTGTCCGAGCAGGCCGTGCACGCGCGCGAAATCATCGGCAGCGTGAAGGACCTGGCGGACCAGAGCAACGTGCTGGCGCTCAACGCCGCCATCGAGGCCTCGCGCGCCGGCGAGGGCGGCCGAGGCTTCGCGGTGGTGGCGCGCGAGATGCGCTCCTTGAGCGGCGAGTCGCTCAAGAGCACCGAGCGCATCGGGAAGATCCTCCTCGACATCAACACGGCCATCCGTCAGGCGGTGACGGCGGCCGAGGGCGACAGCAAGCAGATGGAGGAGGGCATCGAGCAGGTGCTCTCCTCGGCCAACAAGCTCAAGGAGATCACCAACGTCATGCAGCAGAGCAGCAACGCGGCTCGGCAGATCGTCGCCTCGGTGACGCAGCAGAACGCGGGCATCTCGCAGATGACGGACGTGATGACGCAGCTGTCGGGCATGATGGGCGACGTGGTGCAGGCCACCTCCACGGCGGAGGAGGCGGTGGGGCAGATCAACGCCACGGTGTCCCAGCTGCGGAAGATCGTCTCCGAGTTCCGGGTGTAGCCGCTCGCTCCCTGTCGGACGAAGGGGGCGGAGAGTCAGCATTCCTCGGCGGGTGGTGTGTGTTGCTACCTTCCGGTCATGGGACGCACCATCGCGGTCATCAACGGCGAGCAGTACTGGCACTCCTACTTCCCTGGGGATGAGGTCGTCTATCGCCGCATCCAGGACTGCGCGTGGGTGCTCCGCGACGGGGAGCTGTGGTGCATCGATCGGGAGAATGCGACCCGGCTGGATGGAGTGCTCTGGCGGGTGGGCGCCATCCGTCCGAGTGAGCGCTACCGGACGGCGCTGGAGGTCATCCGTCTCAGCGGCGTGCCGTGCGTGAACCCGGCGGACGTGCTGCTGCGTGGCTTCGAGCGGCTCTCGATGCTCGCGGAGCTGCGTGCGGCCGGGCTGCGGGTCATCCCGTTCGATGTCGCCCAGGGAGACGACATGGCGCGCCGGCTGGGGAGGACGTTCCCGCTGGTGGTCAAGGCCGGCAACCACCATGGAGGCTACGGCAAGGTCCTGGTTCGCGACAGCGAGGCCTGGGGCGACGTGGCGGACCTGCTCTTCGCCGTCGAGGAGTACGTCACCGTCGAGCCCTTCATCGACTACCGGCGCGACGTGCGCTGCCTGGCGGTGGGCGACCGGTTCTGGGCGATGGAGCGCGAGGGCCGCGGCTGGAAGGCGAACGTGGACACCCGGAAGTATCGCCTCATCGAGCCTCCCGAGGTGCTCGTCGAGCAGACGCGCGCGGCGATGAACCACCTGCGCGCGGACACGCTGGCGCTCGACTTCCTCGAGCAGGAGGGCGGGCAGTTCGTCGTGCTGGAGAGCAACGACACGCCAGGGTACTCGGGCTTCCCGGAGGAGGTCCGCGCCGCCCTGGCGGACTGCTTGAAGCGTCGCCTGCGCTGACGGTGCGGTAGGGCCCCCGGCTGGGAGCAGTCCTGCTCGTCACTGTGCGGAAACGTCGGGACTTTTACGGCTCAAAACCCCCGACGTTTCCGAACAGTGAGCCACCCCCCGGTCCCGGACCCCCGCGCCGCATCGAGCGCAGGGGGCCTCGGGCCAGGGCGGCTCACTACTTGCCGAAGAGGCCGCGCAGGCGCTTCTTGGCCTCTTCCTCGGCCTTCTTCTTCGCCCGCTCCTGCTCGGCCCGGGCCGCCTCCTCCAGCTTCGCCTTCTCCTCGGCGGCCTTCGCCTCCAGCTCCTTCTTCCGGCGCTCGGCCTCCTCGCGCGCGGCCTGCTCGCCGCCGGTGATGAGCTGCTGCGCCTGTTTGGCCTTGTCGCCGAGCAGCTGTCCGGCCAGCCCCGCCGCCGCCTGCTTCGCGATGGCCGTCACCGCCGGCTTCACGTCCAGCCCCGTCACGTCCGGGCTCCACGCCGGCCCCGTCACCTTCAGCGTCACGGGGATGTCCTCGCCGGGCGTCACCTTGCCCAGCGTGAGCTTGTTGATGGTCTGCGGCGTGAGGTTCACCGTGCCGTTCAAGTCGAGCACGCCGTCCAGCCGGATGCCGCCCTCGAAGCGCATGGCCGCCTCGGGGCGCGTCCAGGTGATGGGCTTCTCCAGCTGCGCCACGCCGTTCTTGATCTCCACGCCGAACGGCAGGTTCTCGCCCAGCGAGGTGAGGTCCTCGCTCTTGAGCGCCTTGGCCGCGAAGGGCAGCGCCTTGGCCAGCGGCTCGGAGACCTTGGAGAGCACGTCCACGCCCATGAAGGTGCTGTCCTGCAGGCTGCCGTTGATGGCGCCCAGCAGCGTCTCCTTCAGCTTGTCCGGCGTGTAGCCCACGCCCTGCAGGTCGATGTTCCCGTTGAACCTGCCCGTCATCACCTTCTTGGGCGTGCGCGACTCCAGCACCTGGGCCACGTCCACCTGCTGCATCGTCACCTTGGCCACGAACGGCCGCTTCTCCGGCAACGGCCCCAGGTTCACCTGCGTGCCGTCGGCCACCACCGTGCCGCCGTAGGCCACCGAGGAGAGCTTCTCGATCTTGATGAGGTCATCCACCATGGTGATGTGGGCCACCAGGTTGGACAGGTCCATCTCGCTGTAGCGCACCGAGGCCACCTGGAACTTCATGTCCCCGCGCATCCCGTTGAAGCGCGTCGGGTCATCCGGCACGGGGGGCGGCACGCCGTTGGTGCGCGCGAGCACCTCCTCCTCCTTCATCAGCAGCGCGTCCGCGTTCAGCCGCTGGCTCTTCATGTCCAGGGCGAACGTGGTCGTCTGCTTCTTGCCCTTGCCGGCCAGCGCGAACGAGGCCGTGCCGCTCACCGTGTCCTCCAGCACGTTCGCCGTGAGCTGGCCGACGTCCACCTTCATCCCGTCCTTCGTGGGCTGGTAGGTGCCCGCCGCCGCCACGCCGAGCCGCTGCCCCGGCCCCTTGTTCAGCAGCAGGCCCGGCCGCAGATCCGCGCCGTCCAGGTCCGCCTTCGCGTTGAAGCGCAGGGCCCCGCCGCTGGCCGCCGCTCCGCTGACGCTCGCGGTGAGCCGCATCGGCGTGCCCGCCTCCTTGGAGAGCTGCTCGGGCACGCGCAGGCGCACTGGCGTGAGGTCCACCTCCAGGTTCAGCGCCTGCGCCTCCTGGGTGCCGCTGCCCTTCACCGACAGCCCCACCGGGCCGGCGATCATCCCGTTGAGCTGCTTCTCGAGCGGCGGGTAGTACTCGGCCAGCACGGCAGGGTCCAGGTCATGGCTGGTCAGCTCGAAGCCCTCCACCGCGGGCGAGCTCCCCATCATCCCCTTCACCCGGCCCTTGCCGCTGATGCCCGCCGGCCCGAAGTCCAGCTTGAAGCGGTCCAGTGCCAGGTCGCCCGCATCCAGGTCCGCCTTCACGTCGGTGTCCAGCACCACGTCCAGCGCCTTGCCGCCCGCGGCGCCCGCGAAGCGCAGGCCCAGCGCCTTGATGACGCCCTCCAGCCGCGTGGGCCCCTTGCCCCCGGGCACCACCCCGCCCAGCTCCGCCTTCCAGTCCGCCGTCAGCGTGCCCGCCTGGAAGCCGACGCTCGGCGGCAGGTACGGGCCCAGCGGCGCCAGGTCGATGGTCTCGGCCTTCAGCGTGAGGCGCTCCGGCGTGGGCACCAGCGTGGGCGGCAGCGGCGCGGCCGCCAGCGTGGCGAACAGGTTCTGCTTCTGCGCCAGCACCGCCGCGGCCAGCTTCACCTCCAGCGGCTGGCCCACGCGCAAGTCCTTCACCTCGATGTCCAGGTCCGAGATGGCCAGCTCCTGCGCCTTGCCCCCCGAGCGGTCCACGAAGCGGATGGTGCCGTCGGTGAGCGCGGCGCGCTCCACGCGCACGCCGGACAGGTCCGCGGGCGGCTTCTCCTCCTCGGGCGGCTGCTCCGGCTTCTGCTGCTGCGCCAGCTTGTCCATCAGCCGCTGCACGTTGGTGGTGCCGTCCGGCAGGCGGATGACGTTGACGGTGAGCCCCGTCACCTCGGCGTTGAGCACCTGGATGTCCTTGCCGCGCGAGCGCAGCAGCGGCATGGCCGCCACGCGCACGTCCAGGTTCTTCAGCTGCGTCAGCGGCAGCTCCTCGCCCTCGGCGGGGCCCACGGTGACGGCGTCCACGTCCACGCCCACGTGCGGGAACAGCTTGGTGGAGATGTCGCCAATCTCCACCGGGCGCCCGAGCTGCTGCGAGAGCGTCGCGGCCTGGGCTCTCGCCTGCGTCAGCAGGATGGCATCCAGCCGCCACAGCACGATGGCCACGATGGCCACCAGCAGGACGACGATGCCCCCGAGCACATAGGGCCAGCGCCTCTTCTTTTGAGCCTCCATCGCTTGCTACCTCCTCCTGCAACCAGTCCCGGAGCCTCCGGCGCGGCCCGGGCTGGCCTGTCGGGGGCGGAACCTAACCACCTTTGGTAACTCCTACAGCCCCTGACGTGGCGGGACGCGAAAGACTTCACGGTTCCCGGGGTAATGGGGGGTAGCAGGGATGCCTGCCGAGCGGCCTGTGGAGCCGGCGCATGAGAGTCCGCGCCTCGGTCAGAGCTCGATGACCTTGGGCGAGCTGGGGCGCTCCTGGGGCGCCGGCTTCTCCTCGAGGAGCGTGAAGCCCGCGGGCGCCGCCAGCGGCCCCGAGTCATACATGTCCAGGTAGAGGATGACCGAGTGCTCCTGGCCCTCGTGAATCACCTCGTACATGTCCAGCAACCCGATGCCCAGGACGCCGTTGGGCGTCTCGAACTGGCAGCAGCTGCCCAGCCGACGCCAGGCCAGGGGCTGACCCTCGGGGCCGCGCAGCGACTCGAGGAAGGCTTCCTGACCCTCGGGGCCGCCTCCCACCTGGATGGGGTTCTCGGGAGACAGGCCGTAGCTCTCCGTCTCGCGCCAGTCGGGCTGCCACCCCTGGGAATGCGCGGCGCGTGCTCGCGGCGGGGCCTTGGGCGTGGAGCCGCAGGCCGTCAGCACGAGCAATCCAACAGCAGCGAGGCGGACAAGTGGCAAGGAGGTCCTCCCGGAGAGCACCCCTCAACGCTGGCACAGGTGCCTCGCGGGCAGAACCCCCGGTATCCAACGTTTCACACCGCGTCCCTGTGTACGCGAAGCGGATCCATGGAATGTCCCACCTGGATGGCGCCGTCGGGGGCGCTGTCTGGGAGTGCCACGGCTCATCCGGCCACACGGGGGACCGGACCATGCACCTGGGGAGTTCTCGCGACCGGGGCTGCACATGTGTGGCCGCTGGCTGGCTCCGCGCCACGTGGGGCCTGCTGAGCGCCGCCTCGCTGGCGGCGTGCGGCAGCGTGCGGACGGAGCTCTGCACCACCATCCATGCGCGCGTCCTGGAGGAGCTGCGCACCTCGGACTGGACGGCGCGCTATGTCCTGGACCCCTGGTCGTGTGAGTGGAGGGCGCTGCGGCTGCGCGAGCTGGCGAAGGAGCTGCGCGCCCTGGAGGCGCGGGATGGCTCGCTCCGCCCGTCGGTGGAGGCCTACCGGCTGGAGGTGGAGCGTCTGGCCGAGGCCTATGAGCGGCTGGCCGCCGCGTACCGCAACAGCCAGGAACTGCCCCCGGAGGAGGCCCAGCGGGTGCACTCGGCGCTGAGCCGCGGCGTGCTGGACCACGCGGCCGCCCTCAACCCGCTGCGAGCCCAGGTGCAGAGCGCCTGCAACGGCTTCTGAGCCGGCCCGCCGCTCAGGCCGTCCAGTAGTAGCTCCACTTGAGGAGTACGGCGTCCGTGGCGGGGCCGGAGAACATGCGCCGAGGCAGCAGCGTGGCCGGCGCCGTCACGTCCTCCGGGGTGGGCAGGCCCTGCTGCGAGCGCGTGTAGACGAAGAAGAGGGTGGAGCCCAGCCGGTACTCCCAGCGCAGCACCACGTTGAGGTTGAGCGCCACGTCGTAGAAGTTGTCCCCCGGGCCGCCCTCGGTGGGCCGCATCGCGGAGAAGCGGATGGGGCTGCGCGCCGCGTCGGACTCGGCCTCGAAGAAGGGGCCGTAGACGCCGTAGTCGGTGAAGAGCTGGGCATAGCCCTGCAGCGTGAGGTGCGGGCGCAGCACCCACTGCTGGCGCAGGGTGAAGGAGAGGTAGTTGGACTGCAGGTTGCCCAGCAGGAAGCGGAAGTCCCCCAGCCGATCCACGAAGCGCGGGGCGAACTCGGTGCGGTCCGTCGTCACCTCCAGCCGCGTCTCCAGCGCGGGGTGGGGCCGCAGCGAGAGGGCCAGGTTCCCACCCCAGCCCCAGGCGCCCGGTGCCGGGCCCCGGTCGTGGTGGCCCAGGGCGAGGAAGCCTTTGAGGGAGAGCGTCCGGTTGCCATTCGTCTCCCAGAAGAGCGCGGCGAAGGTGGACACCTCGCGCTGCAGCGGCACGCCGGTGTCGTCCAGCTCGCGGATGTCGTAGCCGCCCACGTTCGTGCCAGCCTCCAGGCCGACCGAGTCGAAGCTGGGGAGCGTCAGGGTGGAGTTGAAGTTCATCCAGCTTCCCCGGTTGATGCCTCGTCCGTCCGACGTCAGGCTCGAGCCGCCCCCGAGGTTGACGGAGAGCCCCCGGAGCGGGCCGATGCCGTTGGGGCGCTGGTAGCCCAGCCAGCCTTGCGCCGAGTGCTCGTTCTGCGTGCGCTGGTAGCCGGTGGCGTTCAAATCCAGCGTGGGAGAGGAGAAGTCGTAGGCCACGTCCCAGCGGAAGCCCTCGCCGCCGAACTTCCCCGCGCGCAGGTAGCCGCCATAGCCGGTGGTGCCCGGGCGCAGCACCGTCCCGTCCGGGAGGAGGCGCTCCGGGAGCCCTCCCACGGTGCGGCTGCCGTCCACCTGCCCCAGCACGCCGTACTCGCCGTTGGAGGTGGCCAGGTCGAAGTCCGCCGCCGCCGCCAGGCCTCCGCGGGCCAGACACTCCGCGGGCTGATCGTCCTCGTCCAGCGCGGCCTCCTCTGGCGTGCACCTGCGCGCCAGGGGCGTGGCCGAGGTGAAGGTGGCGCCGATGCGCGAGTTCTCCCCCACCGAGCCTCGCGCCACCGCGGCCAGGAAGTTGGTGGGAGGCTGCGGGTTGGTGGGCAGCGAGCTGTTGGGGCCCACGTGCAGCGGCCGGGAGGAGTACATCCGCCAGTGCCGGTCCGGGTGCTCCTCGTCCTGCTCCAGCCACGGCCCGGTGACGAGCGCATCCAGCAGCCCCACCTCCACGCCCTTGGCCACCGTGCCCGTCAGCTTCGCCGCGCCGAGGATGGGCGTCTCCAGGCCGATGCGCCGCGAGTAGAAGAGCGACTGCGGCACCTGTCCCGTCGAGCTGCCCACCGCCTGGAACAGCTCCAGGCCCTGGGTGAAGAAGGGGCGCTTCTCCGGGAAGAAGGCCTCGAAGGTGGACAGGTTGAGGATGAGCTGGTCCGCCTCCACCTGGCCGAAGTCCGGGTTGAAGGTGGCGGTGAGCGCCAGCTCGCTGGTGAGCGCCGCCCTCATGTCCAGCCCCACATCCAACGTCGGATCGACGAGGCGCGGGCGGGGCACGGACTCGTCCGAGAACTGCGGCCGGAGGATGCCGCGCGTGGCCAGGTATGGCACCAGCTCCACCGCGCGCTGGGGCTTGAGCCCCTTCAGGCCCGTGAGGTGGCCCAGCCGTGACACGTTCGCGTTGCTGGTGCGCGGGTTGTCCACGGATTCAATCTCCTCGTTGAGCCGGGCGATCTGCCGGCGCACGGAGAAGCCCCACGTCTGCACCTCCGACGCGGGGAAGCGCAGCACGGACAGGGGGATGGCGAACTCCGCCACCCACCCGTCCGGCAGGCTGCTCGTGGCGCCGTCCCACACCCCGTCCCAGTCCACGGTGTAGTTGCGGTCGTCGTAGAAGAGCCCATCGCCGTGCACGCCGCCCGCGCTCAGGGAGAAGGAGTACGCGGTGCGGTGGTCGTGCGTGGAGTCGATGATGAGCTGCACCATGTCCGTGGTGAGCGAGGTGTCCCGGCGGCCCAGGCGCCGGTCGATGAGCTCCGGCTTCGAGTCCCGAGAGACGATGCCGAAGTAGACGAAGTCCGAGTCGTAGAGGACGCGCAGCTCGGTGCGCTCGCTGGGGATGGCTCCGGCGGTGGGGAAGCGCTGCACGAAGGCGTCGAAGACGGGAGCCTGGAACCAGGCCTCCTCGTTCAGCTTGCCGTCGATGTGGACTTTTCCGTGGGCGGGCGCTGCCTGGATGAACTGGTTGCGGCCGGGGCCTTCCACGGCTGCCTCCGCCGTCATGGCGCACAGCAGCAGCCCCAGCCCCAGCCCCCGACGCAGCATCTCAGCCCCCCCTGTTCTCACGACGTGCTCCCCTGCGACGCAGCGCGGGGTTCTCCCGGTGCGGCCCGCTGAACACGCGAGCGCGGAATCCATTTCACGGTTTCTTGCGCGTGTCACCTCCCGCCTTGCCGCCGGACATGGAGCGCATGAACTCCGGGTCGATGCCGTGGATGCGCAGCTTGACGAGGTCCTCCGGTGTCACATTCGGGTAACCCATGCCGCGCATCTCGCGGATGAACTCCGGCGACACGCCGTGGATGCTCATGGCCATGAGCGAGTCCATGTCCAGGTTCTTGTAGCCCTCGGCGGCCAGCGCGCGGATGCGCTCCGGCGTCACGCCGTGGATGCGGCTCTGGATGAGCTGCTCGAGCGACAGCTTCGAGTAGCCGAGCGAAGCGAGCGTGCGGATGTACTCGGGCGTCACCTGGAAGATGCCCACCTCGACCAGCTGTGAGAGGGGGATGTCCTTGTAGCCGAGCGCCGCCAGCTCCTTCACCCGCGAGGGGGTGACGTCGAAGAGGGCCAGCTGGTAGTGCTCGTCCGGGGTGAGCTTCGGGTAGCCCAGGGAGGCCATGGAGCGGGCGTAGGCCTCGTTGGGCTCGAAGCGGTAGTGGCCCGCGCCCTCGCCGTCGGAGAAGCTGCCCTCGAACTGGAAGGTGCCCGCCTCTCGGATGAGCTGGAAGGGGGCGGTGCCGCCGTTGGCGGTGGACAGCCCCTGGAAGGCGGTGAGCGGCACCGGGAAGCCCATCTGGCTGCCGGGCTTGTCCTTGGCCCGCAAGGAGAGCTGGAGCTGGGAGTCCTTCACGCTGGCCGACCACGTGCCGGTGTGCGTGGGAGCGGCGAGCACGGGCGCGGCCACCAGGAGCAGCGCGACGAGCAGGGAGAGAGGCGGCTTCGGATTCATGGCTTCGGGCTCCTTCGGGCAAGGCGCGGCCCTTGGGCGCGCGCTCGAGAGGAGCGCGGCCGTGGGCTCGCTGTGGGTGGGAAGGGCGAGGAGGGACTACTTCTTCGGCTGCTTCATGCGGCGGATGAAGTCCGCGTCGATGCCGCTGGTGCGCAGGCGGATCAGCTGCTCCACGTCGAGCGTCTCCAGGCCAGCCTCGCGCATCTGCCGGATGAAGTCCGCGTCCACGCCCACGGCGCGCAGCTCCACCAGCGTGTCCGCGTCCAGCTTCGTGAAGCCAGCCTTGGACAGCTCGGCGATGGTCTCCGGCTTCACGCCCACGGCGCGCATCTCGGTGACGTCCTCCAGGCTCAGGCCCGAGTAGCCGGCGGCCTTGAGCTCGCTCAGGTACTTCTCGTCCACGCCCACCGCCTTGGCGGAGACCAGATCGTCCGGAGTGGCCTTCGTGAAGCCCTGGGCCTTCATTGCATCCAGCCAGGCGATGGTGATGCCCAGGTGCTTCATCGACGTCAGGTCGTCGGCGGACAGCTTCTGGCCGAAGCGGGCGTTCATCTCCTTCACGTACTCGGGGGTGATGCCCGCGTGGCCGAACTGCACCAGGTTGCCCACGGTGGGCTCGTAGCCCAGGCCCTTCACCGACTCGACCAGCTCCGGGGAGACGCCGGCGATCTTCAGCGCGACGAGCTGGTTCACTGAGAGCGGGCCCTGGCCCACGATCGTGCGCTCATCCACCTCGTCGTCATCGTCATGGTCCCTGTCCCGGAGCGGCTGGGGATTCGGGGTTGGGTTCGGGTTCGGGCCGGGCCTGGGGGCCGCGGCCAGCCTGGGGCCGGGGACCGGGAGCGGCGCGAGCGCGGGAGCGGGAACAGGAGCGGGCACAGGCGCGGACGGCGGGGTGGGCGCGGGCACCGGGGCAACGATGGGGAGCTCGGCCTGCTCGTCGGTGATGGAGGAGGCCGGGCTCGCGGCGAGCACGACGCGGGAGTTCTCGGCCGGGAGCATGAGGGCGGTGACGGGAGCGGCCACCGCGAGGCTGCTCATCAGCGTGAGCACGGAGGCGCCCGCCACCCAGCGCGAGGAGCAGCGCGAGGCCGGGGAGGCCACCAGGCGGCGCACACGCTCCGGCAGCGAGCCGCCCAGCGCGGACAGGGCGGGGGTGGACGCGAGCGTGGGCAGCACGCGCAGCTCCTCGAGCGCGGTGAGCGCCCGGGCGTAGGAGATGGAGCTGCCGCTGGTACCGGCGGCGATGTCGTCGCAGCAGTTCTCGCGCTCCACGCGGATGACGCGGGACACCCACCAGACGGCCGGGTGGTAGAAGAACAGCGTCTCCACCAGCGTCTGCGCCAGGTTCATGGCGAAGTCGTAGCGGCGGATGTGGGCCAGCTCGTGGGCGAGGATCATCTCGAGCTGCCGGGCGGACAGGCCGGTGAGCGCGGAGGCGGGCAGCAGCACCACGGGGCGCAGCCAGCCCACGGCCGAGGGCACCTCCAGCGCGGCGGACTGGAGCAGGCGCACCGCGCGCTTCAGCCCGAGGCGGCGGGCGAGCCCGTCGAGGCGCTCCTGCCACTCCACGGGGGCGGGAGTCGCCGCGAGCACCTGCCGGCGCAGACGCAACCAACCCGTCAGCAGGCGCAGAGAGCCCGTGGCCACACCCAGGCCCCAGGCGAGCACGAGCCAGGGCAGGTGCTGCCCCACGAGCGCGCGAGCACGTGCCAGCAGCGGCTCGGAGGTGGGCGCGGACTCCTTCACGGAGGGCACCACGGGAGCGGCGGCCACGGGGAAGCCTCGGGGCGCCACGAGGTTCGGTCCTCCGAGGGTGGCCGGAGCTGGCGCGAGCATCGAGGGAGCCGGGGCGGAGCGCTCCGCGCGTTCGGGTGACGCCATCTGATAGTGACGCCAGCCGGTGGCCAGGGGGAGCGCGAGCATCATCACCAGCGCGCCACAGGCCAGGGCATAGCGCGCGTTGGCGGCGCGACGACCGAGCACGCGCAGGGCGAGTGCCAGCACCACCGCCACGAGCGCTCCCTGCCACAGCAGGTGCAGCAGCGCCCAACCCAGGGACTCCAGGACGAGACCGTTCACGGCTCCACCTCCTGCTCCAGGGAATCGAGGAGCCGGCGCAGCTCGGCGAGCTCCTCGGGAGAAGTCTTCTTCGCGGACAGCGCCTGCATGGCGAGCTGGGCTGGCGAGCCACCGAAGGCGCGGTCCACCAGGTCCACCACGAGCTGGTGCTGCGTCTTCTGCTGCGTCACCCGCGAGCTGTACACGTGCGCTCGCTGGGACTCGTCGCGCACCACGAGCCCCTTCTCGGTCATGATCTGCATCAGCTTGAGGACGGTGGTGTAGCCGCTTCCATCCTGGAGGGCCTCGTGCACCTCACGCACCGTGCTGGGGCCTCGCCCCCACAGGACGCGGAGGATGGCCAGCTCGGCGTCAGTGGGTCTCGGCAGCTTCGACTCGCTCATGGCTCCCTCGACGTCCAGCGTTACGGAGATGAATATACGAAGCCATTCGTAGATGTCAACGAAGGTCTTCGTAGATGAAGGGAAGGGGCCGGCAGTCCAGCGGTGTGCGGGGCGGGCGTGTGAGCCTGGCTGTCCACCAGGCACGAGGCGCCTGGCCCTGGAGTCGGGGGTTCCCGGGGAGGGAGGGGTGCTCCACCTTCCGGAGAGCAGCAGACTCTGGAGGCGTCGATGGCGGAGACTTCCAAGACGGACAAGGGGCAGACGGCGGGAAAGCGCGAGTCGGGGCGCGCGAAGCGGAGCACGGGCCGCATCCAGGTGCGGCGGGACACCGCGGCGTACCGGGCGGCGGCGCAGGAGCAGGCGGCTCGGGTCCGCGAGGAGATCGACACAGCGCTGGCCGATGGGCGTCGCATCCGCGAGGAGATCGAGGCGCGCATCGAGACGCAGTGGCACAACCGGCCCGCGCCCAAGGCAGGGGCGGCGGCCAAGGGCGGGCGTCGTCGTCGCGCGAAGTCCTGAGCCGGGCGCGAGTGCGAGGTGCCGTGGCACACCGTGCGCCACCTCGTATAGGGCTGCGGTTCCTCGGGGTTCCGCACCTGTGCTTCCAGGGCGGTGCGGGTAGCGCCTCCGGAGGTGCCGCGAGGAGCTGGCTCGGGTCGGGCCGTGAGTCCACCCACGTGACAATGAACTCCTCGATACGGAGAATTCTTGGCATGTTCCGAGCGGCCGGTCCGACGAGCCGCTGACGCCGAGTGCGTCCCGAGGGGAGAAGAACATGTCTGGAGTCTTCCAGAGTGAGCTGCGGCGATTCGCCGTGGCGGGCCTTGTCTGTCTGGCGAGCTGTGGGCCAACGGATGGGGCCAGCGAGCATGAGGAAGAGCACGTCTCCCGAGAAGCCCAGGCGCTGACGGAGGGCGCGCCGCTGAGCGTCCATGACGCGAGCTGTCTCCAGCTCGTGGACCAGAACACCTGGAGCACCTACGCCTCCTATCTGACGGCAGTGCCCAACGCGCGGAGCCTCTCGGACGTGCTGCTCGACCTGAACCGAGCGGGACCGGTGCTCACGAGCCTCAACCACCCCCCGGCCACCGGCTACAAGGGCGGGTTTCGCTGGAATGACGGCGACATGGCCACCACGGAGTGGATTCCCCAGGGAATGACGGCGGGGGTCTCCGGCGGCAAGAACGTCGTCATGGTCTCGTGGCACTACGGGCTCAGTCCGGACAAGGGTGTGCGCGTCTCGGTGGCGGACGTCACGGACATGTCCGGCACGGCGGTCAACTACCGCCACCTGCTCCTGGTGCGCCCCACGGCGTCGGGCAACTTCACCACGGTCCCCGAGCACGGCGGCGGGCTGACGTGGTTCGGCGACTACCTCTTCATGGCGGACACGGGTGACGGCATCCGCGTGTTCGACCTCACGCAGATCCGCGAGGTGGACACGAGCGCTGCGTGCGAGGCGACGATCGGGAAGACGGCGACGGCGTCCGGAACGGTGTGGTGCGCGTACGGCTACAAGTACGTGCTGCCGCAGGTGAGCGCCTACGTGGTGCCCTTGAGCATCACCAGTCCGTGCCGGCCCACGTTCTCCTTCCTGGGCAAGGACACGAGGGGCTCTGTGGACGTCATCCTCTCGGGCGAGTACTGCAACAACGGGAGCACGCCCTGTCCCTACGACGGCACCACGCCGGGGCTGGGAGGACGGCTCTACCGCTGGCCCCTGGATTCCACGACGAGCCGCCTCAAGGCGGTAGGAGGCGTGGTGAAGCCGGAGAAGGCCTACGTCATGAACGAGCCGAACGTGCAGGGCGTGGCGCCGATCATGACGACGACGTCGACCACCTCCTACTGGCTGAGCTCGACGCGCTCCAGCGGGGCGCTCTACAAGGTGTCCACCACCAGCTCGCGCACGGCGTACCGAGCCACGGACGCAAAGTGGGCGCTGATGCCCGAGGGCATGCATGCCACGGCCTCCGGCACCAACCTCTGGACAGTCACCGAGGGCGTCAACGGCATCACCAACCCCGCCACGGGGGGCCGGGTGGTCTTCTTCGTGGACCAGGCTTCGGTGGACTGAGGAAGCAACACGATGCTTCCAAGAACGGCCGCGCTGTTGATGGCGTTGATGGTCGGGTGCAGTGGTACGCCGCAAGTGGTCAGGATGGACACTGGCGCGGCTGGGGAAACCATCCTCTTCATCCCCCGGGCTGCTTCGGCGGAACCCGTGAAGGTGACACAGGAGGACGCCACCGAAGCCATCCGGAGAGCGGCGCGGAAGGTGCGCCTCTCTGGCTCACCTCGCGAGACGGTGGAGCGATTGTTCCAGCTCGACGCGCTCTATGGCGACTACCTGTACCTGCTTCGGGAGCGGAGGCTCGTCTCGCTGGAGTCGGGCACTCCCCTGGCAGGAGGACTGTCCGAGGCGGAGGAGGCGCTGGCGAGCCGCTACAAGCTCTGGTGCCGGAGTGCACACGGCGTCGCGGGTGACTGTCTGGGGGGCGCACTGGTTGCCGGGAAGTACCTGGATCAGCAAGGCCGCTACATGTGGGCGCTGGCCCTGAGCAGAAGCCCCGTGCTGAGCGAGTTCGAGACGGCGCTGGGGGAGATGGTGAGCATGCAGGCCGTGGTGCAAGCCGCGCTGTGGACGGTGGGCACGCTGCTGTTCTTGCTCGCGCTGCCCGAGCCGGTGACGAAGCTCCTGGCTGCTTGGGCGACCGTCGCGCTGGTTCTTTGGATAGGCGCCTCCACGCTCTACAACCTCATCACGGGCTGGTTCCAGTTGATGGAGGAGGTGAAGGTCGCCACCACCTTCGAGCAGCTCCGTGAGGCGGGCGAGAGGTTTGGCAAGCTGTTCTCCCGTGAAGCGGCCAGGGCATTCGCGATGATCGCGATGGCGGTGCTCACGCACTCGGCGCAGGGTTTCGCGGCGGAAGTGGCGACATTGCCCGGTTCGGCCCAGGTGTCGATGCGGGCCGCAACCCAGGAAGGCCTCATGCTGTCCGAGGTGGGCGCGGTGGAGGAAGCCGCTGTCACGGCTGAGGGCTTCCTCGTGGTGGTGCCTCGGGGCGCGGTGGCGATGGCGGCGCGGGACGGGCGCGGACATCGCATCGAGAAGCATCACATCGGCACCATCGCGAACGAGAAGTCCGCGCTGCGAGGGGGACCATGGACACCGCGGCTCAGGAAGCTCTACGCCAAGGCAGGAATGCGGTTGAAGGATCCCGAGAACATCGTTCCCATCGAGGGGCACAAGGGACCGCACCCCGAGCAGTACCATCGAGCCATCTACGAACGCTTGAGCAAGGCGATGGGAGACTGCAGGACTGCAGCGGAGTGCAAGGCGGTGCTGACGAGAGAGCTCGCTGATCTCGCCACGGAGATAGCCACGCCAGGCACGGAGCTGAACCACCTCGTCACCCAGGGCAAACCACGATAGAGGGGCCCGTATGCCCGAGCGGTTCTTCAAGCTCTACGACGATGTCTACGTCCCTCGTCGCTGGCACTTGAATACGCCCATCGACAGTCACGGCCACGAGGTGCACGACTGGGACTTCAAGCGAGGCACACGGGTGGACATCACGGGGCGCTTGAGGATCCCCATCGAGAGCGCGGGTAGACCCCTGGACTTCTCGGAGGCGGGAATCATGATTCCGGTCGTCCACGTCCGGGTGGCGTCCATGCTGGCGGAGCGGGCTGCCAACGACGTGCAGCTCCTCCCCGCGGAGATCGATGGCTACCCGGATCAGTACCTCGTCCTCGTGGTGACGCGTCTGATTCGCTGCATCGATGAGAAGGCCTCTCGCATCCGTCTCTGGACGCAGGAGGATGGGTTGCCCGAGAAGGTGGGCCAGTACCGGGATATCCGAGGCCTGCGTATCGACAAGGCGAGCGTGGGCAACGCTCAGGTTTTCCGGCCGCAAGGGTGGGAAGTTACCCTCATCGTCTCGGAGACCATCAAGGACGCCCTGGACCGCATGGGCGCCACCGGCACGAAGTTCGAGGAAGTCTAGCCCACCAGGCGCGGCTCAGCTCGAGACGCGCGAGGCCGCCTGCGGAGCCGCCTGCTCCGTCTCGGGCGAGGGAGGAGTCTCCTCCCCCAGTGCCGCAAGCCTCTTGGCCAGCTGGGCCGCCTGCGCACCCTTCGCGCTGGCCTCCGTGCCCGCCGCGCCCACCAGCGACACGCGCGCGCGCTCCAGGAGCGCCACCTGCGCATGAAGTTGAGCCAGCAGCCGCTCCCGCTTGCGCGACAGCGTGTCCAGCCGGTTCAGCTCCTCGCCCAGCGACGAGGCCGCCAGCTCCAGCTGCCGCCGCGCCACCGCATCCTCGGTGGCCGCCGCGCGCGCCCGCAGATCCTTCACCTGCGCGTCCACATCCCCCTGCGCCACGGACTGCAGCTGCGCCTCCAGGCCCCCGTGGGACTCAGCCAGGTTGAAGGCCTCGCGAGCCATCTTCCGCAGCACCTCCACCAGCTCCGAGCGCCCGGGGCCCGCCGCCATCTTCATCGCCACCGCGCGGCACTGCCGGTACAGCGTCAGCGTGCGCCCCACCAGGTCCTTCGCCTCCCCAGTCAGCGTGTCCGCCAGCGTCCCGCCGCGAGACTCCACCGGATCCATGTGCAGCGCCACGTGAGAGGCCAGCGTGCCCACGCTCCAGAAGAGCGCCACGGCGGTGAAGCCCACCAGCGCCCCCAGCAGCCCGCCCTGGGGGAAGAACCGGGCATCCAGCACCTGCTGCACGTACATGCCCAGCGGCACCAGCCCTCCAGCCGCCACCGCTCCGGCGGCGATCTCCGAGGGCTTGCCGAACCGCTCGCCACCCTGGCCCACCCACGCCACCAGCGCCGCCGCGATGGCGGCCGAGAACGCCTGGGGCACCGGCGTCACGGCCTCGTAGAAGTAGGGCAGCGCGGGCAGCACCGCCAGCGCCAGCCGCAGCGCCACCGTGTACCCCGCCACCGGCATGGCCCCGGCCAGCGCCGCCGCCACCACCGCGAAGCCGGGGTCCACGTCGATGTGGAAGCGCCGGGCCAGGGCCGCCAGCACGCCCACGGCCCCTCCTCCCGCCAGCGCACGCAGCGTGCGCCCCTCGAAGTCCTCTCGGTGGAGCAGTTGCAGGGAGAAGGCCATGGCGTTCACGTCCTACGTCAGTACGAGTTGTTGTACCCGAAGCTCTTCATCGCCTTCTTCTGGAGCTGCCGCGCCTCGTTGCGCTGGCTCTCCTCGTCCTGGGCACGCTCATAGGCTGCACGGGTCTGGTCCACATCCGCAAGCTCCCCCGAGAGCGCCGAGGCCGAACTGCCAAACATCGTGCGAGCGTTGTCCAGCAGCCCCAGCGCCGACTGCTTGTTGCCCTTCTTCATCTCCTCGGCCGCCGCGCGCAGGTGCTGCGTGCCCAGCGCCCGCACCGCGTGCACCCGCACGTCCTTGTCCAGGTTGTTGCGCACCACCAGGGCATCCCCGGTGGAGCGCGCGCTCAGCGCCACCCGCGCCTCGGCCGGCCGGTCCTTCTCCACATCCATATAGGTCAGCCGGGCGGACAGCAGCTCGAGCGGCTGCTCGGACGCCGGGGTGTCGAGCATCAGCTTCACCACCATGCGCGCGGACTGGCCACCCGCCATGTCGTACAGCGGCACGCGCACCGTGCGGCCCTCGCGGATGGCCTGGGTGCCCATCACCTCCGCGCTCACCACCTGCGAGGGCAGCTCCAGGCGCAGCTCCACCGCGCGAGCCACCGTGCTGGTGGCCTGCTCCAGCTCCCGGCTGAACACCTCGGCCAGCTGGTGGGAGTTGAGGAAGCCCGAGAAGCCACCGCCCTGGTCCGCGATGCCCTGCATCAGGTTCTCGTTGAAGTCCCCACCCACGCCCAGGGCGCTCACGGCCACGCCCTCGGCGCGCAGCTGGCGCGCCAGCGCCGTCAGCTCCTCCTCGCGCACCAGGCCGGCGGTGGGCTGCCCGTCGCTCATGAGGATGGCGCGGCTCACTCGGAACTGGCTCACGTACGGGCGCAGCTCCTGGACCGCCGCCTCCAGGCCGCCGCTGATGTTGGTGGAGCCGTCATCCTCGATGGCGTCCACGAAGGCCAGCATCCGCTCCCGGGCCTCCTGCGTCACCAGCGTGCTCGGGAAGCTGGTGACGCTCGTGCCGTAGTGCACCAGCGCCAGCCGATCCACCTCCGTCAGCCGCTGGACGAACTCACGCGCGGCGCGCTTGGCGTCATCCAGCTTCTGCCCGCGCATGGAGCCGGAGCGATCAATCACCAGCGCCATGTTCACCGGCACCCGGTGCTGCTCCTTCGGAGCGTGCGCCTTCACCTCCAGCACCGCGAAGGCCTCGCTGGGCCCGGACTGCACGTAGCCTCCGGAGAGCTTGCCCTCCAGCGTAAGCGCTCCATCGCCCGAGGTGACCAGCGGCAGCGTCAGCGTGGGCTCCTGCTCGCCCGGCTGCGCCATCGTGTGCGTCGTGTCGGTGGTGGGAGGGGGCTTGGGCAGCCCCAGCGCCAGCGCGACGAGCGCGAGCAGTCCAGCGGCGGTGAGCAGCAGGGTGGTGCGGTTCATGAGGACACACCTCGGATGGCGGAGATGGGGCGCAGGTTAGGGAGTTTCCCTCCCCGCCGCATCGGACAGCGGGAGGAGGGCACGGGTTCCTCCCACCTTGCCGCATCGGTCATCGGGAGGAGGGCCCCCGCCCTCAGCGCCTCACCTGCCGCCGGTGGAGGAGGGGCCTCGGCTCACCAGCTCCTGGACGATCTGCCGCAGGGCAGGCTCGTTGAACGGCTTCTCCAGCTTCGGGTTGGGGATGGCCTCGAGGAACTCGCGAGCGTTGGCGGTGAAGGCACCGCCCGACACGAAGATGAAGCGCCGCTCCAGCCCGGAGTGCGTGCGCCGCACCGCCTCGTAGAGGTCCTTGCCTCCCAGGTCCGGCATCATCACGTCGCACAGCACCGCGTCGAAGTGGTCCGGCTCGCGCTGCAGCCGCTCCAGGGCCTGACGGCCACCGGCGGCCACCTCCACCTCGTGGTCCTTGAGGATGCGCCGCAGCACCTTGCCCACGCCGGGCTCGTCGTCCACCACCAGCACGCGCCCGCGGCGCTGCGTGAGGTGCACCGGCGTCGGCTGGCTGGTGGGCCGCGAGCGGGTGCGCGGCTCCAGCGACGGCAGCACCACCTTGAAGGTGGTGCCCTTGCCCAGCTCGCTCTCGACGGAGATTTCTCCGCCCATGCTGGTGATGGTGCTGTGGCAGATGGACAGGCCCAGGCCCGTGCCCACGCCCACCGGCTTGGTGGTGAAGAACGGATCGAAGATGCGGCTGAGCGCCTCGCGCGGAATACCCGAGCCCGTGTCCTGCACCTCGATGAGGACGCGGCCCGGGTCCAGCCGCCGGGTGATGAGCCGGATGGCGTTCTGGTGCGCCTGGCCCTCGGGGATGGCCTGCGCCGCGTTCACCACCAGGTTGAGGAACACCTGGGACAGCCGGCTCTCGTTGGCCATCACGTTGGGCACGGGGCCGAAGTCCTTGTGCAGCTGCGCGCGGTGGCGGATCTCGTTGGCCGCCATCATCACCACCGAGTCCAGCACCTGGTGCACGTCCACCGGCGACAGGCGCTCCTCGTCCGGGCGAGAGAACGTCTTGAGCTGGCGGACGATCTGCCGCACGCGCTCGGCGCCCTCGTAGGCCTCGCTGAGCACCTCCTGCCACTCCACCAGGTCCATCTCCGCGCTGCTGCGCAGCCGCGGCGCGCCCATGGCGTGGCCCGAGCCGGCGCCGCTGGCCTCCAGCGCCAGCTGGCTGCGCCGCATCTCCTCGGACAGGAAGCTGAGGTTGGAGATGACGAAGGCCAGCGGATTGTTGATCTCGTGGGCGATGCCCGCCGCCAGCGTGCCCACCGAGGCCAGCCGGTCCGCCAGCGTCAGGCGCGCCTGGAGCTGGCGCTGCTCGGTGACGTCACGGGCGATGGAGACCACCGCGGGCGCTCCGTCGAAGAGCAGCGGCAGGGAGACGATCTCCGCCACGCGCGTCTTGCCGTCACGGCGCACCAGCCGCCGCTCGCCGGTGACCATGCCCTTGATGCCGCTGGGGTCCGGCGGCGGGCCCGGCACCTCCTCGATGTCGTCCTCGACGAACTGCGCCAGCACGCGCCCGACGAGCTGATCCGGCCGGTCGAACCCCAGCGCGGAGACGAGCGCCATGTTGGCGTACACGATGCGTCCGTCGCGCTGGATGGCCGCCGCGTCCGGCACGCCCTCCAGGAGGATGCGGAAGCTGGCCTCGGAGAGCTTGAGTGCCTCCTCCACCTCGCGCCGCTCGGTGATGTCGCGGGCGATGCCCTCCACCAGGATGGGCCGGCCGGCGCTGTCCAGCACCGGGGCCACCGTGTGCTCCAGCCACCGCGTGCGCCCATTGCGCGCCGTGAAGCGCAGCACCATCGGCTTGGAGCCCACCTGCTGCGGCGACTCCAGCAGCTGGGTGAGCGTGGGCAGGTCCCCGGGGTGCACCAGCTGCCGCCACAGCTCGGGGTTGGCGTAGTGCTCCTCCGGGCTGTAGCCCAGCCTGTCGCCCACCACGCGGCTCACGTAGACGAAGGCGCGCGGCTGCTCGAGCTGGTAGCGGTACTGGATGTCCGAGGCGTTCTCCGCCAGCTGCCGGTAGCGCGTCTCACGCTCGCGCAGCGCGCTCTCCGACTGGCGGTGCTCCAGCTCCAGCGAGATGGCGCCGGCCGCGGCCGACAGCAGATCCACCTCCAGCCGGTCCCACTCGCGCTCCTCGGCGCAGTTGTCGAAGCCGATGAAGCCGGCCCACGCGTCGTTGATGCGCAGCGGCAGCACCAGCAGGGACTGCACGCCCTGCGGCTCGAGGACGGCGCGCTCGCTGGGAGGGAAGTCCTTCACCCGCCCGGACACCACCTCGCCGCGCGACAGCAGCTCGCCCCAGCGCTTGAAGTCCTTCTCCACCGGCACGTTCTGCTGCGAGCCGCCGGACACCGGCTTCACCCCGGGAGCGCACCACTCGGCGCGCTGGCTCATGAGCTGCTGGCCGCCCTCGCCCCGGCGCACCTCGAAGAGGTACACGCGGCTGGCGCCCGAGGCCCGGCCGATGGGCTCCAGCACCTCCTGGTAGAGGCTGCTCTCCTGCTGCGCGGCCAGCAGCCGCTGCTGCATCTCCACCAGCGCGCTCAGGTAGCGCTCGCGCCGGGCCAGCGCGTCACTGGTGCGCCGCCGCCCGCTCACGTCGGTGAGGGTGCCGTGCAGGCCCTGCACCGAGCCGTCCTCGCCCAGCAGCGGCCGGGCGAACACCTCCACCCAGAGAGGGCTGCCGTCGCGCTTGCGGAAGCCCACCTCGTGGCGGGCGTGCTCCACCTTCCGCGCGAGCACGGACTGGAGCATTTCCTGGGTGCGCGGCCGATCATCCGCGTGGACGAATTCCAGCGACTCTCGGCCCAGGGCCTCGTCGGGGGTGAAGCCGGTCAGCTCCGCCCACGCCGGGTTGAGGAAGGTCCAGCGGCCTTGTAGGTCCGTCTGGAAGACCACTTCCTTGAGGCTATCGATGATCTGCCGGTAGAGGCGCTCGCTGGGGCTGGACGCAGGGGGGGCCGGAGACATGGCTCTAGAAGCCTCGGAGGTCAGACCCCCAGTATCTCACGGTTGCGGGGGCTGATGCCGCTGGTTGATCGGCAGCGGGTAGACGGGATCCGAACGTCCCCGAAAATCCGATGTACGACAAGTTGGGTCACGGGGCACCCGTCAGGCTGCCGGGAGAGAGGCCAGCCGCTGCGCTCGCTGTGCCATGTCGGCATGGGTAGGTGCCAGGCCTGCATCCGGATGAGGGTGGGGGGGTGTCTTCCGCAACCTCCGGTTCGTCGAGCAAGATGGAGCGCCCCCTGGGGGGATCGTCTGAATGGCATTGGATCGCGCTCCTTTGGCCGCGTCGGTAGAGGCCGAAGCGCCCGAGACTGCAGTAGAGGCTGGAACGCCGGTGCCACGCGCCAGGCGGAGCCGCGCCGTGGATGGGAGCCTGCTGCGGCGCCTGCTGCGCGTGCCGCTCCCGGCGCTGCTGATCACCGACCCCACCGGGCGGCTGCTGGACGCCAATGACACCTTCCTGCGCCTGACGGGGCTGACGCGCGAGGCGGTGGAGGCGGGGCAGGTGCGCTGGGACGCGCTCGCGGCGCCGGAGACGCCGTCCGCAGGAGCGCAGGCGGTGGACGCGCTGCGCCGGCTGGGCACGGCGGGCCCGCTGGAGACGGAGTACGTGCGCACCGATGGCATCCGCGTGCCGGTGATGCTGGCGGCGCTGGGGCTCGAGGGGCCGGAGCGCACGCTGGTGCTGGTGCAGGACCTGACGCCGCGGCGCCGGGCGGAGGAGGCGCTGCGCTTCCTCTCGGACGCCAGCCGCGAGCTGGCCGAGGTGCGCGCCGAGCCCGACGCCATCCTGGCGGGTGTGGCGCACCTGGCGGCCAGCTCGGTGGCCACGTGGTGCCTCGTCGACCTGCTGGAGGAGGACGGGACGTTCCGGCGGGTGGCGGCGGCGCACCGGGACCCGGAGCGTGAGGCGCTGCTGCGCGATGCTCCGCGCTACTCCGCGTCATTGGAGGCGGGCAGCGCGCTCTTCCAGGCGCTGGCGCGGGGCGAGTCCCGGCTCTACCCGGACTTCCTGCCGGAGCACCTGGAGCAGATGACGCGCAGCCCGGAGCAGCTCGCGCAGCTGGAGAAGCTGAAGGCGCTCTCGGTGATGCTCATCCCCATGCGCTCGCGCGGGCAGGCGGTGGGGCTGTTCACCTTCGCCTCGTGTGATGCGGGCCGGCGCTACGGGCCCGAGGACCTGGAGATGGTGGAGGAGCTGTCCCGGCGGGTGGTGGCGGCGGTGGACAACGCCCGGCTCTACCACGAGGCGGAGGAGGCGGTGCGGCTGAGGGACGAGTTCCTCGGCATCGCCAGCCACGAGCTGAAGACGCCGCTGACGCCGCTGCGGCTGAAGCTGCAGGCGATGCAGCGCCAGGCCAGCGAGGCGATGGTGGGCGGCACGCCGCTGTCGGCCGAGCGCGTGTCGGACTCGCTGGACGTGGCGCTGCGCCAGGTGCGCAAGCTGACGGACCTGGTGGACAACCTGCTGGACGTGTCGCGCATCAGCGCGGGGCGGCTGCGGCTGGAGCTGGAGGAGGTGGACCTGTCCTCGGTGGCGGCCGAGCTGCTCTCTCGGTTCGCGCCCTCGGCGGAGAAGCTGGGCTGCGCGCTGGAGCTGCACGCGCCGGAGCCGGTGTTCGGCCGGTGGGACAGGCTGCGGGTGGAGCAGGTGGTGACGAACCTGCTGTCCAACGCGCTGAAGTACGGCGCGGGGCGGCCGGTGGTGGTGCGGGTGGAGGAGGACGGGGAGCGAGCGCGGCTGACGGTGGAGGACCAGGGCATCGGCATCGCGGAGGAGGACCTGGGGCGCATCTTCGAGCGCTTCGAGCGCGCGGTGAGCGACCGGCACTACGGCGGCCTGGGGCTGGGGCTCTACATCACCCGGCAGATCGTCGAGGCGTTCGGCGGCACGGTGCGCGTCACCAGCAGCCCGGGCAACGGCTCCACCTTCACGCTGGAGCTGCCTCGGGGGCAGCTACCCATCATCCCCTCCATCGGTTGAGCGTCGGCGGCCGGGTTCTGGTCTACAGTCCCGGCCCCATGACACCGAAAGAGCTCTCAGAGAAGGCGCGGCGGCTCGTTTCCGAGGGTGCCGTGCTGCTGGACGTGCGTACGCCGGACGAGTTCCGTCAGGGCCACCCCGAGGCCGCGCGCAACATCCCCGTGCAGGAGCTGCCGCAGCGGCTGGCCGAGGTGGGCCCGCCGGGGACGAAGGTGGTGGTGTACTGCGCCAGCGGAGGCCGCAGCGCGATGGCCGCCGGCCTGCTGATGCGCAGCGGCTACCCGGACGTCTTCGACCTGAAGTCCGTCGCGTACTGGTAGGCCAGGCGGGCCCGAGGACTGGGCCTCAGCGCATGCCCTTGAGGAAGCTGGAGAGGTCCTCCACGAACGTCTGGGGGACCTCGGCGTGAGGGGCGTGGCCCACCTCCGGGTACAGCTTGAGCGTGGCGCCCGGGATGGCCTCCGCGAGCGCCCGCTGCTCGCCGACGGAGAAGATGGAGTCCCGCTCTCCGCCGATGACGAGCGTGGGCACGCCGATGGCGTTCAGCCGCGTGGAGTGGTCCTCGTCGATGAGCCCCTCCAGCGCGCTCTTCCAGACCTTGGCGGGGACCTTGAGGCTCTCGGACACGAGCGTGTTCAGGTAGGAGTCCGGCACGGGCCTGGCGACGGTGCTCGCCTGGAACTCGCGGACGAAGGCGGGAGCGATCGGATCCTGCAGCGCGTTGACGGAGTCGCGCAGCCCACGCACCACCTCGTTGTTCCCGGTGGGCGCCGAGCCGACGAGCACCAGCGCCCGGACGTGGCCGGGAGAGTCCAGGGCCACCTGCTGCGCGATGAAGCTGCCCATGGAGTGGCCCACGAGCGTGGCATGCCGCAGGCCCTTCGCCTGCAGGAAGGCCACCACGTCCCTGGCGAAGTCCTGCTGGGTGTAGCAGCACTCGGGGCGCTGGGAGTCTCCATGGCCGCGCTGATCCAGCGCATAGACATGGAAGCGGCGAGGAAGCAGCGGCAGGGTGAGATCGAAGGAGTGATGCGAGTCCGTGTAGCCGTGGAGGAGGACGAGCGTCACCCCTTCCGGAGAGCCCTGCTCCAGGTAGCGCAGCTCGACGCCGGTGCTCAGCTGCACGGAGCCTTCGCGGGGCGCGGCGCTCGCCTCATCGGAGCTCGCCGAGGCTCCCTCGGAGCCGGGCGTGTGGCTGCAGGCGGACAGGAGCGACAGGGACAGCAGGAGGGCGGTGAGGTTCTTCATAAGGATGGGGAGCCTCGTCACACGGTCACTTCTTCACACGGACAGCGGTGAGCTCCTCGGCCAGGCCGTCGAGGAGCTGGGCGCGGCGGGTGACATCGAAGCCCGCGGCCTGGACGAGCGAGAAGGTGTCGCGGTTGAGCCGGCACCCGCCCGTCATCCGGCTCCAGAGAGGGGTGACGCGGTCCTGGAGGCGGGCCAGCCTGGGAGAAGGCGCGCGCACGTGCTCGAGCATGCGCAGCTCTCCGCCGAGCCGCAGCACGCGGTGGATCTCCGAGAGCCCGAGCGCCGGCTCGTCCACGCTGCAGAAGACGAGGCTGGAGATGACGAAGTCGAAGGACCTGTCCCGGAAGGGCAGCTGCTGCACGTTGCCCAGGACGATGCCGACGCCGGGGCGGCGCTGCCGGGCCCGCATGAGGGACTCGGGGTCGATGTCGAGGGCGGTGATGGAGTCGACGTCCTGGGGGTAGCCGGGGAGCGCGAGCCCGGTGCCGGTGCCGACCTCGAGCACGCGCCCATGGACACCCGCCACGAGCCGCTGGCGGGCCTGGGTGAGCCCCATCCACCCGAGCGGGGCCATCAGCGCGTCATAGATGAGCGCCTTCATGACCCCGGCTCCTGTCTACCGTGCGGTGCCTACCGAGCCACTGGAGGCGGGAGTCGCACCCGTCTGGGACGAGCGCTTCGTGATGAGCCCCCAGAGGCCGTAGACGATGAGGAGGATGCACCCGTACTGGGCGGGGGTGAGGCCGAGGTAGCGCGCGTCCACGTAGTTGAGGTCGGTCGCACGCAGGGTGTCGAAGAAGAAGCGTCCGCAGGCGTAGATGATGGCGAGCAGGTGCAGCAGGCGGTTCTGCATCTTGCCGGTGTTGCGCAGGGCGAACAGGAGCCCGGTGATGGCGAACAGGAGGATGGCGTCGTACATGCCCAGGTCATGCCGGGGCCCGCCGTAGGGAATCGCGGGGAAGTTCACCGCGAGGAAGAAGTCGGTCCGCACGCCGGGGTGGTCATGGGCGACGAAGCAGCCGATGCGCGCCACGCCCCAGCCGGGCGCCACGCCGAGCGCGAAGGCATCGGCGTACTTCGCGAAGCTGACCTTGCGAATCTTGAAGTAGATGATGGCCGCGATGACGCCGCCGAGCAGCCCTCCGAAGGAGGACAGGCCGTCCCACACCTTGAAGATCTGGAACGGGCTCTTGTTGAGCTCCTCCGGGTGGTAGAAGAGCAGGTGGACGAGGTGGCCCGACACGACGCCCGCGCCCACGCCCCACGGGGCGTAGTCGTGAATCGGATTGGGGTCGAGCCCCTGGCGGGCTGACTGCTTCACCACGATGCGCGCCGCCAGGAAGATGCCGAGCGCGACGAAGACGCCGAACGGCTCGATGGGGCCGAGCTTCAGCGAGTGCGGGTCCACATAAGGAATCAAGAGAGCTCTCCGGCGGGCGGGGATTCCCCCCATACCCGCATGCCACGAGCCTGACGAACAATTCGTGGCGCTGAATCATCCACCCCCGATGCCGGCTTCCGGCGCGAGGGCTTGGGTGCCCTGAATACACCCAGGTTCTTTGGCCGACACCGCTTCTGTACGCGATCGGTCACTTTCGCGCACCTTCCATGGAATCGTTCCCGATTCCCGACGTTCCAGGAATGAGCCGAAGGACCTGTACGTCATGGATTGGCGTCTACTAAGGGAAATCCGTAATTATTTGTCAGGGGTCCAAGGTCTATTTCCACCGTGGGCCGCTGAAGTCCGAAGTGGGGGATGACATGAAGGCCGTGACTGCGCCGGGGGTGCACTTCACCGGCGAGATCCATGTGAAGCTGCGAGAGACCGCCCCGGTGGCGCGCCTGGCGATGGCGCGAGCGCCGCGCCGTCGCACGCTCACGGCCATTGCCCGCTCCGCGGGCGTCCGCGCGGTGGGCTCCGTGGTGGACGCCCTGCCCACCTCCACCTCCTACGGAACCCGGCTCTCGGCGGACCTGCCCCTCGTGCAGCCGGGTGGAGAGCTGGCGCGCTGGCACACCGTGAAGCTCCCTGGAGGCGGCGGCTCGAGGAAGTCGAAGAGCACGCGCTCCGAGGGCGGCCCCCACGGCGTGGCCATGGCGATGCGCGGCGGCGCGGCACCCGCTGCGCCCGCGGGCCCCTCCGCGGATGACGTCTGGGCCGCGGTGCACGCGCTGATGGAGCAGCCGGAGGTGGAGTACGCCGAGCCGGACGCGGTGATGGTGCACCCCGTCGTCGAGCTGCCGGAGCCCAAGGGGAAGAACCTCCCGAAGGACTGGCACCTGCGCGCCATTCGCGTGCCGCAGGCGTGGCGGCTCCTGGAGAAGGCCGGGCGCCTTCCGGGCGAGGGCGTCCTCATCGGCCACCTGGACACCGGGTGGACGGCGCACCCGGCGGTGCCGGGGCCGGACCGGCTCATGCCCGGCGTGGACCTGTGGGACAGGCACCGGCCGGACGCGAGGGATCCGCTCGAGACGGGCCTGGGGTTCTCTCCCGGGCACGGCACGGCGACGCTCTGCCTGCTGGCGGCCAACCACGAGGACTACCGGGGCATCGCCACCTACGCCTCGGTGCTGCCGGTGCGCGTGTCTGCCTCGGTGGTGCAGGTGGCCACGCACTCGCTGGCGCTGGGCATCCTCCACTGCGTCAGCCAGGGCGCCCAGGTCATCTCCATCAGCATGGGCGGGCTGCCCAGCCGGCTGTGGGCGGACGCGGTGAACCACGCCTATGAGCGGGGCGTGGTCATCTGCGCGGCGGCCGGAAACCACTTCCCCCTCCGGGGCTCGTTGCGCACGCCGACGAGCGTCGTCTACCCGGCGCGGTTCCACCGCGTGCTTGCCGTGTCGGGCATCACCCACGAGCTGAAGCGCTACCGCTTCAACGATCGCATGTCGGGCAACGACGGGCCGGAGGTGGACCTGTGCGCGCCCACGCCCGACGTGCAGTGGGCCTTCCCCCCCGATGAGTACCGGCTGGGGCGAGGCACCTCCACGGCAACTCCCCAGGTGGCCGGAGCCGCGGCGCTCTGGCTCTCCTTCCACCGCCAGGCGCTCGAGGACTTCTCGCCCATCGAGCGGGTGGAGGCCTGCCGGCGCGCGCTGCTGCTGGGCGCCGACGACGTGGGACCCTACCCGTATCATCCTCGACCGGAAGAGCCGTCTCGCAGGCACAACGAGTACTTCGGAGACGGCCGACTGAACGTGGAGGCCACCCTGCGCATCAAACCCCTTCGCGGCCTGCAGCCCCAGCCTCGGGACGACGTGAGCTGGGCGCTGCTGAAGCTGCTGGGCGTCGGGCTTCCCGTCGCCCCCTCCGGTTCCCAGGTGGACGCGGACCAGATTGAACTGCTCTGGGCCACGCACACCGCCGGCGTACAGCAGGCCGCTCAGGCCTCGATTGCCCCCGTCGTGTCCGAGAGGCTCCGGGCACGGCTGGAGCTTCCATGAAACCCCTGGGAGGTGCCTCTCTCCTCCTCCCGTCGCAGTCCCCGCGCAGTCAGCAGTCCCCCGCAGTCGCAGTCCCCAGTAAGGAGTGAAATTCCCATGAAGTCCTATCTATTGGTTCCCAAGGAGAGCATCGAGACCCAGGCGCGCGTGGGGGTGAGGGGAACGACGCGGGGCGAGCGGCAGCTCCAGCGTTCCACGGCGCTTCGCTTCGTCGGCGCCGAGCGCGCCGCCGAGGCCCTGCAGCAGCTCGGCCTGCGCTCGGCGACACTGCCCGGCGCGCGGCCTTCGGTCAGCGAACCCAGCGGCGGCAAGCGCGGCAAGCGCGGCAGGCGCGGCGCCAGCAACAAGGTGGCCGCCACGCCCATCCCCGGCCCGGTGCAGGAGCTGACCGGCTCGGAGGCTGGCTCGTACCGCTACATGCCGCTCATCGGCGCGACGATGGCGCACTTCTACTCGGACACGGCGGAGCGCTCCGCGCGCGGCGAGCTGTCGCGTGACTTCGAGTTCATCCCGGACGTGGTGCCGCTGTCCTTCCCCGGCCCGGTGGCCGGAGAGACGGGCCCGCGCAACCGCGGCATGGCCTCGCTGGCCGAGCGCGAGTGGCCCGCCGAGTGCGGCGTGCCCCTGGCTCATGCCCAGGGCATCCGCGGCGCCGGCGTCATGCTCGGCATCCTCGACACGGGCATCGACGCCGACCGCCCCGAGCACGCCAGCAAGGTGGTCCAGTTCCGCTACGTCTCGCTCTTCCCCAACTCGCCGCACACCCCGGCGCGAGACGTGCGCGGGTTTGATCCGGACGGCCATGGCACCCACGTGGCGGGCATCGCCGCGGGCGTGCACCACGGCGTGGCGCCGGAGGTGGACCTCTACGTCGCCTCGGTCATCGAGTCGGAGACCATCCGCACCAGCCTGGGCCGCGTGGCCGCGGGCATGGAGTGGCTGCTGCACCAGTTCTCGCGGCCGGAGAACTCCACGCGTCCCGCGGTGGTGAACATGTCGCTGGGCTTCCCGGTGCAGTGCCCGCCGGGCATCGGCGAGGCGGACTACCGCCTCAACCTGCGCGCCCTGCAGACCATGATTCGTCGCCTGCTCGACAGCAACGTCCTGCCCGTGGTCGCGGCAGGCAACAGTGGGCCGAACACGGTCGGTTACCCAGCAGGCTTTCCCGAGGCACTGGCCATCGGTGCAGTCGACTTCGACAGGAAAGTGGCCAGCTTCTCGGCCAGCGGAGCGGTAGGGAAGCGCTCCGTGCCGGATGTCATGGGTTACGGTGTTAACATTTATTCAAGCACCGAGCGGCGGTGCAACAACCAGGCGTTCTACGAGCGAATGAGTGGCACCAGCATGGCTGCCCCTTATGTTGCTGGTATCGCAGCACTGTATCGTTGCCGTGCGCCTGACTTGACGGCGCTCGAGGTGAAGGATTTGATTCTGGCCAACGCGGTCAAGCTCAAGCGCTCGGCAGTGCACCGAACGGGCAAGGGGCTGGCCGTCTATCGCTGACGACGTAGCGTCCGGGGCCGGCGCCATGGGAGCGCCGGGCCTGGGGGAGGAAGGGCCATGAGCAGGAAGCAGAATGGGCCGGGCAAGAGCGCCAGCGGCGTCTTCACGTTGCGGGCGGTCCCCTCGGTTCGAGGCCTGCCGGGGAGGGGCCACGAGGAGTCCACGACGTCCGAGTGGATCGACGTCACGGTGATGCCGGCGGAGAGCAGCCCTCCGCAGCGCTCACATGCGCCGCGCAGTCGGGCGGAGCTCTACCAGGCGGGCCTGGCGGAGAACGCGCGCTTTCGCGACAGCTTCATGCGCTGGATCGAGGCCCACAAGCTCCAGGGAGCCGTACGCTCCGTGAGCGAGCCGGGCGGCTCACTGCCCATGCTGACGATTCGCTGTGCGCCCCGCGTGCTGGACCAGCTGCGGCGTACGCCTGAGTTCGAAGCGGGCACGACGATGCCCCTCGAGCTTCACTCGTAGGGAGACACCCACCCACTCCTCTGGAGGCCCTCCTTCATCTGTCGGAAGGACGGCCCTGACGGCGCTTTGCGGGACGCCGCTTCCCGGAAGTCCGCGGCTCTTGTGAGTTCTCGTCCCATGGAACTGACGCTCCGTCTCCTGCCTTCCTGAACAAACTAGAAACTCAGGATTGTCCCGGCAACCTGCCAGGGGGCAGGAAGTCCTAAATCCCTGTCATTCATTAGACACGCGAGAGCATGTTTTGTTCTCTCGCGAACGGCCTTTTTTTCCCGATTCTCGAGGCGGCCAATCGACCGATAGGAATGAGAGAGGGATTGGCTGCCCGGTTGCTCACAGGGCAGCCAGACACCGCGCCGGCTCAGAAGGCGAGGCCGCCGTCCACGTCGATGGTGCGGCCGTTGAAGTAGTCGCACTCGAGGACGAACTTCACGGCGACCCAGATGTCCTCGGGCAGGCCGATGCGGCCCACGGGGATGTTGGCCACCAGCGCGTCGCGGGCCTTCTGGTTCATGCCCTGAGTCATCGGCGTCTCGATCATCCCCGGGGCGATGGCGCCCACGCGGATGCCGAACGGAGCGAACTCCTTGGACCAGGTGACGGTGTTGGCGGCGAGCGCCGCCTTGGCGGAGACGTAGTTGGACTGGCCGCGGTTTCCGTGGCGGGCGATGGAGGACATGTTGACGATGACGCCGGGCTTCTGCTCGGTCTCCACCATCTTGGCCACCACCTCGCGCACCATGAAGGTGGCGCCGGTGAGGTTGACGCCGATGACGGCGTTCCAGTCCGCGGTGCTGAGCTTCTTCACCTGGCCGGTGGTCTTGTCCTTCTTCACCAGCAGGGCGTCGCGCAGGATGCCCGCGTTGTTGATGAGGCCGTTGAGGCCGCCCATGGCCTGGTGCGCCCAGCTCACGAAGGCGATGCAGTCCTCCTCGTTGGACACGTCCAGCTTGCGGCGGTGGATGCCGGCGGGCAGCGCGGCGAGCTTCTCCTCGCTGATGTCACCCACGGCCACCTGGGCGCCGGCCTCGTGGAGCCGCTGCGCGAAGTGGGCACCCATGCCCTGGGCACCGCCCGTCACCACCACCTTCAGGTCCTTGAGCTGCATGTGCTTCTCCTGTGGAGCAAGGCGGCACGCGGACTGGGGCCGCCGGAAAAAGTGCGCGGAGGGTACGCCCAACGCGGGGCCGCTGACCAGGGGGGAGGTTCATGAAACCTGAATCGACCTTCAACTTCCCATGAGCCCGGGTACGCCCACACCCGCCGCTCAGGGCCTGGAGGCGTGCGCGTACACGCTCCGGGAGAGGTCCACGATGAGGGCGCGGGCCACCTTCTCGTCCGGGATGCCGCTGGTGAGCACCACCAGGATGTAGGGCGCCCGGCCGGCCGGGTAGACGATGGCCGCGTCGTGCAGGACGCCGCGAATCTGCCCCGTCTTGTGCGCCACGCGCGTGCCCGGCGGCAGGCCGGCGGGAATCTCCGCGTTCAGCTCCTGGGCCAGGAGGATGTCGCGCATGGCCTGGGTGGAGCTCGCCGAGGCCGCCTTGCCCTGCTCGATGGCGGCCAGCAGCGTGGCCAGGTCGCCCGCGGTGGCGGTGTTGTTGAGCCCCTTCTGGTACGCCTTCCCGTCCTCCACGCCGCGCAGCACCGTCAGCTTCGCGGCGCCCAGGCCGCGCACCGTCTGGGTGACGTGCTTCGCGTCCACCAGGGCGATGACGGAGTTGGTCGCCAGGTTGCTCGAGCGGGTGATCATCCGCTGGACGAGCTCGCGCGCCGGGACGGGCTTGCCCAGGCGCTCGTAGAGGGCCGCGTCCTCGTCCTCCTTCGAGTCCAGCGCGTACGGCGAGCCATCCACGATGGAGTGGAACTGGTTGACGAGCGGGACGGGCTGCTCGAGCGACAGCTTGCCGGCGTCCACCTGCCGGAAGAACTCGATCATCACCGGCACCTTCATGGTGCTGGCGGCGTGGAAGGAGCGCTCCGCCTCCAGGGAGACGGTGTCCTTCGGGTTGCCCAGGTTCCGATAGACGACGGCCACGGAGGCGCCCTTCACCTGGGCGATGCGCTCCTGGAGAGCGTCGCGCAGGGAGTCGGGACCGGAGGGAGCTGCCGTGAGCAGGACGAGCAGAGCGGTCTGGAGCATGGGGCCGGCAGACTACTCCGGGACACGCAGTGGCGCGGTGCGCCGCACTCCGAGCCCATGACGCACGAGGCCATGCAAGTCCCGCGCGGGAGGTTTTGACAAGCCCGTCCGCGCGGTGCTACCCGTATATGAAACATGAATCGCCCTTCAACTTCATCCGAGCGCATGCTCCCCGTGACGCCTCGGGGCCAGAAGACCCGCCAGAAGCTGCTGCGGGCTGCCGAGGCCATCTTCGGGGAGAAGGGCTACGAGCGGGCATCCATCGCGGATATTACCCGCAAGAGCGGCGTCGCGCTCGGCACCTTCTACGTCTACTTCCCGGACAAGCAGTCGATTTTCGTGGAGGTGGTGGACGAGCTGGGTGAGCGCCTGCGCCGCCTCATCGCCGAGGCCGTGGCCGGGCTCACCCACCGCATCGACGTGGAGCGCGAGGGCCTGCGCACCTTCTTCGAGTTCGCCCGCGAGCACCCCAACCTCTACCGCGTGGTCCGCCAGGCCGAGTTCGTCGACGAGGCCTGCTACCGCCGCTACTACGACCGCTTCGCCAAGGGCTACGTGCGCGGGCTCACCCAGGCCATGGAGGCCGGGGAGATCCGCGACATGGATGCGGAGACGCTCGCCTACTGCCTGATGGGCATCGGCGACTTCCTCGGCATGCGCTGGATCATCTGGGAAGAGGACCCCGGCCTGGAGCGCGTGCTGGACACCGCCATGTCCCTCATCCGCCATGGCCTGGATCCACGCCCGGCCCCTCGGGCCGGCAAGGCCCCCGCGAAGTCGGCCGCCAAGGCCACCACCCCTTCCGCCAGGCGCGGCGCTCGTCCCGCGCGCAACACCCTCCGGAGCACGACATGAGATACGCGCAGATCCTCTCCACCGGGCGCTACGTCCCCGAGAAGGTCATCACCAACGCCGACATGGACCGCATGCTGGGCGAGTCCGTGGGCGACTGGCTCGTGCAGAACGTGGGCATCCGCGAGCGGCACGTGATGGCGGATGACCAGGCCACCTCGGACCTCTGCGTGGCCGCCGCGAAGCAGGCCCTGGAGCGCGCGGGCACCCGCCCCGAGGAGCTGGACCTCATCGTCGTCGCCACGGACACGCCGGACTACCTCAGCCCGGCCACCTCCTCGGTGGTGCAGGCCAAGCTGGGGGCGCCGAACGCGGGCACGTACGACCTCAACTGCGCCTGCGCCGGCTGGGTGACGGCGCTGGACGTGGCCAGCAAGACCATCGCCGCGGACGACAGCTACAAGCGCATCCTCGTGGTGGGCGCGTACGGCATGACGCGCTACGTGAACTGGAAGGACAAGAAGACCTGCACGCTCTTCGCCGACGGCGCGGGCGCGGTGGTGCTGGGCGCCGGTGACAAGCCCGGCTTCATGGGCGCGCGGCTGCTGGCCAATGGCGAGTACCACGACGCGCTCGGCATCTACACCGGCGGCACGTCCCGTCCGGCCACCGCCGAGACGCTGCCGCTCACCGGCGGCAAGCCCGCGGTGCAGTTCGTCCGCAAGTTCCCCGCCACCTTCAACACCGAGCGCTGGCCGCAGCTGCTGGACATCCTGCTCAAGCGCGCCGGGCTGACGCTGAACGACGTGGGCCAGTTCGTCTTCACCCAGCTCAACCTGCGCACCATCGAGGCCACCATGAAGGTGCTCGGCCAGCCGATGGAGAAGGCGCACTACACCATGGACAAGTGGGGCTACACGGGCTCGGCCTGCATCCCCATGACGCTGGATGACGCGGTGGAGAAGGGCAAGGTGCGGCGCGGGGACCTGGTGGCCTTCTGCGCCAGCGGCGGCGGGCTCTCCATGGCCTCGGCGCTCTACCGCTGGACGGCCTGAGCCGCACGGCGCTGAACGAACCTGGGAGGAGGGGACATGTTCATCGGCGACTGGATGGGCCGCGGGGCCCTGTACTGGCCAGAGCACGTGGCCGTGGTGGATGTGGCTCGGGGCGAGGCTGGCCGCTTCACCTACCGCGCGCTCAACGCTCGCGCCGAGGCGCTGGGCGGCTGGCTGCGCGACGTGGCGGGCGTGAAGCGCGGGGACCGGGTGGGCCTGGTGGCCCACAACGGCGTGGAGTACCTGGACGTCCTCTTCGCCTGCGGGAAGATCGGCGCCGTCTTCGTGCCCTACAACTGGCGCCTGCACGCCAACGAGCTCACGGACCTGGTGCGTGACACCACGCCGCGCGTGCTCCTCTTCGGGGACGACTTCCAGGACAACGTGCGCCAGGTGAAGGAGCGCATCGGCGACTCGCTGCGCCTGGTCCACCTGGAGTCCAGCAGCCTGCCGGGCAGCATGCCGTACGCGGAGACGCTGCTGCACCGCGCCGCCACGCCCGTGAAGAACGACGCGGTGGACGCCGAGGACATCCTCTGCCTGCTCTTCACCGGCGGCACCACGGGGCGCTCCAAGGGCGCCATGGTGTCCTACCGCATGGTGGCGTGGAACACGCTCAACACGCTGGTGCACGAGGTGCTGCCCGCGGACGTCACCATCACCCACACGCCCATGTTCCACACGGGCGGGCTGCTCGTGTACACCGTGCCGCTGCTCACCGTGGGCGGCACCGTCGTCATCATGCGCCGGTGGGACCCCGAGGAGCTGCTCTCCCTCGTCCAGCGCGAGAAGGTGACGCTCTTCTTCGCGGTGCCCACGCAGTACCAGCAGCTGCTGGACTCGCCCAGCTTCCGCTCCACCAGCTTCTCCAGCGTGCGCTTCATGACGAGCGGGGGCGCGCCCCTGCCGGTGCCCCTCATCCAGGCGTGGCAGGCCGTGCACTCGGTGCCCTTCAAGCAGGGCTTCGGGATGACCGAGTTCGGCCCCGGCATCTTCAGCATGGGGCCGGAGTTCGCCATCTCCAAGGCGGGCTCCATCGGCCGGCCCAACTACTTCATCGACGCGCGGCTGGTGGATGACGACGGCCGCGAGGTGCCCGTGGGCCAGGTGGGTGAGCTCGTCCTCAAGGCCCCCTCCATGTGCTCCGGCTACTTCAACGACGAGGCCGCCACGAAGGAGGCCATCGACGCGCAGGGCTGGTTCCACACCGGGGACCTGGCCCGCAAGGACGCGGACGGCTTCTTCACCATCGCCGGCCGCAAGAAGGACATGTTCATCTCCGGCGGCGAGAACGTGTACCCGCTGGAGCTGGAGACGGCCCTCTACGAGCACCCCTGCGTGCAGCAGTGCTCGGTGGTGGGCGTGCCCGACGCGAAGTGGGGCGAGGTGGGGCGCGCCTTCGTGGTGCTCAAGCCCGGCACCACCGCCACTCCGGAGGAGCTGCTGACGCACCTGCGCGAGCGCGTGGCGCGCTTCAAGGTGCCCAAGCGGGTGGAGCTCATGGAGCGGCTGCCCGTGTCTCCCGCCGGGAAGATCCTCAAGCGAGAGCTGAGGGAGGCCGCCATCGCGGCGGACGCACGGGGGCAGTCGCAGGGCGGGTGAGCCCGCAAGTGAAGCACCTCGCAGGGGGCGCACGACGGGAGGCCTCCCGCATCACGTCTTTCCCGGCAGTCCCGCCGGAGAACATGAGGAGTACGCGTATGAAGAAGCAGCTGCTGTCCGCGGTCATGGTGTGCGCCCTGGGTCTGGCCGGCTGTGGCGGGGACGACGACACCACCCCTCAGCCCACGGTGCCGAAGTTCGACACGGCCGACAACATCTACAACTACCTCGAGGGCAAGAAGATGGTGATGGAGGGGAACAACATCCCCACCCACCCCAACGGCTTCAACGAGGACACCAACTTCGGCGCCTCCACCCAGTGCTACAACCAGGTGGAGATCACCGTCGCCAGCCGCGTCTTCCACGTGGACAGCGACCTGGGCACCCTGCGCAACCCCACGGATCCGGCCACCAGCGACTGTGACCGCACGACGGTCAGCGGGAACCAGAAGTTCGACTCGACCAACGTCCTCATCGAGAACGTGGCGGCGGATGCCAACTGCTTCGACATCACCGTGAGCTTCAACGGCTTCTCGCAGTCGGGCCGGGGCAAGCTGAGCGCGGATGGCAAGACGCTCACCCTGGAGCTGTACCTGGGCACCGCGCACTCTGGCATCCGGTGCCAGAACGGGGCGGTGGGCTCGAAGAGCGTCTCCACGAGCCAGGGTCTCTTCACCGGCAACGCACAGCAGGTCTACACCGTCTCCGCGCAGTAGCACGCCCGCGCGCCTCGCGCGCCCTGGCTTCTTCCCATTCGAGAGGGGTTTATGACGTGGTGGTCGAAGGCTGAAGCAGGCAGGGCCCTGCGAGGTGGCGCGACGGCGCTCACCTTGTTCGTGGCCGGGTTCTCACTCTCCGCGGGTGCGAGCCCGACGACGGTGCCGGGCGCGTATCACGGCAAGTGGGAGGACGAGAAGAATCGCGACGAGGACGCCGAGCCGCGTGAGTTCGTCCTCATCAACTACTTCTTCTCGCGCCTCTCGCTCACCAACCAGGTGGGCGATCCGAGCGGTCTCAAGGGTGTGTCGCTGGGGCCCATCGGCAGCCCCATCGGCAGCGCGGTGCGCGTCAGCGACTTGAACGCGTACTACATCGAGCAGCGGTGGATTCCCGTCATCGAGTACAGCCCGTGGTTCGTGGACGGGCTGGCCAGCTTCCGGGCCCAGTTCGAGGTGGACTTCCTCTGGGGCCGCGCGGCCAACACCATCCAGCCCAACGAGGGCGGCGGCTTCAACGCCGACCAGGTCAACCTCCAGACCAAGAACATCAACGTCGCCTTCTATCCGTTCAGGGATCCGACGAAGCTGGCCCTCATCATCGGCAGCCAGCCCGTCTACGACACCTACCAGGATCCGACGCGCACGCCGCTCAACGACATCATCCGCACCGGCTACAAGCTGACCTTCCTGGGCAGCGACGCCACGGGCCTGTCGCTCTACAGCAGCTACAAGGGCCACGCGAAGCTGAGCCTGCTGCCCCTGGGCACGGCGCAGGCGGACAAGGTGGCCAAGGATGATCCGCGCCTGAAGTACATCTGGCTCATCACCGGGGACTACACCTACCCGGTGCAGCCGGGGACGAACGTGGGCGTGTCCGCCTGGGCGCTGCGCGACGACACCAAGGGCGAGGCCTTCGCCTTCGAGGGCCTGGTGCGCAGCGGCCCCTCCTCCGGAGGCTTGAGCGGCTTCACCGGCACCTCGGCCTTCAACATCGAGCGGCCCACGGGCACCGTGTTCTGGGCGGGCGCGCACTTCAACCACAACATCGACTTCCGCACCGGCCCCTTCGGAGCCTCCGGCTTCGTCATGTACAACGGGGGCAAGTACACCAGCAGCAACCCGGAGACCACGTTCAACCGCGACGTGAAGATCAGCGGCCTGGCCGCCAACGCGGAGCTGCTCTACAACTGGGGCCGCACGGCCAACGACATCGTGACGCTCGAGGGCATCTACACCACGGGCGACAGCGACCTGAGCGACGACCGGTACAAGGGCGCCTTCACCCTCAACATGTACGGCCTGCCGGGCGCGGTGTGGTTCAACCACAAGACGCTGGTGCTGTTCCCCTTCACCAGCACGGCCAACAACTACACGGGCGCCGTCTCGGACATCTCCAACCAGGGCTTCGGCCTGCGCTCGGTGATTGCCACCGGCGCGATGGACCTCATCCCCAACAAGCTGAACCTGAAGCTGGGCGGTGCGCTGGCCACCAGCGACGTGACGCCGCCGCGCTGGGTCGATGACGTGGAGCGCGGGCGCTTCATCGGCGCCGAGGTGAACGCGGAGCTGCGCTACACCATCCGCTACCTCATGACGGTGGGCCTGCACACCGGCTACATGTTCAAGGGCAGCTTCTATGACGGCGCGCCGCGCGTGACGAAGAACCCGTGGGCGGCCTTCACCACCTTCACCTGGTACGCGTTCTGACCATGAAGACTCCTCGCGCCGCCGCGCTCCTGCTGCTCTCCGCCGCGCTCGCCTCGGGCTGTGTCCGCTCCTACCGCCACGAGCCGCCGCTGCCCTTCCAGGACTTCCCCTACACCTCGCTCCAGGGCCAGCCGTGGCCGATGAAGCGCGTGGCCCTGCCGAAGACGGCGCAGACCTATGGGGTGGCCACCGTCCCCGAGATGGCCTACGTGGAGCTCAACCCCGAGGGCGCTCGCACCCTCGTCTTCATCCACGGGCTGGGCTCGTACCTGAAGTTCTGGCGCTACCAGCTCGACGCCTTCGCCGCGCAGGGCTACCGCGTCATCGCCGTGGACCTGCCCGGCTACGGCAAGTCCGACAAGCCGGCCACGTTCCCGTACACCATGGAGGCCATGGCGGACGCGGTGCGCGAGCTGGTGGTGGCGCTCGGCATCCAGAAGCCCGTGCTGGTGGGCCACTCGATGGGCGGGCAGACGGCGCTCTCCTACGCCATCCGCTACCCGGAGGAGCCCGCCGCGCTCGTGCTCACCTCGCCGGCCGGCTTCGAGAAGTTCACCTGGAAGGACAAGGCGTGGCTCAAGCGCGCCTTCAGCTCCACCCTCATCAAGAGCTCGCCCGAGTACGCCATCTGGGGCAGCGTGCGGCAGGCCAACTTCGCGCGCTGGCGCCCGGAGCTCGAGTGGCTCATCGAGGAGCGCGTGCGCGTGGTGGCCACGCCGGACTTCGACTCGTACGCCTACGCCAACGTCCGCACCGTGGACGGGCTGTCCCACAACGACTTCGTGCGCGACAACCTCGGCCACATCCAGGCGCCGACCCTCATCGTCTTCGGCGAGGATGACCGGCTCATCCCCAACCCGTTCCTCCACGGCGGGCGGGCCCGCGCCATCATGGAGTACGGCCACGCGGGCATCCCGGGCTCCCAGCTGGTGGGGCTGGATCGCTGCGGCCACTCGGTGCAGCTCGACTGCCCCCAGGAGTACAACGCGGCGGTGAGCGCGTTCCTCCAGAAGCTGCCGGCCAGCGGGGCGCCCACGCAGGAGACGCCCCCCGCGACCGAGCCGGCGACGGCCCCGGCGGCGGCGGGAGAGCAGCCGCCGCCGACGCCTTGAGCCGGGCCTCGCCTTGAGCCGCGCGGGCTACGGGACGGTGTGGTTTCGCACCATGCTGTACTGCACGGCCTGCGTGAGGTCCTTCGAGTTGAAGTGGCCGTACGGCACCGCCGAGTACACCTTCTCGCCCGTCTGCCCGGGGAGGCGAGAGGTGTAGTCGTAGTAGACGACGTTGCCGTAGCCGATGACTTCATCCACGGTGGACCAGATGGAGTAGCGGTAGGCGCCCTCGTAGCCGCTGCTGGCCATCAGGTCGGTCAGGAACGCCGAGCGGCCCGAGACGCCGACGCCGTTCCAGTAGCCCGGGTACAGGCCGTTGGTGGCGGCGCAGGTGTACGTCGAGCCGCCCGACTGGTAGCAGCTCGTCAGGCCGCGGTTGGCGCCCGCGATGCCCACGAAGGTGTCCACCGAGGCGGTGAGCGGCGCGCCCACGTAGTACTTGCCGCCCTCGAGCGCGTCGGTCGCGTAGCCGCCGAGGATGGCCTTGCGCGCCAGCGTCACGCCCATGGAGTGCGCGATGATGTCCACCTTCGCCGCGCCGGTGTACGCCTTCACCGCCTCGATGAACTTGCGCACCTTCATCACGTTCGTCTTCGAGTGGTACTGGTAGGGCGACATCGCCGCGCTCGCCGGGCCCCACGTCGTCGCGTACAGCTCGCTCGGCTTGTAGCCCCGGGACACGAAGTAATCGATGGAGGCGTTCCAGCCCGTCTGGCCCACGGTGCCCGTGCCGATGGCCTTGTCCGAGTTGCCGTGGATGAAGATGACCGGCTGGTTCACCACCGTGTCGGTGCTGCTCGCCTTGCCGCCGTAGCTGCCGCCCGACAGGTCCGCGCGGACCAGGTTGTACTGGGGCTCGTAGCCGTTGGCCTCGAGCCAGGCGCGGAAGTGCGGGGTGACGCCCGTCGTCGTGGCCGCTGACTCCTGCGTGGCCAGCTCCGTTTCGGGCACTTCAGTGGAGACTTCCGCCAGCTCGGTGCCCTCGCCGCAGCCGACGGACAGCGAGCCCAGGCACAGCGCACCCAGCAAAGACAGGGATGAGCGCAGACGCATCGTGTTTCTCCTTGGAGTGTGGGGGATTCGCCCGCGCGTGGAGAGAGTGAGTGGCGGGCGTGCTCCGGAGTGTACGGGCTCGCGCTGAAAACACCGTCAGGCAACTGGCCGCGAAGTTGAAACGTGATTCACCTTTGCAGTGCGTCATGCGGAAAACGTGAAGGTTCATTCAGCTGCGCGCTGCGTCATCGGTCATAATGCGCGGCGCATGACGGCGCGTCAGGTGGTCATTCACCGCCCAGGAGGTTACGAACGACTCACCCGGGAGCCGCTGGCCATCCCCGTTCCGAAGGCGGGCGAGGTGCTCGTCGCCACCGAGGCCATCGGCGTGAACTATGCCGACTGCGTCATCCGCATGGGCCTGTATGCCTCGGCCAAGGAGTTCGTCGGCTGGCCCATCACTCCGGGCTTCGAGTTGCAGGGCGCCAAGGTGTTTGGCGTCACTCTGTTCGGTGGGTACTCCACCCATGTCGTGGTGCCTCGGCACCAGCTCTTTCCGTTGCCGGCGCACCTGGCCTCGCTGGGGAAGCTCGTCATCTATGGGTTCCACTCCATGCTGCCTCGCCAGGGCGGATGGCCCAGCTGGCTGAAGCTCGCCTGGGACTGGCTGCGGACTCCGCGCTACAACCCGCTCACCCTCACCAACGACAACACCAGCGTGCTGGCCTTCAACCTCTCCTACCTCTTCGAGCAGCGCGACATCCTCTCCAGCGCCATGGCCCGGATGCTCGCGTGGGTCGAGGAGGGCAAGCTCGTCGCGCCGCCGGTGTCACGCTTCCCGCTAGACCAGGTGGCCGACGCCCACCGCGCCCTCGAGTCGGGCACCACCGTGGGCAAGCTCGTGCTCGTGCCTTGAGGCCTTCCTTCTCTTCTTCCCGTCGCAACCCCGTGAATCGCCCCCATGAAATTCCTGCGTGATCTCCGCTCGGTCCTGAACCTGACCGTCCTCGTCGCCGGGCTCGGCTACTTCGTGGACCTCTTCGACATCACCTTGTTCGGCGTGGTGCGCGTCGCCTCGCTCAAGGCCCTGGGCCTCACCGACGAGGGGGAGATCCTCGCCAAGGGGCTCCTCATCTACAACAGTCAGATGGTCGGGATGATGGTGGGCGGGTTGCTCTGGGGCATCCTCGCCGACCGCCGGGGCCGCCTGTCGGTGATGTTCGGGTCCATCCTCATGTACTCGTTCGCCAACATCGTCAACGCGTTCGCCTGGGATGTGACGAGCTACGCGGTGTGCCGCTTCGTGGGCGGCGTGGGGCTCGCCGGCGAGCTCGGGGCGGCCATCACCCTGGTGGCCGAGTCCCTGCCGAAGGAGAAGCGCGGCCTGGGCACCACCATCGTCGCGACGCTCGGCATGCTGGGCATCGTCGCCGCGGCGTTCGTCGGTCAGAAGATGAGCTGGACGACGGCGTACCTGACGGGCGGCGTGATGGGGCTGGCGCTGCTGTTCGCGCGCTTCAAGGTCTCCGAGTCCGAGCTCTTCACCAAGAAGACGGACCCCTCTCGCGCCAACCCCTTCCTGCTGCTGCAGGGCGGGCGCTTCATCAAGTACATCTCCTGCATCCTGATCGGCGTGCCCATCTACTTCACCACCGGCATCCTGTTCACCTTCGCCCCGGAGCTGACCAAGGGCCTGAACGTCCAGGGCGCGGTGACGGCGGGCAACGCCATCCTGTACGGCTCGATCGGCCTGACGATCGGCGACCTGCTGGCCGGCCTCTTCAGCCAGTGGCTGAGGAGCCGCAAGCGCGCGGTGGCGCTGAACCTGAGCGTGGGCTTCGGGCTGATGCTCGTCTACGGGCTCGTCCCGGGGCTCACGAGCACGATGGTCTACGTGCTGAGCTTCCTCATCGGCATCACCGTGGGTTACTGGGCCGTGCTGGTGACCATGGCGGCCGAGCAGTTCGGGACCAACATCCGCGCGACCGTGGCGACGACGGTGCCCAACTTCGTGCGCGGCTCGGCGGCGCTCGCGGCCAGCGGCTTCGCGGCCCTGAAGGGCCACATGCCCGTGGCCCACGCGGCGCTCGTCGTCGGCAGCATCTGCTTCAGCCTCGCCCTCCTGTCACTCACGCGCATCGAGGAGACGTTCACCCGCGACCTCGACTACGAGGAGGGCTCGAAGAGCGCCTGAGGCCCGTGGCGGCTCACTTCGGCCAGCGGCGCGTCTTCACGTACTCGCGCTTCAGCTCCGGCTTGGGGTCGGGCGCGTCGAAGGGCTCGGGGACGACTTCGTACAGGCCGTTGTCGAACGGCCTTCCGGGCGCGGGCGCCTTCGGCAGCAGCCGCTCCCGCTCTCCCCGGGCGGCGAGCGTCCTGGCCCGGTAGTGGCAGTACGGGTTGTTGCCCGGCCGCCCCAGCAGGGAGTGCGCCGTGAAGCTGCAGCCGCCCATGCACACCTCGGCGAAGGGGCAGGTGCGGCAGAAACCCCAGAGGTCCTCCACGGTCCTGGCGCGCGTGAAGCCCAGCTCGGGGCTGTCGTTCCAGATGCGCTCCAGGGGCTGCTCGCGCAGGTTGCCGCCCACGTAGTGGGCCGTCTGGAGCGAGGGGCAGCCCTTCACCGCGCCATTGGACTCGATGCCCATCACGTACCGGCCCGCCTGGCAGCCCCGCCAATGGTCTCGCCCGCCCGCCTGCACCGAGCGCAGCAGCGCCTCCTCCGGACCGAAGTAGCCCAGGTTGTTTCCCGGCATGATGAGGATGCGCTCGCGGTAGGCCTGCTCCTTCAGGCGGGCGATGCGCGGCATCAGGTCCAGCAGGTCCCACGGCTGGAGCATCAGGTCCGGCCGGTCCGCGGCCCTCCCGAGCGGCGCGGTGATCTGGATCTGCCACGCGCCGATGCCCTGGGCCTTCAGGTGCGCGTACAGGCCCTCCAGGTCTCCCTGGTTGAGGCGGTTGAGGTGGGTGTTGGCGGCCGTCCGCACGCCCGCGGCCTTCAGGTGGCCGAGCGCCGCCGTGGCCGACGCGAAGCTGCCTCGGGCCGCGCGTATCAGGTCATGCGTCTCCTCCAGGCCGTCCACGCTCACCGAGGCTCCGTGCAGGCCTGCCCGAGCCATCTCTTGCGCCAGCTCCGCGGTGATGCCGCGTCCCCCCGTCGTCAGCATGGGGCGCACGCCCGCGGCCTTCAGGGCTCGGATGATGTCCAGGAAGCCCGGGTGCAGGTAGGCCTCGCCGCCGATGAGCACCACCTCGCGGGCGCGCATCGCGGCGAGCTGGGCCACCACGCCGAGCGCCTCCTCCGTGCTCAGCTCGCCTGGGCGGGCAGTCCCCGCGCGCGAGCCGCAGTGGGTGCAGGGCTGGTCGCACGCCAGCGTCAGCTCCCACACCACATAGGCGGGGTGGAAGTCCTCGGGAGAGGTGTCGATGCGCCGCAGGACCATGCGCCTCGAGCCTAGCGGAACTGAAGAGGGGCCCGCAGGTGTGACAGGCGTGTCCTGCCCGGCTTCCTGCTCGGGCCTCGTGAGCCACGCCCTCGCCTGGAGTGCCAGGGGCCTTCAACGGCATGGGGTTTGCGTCTGTGGCAGACTCCTCGTGCTCTCCAGGAGTCACCTCATGTCACAGCTGTCCGGCTGCCCGTCCTGCCAGGGCTTCAATCCGCCCTCCGCCACCGCGTGTCTCCACTGCGGGCAGGCGCTCGAGTCCCGTCCGGGGCCGGCACCGCGTTGGACCGTGGGCTGGTGGGCGCTGGCCAGTGCCGGAGTGGCCGCGCTCACCCTGATGGCCTGCTACGGCGCTCCGCCCTGCGAGGACGGCTCGTTCGACTGCTACGAGCCGGAGACCCCGGACGCGGGCCCGTCCGATGGCGGGGCGGACGGCGGCCCCTGAGTCGGCGCACGCTGTCCGAACTGGTCTGCTTGTCATACCAGTTGGGGACCGGTTCGCTCACAGGGCGCCTGCCTGGCCAGGCGGCTCCCCTGGCTCGAGGGTTCGGGCCTCGGAGCGTAGGCGCCGCTACTCGAAGGAGATGCGGCGACCCATGGTCCGAGCAGGCTCGCGCTTCGGTGTCGAGAGTTCCGCCAGCACCGGCGTGAGGGCGGTGGCGATGCGCACCGAGCCCGGGAAGAGCTGCTGCGCGCGCTTGCCCAGCGCCACCGCCTCCTCGAGCCGGCCCTGCGCGTACAGCACGTCGATGAGCCCGCTCCACCCGTCTTCCAGCACCGTCAGCGCCTTGTCCACGCCCGCGCGCAGGTAGCGCTCCGCCGCCTCCGACGCGCCCTCCGCCGAGTGCAGGAAGTAGCCCAGCTCCACCATGGACGCCGCCGAGCGGTCCGACGCCAGCACCGCCTGCTGCAGGTACCGGCGCGCCTTGCGTATCCCCGAACGGGCCTCGGCCGGCCCCGCCGAGCCGCTCGTCTGCAGCCGCCGGCCCGCCAGCAGCAGCGCCGGCACGTACGCCGGGCACGTCTCCAGCACCTCGTCCAGCAGCTCCAGGGAGGCCCTCGCCTCGGCCGGCTTGTTCATCCGCGAGGCGCGCCGGTGCAGCACGGCCGCTTCGCTCAAGGACACGTGCTGCTTCGGCTTGCGGCGCTTCATGGTGCCCTCCTCTGGCGCGACCGGGACGCGCCCGGGTGGGCGCGGCAGTGTCCTCGTGCAGGAGGCGAATTACACACGACGGGTGGGGCTCCCTCAACGCCTTCCGTGCGTCGGTGTCGCGCTCCCGGCACCGGCAGTGCGCCCGGATGACGCGCCGCGGAGCTGAATCAGGCTTCAACCTGGCCGGTCGATATCTCGGCTCCCCACTTCCTCCCCGCGCTCAGGGTGCTGTAGGAGAGGAGCCGGCGCACGACAGGCACGACGTTCCCCGCGAAGGAAAGCCCATGCAGCCTCACTCGGCCGATGCCTCGGCCTCCTCGAAGAAGCCGGCGGACTCCATCGTGAAGGTGGCGGTGGCCAGCTTCATCGGCACCGCCATCGAGTGGTACGACTTCTTCCTCTACGGCACGGCGGCCGCGCTCGTGTTCAACAAGCTGTTCTTCCCCTCGGTGGACCCGCTGCTGGGGACCATGGCCGCGTTCGCCACGTACGCGGTGGGCTTCGTCGCCCGGCCCCTCGGAGGCGTCGTCTTCGGTCACTACGGGGACAAGCTCGGCCGCAAGACGATGCTGAGCGCCACGTTGATGATCATGGGCGTGGCGACGTTCGCCGTGGGGCTGCTGCCCACCTACCACAGCATCGGTGTGTGGGCGCCCGCGCTGCTCGTCTTCCTGCGAGTGCTCCAGGGGTTCGGGCTGGGCGGGGAGTGGGGCGGGGCGGTGCTGATGGCCGTGGAGCACGCGCCCGCGCACCGCCGAGGCTTCTACGGCAGCTGGCCGCAGATGGGCGCTCCGGCCGGCATGCTGGTGGCCAACTTCGTGTTCTCCCTCTTCTCGCGGCTGCCCGAGGAGCAGTTCCTCACGTGGGGCTGGCGCGTGCCGTTCCTGCTCAGCGCCGTGCTCATCGGCATCGGCGTGTTCATCCGCCTGAGCGTGGCCGAGTCTCCCGTCTTCGAGCAGCGCAAGAAGGAGGCCCAGGAGCCCCGCATCCCCGCGCTCGAGGCGCTGCGCCAGCACCCCCGCGAGGTCCTCCTGGCCATGGGGGCGCGCATGGCGGAGAACGGCTTCTTCTACGTCATCACCACCTTCGTCCTCACCTACGGCACCGAGAAGCTCAAGCTGCCCCGCCTCACCGTGCTCAACGGCGTGCTCATCGCCTGCGCGGTCCACCTGGTGGCCATCCCCGCGTTCGGCGCCGCCTCGGACCGCTTCGGTCGCCGCCCGGTGTACCTGGCGGGCGCGGCCGTGGCGGGGTTGATGGCCTTCCCCTTCTTCTGGATGCTCGACACCCAGCAGGTGGGGCTCGTCTGGCTGGCCATCTCGCTGGGGATGATTGCCCACGCGGCCATGTATGGCCCGCAGGCCAGCTTCTTCTCGGAGCTGTTCGGCACGCGCGTGCGCTACAGCGGCGCGTCGCTCGGGTACCAGCTGGCCTCCGTGCTCGCCGGCGGCCTGTCCCCCATCATCGCCACGGACCTTCTCCGCCAGTACGGCGGCCAGTCCTGGCCCATCTCCGTCTACCTGCTCGTGCTCATCGCCATCACCCTCGTCGCGGTGTACCTCTCCGCGGAGACCTTCCGCGCGCGGCTGGGTGAGGAGGGCACGGACACGGCCTCCACGGGACAGGGCTCCGCCTCCGGGCGGGATGCCGCCTGAGGCACTCGAAGAGGCGAGGGCGCCCGCGCGCTCCTGCCGCTCAGCACTCGATGATGTTGACGGCCAGGCCGCCGCGAGCCGTCTCCTTGTACTTGGTCTTCATGTCCGCGCCGGTCTCGCGCATGGTCTTGATGACCTTGTCCAGCGAGACCTTGTGCGAGCCATCGCCCCGCAGCGCCAGCCGCGCCGCGTTGATGGCCTTCACCGCGCCCATGGCGTTGCGCTCGATGCAGGGCACCTGGACCAGGCCGCCCACCGGATCGCACGTGAGCCCCAGGTTGTGCTCCATGCCAATCTCGGCGGCGTTCTCCACCTGCTCGGGGGTGCCGCCGAGCACCTCGGCCAGGCCCGCGGCGGCCATGGAGCACGCCACGCCCACCTCGCCCTGACAGCCCACCTCGGCGCCGGAGATGGAGGCGTTCTCCTTATAGAGGATGCCGATCGCCGCGGCGGTGAGCAGGAAGCGGACGGCGCCGTCCTCGTCCGAGCCGGCCACGTGGCGCATGTGGTAGTGCAGCACGGCCGGGATGACGCCCGCCGCTCCGTTGGTCGGAGCCGTCACCACGCGCCCGCCGGCGGCGTTCTCCTCGTTCACCGCCAGGGCGTAGAGGTCGACCCAGTCCAGCACCAGCAGGGGATCTCCTCCGGCGCGGGTGTCCGTCTTCAGCTTGCGGAACAGGGCCGGGGCGCGGCGCACCACCTTGAGCCCGCCGGGCAGCACGCCCTCGCGCTCGCAGCCGCGCTTCACGCACGCCTCCATGGTCTTCCAGATGGTGAGCAGGCCCTCTCTCACCTGGCTCTCGGGGCGCCAGGCCTTCTCGTTCTCCAGCATCAGCGTCGAGATGGACAGGCCGTTCACCTTGCACCGGCCGAGCAGCTCGCCCCCGCTGGTGAAGGGGTAGGGCAGGGGCGTCTTGTCCTCCATGAAGGGCAGCTCGGCGCTCACGTCGTCGTTCACCACGAAGCCGCCGCCGACCGAGTAGTAGATGCGCGAGAGCAGCTCCTGGCGGGACGCGTCGAACGCGGAGAAGCGCATGCCGTTCGGGTGCTTGGGCAGCGACGCGCGCCGGTGCAGGACGATGTCCTCCGCATCGTTGAAGGTGACGGGGTGGCGGCCCAGCAGGCGCAGGGTGCGCTCGGCGTGCACGCGCTCGAGCATCGCGGGGATGGCGTCCGTGTCCACCTGGTCCGGCAGCTCACCCATCAGCCCGAGAATCACCGCCTTGGGGCTGCCGTGGCCCTTGCCCGTGGCGCCCAGGGAGCCGAACAGCTCCGCCTTCACGGAGTGGGTGCGCCCGAGCAGCTCGGTCTCCACCAGGGCCTCGGCGAAGCGTCGGGCCGCCCGCATGGGGCCCACCGTATGGGAGGAGGACGGACCGATCCCGATCTTGAAGAGCTCGAAAGCGCTGACGGCCATGAGGAGGGGTGACTGGGTGAAGGGGGTTCCGAACGTAACATGCGGCCTCGCCCGCCCCCATCCGCGCTGACTGCCGGTGACACCCTGTCCCGGCGAGGCATGGCAGGCAGGGAGGCTGGCGCTCAGCGTGCCGTCCAGCCGCAGTCCATGACCTGGGCGGAGCCGGTGATGCCTCCCGCGGCCTCCGAGCACAGGAAGCTCACGTAGGCCGCCACCTCGCTCGGCTCCAGCAGCCGCTTCACCGCCGCGGGTGCGAGCATGACCTTCTCCACCACGTCACTCTGCGACATGCCGTGCACCCGCGCCTGGTCCGCGATCTGCTTCTCCACCAGCGGCGTGCGCACGTAGCTGGGGCACACCGCGTTCACCGTCACGCCCTTGGCCGCGGCCTCCAGCGCCACCGTCTTCGTCAGCCCCATCAGCCCGTGCTTCGCCGAGATGTAGGCGGACTTGTACGGCGAGGCCACCAGCCCGTGCAGCGAGGACATGTTGATGATGCGCCCCCAGCCCCGGGCGTACATCAGCGGCAGCGCGTAGCGGGTCAGCAGGAAGGGGCCAATCAGCATGACGCGGATGAGGTGCTCCCAGCGGTCCTCCGGGAACTCCTCCACGGGCGACACGTGCTGCAGGCCGGCGTTGTTCACCAGGATGTCCAGCCGCCCCCACTCCTTCTCCGCGCGGGCGACCACGGCCCGGCAGTCCTCCCGCGAGGCCATGTCCGCCCGCTGGAACACCGCGTTGGGCAGGCTCAGCGCCTCCGCGTGGCCTCGCGCCTCGTCGATGTCCGCCAGCAGCACCCGGACACCCTGGGCGCTCAGCGCCTGCGCCACCGCCAGTCCGATGCCGCCCGCCGCCCCCGTCACCAGTGCGCACTTCTCCGACAGTTCTCCCATGGGCCCTCCCTCGGTGCTCGGCATGGTGGAGCAAGCCACCGCGAAGTTCTACCCTCCCGAGCGATGCCCATCGTTCATGACTGGCTGGCCCGCCGCGCGCAGCTCTCGCCGGACCGCGTCGCGCTCATCGATGCCCTTCGCGGGGACCGCCGCGTCACCTGGCGCGAGTGGAACGCGGCCGCCCACCGCACCGCCCGGCTGCTGCACGACACGCTCGGGGTGAGGCGGGGCGATCGCGTCGCGGTGCTGGCGATGAACTGCGTGGAGTACCTGGACGTCGTCTTCGCCTGCGCCAAGCTGGGGGCCATCCTCCAGCCGCTCAACTGGCGCCTCAGCCCCGAGGAGCTCAAGGGGCTGTTCGCGGACGCGGAGCCCGTCGTCCTCATTTACGGCCCGGACTTCCAGGCGCAGGTGGACGCCGTGCGCCCCCACGCCCGGAGCGTGCGCCACGTCGTGTCGCTGGAGGACTCGCCCTCGCGCGCGGCCTCGGACGTGCTCTTCTCCTCGAGGGACTCGCTGCCGGACACGCCGCTGCCGCCCGTGGAGCTGGAGGCGAGCGATGCGTGGGTGCTCTGCTACACGGGAGGCAGCACCGGCCTGCCCAAGGCGGCCATCCTCACGTACGGCTCCATCACCGCCAACGCGGCCAACACCGTGGTGAGCTGGGGCCTCACCGCGGATGACGTGGCGCTGCTCAACGCGCCGCTCTTCCACACCGGAGGCCTCAACGTCTTCACCACGCCCCTGGTGTACGTGGGCGGCGCCTCCGTGGTGTGCCGGGGCTTCGACGTGGAGCAGGTGTTCGACCGGGTGCAGCGGGGCGAGGTGAGCCTCATGTTCGGCGTGCCCACCATGTTCATCGAGATGCAGCGCCACCCGCGCTTCGACACGGTGGACTTCTCCCGGCTCAAGCTGCTCATCAGCGGCGGCGCGCCGTGCCCCGGCCCCGTCTTCGAGCGCTTCTTCGAGCGCGGCGTGGACTTCAAGACGGGCTACGGGCTCACCGAGGCCGGGCCCAACAACTTCTGGCTGCCCCCGGCAGAGGTGCGCCGCAAGCCGGGGGCCGTGGGTGTGCCCCTCTTCCACGTCGAGGTCCGGCTGGACGGGGACGGTGCCGCGGGCGAGCTGCTCCTGCGCGGGCCCCACCTGTGCGCGGGCTACTGGCGCCGGCCCGAGGAGAGCGCGAAGGCGCTGGCGGGCGGCTGGCTCCACACGGGCGACCTGGCCGAGCGCGACGCGGACGGCTGCTACCGCATCGTCGGCCGCGTGAAGGACCTCATCATCTCCGGCGGAGAGAACATCTACCCCTCCGAGGTGGAGAGCGTGCTCGCCGGGCACCCGGACGTGGCGGAGGTGGCCGTCATCGGCGTGCCGGACCCGAAGTGGGGCGAGGTGCCGCGCGCGCTCGTCGTCTCCCGGCCGGGCACCTCGCTCACCGCCGAGGCGCTGCTGGCCTGGTGCCAGGGACGGCTGGCCCGGTACAAGACGCCCAGGACGGTGCGCTTCGTGGACGTCCTGCCGCGCACCGCCGCGGGCAAGGTGGACCGCCGCGAGCTGGCCGCCCGGCACGGCGCTCCCTGAGCCTCCGGTGCGCCCGAGGGCTCAGCTCTTCTCCGCGCCCTTCGGCTCCCGGTGCTCGGGGGAGAAGCGCGCCGCCAGCGCCCAGAGCTGCTGCGCCTGCGCGTGCAGGTCCACCACCGCCTGGGCGATGTGGTTCACCCCCTGCACCGCCTCCAGGGAGTTGTTCGACAGCGTCTTGATGCGCTCGGCGATGGTCTCTCCCGAGCTGGACTGCCGGGCCCCGTCCACGGCGAGCTGACCCACGCGCAGGTGGATCTCCCGCGTGCCGGTGACGATGCGCGAGAGCGCCTCCGCCGTGGTGGAGGACAGCTGCATGCCCTCCTCCACGCGCAGGGTGCCCTGCCGCATCAGCGCCGCCGCGTTGGAGGTGTCCTCCTGGTTCTTCTTCAGCAGGTGCTCAATCTGCTCCACCGCCTCGCGCGAGCGGTGAGCCAGCTTGCGCACCTCGTTGGCCACCACGCCGAAGCCCTTGCCGTGCTCGCCCGCGCGCGCCGCCTCGATGGCCGTGTTCACCGCCAGCACGTTCGTCTCGTTGGAGACGTCCTGGATGAGCTGGAGCATCTGCGCCACCGCCGCGCCCGACGTCTGCAGCCGCACCACCATCTCCTCCGACTTCTGCACCACCTCGACGATCTCCGAGATCTTCCGCGAGGCGTGCTTCACCGCGTCGCCGCCCTCCTCCGCCATCCGGCCGTTGCTCGCGGCCACCTCGGCGGTGGTCAGCGCCTGCTCGGCGTCCTGGGAGAGGCCCCGGCTCATCTGCTGGACGGACTCCGCCAGCTGCTGGAGCTGGTCGGACTGCTCGCGCGTGGCCTTGGACAGCGCGTCCGCCGAGCGCCGGATGCGGTCGGCGTCCGCCACGGTGGCGATCGCCACGTCCGCCAGGCCCTTCACCATGTCCCGCACGCCGTACACCATGGTGTTGAAGGCGTGCCCCAGCTTGCCCAGCTCGTCCTGCGACTGCACCGGCACCGTGACGCTGAAGTCTCCCTTCTCCACGCTGCGCGCGGCGGCGGCCAGCCCGCGCACCGGCTTCACCACCGCCCGCGAGAAGGCCGCTCCCACCAGCAGCGCCAGCACCAGCGTCGCGCACACCGCCAGCAGCAGCCGCTGCTGCAGCCCCAGCATCTCCTTGTCGATGTCCTCCACGTACACGCCCGTGCCCACCACCCAGCCCCACGGAGCGAAGAGCTTCACGTAGGACTCCTTGGGCAGCGGCGTCGTCTCTCCGGGGCGCGTGGCCAGGTAGGGGATGAAGCCCTCGCCCTTGTCTCGCGCCAGCTTGACGATGTCCACGAAGACGGCCTTGCCGTCCGCGTCGCGATACCCCGTCAGGTCCTTGCCCAGCATCGCCGGCAGGTACGGGTGCATCACCAGCCGCGTCGACAAGTCATTGATCCAGAAGTACTCCACGCGCCCGTAGCGCAGCTGCTGCAGCAGCCGCGCCGCCTCGGTCTGGGCCTGCGCCGTCGTCAGCTCGCCGGCACGCACCCGGGCCTCGTAGGTCTCCAGCACGCCGTACGCCGTCTCCACCACCTGCCGCAGTCCACGCGAGCGGTCCTCCTCGAGCTGCGCCCGTATGGCCGGGAGCACGTACAGCGGCTGCAGCAGGAGCAGCGGCAGCGCCACCACCCCCATCGCGATGTACAACTTCGTCAGAAGACTGCGGTGTCTCAGTGCCAGCGCCATCACCTCCAAGCCTAGGGCACTCTGGCCTCGGGAGGGTGCTCGGTCGGTCGCCCGCCCTGGCCCGCGAGCGTGGGGGAGCCTTCGGGAGGGATTCGGGACAGCCTCCAGGACGCCTTCTGGGGGCCCCGCGGGGGCAACCTGCTGGGTCGGATTCGCGTCCAAGACCTCGTTGGATTCGAGCGTGGATCCGACGCTCACGGCCCGTCCGCTACAGCCGTGGCTCGAGCCACCCTGGGTTGGGCGGCCCGGCGGCGGCGCTCCGAAGGAGGGCCCGGCTCCGAGGGAAATCGGACCCGGGGGAGGATGATCCGCAGCTGTCCTACACCGTCATGTCCGGGGACCCGACTTGACGAGTCGCTCACGGAGTGCTGACGCCGCGCTGCGCCATCCTGCTGGAGTTCGCGACCTGTCAGGTGAAGACGCGCAGATCTACCCGGCAAGTTCTGTCTGTCTGCCTCCATACGTCCTAAGCCGTCAACCGCACCTTTCGGGTCGGGTAGGAAGCATGGACAAAAAACTCGCATCGACTATCGGCGCTGCGGCGCGTGCCGCCCGGATGCGCCTGGAGCTCACGCAAGCAGACGTGGCGGAGCGCATCGACGTGGCGACGGAGGTGTACGGTCGTCTCGAGCGCGGAGGCATGCTCCCCAGCGTGCAGACGCTCCTCAAGCTCTGCCACGAGCTGAACGTCTCCTCGGACGAGCCGCTGGGCCTCACGCCGCACGGCCCCAGCCCGCGGAGCGCGCCGGCCGAGGCACCCTCCGCGCCCAGTGAGAGGCCGGAGATTCGCCGGCTGCTGCGCAGCCTGCGTCAGCTGGACTCCTCTCACATCAAGCTGCTGGGGCTGGTGGCCAAGGCGCTGCTGCGGCGCTGAGCGTACTCCTCAGAGGTCCGTGAGGAGCCGGTCCAGCTCGTCCGGCTTCACGGGCTTGACCAGGTGGTGGTCGAAGCCCGCCTGGATCGCCCGGTGCCGGTCCTCGGGCCCGCCATAGCCGGTGATGGCCACCAGTCGGATCTCCTCGCCCACCCGCGCCCGCAGCTCCTGCGCCACGCGGTAGCCGTCCAACCCCGGCAAGCCGATGTCCACCAGCGCCAGGTCCGGCCGGCCCTCCAGGGCCATGGCCACCCCGTCCATGCCGTCGTGGGCCACCTCCACCTGGTGCCCCCACAGCTCCAGCAGGTCCTTGAGCGCCTGACGCGCGTCCGAGTTGTCCTCCACCAGGAGGATGCGGCGCTGGCGCGGCTTGTCGTCCAGGGCCAGGGTGGTTCGGGCCAGCGCCGGCAGGGGCATCGTCATGGGCAGCTTCACGACGAACTCGCTGCCGCGCCCCTCGCCCGCGCTGGTGGCGAACACCACGCCGCCGTGCATCTCCACCAGGTTGCGCACCAGCGTCAGCCCGATGCCCAGGCCGCCGCGGGTGCGCTCCAGGGACTCGTCCACCTGGGCGAACAGCTCGAAGATGGAGGGCAGCTTGTGCGCGGGGATGCCGATGCCCGTGTCGGCGATGCGCACCACCGCCCGGGCGCCGCCGTCCACGCCCTCCTGGAAGGCCTGCACGCAGATGGAGCCGCCGGCGTCCGTGTACTTGGTGGCGTTGTCCAGCAGGTTGGTGAAGACCTGCTCCAGGCGGGTGGCGTCCGCGTTCAGCCACAGGGGCCGGTCCGGCAGCGCGCTGTCCATGCGCAGCTTGCGCCCGTCGGCCACCGGCTGCATGAGGGCGAGCACCTGCTGGAGCACGGCGACCAGGTCCACCCGCTCGCGGCGCAGCTCCACCTTGCCCCGGGTGATGCGGCTGACGTCCAGCAGGTCATCCACCAGCCGGGCCAGGTGGTGCGTCTGGCGCTGGATGATGGAGCGCATGCGCACCTCCTTGGAGTCATCCGTGGGCTTGCGCTCGAGGATGCCGATGGCCGTCATGATGGCGGCCAGGGGGTTGCGCAGCTCGTGCGCGAGCATGGCGAGGAACTCGTCCTTGCGCCGGTCCGCCTCGGCGAGCTGGTTGGCGCGCTGGCGCAGCTCGCGCTCGGCGTGGCGCAGGCGCAGCAGGCTCTTCACCGTGGCGATGAGCTCGGCGGGCTCGAAGGGCTCGGTGAGGTAGGCGTCCGCGCCGCTGTCCAGGCCGAGCACCCGCTTGTCCGCGGTGACGAAGGTGGCCGAGGTGTGCATCACCGAGATGGAGGCCGTCTCCTGGCTGGAGCGCAGGCGCGCGGCCACCTCGTAGCCGCTGATGTCCGGCAGCTTCACGTCCAGGACGATGAGGTCGGGGCGCAGCTGCTGGGCCAGGCGCAGCGCGTCGCCTCCCGTGGCGGCCTCCACGACGCGGTGGCCCGCCATCTCCAGGATGCGGCCCACCATGTAGCGGCTGGCGTCGTCGTCGTTGACGACGAGGATGGCACCGGTTCGAGGCTCAACCACGGCGCACCTCCCGCTCCTCCACACGGGAACCCAGGCCCGCCTTGGACAACGCGTCACGGATGCGGGCGATGGCCACCTCGCGGCTCAGCGTGTGCTTGGCGAGGATGGCCGCCGTCTCCCGGGCCAGCCGCGAGCGCTCGTCCTCCTTCAGCTCGTGGGCCGTCTGGAGGATGACGGGGATGTCGCGCGTGCGCGGGTCCGCCTTCAGCTCGTCCAGCACGTCGAAGGCCGTCATCTCCGGCAGCAGGAAGTCCAGGAAGATGAGGTGCGGGGCCTTCTCCCGGGCCAGGCGGATGCCTTCCTTACCGCTGGTGGCCTCCATCAACATATAGGGCGTGTCCTTGAGCAGCTGCTTGAGCAGGTAGCGGTGCACCTCGTCGTCGTCGATGATGAGGATGCGCTCCACGGGGCCGCGGTGGGCCAGCTCGCCCAGCTTGCGCAAGAGCTGGGTGGCCTCCACCGGCTTGAGCCAGAACTCGTCGGCGCCCAGGGCGCGCGCCTTCTGCTCGCGGTCCGTGATGGTGACGACGAGGATGGGGATGTCCCGCGTCTCCTCCTTCGTCTTCATCTCCGCCAGGAAGTTCCAGCTCGTCTCGCCCTCCAGCATCACGTCCAGCACCATGGCGGCCGGGCGCACCCGCTGCACGGTGCGGCGCGCCTCCTCCACCGAGCGCACCGGGAGCACCTGGAAGCCGGAGCGCTCCAGGTACTTCTCGTAGAGGAAGAGCGTCTGCCGGTCGTCCTCCAGCACCAGCACGGGCGCCTTGGCCGGATCCAGCTTCTCGGCGCGCTCGGTCAGCCCCGTCATCTCCTTCACCTCCGGGTGCACGCGCGGGATGGTGACGGTGAAGGTGGCGCCCTGGCCCGGCGCGCTCTGGACGGTGAGCGAGCCGCCCAGCATCTCCGTCAGGCGCCGCGCCAGCGGCAGGCCCAGGCCCGTGCCCTTCACCTTCTTGTGGATGGGTGTGTCCACCTGGACGAACTCCTCGAAGATGCGCTCGTGGTACTCCGGGGGGATGCCGATGCCGGTGTCCTTCACGGCGAAGGAGACGGTGTCGCGCGGGCCCTGGGTGAGCGTGACGGTGATGTTGCCGCGCTCGGTGAACTTCACCGCGTTGGAGACCAGGTTGCGCAGCACCTGGCTGAGCTTGGCCTCGTCCGTCTCCAGCTCCAGGCCCGCGGGCGGCTCCGGGCAGAAGAGTTCCACCGAGGACTCCAGCGGCACCAGCGGCCGCATCATGCCTCGCAGGCCGCGCATGAACTCGTCGGTGGCGAAGCGGCTGGGGCGCAGCACCGCCTTGCCGGCCTCCGCCTTGGACAGGTCGAGCAAGTCGTTCACCAGCTCGTAGAGGGCCTCGGCCGAGGTGCGGATGAACTGGACCTGCTTCTCCTGCTCGGCGGACAGCGGGCCGTTGAGCGGGTTGAGCAGCACCTTGGACAGGCCGAGGATGGAGTGCAGCGGGGTGCGGAACTCGTGGCTGACGTTGGCCACCACGCGGCTCTTCACCTCGGCGGCGCGCTGGAGGCTCTCGGCCTTCTCGTCCAGGGCGGCGTGGAGGCTGCGCACGCCGCGGTTGGACTCCTCCAGGTCCCGGTTGACGCGCTGCAGCTCCTCGGCGCGCCGGTGCAGCTCGCGCTGCTGGCGCTCCGTCTCGCGGTGGAGCGCGGACAGCTCGCTCAGGGTGGAGCTCACCTGGGCCAGCGCCGCGCCGTAGTCCTCCGGCACCAGGCTGCCCACCAGCACCAGGTGCCCGTCCCTCGGCTGGGCGGAGAAGGCGAAGGTGGTGGGCTTCTGGCCGTCGCGGCAGAGGATGAGCTCCCAGCCCACCACCTTCTCGTCCCGCGCCTGCAAGAGCAGCCGGTCCACCTTCTCCTCGGTGCCCTGGGCGGCCAGGGCGCGCAGCTTCTGCCCGCGCTGGGCCGCGAGGACGTTCTCGGCCCGCAGGTCCGCCCAGGTGATGGTGCCGGAGGCGTCGCAGACGAGCGCCACCTCGCGGCTCAGCTCGTCGAGCTGATGCGCGACAGGGGGAGGCATCATCATGAGGACTTCTCCTTGGGGGGGCGTGCCGCGACGAGCACGGCCGTGACTGCCTCATGGGCCTCGAGGCCAGCGCTCAGCGCCGCCTCCAGGGCCGCCAGCAGCCGGGGGAAGGGGAGCGCGCCCAGCTGGCGCAGGGGCCAGAAGCCCGCGTACCACTCGAGGTGCCGCGCGAGGAACTCCGGGCGCCCCAGCCCCACCGCGTCCTCCAGGTAGGAGAGGTGCAGCAGCAGCTCCTCCTCCAGCCGGCGGTGGAGCTCGGCGGGCACCTCCGCGTGCAGCTCCTGGGCGGCGCGGCGCGCCAGCTCCGGGGCCCGCTGCTGCAGGGTGCGCGCGGGCTCGGTCGTGTAGCGCAGCGCGGCGCGGGCCGCCTGGACGTAGTCGTGGGCCTGTGAGCCTTGCGTGAAGCCCTCGGCGGCCAGCGCGGACTGGAGCCCGGCGAAGTTCTGATCCAGGTGGAGCGTGCACATGCCGCGCGAGGCCAGCAGCGTGCGCAGCCACGTGGCGTAGCCCTCCATCACCGAGGGGCGCTGCTCCGCCAGCGACTGCACCAGGTAGCGCACGTGGAATTGCGCGTCCTCGCCTCCGAAGCGCCGGGCCCGCTCGGCGCCATAGCGCGCCTCCCAGAAGGGGTCCTGGTACATCCACTCCACGGAAGAGCGGGCGAGCCGGTCGGCGCGCGCCTCGAGCTGGTGGCTGAGCGTTTCCATGCGGGGACTCAAACTCCGAGGATGCGGCAGGCCGCGGCGACCAGTTCGCGCGCATCCCTACCATGGAAGGAGACGTTCAGGTCATTCTCCACGCCCGACGCCCAGGTGAAGGCCAGCCCGCCCACGGCGATGTGGAGCCGGGGCGCCACCGCGCGCACGCGGTCCACGGCGGCGCGCAGCGCGGGCAGGTGGTACGTCATCGTCACGGAGAGGGCGAGCAGGTCCGGCGTCTGCTCGCGCACCATGCGCTCCAGGTGGTCCGTGGGAACGTTGGCACCCAGAAAACGCACGTCGAAGCCCGCCATCTCCAGGAAGTCGCTGGCCATGCGCGCGCCCACCTCGTGCAGCTCGCCCTCCACGCACGACATCATCACGACCTTGCCGTTGGACGGATCCCTCGGCAGGTGGCGGTAGAGGTGCGAGAGCGCGAGCTGGGAGATGGCCGTGGCCAGGTGCTCCTGCGCCACGGAGATGCGGTTCTCCTGCCAGAGCCGGCCGATCTCGTACTGCGCCGATTGGATGACCTTGAGGTGGATGTCCTGCAGGGGGATGCCGCGCAGCAGGCCCTCATCCACCAGCAGGCGCAGCGCCTCACGACGGTCCCCCGCGAGCTGGGCGGCCAGGTAGCGCTCTCGGAGCGAAGACACGCCATCGGCGTCCAGGGAAGGTCGGTCGTTCACGGACAGCACGGTGGGGGGGCTCCGTTCTGCTACCAAGAGGTTCGGCGCACAGTTTCATGGATGAACACCCGGGCGCGAGCATCCCGAGGCTGCTCAGGCATGGCACGGCCGCTCGGATGCCGTGGGATGAAGCAGGCGGGAGCCCGGCGATGCTGGGCCTCATATCACGGCGCTACTTGCGCTCGGCCGCGGGCAGGGCGGTGGTGACGTGCTGCAGCGTCAGGGTGCGAGCCCGGTCATCCCGCTCACAGTGGATGACGAGGGAGTCCACGGTGAAGGTGATGGGGGTGGGCAGCAGGTCGGCGGCGGCCAGCGGCCGGGCCTGCTGCGCGAGCTGTTCCAGCGCCTCCTGGAGCGCCACGAAGGTATTGCTGGAGAGTCGGCCGATCTCCTTCCACGCCTCGGCGCTGAAGGTGACGCGGTAGGCGCCAGCGACCCGTGTGTGTTGACGAAACATAGCGGACCGGTCCACCCGAAATGCGAGCTGCGTGCCAATCTGGGGGCTCGGGATGTCGAGCACTTGGGGAGACGCCGGGGGCTCAGGCTGAAAAAATGACGGGCGTTCTGTCGAAAGAAGTACAGAAGCCGGCGGCGGAGGGAACGCGTGCCGCGCCCTGGAAGTTCACCAGGAGATGCCCGGGGCGAGCGCTCGGGCCTTCGCGGAGATTCGAGTCGGGGAATGCCGGTACGCTGTGCGGGTCACCGGGGAGAGGGGTTCTGGTCCGCGTGGGCAACCGTTCTGGCCCCATTCCGCCTGACACTCGGGGAGGTCACTCCATGAGTCACACTCCGCGCTCCATGTCGCCGCCGGTGGGAGGCGCCTCATGAAACCGCTCCGGGCGCTGGTGGTGGAGGACGACCCGGAAGACTTCATGCTGGTGGAGCATGAGCTGCGGCGTGGCGGGTTCGCGCCGGAGATGCTCCGGGTGGAGACGCAGGAGGAGATGCGCGAGGCCCTGCGGGGGCGGGACTGGGACGTCATCCTCTCCGACTTCCGGCTGCCCGTCTTCAGCGCGCCCGAGGCGCTGCGGGTGCTCCACGAGACGGGCCTGGACATTCCGCTGCTCATCGTCTCCGGGACGGTGGGAGAGCAGGAGGGCTTGGAGATGATGCGGGCGGGGGCGCGGGACTATTTCCCCAAGGACCGCATCGCCCGGCTGGCGGCGGCCGTCACCCGGGAGCTGGCCGAGGCGGAGGCGCGGCGGGCCAGAGTGCGGGCGGAGATGGAGCGGGCGCTGCTGGCCCGGGTGGGCGAGGTGCTCACCGCGCCCATGGACTTCGAGCAGTGGCTGGCCCGGCTGGTGCGGCTGCCCATCCCCACGCTGGCCGACTGCTGCGCCATCTTCCTGTGCGAGGAGGGCGACAGCCTGCGGCTGGCGGCGCTGGCCCACGAGAAGTCCGAGGCCGAGCGCCTGGAGCACGAGCCGCGCACGCGGCGCAGCCCGGAGGCCTCCATCGGGCCCTCGCACGTGCTGCGCACCGGGCAGCCCGAGCTGATCGCCGACGTGGCCGAGCGGCAGGCGCAGCTCACGCAGGACCCGGCGCACCAGCGCTTCGTCAGCGCGCTGGGGCTGCGCTCCGCGCTCTACGTGCCGCTGCGGGGCCACCCGGGGGCGCTGGGGGTGCTCGCGCTGGGCACGCTGGGGCGCAGGCGGCTGGGCAGGGAGGACCTGGTGATGGCGCAGGAGCTGGCCCGCCGCGTCTCGCTGGTGCTGGACAACGCGCTGCTCTTCCAGGAGATGCAGGACGCGGTGCGCCTGCGCGACGACTTCCTCACCGTGGCGGCCCACGAGCTGCGCACCCCGCTCACCACGCTGCAGCTGCAGCTGGGCGCGCTCACCCAGCGGGCCCGGCGGGACAGCGCCGCGCCGGACTTCTCCGAGCGCCTGGAGCGCTGCCAGCGCCAGGTGCGGCGCCTGGGCACGCTGGTGGAGGCGCTGCTGGACGTGTCGCGGCTGTCCAGCGGGCAGATGCTGCTGCAGCCGGAGCGCGTGGACCTGGGGGAGCTGGTGGCGGAGGTGGTGGACCGGCACGCCGCGGAGGCCCAGGGGGCGCGCTGCGAGGTCCGCCTCGAAGCGCGCCCCGGCCTGTACGGCCAGTGGGATAGGCTGCGCGTGGACCAGGCGGTGTCGAGCCTGCTGAGCAACGCGCTCAAGTTCGGCTCGGGACAGCCGGTGGAGGTGCGGGTGACAGGCGCTGGAGGCGTGGCACGCGTGGAGGTGGGGGACCGGGGCATCGGCATTCCGCCGGAGCAGCTCGAGCGCATCTTCGAGCGCTTCGAGCGCGCCGTCTCCTCGCGCTCCTATGGAGGGCTGGGCTTGGGGCTGTACCTGGCGCGCCGCGTGGCGGAAGCTCACGGCGGGCACGTGTGGGCGCAGGCCCGGCCGGGCGGAGGCGCCGCCTTCACCCTGGAGCTGCCACTGGAGTCGGCGGAGGTGCACGCATGAAGGCTCGACCGCTGCTGGTGGTGGACGACGACGCGGACCTGCGCGAGGCCATCACCGACGTGCTGCGCGACGCGGGCTACGAAGTCATCGTCGCCAGCAACGGCCGCAACGCGCTGGAGGTGCTGGCCCGCAGCAACCCGCTGCCCGGGCTGGTGCTGCTGGACATGATGATGCCGGTGCTGGATGGCGCCGGCTTCCTGGCGGAGGTGCGCAAGCATCCCCAGTTCGCGGCCGTGCCGGTGGTCGTCTTCTCGGCCAGCGCCAGCCCCAACCTCCAGGAGCTGGGCGCGCGCGGGTGGGTCCGCAAGCCGGTGGACCTGGAGGCGCTGCTGGAGGTCGTCAGCCAGCATGCGCTCACCTGAGCGGGGCTCAGCCCGAACGGCGCACCCAGTCCACCCAGAGGCCCAGGTCCCTCATGCCCAGGCGGCGGTAGACGGCGTAGCCCTGCTCGGTGGACTGGAGGACGGCGGCGACACGGCCCCGCCGCTGCGCGTCGAGCAGCAGCCCGCGCATCACCTCGGTGGCCAGCCCGCGGCCTCGCGCGGTGTGGGAGGTGGCCACCAGGAAGACGCCGGCGGTGTCTCCCGCGTCATGCGTCAGCCCGCCGGTGATGAGCTGGCCGCCCTCGCGGATGCCTCGGATGTGCAGCTCCGGGAAGTGCCGGGCGTGCCACGGCTCGAGGTGGATGGAGGTGCTGGGGCCGAAGGCCGCCGCGTTGAGGGGGATGAGCTCCTCCTGGGAGGTGAGCTCCTCGAGCGGGATGCTGGGGGGCGTGAGCGGCCCGTCCTCGAAGCCCAGGCCCATGGCGAAGGTGCCGCCGTCCTCCTTCCGGTAGCCGGCGCGGGCCAGGAGCTGCTCGGCGGCCGTCGTCCCCGGGGGCAGCGGCACCCGCCAGAGCCGGATGCCGTGGGCGCGGTAGAAGTCCTCGAGCCGGGGCAGCCCTGCCTCCAGGGCCTCGAGGCTCTCGAAGAAGGCCTGCTGCTGGGAGAGCGTCTCGGGGTGGCTGGGCTGGGCGAAGGCCCAGAGCCCGGGCAGTCCCAGATGGAGCAGGCCCCCCTGGGCCGCCTGGAACTTCTTGTAGGCCACGATGTTGGCGCGCAGGCGCGCGGAGAGCTCGGCGTCCGTCACGACCAGCAGGGTAGGACGACTCCGCCTCTTGGAGAACAACCCTCTCGTGGAAAGTCCTCGCGAGGGGTGGCAGGACGGTTAGGTTGAAGAAACTCACCCTATGGACTCGCGCTTCTTCGCCTTCAATCCCCGCCCCACCCGGCTGGCCCTCGTGGTGGGGGCGTGCGCGCTCGCGGTGCTCACCGCCTGGGCGCTGGCGGCGGCCCGCCAGGACACCGAGCCCTTCGCCGAGGCCCGGGCCGGCATCACCGCGGGGCTGATGCTCGTCTTCCTCTACGCCTTCCACCGGCTGCGCCCCCGGCCCGAGTGGGGCGTCACCCTGAGTGCCATGGGGGTGCGCGTGGCCCGGCCCTTCAGCAACGCCCCGCCCATGGAGCTGACGTGGGCGCAGATCGGCTCGCTGCGCCGGCTCGGCCGCAAGGGGGACGTGCTGGGGCTCTTCTTCCACGAGCAGGGCCGGGTGCTGATTCCCCGGCATCTCTTTGCCCGCAAGGCTGTTTTCGAAGAGCTGATTTCCGCGCTGGAGGAGCGGCTTCCACCCCCTCGACACGACGCCTGAACGGCGTGGGGAAGACACCCTCTCCGGCCCTGAAACGGCGAGCAGGCAACCGAACGACTTTTCTGAATATTTCCGCTGCCTTGCGTCTGGTCGTCCTCCTTGTCCGAGGGGGCCCGAGGTGATAGGCACACACCCCTGATCCCAGGCAGCATTTCGAAGGAAAACCCAGCATGGAAAAGACTCCCTCGACCGGTGTCTCACCGACGCCGCCGCCCGTGGAGTATGGGACCGACAGCATCACCAAGCTCGAGGGCCGCGAGGCGGTCCGCAAGCGGCCGGGCATGTACATCGGCGACACCATGACGTACGGGCTGCACAAGCTCGTGTACGAGGTGGTGGACAACTCCGTGGACGAGGCGCTGGCGGGCTACTGCACGGACATCGACGTCGTCATCCACGTGGACGGCTCGCTGAGCGTCCAGGACAACGGGCGTGGCATTCCGGTGGGGCCGCACCCGGATCCGAAGTTCCAGGACAAGGACACGGTGGACGTGGTGCTGACGGAGCTGCACGCCGGCAGCAAGTTCGGCAACGGCGCCTACAAAGTGTCCGGCGGCCTGCACGGGGTGGGCGTCACGTGCGTGAACTTCCTGTCCGAGTGGCTGAAGGTCCGCATCCAGCGCAACGGCAAGGTGTACGAGCAGAGCTACGCCCGGGGCGTGCCGCAGGGCAAGGTGTCGGAGGTGGGCACCACGGACAAGCGGGGCACGCTGGTGTGGTTCAAGCCGGACCCCGAGGTGATGGAGGTCCGCGACTTCGACTTCGAGACGCTGAGCCAGCGCCTGCGCGAGCTGGCGTTCCTCAACGCCGGCCTGCGCATCACCATCCGGGACGAGCGCTCCAACAAGGAGCACGAGTTCAAGTTCGAGGGCGGCATCGGCTCGTTCGTGGAGTACCTGAACAAGTCGAAGCAGGCGCTGCACGACAAGCCCATCTACTTCCGCGCGGAGAAGGAGGGGGTGTCGCTGGAGCTGGCCATGCAGTGGAACGATGGCTACGACGAGCGCATCTACACCTTCGCCAACAACATCAACACGCACGAGGGTGGCAGCCACCTGTCCGGCTTCAAGGCGGCGCTGACGCGCACGCTCAACAGCTACGCGGAGAAGAGCGGGCTGTGGAAGGACCTGAAGGAGACGCCCACCGGCGAGGACGCGCGCGAGGGCCTGGCGGCCGTCATCTCCGTGAAGCTGCCCAACCCCCAGTTCGAGGGGCAGACGAAGACGAAGCTGGGCAACAGCGAAATCAAGGGTCTGGTCGAGCAGATGGTGAACGACCAGCTCGCCACGTACCTGGAAGAGAACCCCGTCAACGGCAAGAAGGTGGTGGCGAAGATTGGCGACGCGTGCCGGGCGCGCATCGCGGCGCGCAAGGCGCGCGAGACGGTGCGGCGCAAGGGCGTGCTGGATGGCGGCTCGCTGCCGGGCAAGCTGGCCGACTGCCAGAGCCGGGACCCGAGCGAGAGCGAGCTCTACATCGTCGAGGGTGACTCCGCAGGTGGCTCGGCGAAGCAGGGGCGGGACCGGCGCAACCAGGCCATCCTCCCGCTGCGCGGCAAGATCCTGAACGTGGAGAAGGCGCGCTTCGAGAAGATGCTGACGAGCGCGGAGATCGTCACGCTCATCACCGCGCTGGGCACGGGGATTGGGGCGGAGGACTACGATCCGAACAAGGCGCGCTACCACCGCATCATCCTGATGACGGACGCCGACGTGGACGGCAGCCACATCCGCACGCTGCTCCTGACGTTCTTCTACCGGCAGATGCGCGAGCTCTTGGAGCGTGGGTACCTCTACATCGCGCAGCCGCCGCTCTACAAAGTGACGCGCAACAAGAAGGACATGTACGTCAAGGACGAGCGCGCGCTGAACGAGTACCTGCTGCGCAGCGCCTCGGAGCACTCGCGGGTGGTGACGCCGGCTGGGGAGCTGGGCGGCAACGAGCTGAAGGCGATGCTCGAGAAGGTCATCACCTACGAGGAGAAGTTGGAGAAGCAGGCCAAGCGCCGGGATGCGCGGGTGGTGGACGCGCTGGTGCAGGCGGCGCGGGTGACGGCGGAGACGCTGTCGGACGAGAAGGCAATCGAGGCGGAAGTGGAGCGGATGTACAGCTACTTCCGGACGCGGATGCCGGACGTGCTGGGGCGGGTGAAGCACGAGCGCCGGGATGATCCGGAGCACCACACGAAGAAGCTGGTGTTCCACACGGAGATCAACGGGAGCATGCGCGAGACGGTGCTGGACTACGCGTTCCTGTCGTCTCCGGAGTACCTGGAGCTGGTGGGGCTGCGCGAGGCGTTCGCGTCGCTGGGCCGGCCGCCGTACACGGTGAAGCTGGAGGGCGGCGAGGTGACGGCGTACTCGGTGCAGGAGGTGCTGGCGGCGGTGCGCAAGGACGCGCAGAAGGGGCTGGGGCTGCAGCGCTACAAGGGTCTGGGCGAGATGAACCCGGAGCAGCTCTGGGACACGACGATGAACCCGGCCACGCGCACGCTCTTGCAGGTGCAGCTCAAGGACGCGGTGGAGAGCGACGAAATCTTCTCGCTGCTGATGGGCGAGGCGGTGGAGCCGCGGCGCGAGTTCATCGAGCGCAACGCGCTGGACGTGCAGAACCTGGACATCTGAGCCGGGAGTCAGGCGCCCCTCTCCCGCTGGGAGAGGGGTGAGAGGAGGGGTGAAGCTTGATTACCGAGATCGAGGTCAAGAACTTCAAGACCCTCCGAGACGTGAAGATTCCGCTCGCGCCGGGCATCACCGTGATGGTGGGTGCGAACAACAGCGGCAAGTCCAACGCGCTCGCGGTGCTCAAGCTGCTGAGCGAGGGGGAGCGCCATCTCGATTATCTTGCTGCGACATCTGCACTGGGAGGGATGCAGTCTGTCCTCGCACGGGACGCGGCAGACCCAGTGAGAGTCGTCCTCCGTACCCGGCGACCTATGGAGGAGGAGCGCATCTACGGCTTTCAACTGACGCCTGATGGGCGCAAAGCAGGAGAATGGCTCGCCAAACCGCAATTCAGATATGGCCAGATGCAATGGGATCGACTGGATTTGCGGCATGAGCAGACATGGATGGAGCACCTGCGAAAATTCTTGGAGGCCACGACCGTTCACGATCTCTCCGTGGCGGCACTCCGAGCTCCAGCCATTGTGCGGCAAGACGCGAAGTTGGGAACCGACGGGAAGGATGCGGCGGCTGTACTCGACAGGCTCGCCGGTGAGCATCCATCGCTGAGAGACGCAATTGATGAAACCGTCCAACGCGCTGCCCACGAAGTGAAGCGGATTGTGACTCGACCAGGCCCAGAGCCAGGGACCAAGGTCCTGGGGGTCGAGGAAAAAGACGGTAGGGTCTATGGAGCGGAGGACGTGTCGGACGGGCTCCTTCTCTTTATTGGCGTGGCGGTTGCCGCGCAATTGAGGGCCAGCACACCCTGCATTCTGGCCATCGAAGAGCCAGAAAGAGGGATCCATCCACGCAGGCTACGCGATCTCGTCGATCACCTGCTCCGGCTGACAAAGTCTGGCGTCCAGGTAGTGCTAACGACGCACTCTCCAACACTGCTTGACGAATTCCGGGATACACCCGAAAGCGTTCTCATCTTCGACCGTGACGAGAAAGGTACCCACGTCACCCATCTCTCGGACCGCCCGGACTGGGCCGAGCAGCTCAAGGGGGCTCCCCTGGGAGAACTCTGGTACTCGGGGGTCCTAGGGGGCGTGCCGGGCCGATGAAGCTCGCCTTCTGCGTCGAGGATGATACCGACGAGGAAGTGTTTCGAGTCCTGGTCTCGAAAGCTCTCGGTACGGAGGTGGTTCCGAGCGAGACGCAGTATCGGTTCGCACGCGGAGGGTGGACCAACGCGCTCCGCCTGGCTCCCATCATCGCCAAGGACGCGTACCATAAAGGGCTCGATGGGGCTCTCTTCGCCATCGACAATGATGGCGCTGCACCTACGCACTCGGTGACCCACAACGATGCGGCCAAGGGCTGCCGGCTTTGTGAATTGCGCACTGCGGCTAGGATCCATGAGCCGCTCTCCTGGCCGCGTCAGGGCTTGCCGGCACTGCGCTACCTGTTTGCGGTCCCAGTTCAGACGCTCGAGACGTGGCTGCTCCTCGCGCGTGGGCATGACTTCAAGGGAGAGAGCGAGACGCTGGGGCGCGATCAGCCTGGACGAGCGAAGCTCAAGCGCCTGCTCTACGGGATGGAGCACCCGGATCGAGACACCATGCGGAGCGCTGCCCTTCCCATCGCCGAGTCACTCGATGTGAATGCACTCGCCGAGGTGAGCCCGAGCTTCGCTGACTTTTTCAGCCAGCTTCGATGAGCCGTGCGAGGGCTTCGTCTGCGATGCTTCCTGCCTCCGCGAGGGGGTAGCCACGCTCGACGTAGAGGTCTCGGACGTTCGCATCGAAGGCTCGCCGCAGTTGCTCCGTCGCCAGCCGTGTTGCACTGCTCGAACTGCCCCGTGTCGCCGATGCGGCGAACCGCGCCGACTCAGGCCCGCCGACCTCCCGTGACACGCTCAGTGCCGCGTCTCTCGCGGTCTCTCTGCCCAGAACCCGGGATAGCTCCTCGACAGCTCGATGGAGGCGCAGGTGGCAGCGCCGCACTTCGTCGTCGCGGGAGGCGAGCTGCTGCTTCGTCTGGGCGAGGAAGTGCTCGACGGCTTCCTGGCCCGCAGGCACGTCCACCGTCGTCAGCGTCCCGAGCCTGGCCAGCAGGAACCGGTACCGGGGAGGCTGGCTGCCCTCGGCGGGAACGAAGGATACCTTCTGCACGCGGTGCCCGGAGGCCAGGTGCGACTTGAGCAGGCGGAAGAAGGCATCGCCCTCTGTCTCGGTCCGCACCTGTTCGAGGTATTCGGTGAACCCCATTGCCCGGAGTATGGCGATCTCCTGGCGACACTGCACGGGTGGAAGACGCGGCTGGGCAGCGACCGACACTCGGCGGAGCGGTCCCGGCCGACACTGTTCGGAAACGTCGGGGGTTTTGCGCCTCAAAAAGTCCCGACGTTTCCGCACAGTGAGCCCTGAGACTGATCCCGAGCACCAGCCGGGTTGACGGCGCGGGAGGCTTGGGGCACGTCCGTGCTCCATGTACCTCCCGCGTCACTTCCAGGAGCAGGATCCCGAGCGCCTCCTCGCCTTCATGAGGCGCTACAGCTTCGCCACCCTCGTCACGGTGGAGCAGGGCGCCCCGTTCGCCTCCCACCTGCCGTTCCTCGTCGAGCCCGGCCCCGAGGGCTCCCAGGTCCGGCTGCTGGCCCACATGGCCCGCGCCAACCCGCAGTGGCGCGCGCTCTCCCCGGACACGGACGTGCTCGTCATGTTCCAGGGGCCGCACACCTACGTGTCCCCGTCCTGGTACCTCACCGAGCCCAACGTCCCCACGTGGAACTATGCCGCCGTCCACGTCTACGGCCGGCCCCGCATCATCACCGAGCAGGACGAGTGGATGCGCGTCATCCGCGAGCTCGTCACCACCTACGAGTCCGGCTTCGAGCAGCCGTGGTCCGTCGAGCGCGCGGGCGAGTACGTGCCGCGCATCCTCCCCGGCACCGTCGCCTTCGAGATCTCCGTCTCGCGCGTGGAGGGCAAGTTCAAGCTCAACCAGAACCGCACGCCCGAGGATCGCCGCGCCGTCATGGAGCGCCTCGAGCGCAGCGACGACCCCGAGCAGCGCGCCGTCGGCGCACTGATGCGCGAGCGGGACACGTGAGACGAACGGACAAAACATTGATTCTCCCGGGCATGGCTCGGCGGACGGCTCCAGCGCTACTCAGTGGCCCGCTGTCGCCACTCGTTTCGCTGCCCCCAATCTCCCCGGAGCCGTGCCATGAGAAAGCTGAACCCCACCCGCTGGACTCCACTGCGCACCCTGCGCGCCGCCACCCTGAGCATCGCCCTCGTCGCCGCTGGCTGCGAGGGAGACCAGGGCCCCGCGGGCCCCAAGGGTGACTCCGCCGTCCTCGACCCGTCGCTCGGCACCGCGGACAAGGCCTTCGTCGGCATCGGCGGCAAGCAGGCCGTCCAGGACCTGCGGAGCTTCGAGCTGCAGATCTCCGGCATGAACTACGCCGCCGGCGAGGGCTTCCGCCCCACGGATGCGCCCCTGCTGGGCAGCACCTTGGACGGCACCGTCATCCGCTATGACGTGGCGGGCGACAAGATCAACATCCACCAGAAGCGCAACCTGACGCTCTTCTTCCCCGTCGCCCAGGACTACCAGGAGATCATCAACGGCAACCAGGGCTACCTCAACGGCACCGAGAGCATCTTCGGGATTCCCGGTGGCGGGCTGCTCCCGGACCGCGTCGCCGCCATCCGCCGGCAGCAGCGGCTGCTCAACCCGCACCTCATCTTCAAGGACATCGCGGCCAACCCGAGCCTCGCCAAGGACGGCGGCGCGGCGCTGCTGGGCGGCGTCCTCCACAACCTGCTCGTGGTGGATGATGCCGTGCACGATCTCACCCTCTACGTGAACGCGCAGACCGGGCAGCTCTCCAAGCTGTCCACCGTGGAGAACGAGCCGCTCCACCGCGACGTCCCCGTCGAGGTCTTCTACGACGGCTGGGAGACGACGCCGAGCGGCCTGCTCTTCCCGAAGAACGCCTATATCGGTGTCGACGGCCACCTGGTCCACTCCGAGACGCGCAAGGCGGTGACCGTGAACGGCACCCTGGAGGCCTCGCTCTTCCAGCTGCCGGCCAGCAACCTGCCGCCCTACAACGCCGAGGACGCGGCGCGCGGCGCCTCGCAGCACCAGTTCCACATGATCTTCTCCTCGTTCGGCGTCCCGATCGATGGGCAGGACCTCTCCCTGGCGGAGACGCAGCTGGCGCCGGGCGTCTGGTACCTGAGGGGCTTCTCCCACAACTCGATCGTCGTGGAGCAGGCCAGCGGGCTCGTCGTCATCGAGGCGCCGCTCTACCCGGAGCGCGGCGATGCCATCATCGCCTGGGCGAAGCAGAAGTACCCCACCAAGCCCATCACCCACGTCCTGGCCACCCACCACCACACCGACCACACGGCGGGCCTGCGCTCCTTCGTGGCGGCGGGCGCCACGGTGGTGGTGCACGAGGCCGCGGCCAGCTACTACCCGGACATCTTCCGCGCTCCGTCCACCATCCGTCCGGACACCCTGTCGCGCACCCCCGCGCAGATCAAGCTGAGGACGGTGCCCACGGGCGGCTCGCTGCGGCTCGACGACGCCACGCACCCCGTCGTCGCCTATGAGCTCACCAACGCGCACGCGGCGGACATGCTGCTGTTCTACCTGCCCAATGAGAAGGTCGTCTTCGCCTCGGACCTCTACAACCCGGGCCAGGGTGGCATCGGCAACGGCCCCAAGGAGCTGTACCGGTCCATCACCCAGACGCACCAGCTGGACGTCACCACCGTCACCGGTGGCCACGGCAACACCAGCACCCTCGCGGAGCTGAAGACGGCCGCTGGCGAGTAGGGCGAGCAGGCGCATCGTCAAAGGGCGCATGCGTCCCCACAGGCTCCTTCCCCGTGAGGTGGGGGGAGCCACGTCGGCCCTGGCTGCTGGGAGCGCTCTCCCGGAGCCGGGGCCGGTTCGTTTCGCGCGGGGGACGCGTGATAGCCTCCGGATCACCATGCAGCGTTCGCAACCCACCGCGATGGATGTGCTCGCTGACGTTCTCGCCGCCACCCGCATCGGAGGCACGCTGTTCTGCCGCTCCGAGCTGTCGGCGCCCTGGGGCATGCTCTTCGAGGCAGCGCCCCGCGCGGGCCTCCACATCATCGCGCGAGGCTCCTGCTGGCTGCGCACCCAGGGCCGGGGCGAGCCCGTGCACCTGGCGCAGGGGGATGTCGTCCTGCTGCCGCACGGCGCGGGGCACAGCCTCACCAGCGCCCTCAACGTCCAGCCGCTGCCCTTCCTGAAGCTGGTGGGCCGCTGCCAGGTGTCCCAGGGCTCGCATGGAATGAGCATGAACCTGGAGGGCAAGGGGCCCTCCACCGTGCTGCTGTGCGGCGCCTACCGCTTCGAGCACGAGGGCATCCACCCGCTGCTGAGCCTGTTGCCATCCGTCATCCACCTGCGCGCGGACGCGGGCGTCATGTCCGGGCCGCTGGAGTCGGTGCTCCGCCTGCTCGTGGCCGAGTACACCCAGCCCGGCCCCGGCACCATCACCGTCACGGCCCGGCTGGTGGACGTGCTCTTCATCCACATCATCCGCGGCTGGCTGGAGCAGCAGCCCGAGGGCAGCGCCGGGTGGCTGGGCGCGGTGAGGGATCCGCAGGTGGGCCGCGCGCTGGCGCTCATGCACGGCGAGCCCCGGCGGGACTGGACGGTGGAGTCGCTCGCCGCCGAGGTGGCCTGCTCTCGCGCCACCTTCGCCCGGCGCTTCCGCGAGCTGGTGGGTGAGCCGCCGCTCGTCTACCTCACGCGGCTGCGGATGGACGTCGCCGCGCGCATGCTGCGAGACAGCGATCAGCCCCTGGCCGCCATCGCCGAGCGCGTGGGCTACGCCTCCGAGTTCGCCTTCAACCGCACCTTCCACCGCCTGCGCGGAGTGCCGCCCGGGCGCTACCGCGAGATGGCCCGTGACGCCATCGAGGTGTCGCCCAACGGTGGAGGCATGCCCATGTCTCCGCCCGCTCCGTGGGCCCTGCCCGCGTCCCCGGCGGAGGCTGGCCTGGGCCGGGGCCGACGCGGGCTCGGAGAGCGGGGGCGCGTCGCGCGCAGCGCCCCGGGCAAGGCGTGAGCCGCCCGCGTCCTACTCGAACAGGGGCAGCCCCGCCGCCGCCTTGCCGATGAAGTCGTAGAGCAGGTCCGTGGTCGGCGACATGACGGTGGCCGCCCGAGCGTCCCGGAAGTGCCGCTCCAGCCCCACCTCCTTGCGGAAGGCCGCGCCGCCGCAGATGCGCATGGCCAGCTCCGTCACCTCGGCGACCAGCTCGCCCGCCGCCGCCTTCACCTCCAGCACGCGCAGCTGGGCGTCCTCGCGCCCCTCCTCGAGCGCGTCCAGCGTGTCTCGCAGCAGCCCGCGCACCATGTCCGTCTTCAGGCGCATGCGCGCCAGGTACGCCCGGATGGTGGGCAGGTCCGCCAGCTTCTCGCCCAGGTGCTCCAGGGGCGTCCTCGCCACGTGCGCCGCGGCCTTCTTCGTCGCCGCGTCCATGATGCCCAGGTAGCAGCTGGCGGTGAGCACCTGGAAGTGGGGCAGGACGATGCCCATCATGATGTCGAGCCCGCCCCCATCCGTCCCCAGCATCGCCGAGCGGGGGATGACGACGTTGCGCGCCTCGATGCGGCTGGAGGCGTTGCCGCGCAGGCCCAGGCCGTCGAAGGGCTTGGGGTACGTCAGCCCGGAGGCCTTGCCCGGCACCAGCCAGAGCGTGCTCAGTCCGCTGGCGGCCAGCGGCTTGCTGGACCAGACGTAGCTGTCCACCTGGCCCGCCGAGGTGGCCCAGCTCTTGTCCGCGTCCAGGCGCACCGTGTCGCTCCCGGCCGAGAGCACCGCCGTGCTCAGGGGCGCCCAGAGGTGGCTGCGCGAGCCCATCTCGGAGAACGCCAGCGTCGTCAGGTGCCGCCCCGCGGCGATCTCCTGCCGCAGCGCCCACGGCCCGTGCTGCTCGATGACGGCCGTGGCGCAGAAGTGCATGCACAGCACCATGCCGGTGGAGCCGCAGTTCGCGCTCACCTGCTCCACCACCCACGAGGCCGCCCGCAGCCCCTGCCCCGAGCCGCCCACGCCCTTGGCGCTCATCATCCCGAGCACGCCCTCACGCCCCATCGCCTCCACGGCCGCCCGGGGGAACATGCCGTTCTGATCGACGGCGAAGGCCTGGGGCTCGATGACCTCCGAGATGATGCGAGCCAGTGCGTCGATCATGTTCGGTTTCTCCTGAGAGGGGGGCGCGACTCGGCCGGTGCGCTGGCCGTGGGCAACGACGCCGCCCGGAGAATACCTGCCCGCCCCCACGTGAGCGCACCCGCCAATGCCCAGCGAATGTCAGACCTGGAGGTTACCGTGAGGGAACTTGCAATGCTGTGACGTGTCCCGGTTTCCAACCCCTCCGTACCGGGATGCGGACCGCACTCGAGGCGCCAGTCCGGGCTCGGGTGCGGTTTTTTTTGGGCCCAGAAAGACCCGTGGGCCCGGTGCCCACCTCGGCGCCGCGCCCACGTGCCTTTCCCGTCCTTGTCGAACTGACCGAGGGGGAGACCCTCGGGGCCCTTACGGAAGGAACCGGGTGACCGCTCGTCCCCTCGGGGACGTACCGGCCTTCATCTGGAGCCAGGGGATGGATCATCCCCGCGTGCTTGCACCTTGATCATATCCAGGAAGAGCGTGGCTTTCATCGTTCTTGAGGCCCATCCAGGTGGCAGGAGTGTCCCCGGTGTCGGCGGGACTCCCCCATCGGGATACCCTACAAGGTAGTCACACGCGGCTCGGGCGAGGGGAGCGCCCCGCGCGGGGTGAGGAGCATGGCCGTGGCTCGGCTGGAGCGCCCAGGGCCCGGCTGGCTGGCTGCCCGGGGAGAGCGCTCAGCGGCGGCTGCTGCGGATGTACTCCTCGCGCTCCTTGCGCGTCATGTTCGTGATGTCCACGAGATCCACCTCGAGCGCGCCCTCGTTGTCCGTCAGCCTGGTGTCGGGGAAGGTGCAGCGCAGCGTCTCCAGGCCGGAGAGCTGGTAGCGCTTGCCCGTCTCGAGGAGGCGGTAGGTGGGGCGCGAGGTGGCGCGGTTCGCGTCGTGGTCGATGCACAGGGCGCGGTGGACGCGGCCCTTGGCGTCCCGGCGCAGCTCGGCGAAGGCGTCTCGCACGGTGAAGAGGTAGGTGGACTTCGGGTTGAGCCCGTGCAGCCACACCTGGTGCTCGCGCTTGAGCCAGAGCGCGTGCTTCTGCGCATCGAAGGTGAGGAAGCGCGGGGGCCTGTACTTGGACTCGCTGAACTCGACGCGGACGGTGCCGCGGTTGTCGCTCAGCGGCGTCTCGTCGATGGCGAAGACGTGCATGCGCCGCGCGCCCTTGATGGTGCGCGGGGAGCTGGTGATGACGCCGAAGGAGTCATCCACCGGCATGTCCCCCTCCAGGAAGTAGGCGAGGGAGCTGGAGGTGGGGCCGCGCTCCGTGTACGCCGCGCCTCCCTGGGTGCGCACGGTGTAGGAGGCGCCCGGGCTCAGCTCGATGGTGGCCGTCTCGTATTCGGGGATGGGCACGGCGTTGAAGGCCGTGCGCAGCACCAGCAGGCGCGCCGGGTACATGACTTCGTTGAAGTCGAGCTCCTTCTTCTCTTCCTCCGGAGCGGGCGCCGCGGCGACCGAGGTTCCGCCATCCGTGCCGCCGTCCGCGGCGTCCACCACCGGGGTGGCGACGGGCGGCGTGGGCGGAGGCTCCTCCACCACGGCGCGCTTCAGGTCCGCGTGCATGGGCGGATCATTGTTGCCCGAGGGGGTGAAGCGCTTGGTCCATGCCAGGTGGTCGGGCAGGGTGAGGACGAGCGTGTTGGCCTCGCCGATGGTGAAGCCGTCGACGAACAGCGGCGTCTTGCCGCGCACGTCCTTCCCGTTGAGCTTCACCGTGGCGCCCGAGGGCGTGGAGGTGACCCAGATCGTCGTGCTGGGCGGAGGGGGCTCCTCGGGCTTGGGGCGCAGCACCAGGACGAGGATCAGGACGACGACCACCCCGAAGATGCCCAGGCTGATGTTGCGCACCAGCTTCTGGGTGCGCTCGTTGCGCTCGGCCTCTTCCTTGGCCTTGGCGGCCCTCACGGCGGCCAGGTGGTCGTTGTTCTCCTTGGGGGGGCGCTGGGGGGAGACCCGGGTGGCGGGCTCGGCGACCGCGGTGTGGCCGGCCTCCTCCGCCACGGGCCCGGTCGGCTCGTTGCCCTCGTCGATCGGAGCGTCCACCGGCATGGCCAGCGAGGGCAGGCCGTGGGGAGGCGTGGACTCCTCCTTGAGGAAGCGCGGCGGGGCTTCCGGGAGGTTGGGGCGCTCGCCGGTGAGCTGCCGGCGCGAGCCCGTCGTGGGCATGCCCGGGTTGGTGACGCGCCTGGGGCCTCCCGCGCCGCTCGAGGACACCCGGCGGATGCCGGTGGTGTTGACCCGGGGCCCGCCCGCGCTCTGCGGACGCGCGCCCCCTTCACTCGGGGCCTTGCCGCCCCCCGAGGACAGCGCGCCGCGGCTGCCCGTCGAGCGCCCCGGAGAGGAGGGCCGGCTGCTGCTGCCCGCGCTGCGCGCTCCGCCGCCCGAGGGCGTCCGGGTGCGGCCAGGCGAGGAGGCGGGGCCAGCGCTCTGCCACGCGGAGAGCTGATCGGCGAAGGTGGGCGGCAGCTCCACCTTGCGGCCCTCGGCGCTCAGCTCCTCGGCGAACAGGTGCGCCACGAGCTGCGAGAGCAGGGACGGGGTGAAGCGCGGGTTGTCCCGGTACAGCAGCTCCACCAGCGCCTCGCTGAGCGCCTTGGCGGTCTGGAAGCGGTCCTCGCGCCGCAGCGCCAGGGCCCGGGTGATGATGTCCTCCAGCTCCGGGCTGACGGCGGGGTTCACCTCGGACGGAGGCGTGTAGTCCCCGGCGAGGATGCGCGGCAGCACGGCGACGAACTCGCCCTCATAGGGGCGCTTGCCGCACACCGCCTCGTAGAGCACCACGCCCGCGGCGTACACGTCCGTGCGCGAGTCCAGGTCCTGCCGGCCCTGGGCCTGCTCCGGGGAGAAGTAGGGGTACTTGCCCTTCACCACGCCCGGAGACGTCTTCTGCTCCACGACGCTGGTGGCCTTGGCGATGCCGAAGTCGATGACCTTGACCTCGCCCTCATAGGAGATGAGGACGTTGTCCGGGGACACGTCCCGGTGGACCAGGCCCAGCGGCTGTCCGTCCTCGCCCACGTGGCGGTGGGCGTAGTCCAGCCCGTCGCACAGCTTGCTGACGATGTGCAGCGCCAGGGGGATGGGGAACAAGCCCATGCCCTCCTTGGCGGCGCGGCGCAGCACCTTGGACAGGGGCTGTCCGTGGACGAGCTCCAGGGCGATGAAGTACTGGCCATTCACCTCGCCGAAGTCGAAGACCTGGGCGATGTTGCCGTGGCTCAGGCCCGCGGCCACCCGCGCCTCGCTGACGAACATCTCCACGAAGTCCGGGTCGTCGGCGAAGTGGGGGAGGATCTGCTTGATGACGCACGGCTTCGTCACGCCCGCCGCGCCCGTCAGTCGCGCGCGGTAGGTGACGGCCATGCCGCCCGCGGCGAGCTTGGACAGCAGGACGTACTTGCCAAAAACCTGAGGCTGGGGGCCGTTTTCCGCCAAGGTGCAGGAAGGGGGTAGGGACTTCGCAGCATACCCTATTCCCGTGCGGAAACCGGAAGTTGGACGGACGATAAGAAAGAACCGCGGGCGGACCCCGGTTACCTTCCCTGGGGAGCAAGGAACCAGGCGGGAGTCATGGAAACCGGGGCCCCTCGGGGGCTGGGGTTGACCATGACCCCGGTTTGCTTCCTCATAGGGGTGTTCAAGGGTTCGTGCGGTGCGCGGCTCGTCCTGGGGGCCCTCCGGGCGAGTGGAGCCGGACGCATCTGGAGTGGAGGACATGGCCGGTGTCCTCCTGGAGAGGACTCGAGGCGAGGCAATGTCACACCCGCTGATGTCCCTGTTGCGTGGGGTGGGGTTCACCTGCGTCCTGGCGCTGTGGCCCGGGATGGCGGTCGCGGAAGGGGACTCACCCTCCGCGGCCCTGGAGGAGGGCGCGGCCGTCGCGGCCTCCGATGCGCCGCTTCAGGCCCCGGCCCTGGCGCCTTCCGCTGGCGCCATCGAGGGGCCGCTGGTGGGGCTGCCTCCGCTGGCCTCGCCCGCGTCCGTGTCGCTGCAGCCGCGGCCGAACTTCCATGTGCTGCCGGTGGTGGCGTCGATCGTGCCGGGGCTGCTCTTCCACGGGCTCGGTCCGCTGGCGGCGGGGGACACGCGCACGGCGGGACGGCTCTTCGCCCTGGAGGGCACGGGGCTGGGGCTGCTCGCGGTGGGGGGCGTGCCCATCGCCCTGACGGGGGCCTCGCGGCGCGTCATCGGCCCGCTGTATGCGCTGTCGCTGGCGGGGGCGAGCCTGTTCTCGATCTCGGCCATGGCGAACATCTACTCGGTGGTGTCGCCGGCCTTCACGCCGGGGGTGGCCGCGCCGAGCCTGCCGCCGCTGGAGCTGGACTTCGGCTACCAGTACGTGGGGGACCCGAACTTCGACTACAGCCACCTGCTGGCGCTGGGAGCCACGGCGCGGCTGTCCTCGGCGCGGCTGGAGGCCACGGCGCGGCTGTCTCCCGACGAGGGCAACACGCGGGTGCGGCTGGGCGGAGCGTACCGGCTGCTGGGCGAGCCCGAGCAGGCGCGAGGCGGCGCGGACGGCACGGCGGTGGATTTCGAGGCGGGGCTTGTCTATCAGCGCTTCCCCACCGAGGGCATGGCGCTGTGGGGCCCCGAGCTGGGCCTGCGCGGCCGCTACGCCATGGCGCGGCTGAGCCCGCGGCTGGAGGGCTCGTTCGCGGAGGCGAGCGTGGGCCTGGCCTTCCAGGGCTACAGCTTCTTCGGCCCGGCGGCGGATGACGCGCTCCACGAGCAGCTCCTGTTCACCTTCGGCTATGGCGTGTACCTGGGGCGCGCGGGGCCGCTGCGTGGCGAGGCGATGCTCTATTACGACCACCGCAAGGACGACTACGCCGGCGGCGTGAAGAGCGGAGCGGGGGTGCCGGGGTATGTCGGGCTGCGCGGGCGCGTGCTGCTCACCGAGCGCTGGGGCGTGTCCGCGGACATGCAGGTGGGCGCCGCGTACGTGGCCAGGCTGTCGGCGGTGTACACGATCGGAGGTGAGCCGTGAGGTACCTGGGGCTGCTGCTGGCGGTGCTGCCGCTGGCCGGGTGTGTGCGGCCGGCCGAGGGACGCGCGCTGAAGGACCTGGAGATCGGCAAGGCCGAGAGCGCCGGCCTCGCGGTGGTGGTGGAGGACGGGCTGGGGGCGGTGCGGAGCGTGGAGTCCGGCGCGCTGACGCTGTGGGGCAATGCGCCCGTCTTGCGCGTGCGAGCCACCCCCGCGGCCGCCGCGCCCGAGTGGTGGACGGTGGTGGTGCGCAACGCCATGCCGGACGCGCGGCTGACGGCGGAGGCGGGAGGCGAGCTGCTGGAGGTGGAGGCGGGCCCGACGCCGGTGCCGACGACGAGGACGTGGCGCGTGCGCCTGCGGCCGGGCAGCGAGGCGCGGCTGCTGGTGGCGCCTCCGGGCTGGGACGCGCCCGAGCCGTTCCGCTTCGTGGCGCTGGCGGACGTGCAGGAGGCGCTGCCGCGCGTGGGAGACATCTACGCGCGCATCAACCAGGACCCGTCGCTGCGCTTCATCTTCTTCTCGGGAGACCTGACGGAGCGGGGCAGCCGCGAGGAGCTCCAGGAGTTCCAGGAGCGGCTGGAGGCGACATCGCGCATCCCGCTGTACGCCACGCTGGGCAACCACGAGACGTTCACGCTGGACCTGCCGTACTACGAGTTCGTGGGGCGCGGCAGCCAGCACTTCACCTTCCAGGGGGTGCACTTCACGCAGCTGGACACGGGCAACGGCACGGTGGATCCGCTGGTGGAGCAGTGGCTGGACGGGTGGCTGGACGAGGGCCAGGACGCGGTGCACGTGGTGGGCATGCACATCGCGCCGTTGGATCCGGTGGGGCTGCGCAACGGCTCGTTCTCCAGCCGCAACGAGGCGGCGGCGCTGGTGGGCAAGATGGCGCGCAAGAAGGTGGACCTGACCCTCTACGGCCACGTGCACTCGTATTACGCGTACTCGAATGCGGGCATCCCCGCCTACATCTCCGGAGGAGGTGGGGCCATCCCCGAGCGCTTCGACGGGCTGGGGCGGCACTACCTCACGGTGGACGTGCACCCCGCCGAGGGCGTGAGGGACGTGGCGGTGGTGCGCGTGGACTGAGGCGAGGAGGCCGGGCGAGGTAGAGTGGGGGGCGTGAGTCGGGGTGTCTGGGGAGGCATGCACGGATGGACTCAGCGCTGAACCTCCAGGCCCGGCTGAAGCGGTGTCGCCCGGCGCACCAGCTGATGGGGCTGTTCTTCCAGGGGACGCTGGAGCACCTGGAGCGCCTCATCGGCGGCGAGGTGACGAATGAGCTGCGCTCCCACGTGAAGTCCACGGAGAAGCCGCTGCTGCCGGTCCTCTTCTATCCGGCGTCCGACTACCTGCGGCTGCTGCAACTGGGGGCGCAGGCGCTGGTGGAGCGGGGACGGACGTTCCCGGCGGCGCTGGAGGAGCTGGGCTACGGCACGGCGGAGGCGCTGTTCGCCTCGTCCATGGGGAAGATGCTCGTGGCCGCCGCGGAGAAGGACGTGCACGCGGGGCTGGCGGAGGTGCCGGCCGTCACGAAGATGATCTCCATCTTCGGCAGGCGCGAGTACCAGCGTGTGGCCGACGACCGGGGCCGGCTCACCTTCCAAGGGGAGCTCCCGGGCCCATCCTGGGCCACCGGGCTGCTGAGGGCGGAGCTCGAGCGCATCGCCGGACGCGCCGGCACGGTGGAGCTGGCGCCGGAGGCGTTCGTGCCCTACCTGGACTTCACGCTGGAGCTCCACTGGTGAACACGCCGCTGGCGAACGGGGGCGGCGCGAGCGCCAGGGCCGATTTTTCGGCCTGGGGAAGGAGCCTCTTGAAACGGGACTGAACATCTGTGCAGATAGAGGGAACCCTACCTCGGAGGTCTGCCATGTTCGATCCATCTGGAAACGATCCCATCTCTCCTGCCTTGCAGGACTTGCTGAAGCTGTTCGGCCAGGAGCTGGCCCAGGTGAAGTTCCCGGACCTGGACCGCAAGGTGCTGGAGGAGGCGGCCGAGCGGGTGAAGGAGAAGGCGGAGGCGGTGGCGAAGGCGCAGGCGGTGCTGGAGGCGGCGCGCCAGTCGCTCTTCGAGAGCCAGGAGGCGCTGCTGCAGAAGGGCCAGCGGGCGCTGGCCTACGCGCGCATCTTCGCCGAGGAGGACGCGGAGCTGAGCGCGAAGCTGGACGGCATCAACCTGCCGCGTCCGGTGCGCAAGGCGCCGCGGGCGGACGGAGCCATGGCGCTGGAGGCTCCGGCGGTGCAGGGAGAGGAGAGCGCGCCGCGTCGTCGTGGCCGTCCGCCGAAGGCTCGGACGAGCGCGCCGCTGTTCGCGGAAGGGGCGTCGCCCGAGGCGATCGCCGCCGTGGAGGCCGAGTCGGCCAACGGCACGTTGCACACGGCCTGAGCGCCCGCATCCTTATATGCGGGAGGAACACCGCGGCCCGGGGCTCCATGGGAGCTTCCGGGCCGTCGTGTCCTCGGCGTGCGAGCCGGCATCGGATCCCGGACAGTCGTTGCTCCGTGCCGCGTTGCCACGGAAAAGGTTCATACACACCGTCTGGACTCCAGGCGCGCCCCCCTGGGCAGACAGGAGCCAGATCATGAAGACGCCCTCATCCACGGATTCGTTGGATGGTTCGCGGTGGTCCGTTCCCTCTCCGGAGGTGAACTCCGTCTTCCATTGGCAGTACGACGGAGGGCGCAGCCGGCTGCTCTCGCTCTATGAGAAGGGCAAGACGAAGCAGTGGGACGCGAACACGCGTCTGGACTGGTCGTTGCAGGTGGATCCGGAGAACCCGCTGGGCTTCCCGGACTTCTACGTGGTGCTGCACGGCTCCCAGATATGGGAGCGGATGAACGCGAAGGAGCGCGGCGAGGTGCGCCTGCACCTGGACGCCTGGCGCTTCTCCCAGTTCCTGCACGGCGAGCAGGGAGCGCTGGTGTGCGCCTCGCGCATCGTCCAGACGGTGCCGGACCTGGACGCGAAGTTCTACGCGGCCACGCAGGTGTTCGACGAGGCGCGTCACGTGGAGGTGTTCTCGCGCTACTGCCGCCAGAAGCTGGGGCTGATGTACCCCATCAACCCGGACTTGAGGACGCTGCTGGGGCAGGCGCTCGGGGATGCGCGGTGGGATTTGACGTACCTGGCGATGCAGGTGCTGATGGAGGGGCTGGCGCTGGCGGCCTTCGGGCTGATCCGGGACTTCGCCACCGAGCCGCTGGGCCGCTCGCTGACGGCGTACGTGATGCAGGACGAGGCGCGGCACGTGGCCTTCGGGCGGCTGGCGCTCAAGGAGCTGTACCCGCGGCTGACGGAGAAGGAGCGGGACGAGCGCGAGGAGTTCGCCGTGGAGGCGTGCTACCTGATGAGGGATCGCTTCCAGGGGCAGGAGGTGTTCGAGAGGCTGGGGCTGGACGTGGAGGCGTGCACGGCGCACATGCGCTCGTCGGAGCTGATGCGCGAGTACCAGAAGATGTTGTTCTCGCGCATCGTGCCCACGCTGAAGGACATCGGGCTGTGGGGGCAGCGCCTGCGAGGGGCGTTCGCGGACATGGGCGTGCTGGAGTTCGGTGGGCTCGACACCGAGGAGCAGGGCCGAGCGGACGAGGACGTGGCGGCGGAGCTGGAGCGGCTGCGCGGGGCGAGGGACGCCTACGTGGCGAGCGTCAGTGACGAGCCGCCTCGGGAAGCGGCGCACTGAAGCCGCGCGGGAGGGGGAGCGAGGCGCCGGGAGCGAGGGCCTGGCGTGACTGCCAGGCCGTCCACAGCATCAGCGCGGTGAAGACGAGCGCATGGGGGCGCCAGAGGAGCACCTGGCGCGCCGCCTCGGCGCCGAGCAGCACGTCCGAGGTGAGCACGGCGGTGAGGCCCGCGAGCACGACGAGCGCGAGCCCTCCGCGAGACTTGTGCTCGGCGGCGACTCGAAGCAGGGGCCACGCCATGACGAAGTTCGCGCGCCACGCGAGAGGCGAGAGCAGCGTCACGCCGAGGCAGCACAGCGCGAGCAGGTCCACCGGTCCGGCTCGGCTCCAGGCCACCACCGCGATGAAGAGGATGAGCGCGAGCGCCTGAGCCCCGGTGAGCGCCGAGCCGGAGGGCACGGTGTCCGGGGGGCTGATGAGGGACAGCAGCAGCGTGGGAAGGCCCTGGGGGTTGTGCCCGAGCGCCCACGGCGGGGTGGTCCGCGCGAGCGTTTCCAGCCACGCCTGTCCCTGGGAGAGCAACCCTTCGAGCCCGTAGCGCGCGGCGGAAGGCAGGGCGAGCATGAGCCCCACACCGGCGCTGGCACCGAGCACCCGCCAGTGCCCGCGCGCCAGCAGGAAGAGGGCGAGCAGCGCCGCGGGAGGCTTGAGCAGGACGGCCACGGCGAAGGCGGCGGCAGGGCCCCAGAGGTGTCCGCGCTCGGCACCGAGGGCGGTGAGGGCCAGCAGGAGCAGCATCACGCCATCCACCTGGGCGTAGAAGAACTCGAGGTGGAAGGCGGGCAGCAGCGCCAGCGTGGCGAGCGCGGGGGCCCAGGGCCAGGCAGCGCGCTCCGCGGCACCGGGCCGAGCGCGAGAGACGAGTCGGGCCAGGGCGCCCACCGCCGCCACCGAGCCCAGGTTCCACAGCGCCGCCGCGACGCGAGCGGGCAGCAGCGTGAAGGGGAGGAACAGCGGAGCCGTCAGCGGCGCATACTTGAAGGGCATGAAGCCATCGCTGACGGGATAGAGGTCGGCGCCGGCGAGGAAGCGCTCGGCGGCGAGCAGGTACACGCGGAAGTCCAACCCTCGCCGAGGGTGCTGTCCCAGCACCACCGCCAGCACGGCGAGCCCCAGCAGCAGCACGCGGAAGGCCCACTCCGGCGCGGCGGAGGAAGGACGAGGCTCGGAGAGAGGCCCGTCGGAGGTGGCCATGGGGGGAGCATGCTCCAGGAGGCGGGGAGAGTTAAGTCCGCCCTGGTTCGTCGGGCCGTTGACTCGGATGAGGTTCGGGTCTCTCCGCGCTGACGCTCGCCTGATCGGGCGCGCTCCGCTCCCTCGCTGAAGTCGAGACGAACGGGCCTGCCGCCTCCGGCGCGCGGGTGCTGGCACGGAGCTCTGTCGAGCTGACTCGGCCCACGTGTGTCCCGCGAGCTCCGAAGCCGGAGCCGTCGGGGCCTCGCGCGGCCTGACGGGAACCGTTCGTCCTCATGTTTTCTTCCATGCATCGCCGTAGCCGCGCATCCCGCCGGAGCGAGGAGTCTTCCCTGCTGTCTTCCGAAGTCGAGTCCATCCCCGCGCGCCACCTGCGCATCCAGTCCACCCTGTTCCAGGAGGTGTCGCGCCTCTTCCGTGGAGAGCTGTCGGACCCATTGCTCGAGGGCGTCTCGGTGACGTCGCTCGAGCTGACGCCGGACGGGCGCAACGCCCGCATAGGCTTCACCCTCCCGCCGGAGCTCGCTCCACACGGGCTCCCGGGGAGTAGGCGCCGCCATCGCCGCGCACCACCTGCGAGTCGCCCAGGCTTCCGAAGAGGGCACCCTGCCCGGCCTGCGCACGGACACGCCCGAGGGAGCCGCCTGCCTCGCCGACACGGAGCTGGCGTGCCGCTTCGCCCGTACCAACCGGGACACGCTCACCGCGCGCGCGGTGGAGGTGCTCGCCGAGGCGCTCGGGCAGTGGCCGGACCTGGACTCGCGGGTGGACGTGCATCACAACCACGTCGCCGCCGAGCCCCACTTCGGCCGCGCGCTGCTCGTCCATCGCAAGGGCGCCGTGGGGCTGGCCGCCGGACAGCGAGGCCTCATCCCAGGGAGCATGGGGACGGCCTCCTATCTCGTCGCCGGCAGGGGACACCCCCGGGCCTTCTGCTCGTGCTCGCACGGGGCGGGCCGCGTCATGAGCCGCAAGGAGGCCCGGGCCCACATCCGCCCGGCGGCGCTGGAGCACGCCATGCGCCGGGTGGTGTTCGACGCGGGGCGCGGCCTCGCTCGTCGAGGAGGCCCCCGCCGCCTACCGGGACATCGCCGAGGTGCTGGAGGATGAGGAGGAGCTCGTCACGCCGCTGCTCCGCCTCACCCCCATCGCCGTGCTCAAGGGCTGAGCCGGGGAGGGAGCGCCGGGCGGGCAGGGGGCCGATCCGAGCCCTGCCCGCCCCGGGAGGGGGGCCAGGTGTGCTCCAATGAACGCACTGTGTGGGCTCAGGGTCAGTTCCCACACGACGGTTCGTCAGCAATGCTTGCGAGATAAGTTCCCGCCATGACGTGGATGGCCTACAATCCCGTCTCGGACAACGCGAACTTGCTGGGGCGTCGTCTAATGGCAGGACGTCAGACTTTGAATCTGATTATCAAGGTTCGAATCCTTGCGCCCCAGCCACCTCGCTCTCGGGCGGTGTGCCTCCGACGCCTGTGAAGCGAAATGGGGGGTGTACCGATGCCGCAGAAGGTCCTCCTCCTGGTGTCGGTGGGCAATCCGCCACCGACCCTCGTGAAGGAGCTCGAGGAGCCGCTGGCCACCCACATGGGCATCACGCCCGTGGTGGCCAAGGTGGCCTTGCAGCGTCCCGACTACGCCTTCAACAAGGACCGCTCCCAGTACCACTGCAACGCCATCATGCGGCGGCTGGTGACGCTGTTGGAGCCCGGCCAGTCCATGGTGATGGGCATCACGGACGTGGACCTGTTCGTGCCGGACTCGCCCTTCGTCTTCGGTGAGGCGGACCGCGAGTCCCACAGCGCGGTGGTGAGCACGGCCCGGCTGCGCGCCGGAGGCGACGCGGATCAGCTCCGCCGCCGCGTCCAGGTGGAGGGCGTGCACCAGGCCGGGCACCTCCTGGGGCTGTCCTACTGCGAGGACCCTCGCTGCGTGATGTTCTTCGCCCAGACGCCGGTGGACTGCGACCGTAAGCAGCTCGGGCTGTGCAACGTGTGCCGCAACGAGCTGGCGAAGCTCAACAGGTAGGTGTCGCTCCTCCTCCGGGAATGAATGCGGTGCTCGCGTTGACGTCTCGAAGGTGTGCCCCCAGAGTGTGGGCGCCTACGTCAAGAGCAGAGCAGGGGAGCCTATGAAGCGCATGAGTCGGATGGTCGGCGCGCTGGTGCTGGCCGCAAGCCTCGCGGCCTGTGAACCCATCGACATCGATGATGGTGGTGGCGGCGGCGGCGGTGGCAACGTGCTGTTCACCAAGGGGTTTGTCTTCGTCCGCGGCGAGAACATCTACGTGGCCGACGACGACGGGGACCCCAACAACCCCAAGCGGCTCACGACGACCGGCGGAGCCTCCCAGCCGGCGGTGTCGCCCAACGGACGCAGCATCGTCTTCGTGCACCAGGCGGGCACGGGCACCGAGCTGCAGACGGTACCCACGGATGGCAGCGCCGCGCCCTCCACGCTGTTCTCCTCTGGAGCGGCGGGGTGCACGAACTGCGGCAACTTCCGCTACCCCACCTTCAACCCGGCCGGCAACGTCATCGTCTTCGCGCTCACCCGCGGCGGGAGCAACTTCGCGCTGGGCCGGGTGAATGCCGACGGCAGCGGCTTCCAGGTGCTCACCAACGAGCCGGGCACCTCCTTCGGCGCGCCCTCGTTCTTCCCGGACGGGCAGAGCGTGCTGGCGCCCGCGGGCAGCAGCAGCACCCAGCTCACCCAGCTCGCGCGGGTGCCGCTTACTGGAGGAGCGGTCACCTCCGTCGCCAACAACCTGGGCAACGAGGTGCTGTGGGTGGTGAACCGGGCCGTGGTGTCCCCGGACGGGCGGCAGGTGGCGCTGGATGGGCGTCTGTCCTCGGGCGGCTCGCGCATCTTCGTGGGCTCGCTGAGCCCCTACAGCCCGCCCACGCGCGTGACGGAGCACCCCGGCGAGTCGGGTGCGCAGGACACCTTCCCGTCCTGGATGGGCACCGGCCAGGTGGGCTTCCTCTCCAACGCGGGCGGCGCCACGAACATCTACCGCGTCAGCATCCCCGCGACGACGGTGGGCCCTGGCACGCTGCTGGTCCCCAGCGCGGGTGACCCTGCCTATGGAGGCACCTAGCCTCGCTCCGCTGGCCTTGACGCGGTGAGCAGGCGAGCAGGGCCGCTGGCGCTCCTCCCGAGAAGGCGCCATGCTCGGAGTCCTGGAGGTAGCCGATGTCCCTCTTCGATGCCGTCATGGCCGGTGATGTGGCCCGTGTGGAGGAACTGCTCGCCGCGGGCGAGGACCCCAACCCCCTGGGTGAGCGCGGTCGCACGCCGCTCATGGTCGCCGCCGAGCGGGGGCACGAGGAGGTGGTCCGCGTGCTGCTGGACGGCGGCGCCGAGCCCATGCTCACCGACGACGCGGGCGAGACGGCGCTGCTCATGGCCGCCGCCCATGGCCACCCGGCGGTGTGCAAGCTGCTCATGCCTCACGCGAGCGAGGACGAGCGGGACATGGCGAAGACGCTGCTGAGGACCTCCGGCGGGAGCATCCTGGATGTGCCGCCCGGCCCGCCGGATGATCGCTCCCCGCCGAGCGAGCGCAGCCGGAAGCTCGCCTCGGCCGGCGCGTACGTGGCCAGCAAGCTGGGCGATGACGGGCCGACGAAGCGGCTGGCGCGGCTGCTGCGCTCGGAGAAGGGGCGCAAGTAGGCGGGCTCCCAGGCCTGGGCGATATGCGCGCCCAGGCCGCGCGTTCTCCTCTTGCTGGGGGCAGGCGGGCTCCATCGTCACGGAGCTGGCAGGCAGGCCCCTGAACCGGAGTCTCCGGAGGAGCCGCGATGAATCCCCGTGTCGTTCGTTGGTGTCTGTCCCTGGGCTTGCTGATGGCGTTGACCGGCTGTGCCTCGGCGCGTCATCGCGAGGCGCTGTACGAGCATGCCCACCAGCACATGTACAAGCAGCCCATCGAGCAGGTCTGGCCCGAGGTGGTGAGGCTCGTGGCGGCGCAGGGCTACGGGCACCGCAAGGGAGATCAGGAGTTCGTCCTCATCACCGAGTGGCGCAACGACACCATGGCCTCGCGCGTGGTCAGCTCCGCCTCCCGGCTCTATGTCGAGGGCTACCGCCTGCAGGGCGGCTTCAGCACCGTGCGCATCTTCCGGCAGACCATCTTCACCGGCAACAAGGGGCCGATGACGGCGCATGACAACTCGTTCACCGACAGCCTGACGGTGGCCGCGGAGGGCGACATCCTGGCGGGCGCCGAGGACCCCATCAAGATGAACCAGTTCCTGAACACCTCGGCGGACCACACGCCCCTCACCCGCTCGCCGGCGCAGCTGACGCGCAGCTTCAGCCGCGACGGGGAGCTGGAGTGGAAGCTGCTCCAGATGGTGGACGCCCAGGCGGCCTCCACCATCGAGGCCCGCGTCACCGAGGAGGAGCAGAAGTAGCTCGGGCCTCCGGAGCGCCGAAGGGCCCGAGGCCTCCTTACTCGGGCTTGGCGCTCACCGTCGTGCCGGGCGTCACCGTGGCCGGGCCGGACTTCGTCTCCAGCGCGTCGGCCACCAGCTCGGTGATGTCCTTCACCTTGATGTTCTCCTCGCGGCCCGTGTCGTTCACCGCGTCGCGCAGCATCGTCGAGCAGAACGGGCAGGCCACCGCCACCACGCCCGAGCCGCCCTTCTCCTTGTAGTCGCCCACCTGGCCCGGCTTCTTCTTGTCCGCTGCGTCCGGGTAGGGCGTGCTCGGCTGGGCCGCGTGCTGGAGCGTCAGCGCCGCCTCGTTGATGCGGTTGTGGTTGATGCGCGTGCCGATGTGCTCCTCCATCCACATCCGCCCGCCACCCGCGCCGCAGCAGAAGCCCTCGCGCTTGCTGCGCTGCATCTCGACGACTTCCAGCCCCGGGATGGCCTTGAGCACCTCGCGCGGCGCGTCGTACACCCCGTTGTGCCGGCCCAGGTAGCAGGGGTCGTGGTACGTCAGCTTCGAGTTCATCACCGCGGACAGCTTGATGCGCTTGTCCTTGAGCAGCTCGTTGATGAGCTCCGTGTGGCTGATGACGCGGTACTCGCCGCCGAACTCCGGGTACTCGTTCTTGATGGTGTTGAAGCAGTGCGGGCACTGGGTAATCACCGCCTTCACCCCCAGCCCGTTCCACGCCTCCACGTTCATCTTCGCCATCGTCTGGTACAGGTACTCGTTGCCCATGCGGCGCGCCGTCTCGCCGTTGCACATCTCCTGCTTGGACAGCGTGGCGAAGCTCACGCCCGCCTCGCGCATGATCTTCACCAGCGCCCGGCTCACCTTCTTCTGCTTGTCGTCGTAGCTGCCCGCGCAGCCCACGAAGAACAGGTACTCGTACGGGCCGCCGCCATCACCCCACGTGGGCAGGTGCAGGTCCTCGGCCCACTCGTCACGCCGGTCCTGCCCGATGCCCCACGGGTTGCCCTGACGCTCGATGCCCTCGAAGACGCGCTGGATCTCCTGCGGGAACTCCGCCTTCACCTGCACCTGGTAGCGGCGCATGTCGATGAGGCGCGGGATGTTCTCGATGAACACCGGGCAGGCCTGCTCGCACCAGCCGCAGCTGGTGCACGCCCACACCGTCTCGGCCTTGAGCGCCGTGCCGATGATTTCAGGCAGCGGCTCCTTCACGCCGCTGGGGCCGTAGCCCTCCTCCACCCACTGCTGGTTGTTCCAGAGCCAGTGCTTCAGGTCCTGGTTCACGCCCTTGTGCGTCAGCGGCTTGCCGGTGATGTACGTGGGGCAGTGCGTCTGGCAGCGGCCGCACTCGGTGCACGAGTACAGGTCCATGCCCTGCTTCCACGTCAGGTCCTTCACCGTCGCGGTGCCGAACTCCTCCTTCTCGAGGTTCGGCGTGCCCAGCTTGCCGCTGGCGCGGGTGCGCTGGAAGAAGACGTTGGGCAGGCCGGTGATGATGTGGAAGTGCTTGCCGTGGGGCAGGAAGTTCAGGAACACCAGGATGATGGTCAGGTGCAGCCAGAAGCCGGCCAGCCCCACCACGTGCGCGCCCGTGGTGCCCAGCGCCATCATCCCCAGGCCCACCAGGCTGGTGGTCGGTTCCCACCACACGAAGCTGCCGTTCTGCTCCACCATGTGGCTGCCGCCGAAGGCGAACTCCGTCACCATCAGCCCGCCGATGAAGCCCAGGATGAGGTAGGCCTCCCACGAGGGCGTCATGCGGTCCGGCTTCACCTTGGCGCGCAGGAAGGCGAAGTACAGCACGCCCAGCACCGCCAGCGTGGCCACCACGTCCTTCACCAGCAGGTAGCCCCGGTAGATGTGGAGCACCGCCGGGTTGTTCAGCCAGAACGGGTGCCCCAGGTCCGTGAGCACCTCCAGCGCCGTCTCGCTGAAGCCCATCGCGAACAGCGAGATGCTGCGCAGCTGCAGCACCAGGAACGCCGCGAAGATGAAGACGTGCATCAGGCCCGGAGTGAACTCCTCCGGATCCACCATGCGCTGCTGCCCGAGGCCGAAGCGCAGCAGCTGCTTCACGCGGAAGGGGATGTTGTCCAGCCGGTGCTCCCCTTTCATCGCGAGCAGGGCGCCGACGCGGCCTGCCATGGTCATGACGAAGAAGGAGATTGCGACAGCGATGAGCAGGCCTGTGATGATGGGGCTCATGGGGGCTCGGGGCGCTCGGAAGCCGGGGAGACGGGTGGCTCATTGCCGCGATGCGGCAAGGACTGGCTCCAAACCTAACAAGGTTGACTCGCGAATCAAGCACGGAGGTGGCTGCCGCGACCGAGCCCGACACCGCGTGCGTGCCTGCCCCCGGGGCAACCGTCGGCTACCCGGCACAGGAGGGTAGGGGGCTCGTGGTAAGCAGCCGGGGTCATGCGCTCCCTGGTCTCCTTCCTGGTGCTCGTTCTGCTGGCGGGCTGTGGCTCGATGAAGGGGTGTGGCGGCTCGGCCTCCGCTCCCGCTGCTACCCCGGCCTCCGCCACGTCTCCCTCGGCCTCCGGCTCGAAGGACTCCGCCGCGTCGCTCGAGGCGGACTTCGCCAGCAAGTACCTCGTCATCGTCCACTCCTCTCCCATGCCCGGCGAGGGGAAGGACGTCATCGAGAAGCTGGGGGCGGCCGGGCTCGGCTCGGGGGTGAAGCGGCTGTCGAGCACTCCGTTCGCCTCCCTGAAGCCCTGTCTGGAGGTGGTGGTGGCCGGGGCCTTCGCCGAGAAGGAGGCGGCCATCGCCCTGGCCGGGCGCCTGAAGCAGGCGGGCGTGAAGCACTACCTGAAGAACGCGGGAGCGCTCGCCCAGGACCGGGCGCGGCGCGAGGCCGACTGCCAGCGCCAGCTTCAGGCTCAGGCGGCGGTGGCGGCTCGGGCTGGCTCGCCTGGGGAGCCTCGCCTCATGGACCTGCGCGGGCCCCAGAGCTTCGTGCTCCTGAGCAGCGAGCCGAAGGACACGCCGGGCGCCACGCTGCGCCAGGTGGGCGAGGACCGCGGCTTCTGGATGGCGACACTCCGCGAGGACCCCAACGGGGCCTTCCAGAAGGGCGCCACTGTCGACGTGTATGACAGGCAGGGGCTGCTCAAGTCCGGGTGCCGCGTGAAGGGCTTTGCCTCCCTCAACCGGGGCATCCCGCACTTCGGCTACTTCCAGGACGCGGAGCCCCCGAAGGAGCCGGGGTGCGGCGGCGCGTGGCCCGTGGCCGAGCTGGACTGTTCGCTCGTGGAGACTCGGGCGATGCAGTCGGACGCCATCGCCTTCGTCCTGCCCGGAGGAGCTCCGGCGCCCCGGTACTTCGCCCGCTCGGATTCGCTGCCCGAGCCGCTGAGGGCTTCCCAGGAGGCGGCGCTTCGGGCCCTGCCGGCCTTCGCGAAGACGCGCGCGGAGGGGGAGTCCCACGCCCGTGAGCAGGGCCTGCCGCTGCAGGAGTCCGTGGAGTTCCGCGTGTTCTCCGCGGCTGGGCGCCAGGTGGTGGTGGGGCTCGCGCACTTCTACACGGGCGAGGGCAACGACGTGTGTGGAGGACCGGACTTCACGGCCACGGTGTCGCGCGTGGCGGTGGTGGTAGAGGGCGGCCAGGAGTCCCTCGTCGCTGGAGAAGTCAAAGGCGAGAGCGTCCAGGCAGTCATCGACCTCGAGGGCGACGGGCGCGTGGAGCTGCTCACGCTGGACTCGGGCGACAGCCAGGGCCGGACGGCCATCGTGCGCGAGGACGGCTCTCCGCTGGCGGCCAGCTACCTGGCCAACTGCGACTGCGGCTGCTGATCCCGCGCGGGTTCGACCCGCCCTGAAGGGCCATCAAGCATCCGGCAGCGGACGAGAGCGACCGGGCGGCCGTGCGCTGCCCGACGTGCCTGGAGGCCGGATAGCTCAACCGGTTTACATGGCCGGGGTACATGCCCACCTTGGCGGTAAATCGGTCAACGCGCTGTGGAGGTACCGCATGGGGCGGGCCTCCGTCGACCGAACAGGGGGGCGCCCGCCGGGGGGCGAGCGGTCTACCGCCGTCTACCCGATCCATGAATGCGGAGCGTCCGGAGGTGCACCATGAGGCACGACGACACGACGTACGTGGACGACGACAGCATGGGCTTTGTCGTCCTGGGGGATGACGGGGAGAGCGAGGGTGTGCTTCCCGTGACCGTCACGGCTGGCGGCCGGCAGTGGACGTACAGCGAAGAATCGTGGGGCGGCTGGGATCCAGAATAGTGTCGAGTGCCCCCGCGGCCGTGCTCGCGCGGGGGCCCCCGAAGTCGAGTCGTCGAAAGAAGCGTCGTACCCGGGTCGTAGCTCCAGGAGAGCTCCCCGTCCTTCCCTCAGACAGAGACGCGTTCCGGCGTCCACGCCCGGTGGTGCGAAAGCCGCGCGCAAGGCAGGCTCGTGGCGTGAATCAGGAGAGTCGTCGATGAAGGTGCTCTGGTGCTGGCGCTGCCAGATGGATGTCCCGATGCTCGATGAGGACGAGTTCCAGGCGATGTGGCGCCTGTATTCGGAGCGTGCGCCCGGGGCGAACGGGCTCCGACAAGAGGAGAACTCGCCTCTTCGGGAACGGTTCCTCCCCATGCTCGAGGAGTACAAGCGGCTCACGGGCATGGCCGAGACGAACCCCAATGCGGTGGTGCACCATCGGCTGTCCCTCTACGGACCGCCGTGCGCCGCTTGCGGCAAGCCGCTGCGCACCCCTCAGGCTCGGCACTGTGCCGCTTGTGGCGCTCCAACCTGAGGCGAGGTTCATATTCCTCGCGTTTTCCCTGTCTCGGGTCGGCCGGGCTCTTCCGCGCGGTACCGCAACCCCCTGGAATTCTTGAAGCGCATCAGGCAGTGAGACGCGGTGGGTGGACCTGCCGTCTTGTCTAGGAACACGGCAGAATAGCCCTCATCCGGCGAGGGGAACTGAATGAAGCTGATGGCCTGGGCGGTGGAGCGCGACAACGAGCAGGGGAGGGAAGTCTCCCTGCTCGTCACCCTGGAGGCCGATGCGGATGCCCCGCGCGCTCCCGTCGCCATCAATCTCCTCATCGATCGCAGCGCCTCCATGCGCGGCGCGCCCCTCGTCGCCGCCGTCGAGGCCGCTCAGGCCCTCGTCGCCCAGGCCGGTCCTCGCGACTACATCGGCCTGCTCGCCTTCGATGGCATGCCCGAGCAGATCCTCCCCGTGCGCGCCATGGAGCCCGATGCCAAGGCCGAGCTCGCCGAGCGCCTCTCCGCCCTCGAGACCGGCTCCGGCACCGCGCTTCATGAAGCCGTGGACCTCGGCGCCGCCTCGCTGCGTCGCGTGCTCATCCCCGGCGCCCGCCCCAAGCTGTTGCTGCTCACCGATGGCGAGCCCTCCGTCGGCCTGGCCTCCGTCCTGGACTTCCGCCAGCTCGGCTCCAAGGTCGCCGAGTCCGGGCTGACGCTCCATGCGCTCGGCCTCGGTCGGCACTACATGCCGGACATCCTCGAGGCCCTCACCAGCCCCTCCGGCACCGGCTTCTCCCACGCCGATGACGCCGAGGCCCTGCCCACCACCGTGGCCGGCATCGTCACCGAGCTGTTCGGCGAGGTGGCCTCCGAGGCCCGCATTCACGTGCTGCCCTCCGGCTTCAACGAGCTGCGCTGCCGCCACCGCTACCCCGCTCGCGTCGAGGGCGACGCCATGAGCGTGCTGCTCGGCGCCATCTCCCAGGCCTGTCTGCGCCGCGCCCTCTTCACCGGGCGCCTGGCCTCCGCCGACTGGAACCTCACCGTCTCCGCCTCCTTCCTCGAGCGCGGCGACACGCGCCGTCCCACCGTGCCCGTCACGCGCGTGCTCCCCGACAGCCCCCAGGGCAAGCTGGTGCGCGCGGTCACCGTGGAGCTGGATCTCGTCGCCGCCGAAGGCGCCGCCTGGAAGGCCCTCTCCCGCCGCGATGTCGAGGCCGCCGGCCGCTCGCTCAACGAGGCCGAGGCCGCGCTGCACGAGCTGGTCCGCCTGGCCGTGGACGAGGTGCCCGCGCGCCGTCACCTGGAGCGCCTCGCGGACCTGCGCCTGGCCGTGGAGCGCCGCGTGGCCGAGCTGCCCGCCCTCATGCTCCGCCGCGCGAAGGCCGAGGGGGCGCGCACCTCCGTCAGTCAGGTCATCCGCATGCCCGTGAATCCCAAGAAGAAGGTGGAGCACTGACGTCATGGCAGCACCGCTGGCCATCGTGCGCGACGCCCTGCGCGAGTTCGACGCCAGTGGAGCCTTCTCCGAGCCCGCCTTCGACGCGCTCCGCACGCTGCTGGCCGGCACCGCTCCCGGTGAGCTGGTGGACGGCCTGCTCGGCCTCTTCTTCGAGCGCCACATCCTCCACGGCACGCGCCGCCGGGAGCTGCTCGCCATGGAGGACGAGGCGCTGACGCGAGCCCTGCGCCATCGCTTCCGCCAGGTGGTCGCGGACGAGCGGGACGACCACGACGTCGCGCATGCGCTCGGGGCGCACGTGCGCGAGGTGCTCGGCCGCGTCGCGAGCGCCGCACCCGAGTCGGTGGCCTGGCCCGCGCTCCTCACCCAGGGCGAGCGCTTCAGTCGCGCCCTCGTCGAGGAGGCCCTTCGCGCTTACGCCGCGGAGCTGGGACGCTGGCCCCAGCCCGCGGAGGCCCTGCGCGAGCTGATGCGCCGCTACGCGCTGGACGCTCCCACGCCGACACATGAGGACACCGGGCTGCATGATCCGCCCGAGGCGCTGCGGCGTCGCATGGACGCGCAGCAGCTGGCGCGCCAGCTCCTCGAGGTGCTCAGGCCGCAGGAGCGCCACCTGCTGCGCCACCTGCTGATGGAGGAGGGCACGGTGGAGGACTGGGCGCGCGAGCAGGGCCTGGCCCGCGCCACCGCGTACCGGGTGCTCGCCCGGCTGAAGACCGTCTGCCGCTCCGAGCTGAAGGGACGCTCGAACAGCACGCAGCTCAAGGCGCTGGAAGCCCTGTTCGCCGGGCGCGGCGGGTAGCCTGGAGACGACCCTCGGAAAGCGCGAGGTTCCAGCACTTCCAGTCAGCCTGCCGGCCAGGGCCGCAAAGGCCGTAGTAGCTTGGCCCGGTCCAGCAGGTCGTGGACGCGGGCGGCAAGCGCTACGTGCTCCGGGTTGGAGACAGTGAATCGCTCGGGAGTGAGGATGACGAGGGAGCCCTTGTCTTCCACGGGCTCGACACGCACGGGAGCAGGCAGGGCTGGCACCGTGCCGCGCAGCCGCGAGAAGTACATCACCCAGCCGACGAATGTGCCGGGATCAGCGTCCGCTGTGACGCTGTCGCGGTGCTCGCGAGAGGTAGCCACTCCCCACTCCGGATCCCATGCCAGGGCCATGGCGCGCGACACCGCTGTCATGACGGGAGCCGTCAGCACCCGATCCCCAATGGGCCCCTCATCATAGGGCCGGAGCACGCAGCGAGACGGGAGCTGAAGAGAGGACGAACCACACGCTCCGTCGACCAGGGACGTTTCCTCCAGGCTGTCACCCGTCCACAAGTGAAACGAGAAGTCGTCATCGAAGTGGTTCTCCTCGCGCGCGAACAGCTTCCGAAAGCTCGTCGCATCCGTGCCGAACTGGAGTTTGCGCGCCGCCTCGAAGGAGTTTGCTTTCTCATACCAGCGGGCCCATGCCGGGTCGCAGCGGCCCAGGAGGTGGAAGAAATGCTCCGCGCGTCGGGCGCAAGCCTCGACGGATTCCGCGCGGGCGAGCCAATAGGAGGCAGCGTAGTAGGTATCTGTCATGGAATGGCGACTCCTCACGGAGCGGGGGGAACGTGAGTGACCTCGATCTTGAGGCCCGCTTCCTTGAACAGCACTCGGAGTGCGCCCGCGAGTTTCTCCTCGGCGACGATCCACCGGATGGGGGTCCCGTTGGCGGCCTTGAACTGACGTCTCGCCTGCTCGAGCATCTGGTCACGCCCCTCGAAGTTCCCGAAGAACTCCAGCTTCTTGTTGATCCACTGCGCGTAGCCTGTGGCCTTGGTCTCGAGGAGAACTCCTTTATCGAAGCCGTCGAACTTCACGAACTTGTCGCCCAGCTTGACGCGGTAGACGTAGCCTTCAGGTGCGCCCGTCACCTGCGCCTGATAGCGGCGCGACTGCTCGGGCATGCCTTCGTTCGCCTTGACCCATTCCCCCGGGCCACTGGAGTTGGGCGGTGGAGCCTGCGCGCCAGCCTTGCCGCCTGAGCTATCACGTGCCGCCATGGCGACTGCGTTGGGAGCCAGCGCGAGGGTGATCCCCTCGGCGCTGATAGCAGCCGATTCCACCTGAGCCAGCGCTGGAGCCGTGAAACGGATGCCGAACTGCGTCTCGGCCACCACCGCCGCCTGACCAGCTCCCGGCAGCTTGGGCAGCGTCGCCGCCATGCTCGAGGTGGAGTTCCCCATTGCCACCATCGCCAACATGACGAAGGCTCGCGCCGCCTTCTCTCCCATCGTGTCCCCGAACGTCTCTCCGGACGCGGAGATGGCCTCGAAGGTGGTGGCGGCATCCACTTCCTCCATCAGAACCAACCACCCATCGATGAGGAGCCACACCGTGTCCCAGCCCAAGTAGGCCATGGCGCCCACCGTCAGCAGCGCGGCTACACCCTTGCTCACCGGCTCGGGCAGCGCGAGCAGGAGCGCATACATGGTCAGGCCGCCGACGACTGTGGCCACGATGGCTTGAGGGTTCACCTGCTGCGCCAGCTCCTCCTTCATGGCGCCGAGCACCCGCGTGTGGGCAATGGCCATGGCCAGCGCGTATCTGGCGTCGCTGTCCAGGAAGGGCTTGTCCACCAGCAGCCGCAGACAGTCTCCGCCACCCCATCTCCGCTCGCACCATTGCAGGTAGGAGCGCTTCAACTCTGCTTGCTCGGGCAACAACCTCACGTTCGGGTGGGCGTCTGGCTCCGAAGCCATGAGCCGACTGTTTCTGCTCTCGTACCAGAACCAGCCGCTTCGCTCGGGCACGCCGAACAGCTTCCTTGCGTACTCCAGGGGACGCTCCGTGACCAGCACGGACGGAGCGTGCCTCATGACGGCTTGTCGGAACTCCTCTTCGTTCAGTTCCACTGGCTCCACGTCGCGGCGCGGGACGAGGACGATGGGCTCACCCTGGCCTGTGTTCAGGCGGACGACTTTCTTGGGGGCGCACGCCGAGAGGGATGCGAACAGCAGAAGAACCGCCCAGCGCCTCATGTGGAGCCTCCTGGCCACGGCCCCTGTGTGCCGGGAGCCTCGCCGGAATTACACGGGCGCCGTGACAGGCACGTCAATCACGGGGCCGTGAGGACACCTGGATCAGATGCCATTCCCTTTCTTGCTGCGAGCCATGGGGCCGGCTGTCGCGCATGCCGGGTGCTCCGCCGTGCTCGCTTCACCCTGCCATGCTGCCGGTGGGCACGCTCGTGGGCCACCGGCGTGTGGTGGGCTGGGCGGGCCGTGGCTCCCAGACCCTTTTAGTCGCCGCAGCCACCGCGTGCCTTCGGGCGTTCAGCCCCGGTCGGTGGAACCGAGGGCGTCGGCACATCGGACCAGCAGCGCGGGGATTCGCGCCGCTTCCGCCTCCACCGCCTGTCAGGGAGGGGTCCGTGTCGGGCCAGCGCGCCGCCGACTGGTATGCTTGTCATACCAGTTCGCAACCCGTCCGGCCGACAGGCAGGGGCTCGGTCCAAAAGGAGGGGGTACCCACGAGTGTCCTACTTCGGGCTCGGCGCGATCGACAGCCCGCGCTTTCCGCGGATCGTCTCCAGGTCACCTCACTGAGGCGAGGTCAGCCCGAGAGGGCGAAGCGCCTCGTCCCTCGAACGTTCCAGCCCGTGTTCTACGCGCTGCGAGAGACGCACACGCCCTGAGGGGCACCGTGACGAACCGCACCGCTCACCCTCGACAAGGCCTGCCCCGGCGTATCAACCTGCGCTCATCATTGACGGGCATGCACAGAGCGGGACGGAGACACCGGTCTCGGCACGGCTGACTCCGGGCACGGAGGTGGGCCCGTGGCGCGTGGTGGCCTGGGCGGGCCAGGGCGTTCATGGCGCCGTGTACCGCGCCGAACCTCGGCACTGCGCGCAGGGCCTGCCCGTGGCGCTCAAGGTGGCGCTGCGGCCCGGAGACCCTCGGTTTGCTCGCGAGGCGGAGCTGATCTCCCGCGTGCGCCACCCCAGTGTTCCTCGGCTGTGGGACTCCGGTACCTGGCAGTCTCCAGCCGGCACGCTCTTCCCGTGGCTGGCCATGGAGTGGGTGGAGGGTGTGCCCCTGTACCGCTGGGGCGGGCACCCGGATGTCTCCTCCCGGGAGTGTTTCCGCGTGCTGGCCCAGCTCGCCCGTGCGCTGGAGGCGCTCCATGCCCAGGGCGCCGTCCACCGGGACTTCAAGGGCGACAACGTGCTGGTGCGCTCCTCCGACGGCCGCGCCATGCTCACGGATTTTGGCCTGGGCTCCTTTCCGGGGGCTGAGCTGCTCACGCCTCCCGGTGCGTGTCTTGGCACTCCGCTCTACCGCTCTCCCCAAGCCGGCATGTTCGAGGTCAACTCCCGCGGAGACGGCTCGGTTCGCTTCGTCCACCAGCCCGCCGATGACCTCTACGCGCTGGGCATGGCGGCGTGCCGGCTGCTCACGGGGGAGTACCCGGAATGGGTGGACCCGGCGCAGGATGAGCATGGGAGGTGGCGGGTGCGTACCGTGCGCACTCCCGCTTCGCTCCGTGGCGTGGAGCCCACGGTGCGTGCCTCGATTCTGCGCATGCTCGCGGTACGCCCCGAGCAGCGCGGCACCGCAGCGGAGCATGCCGAGGCCTTGGAGCGAGCGTCGCGCCAGCCGCTCGAGCGGACCGGGCCCCGAGGGTCCGCGCGTCTGGGGTGGCCTTGGCTCGCGATGACGGCAGGGCTGGCACTGAGCGTGTGGACGGGGTGGGCGGTTTCCGAGCGACTCGCGGAGAAGCCCACCCCCGCGCAGGTGAGAATCGAAGTGGCGGGCCCGCGGGATGCAGGCACGGCGGGGCTGGGTGAAGCTGTGTCCAGCGCCTCCACCGCCCAGGCGCCGGAGCCCTCAGCCCCAGCGCCTCTCGCGGAGGACTCGCTCCCGGAGCCGCAACCGGGGCAACTGCGCCCCGATGCCAGAGGGCGATGCCCTCGCAAGGCCCAGGTTGTGCTCAACGGGGCGTGCTGGGTTCCGTTCGATGCAGCGCGCGAGCAGTGTGAGTCACTCGGCGGCAACGGCAAGCTGTTCAAGGGAAGGTGCTACGTCCCGGTCCTGACCCCGGAGCGTCCCTCGACGTCCCAACCCACCAACCCCCCCTGAACCGAGCTCCTGCTTCGGTAGGCCTCACCTCTGGCAGTCCACCTCTTGAGCAGATAGCCGGCGAAGCCTTCCCGAGCTGGCCGCGTGTGATGGACGCTACTCGACCGACCAGGTCACCGTGCCGCTGCAGCTGCCGGAGGAGGCGCAGCCCGCGCGGATCTGGAACGTGCCGTTGGTGAGGGTGGTGTAGCTCAGTCTCGAGCCTTCACCGTTGAAGCAGCTGTTGTCGTTGGCGGCAACCTGCGTGGCGGAAGGGCCATAGAGTCGCAGGTAGGTGTCGCCCGTGGCGCCACCGCAGGTGCTCACGTCGATCTTCTGGCCCACGGTGAGGGGGACGTTCAGGTTCACCGTGTTCTGCCGGGCGTCGTTGGTGTTGCTCGCGCTGAAGGCGTACGAGCCCCCATAGGTGATCTGCCACACGACCGTGGCGGTGCAGCTGCTGCTGGCGTAGCAGCCGCCGCGGATCTCGTAGGTGCCCCCAGCGGTACTGGTGAAGGTGAGGCTGGAGCCAGTGCCGCCGCAGGCATCGTCATTGAAGGCCAGCTGGATGAGGGGCCCGTAGAGCCGCAGGAATGTGTCGCCCGTGAAGGTGGCGCCCGGCAGACCGCAGGTGGCCACGGTGAGCGTCTGCCCCGCGGTGAGGGTCACCACCTGGTTCACGGTGTTCTGGTAGGCGCTGTCGGTGTTGCTCGCGCTGTAGCTGTAGGAGCCGGTCAGCGCCGAAGTGCCGACCAGGCCCTGGGCGACGAGGGCCTTGGACTCGTCGAGGGTGCCCTGCTCCGGTACGGCACGGGCCTCGTCGAGGGGGCCGCAGCCCACGAAGGCCAGGGTACACAGCAGGATTCCAATGACGCGGGCGCAGGGGATTCTCATGGACAGCCACTCCTTGGGAGTTGGGGACAGCGCCGCCAGCCAGATGGCCGAGCGGGGCACGCACGATGCTCGGATGAGTGGAACGGCTGCTATTCCTATCCGATGACCCTGACATGCTCGTTCTTGCTCAACACAGTCGGCCCCTGCGTATCAACCTGCGCTCATCGCGGTTCCCGAGCAGTGCGAATCGCTCGGTTCCAACGGCAAGCTGTTCAAGGGAAGGTGCTACGACCCGGTCCTGTCCCCGAAGCGTCCCTCGATGTCCCAGCCCACGCCTCCCCTGACTTCACGGAGAACCAGCCAAACTCGCGATTCAACGTCTGAATCCACATCACGCCCCAGCACCGCCCCTACTCCAGTATGGCGGACGTGGAGAGTGGAGCGTACCCTCCGCGGCCCATCGAGACGGGAGGAGACGCGCCATGAACTACAAGGGAAGCTGTCACTGCGGAGGCATCGCCTTCGAGGTGGAAGGGGACATCAAGCAGGTCATCTCGTGCAACTGCTCCATGTGCTCGCGGAGGGGCTCGCTGCTCTGGTTCGTCCCCCGGGACAGCCTGCGCCTGAAGACGCCCGAGCAGCAGCTGAGCACGTACACGTTCAACAAGCATGTCATCCAGCACCGGTTCTGCGCGAAGTGCGGCATCCACCCGTTCGGCGAGGGCACCGATCCGTCCGGCAACCGCATGGCCGCGATCAACGTCCGCTGCCTGGAGGGCGTGGACTTCACGGCCATTCCCGTCCAGCACTTCGACGGTCGGTCCCACTGAGCGCGCGCGAGCATCTGCTTGTCGAGCCTCGCTGACGGACAACCCCTCTGCTCCAGCCTGGGCTAGGGCGAAGGCAGCTGCGCGATCCACTCGCGCACGATGGCCTCCAGCGCGGCCCGCCGTGCCTGGAGGTCCTTCAGGGTGCCGAGCGTCACCAGGCAGCGATCCCTGGCAAGCCACTCCAGCAGGCCCAAGGGGTCCGCGATCTTCATCCCCGTGGTCGCGGTCTGCTTCGTCTTGGCCCCTGTGTGGAGGATGAGCCGGGCGCCTTCCTTGCCGCGCAGGTTGAACGTCGCGAAGTGGTCGGTCGTCTGGAAGCTCGGCGCGTTCCATTTGATGCCTTCGCGGATCTCCGGGCTGATGCCGAGGATGAGCTGCCGCACCGCCTCGATCTCCTTCTTCTGCGGATGATCCAGCTCGCGCAGAAACGCGATGACGTCCGGGTCCGTCCGCGAACCACCGGGTTCAGGCTTGCTGCCGGCGGACGCTTCAAGGGTGGCTTTCGTACGGCGGGGAGGCGGCTTGGAGGGAGGACGCTTCGTTCGAGTCGGCATGGGGGGTGCTCCGTGTCCGGATGCGAGCCTGATTAAAGCCGAAAGATCTTTCCCGCCTGGCCGGAATGACGAAGTCTCCAATCGAGCACAACACGCTGGCCGCAGGTGGCCACAGCGGGCTGATGATCTTCATGCTCGCACCCAACGCCTCCAGGCTGGCGACCGGGGGCGTTGTCGTGTCCTCGCGGCTCGACGGGAGACGTGTCTAGGCGGCGAGGGTGCTCACACGGGCCAGCAACGCGCTGAGCTCGACCGGTGGCTTCTGCTCGATGCGCCGGTACTGACGGCCGTCCTGGGTCCGGTCGACGAAGCCGGCCTCGAACAGCGCCCGGCGCAGCACGGCGGGATCGCCGAACAGGTGCCAGCGGTTCAACAGCTCGCTGATCTCGCGTTCGGTGAGGACGCGGCTGCTCGGAATGCGCGCCCAGAGCGCCCAGAGGCAGAGCTTCAGGTGAGGGGCCTTGGCCGGCCAGCGCAGCAGGCGCCCCTCCTCGTCGAAATGTCGCGCGACCTTTTCGATGAGCTGGTGGTCGGGAATGGGCTTCACTTCCTGTGGCGAGGCGAGGCGTTGCCTGGCCTCCGAGTCGGCGCGGAAGTGCTGGTAGTTCCGGAATCCAGCCGCGCGGCACAGCAGGTTGAGCATCTCCACGTGGCTCGGCTTGTGCTCGAGTTTTTCGAGCTGGTCGCGGAGCGAGCGGGCGAACGCCGAGAGATCGGCGACCTCCAAGGGGAGGGCGAGTCGGGACATGGCTTATCCTCGTATGCGCCGTTCCAATCAGGATGTCGGTGGTCGCCGGCTTACGACTCGGCACGGGGATAAGTGCGTGTCACAAGAGAGTGCAGGTTTAGCTCCCCTTGCGGGGCGGCGACGCCTCGGTGAGCTGCAGACCGGTAGCTGCTCTATAACACAAGCGGCTGGGCGGAGCGAGCCGGACCGGCGCCGGTAGAATCAACGCCTTCGGTTCGAGCGGTAGGCCTCGTAGAACTGGCGCATCCGAAAGAGATTCGGGCGCGTGTAGAAGGGCCTCGTCACCAAGACGGGCAATGCCCGGGGGCGGTACCCACCTCCTCAACCGGAGCGAGCTGATGTCTTGAGCCCAGAGGTGGCCGCTGCATGAAAGAGGTTTCCACACGTCGAAGTCGGAGGCGTTCGGAGATAGTGAGCTGTCCCCTCTCTGGGACATGGGTGGATTGGTTTCTAAGTATCTGAATTCACGGCCTTTTTTTGTGCGCGCCCAGCAACTCCGACGAACTGCATGCGACAACATGGCGGGGGGAGTCACCAGGGCGCCTGCCGTGGCGAGGGACCGGGCAGTACAGGGCCGGCGGTCCGCGCGGGCAGCGCGCTTCGAGAAAGAGGAGAAAGGAAGAGCCATGAGAGACACACGCATGACAACGATGGTCGCCCTGACGCTCTGCAGCCTGTTGGGAGCGTCGGCCTGTGGCCCCGCGCCGCAGACGGAGGGCCCCGCTGCTCCGAGCGCCGGGAGCGAGGCCTCCGCCGAGGCCGCGCTGAACAGTGCCGGCAACCCGCCTTGCAACAAGCTCATCATGCGGGCGAGCAAGAGCTATGTGGCGGTGCCCAGCCGCTATGCCTTCACGATGGGCATCCTGCGCTGCCAGGACACCAACGGGGACGGGCTGTCTGACCGCTTCCCCGTGGAGGGTTTCACCGGCCAGGTGCAGTACGAGCACAAGACGATCACGAACGCATCCAACACTCCTGGATACGTGGCGCTCGGCAGCTACCCCTTCAACCTGCAGGGCACCTTCTACGTGAGCGTCACGAACGGCACCTACCCGGTCAGCGTGACCAGCCTGAGCCACCTGGGCGCGGGCGTCTACAACAGCGTCACCCTCTTCCGCGCGCGGCCCGTGGACGCCAACCGCCAGCCCATCGGCGTGGAGTGGAGTGACTGGGTTCAGGTCAACTACAACACGCGCTACGGCCTGCTGCAGGCCAACCAGTTCTGGCGCACCACGCCGCCCTCGTACATCTACGGCTGGGAGCCGACAGTCCTGCAAGGCACCAACTTCGTGCACGGCCAGGCCTTCTCCGCGGAGGTGGGTTATCGCGATCCGGGCTACTTCCACTCTGGGAAGACGCTCCCGACGACGCAGGCGAGCGTCGTCATGTACTTCGTGAAGAACAACGCCTACGGCTACCACAACCCCTACTACAACTGGCCGGGAGACAACGCGGGGCCCCTGTGGGGCCAGGGCGCCTCCAGCAACCTCTTCTGGGTGCAGGATGTCCAGCCGTACACCGGGCCCGCCGCAGAGCGGTGGCTGTGGTCCAACGCCACCGAGTACTACAACCCGCTCTATGGCTCCTGGCAGAACGCGGACGCGCAGTTCTTGGGCAAGGCGCCCATCCGCGTCTACGGGGATGGCACCACCAGCGGCCCCGACGCGACCAGCACCTGGTTCGACGCTCCCGCGACGAACGACTCGGAGCTGCGCAACTACATCCTCGCGCCCGAGTATGTCGGCCGGGGCTGGGGCATCGTGGTCAACCACCTGCGCAACGGCGTTTCCGCGCTCTGGGCCGTGCACGCCAACATCTTCATGAGCAACGAGCTGCCCGGCATCACCGGCGCGGCCCGGCCGGTGCTCCACCTCAAGTACTACGAGGGCGATCAGGGCTACCTCGACTTCGCTGGCACCGGCGGGCACCGGGAGGACTGGTACCTGGACAGCGCCGGCATCCTGCGCATCGAGGGCCGGGCCGTCGGCCGTGAGGTGGGCGTCGGGGACGGGCGCCACCGCACGCGCTACCTGGGCGGAAACGACCCTGACCTGCGCCACCGGGAAATCATCAAGTTCCCCCACTACTGCGCCACCCGGGTGGGCGCGGGAGCGTGCTCGCTGGATCGCCCGTCCGTCCCGTGAGCCGCGGGGATTGATGCACTGCTCCGTCGGCTCCTCCCGCTGTGTGGAGCCGCGGAGCGCCCACGCCGTGCCCGAGCCGCGGGGATGCTCGAACGGCCGCGCTGGTGGGCTACACCGGCGCGGGCTCGACGCAGATGACGGTGGGGGCGAGCTCAACAAGCTGGCGGATAACATCGCGCTGTTCCGCGGCGCGGCCGGCATGCACTGGCGCAGCGACTACACTGAGTCCCTCCCGCTGGGGGAGGCGGTGGCCATCGGCCTGCTCCAGGAGATGAGCCTTGCCTTCAACGAGGATGACGCCTTCTTCCAGTTCACCCGGTTCAACGGTGTCCCCATCCGCATCCATGACGGCATTGTCGAGACGCTCATGAACCCTTGAGGCGCCGGGAACTCCTTGTCCGCCGCGAAAACGAACATGACGCCAAGGCGAGCGGGTAGGAGACTGCACCCGAGGAGACACTCATGCCGAAGACGATGACGCTGTCCCAGGTGATGAAGCAGCTCGAGTCCCAGGCCGACGAGAAGGTGCGCCAGCGCTACGTGCGCGATGGCGCGGGGGACAACGTCTTCGGCGTGCTGCTCGGCAAGCTCCGTGGCCTCGCGGAGGAGCTCGGGACGAACCACGGGCTCGGCCTGGAGCTATGGGCGACGGGCAACCACGAGGCGCGCATCCTCGCGTGCATGCTGCTCGATCCCTCGGCGCTCACCGAGAAGGAGGGGCGCGCGCTCCTCGAGCCGCTGTCGAACCCGACCCTGGTCGACGAGCTCGTTGGACGCGTGCTCGTGCATGCGCCCATCGCCGAGGCGCTGCAGGTGCGGTGGATGGACGGCAGCAAGGAGCTTCCCCGCCGCGCTGGGTGGAAGCTCCTCGCCGGGCGCATCGCGCGCGGGCTCGCGAAGGACCTCGACGTCCCCGCGACGCTCGCGCGCATCGAGCGTGAGCTGCCGCCCGCACCGTACCGGGTGAAGGAGGGCATCAACTTCTGCCTCGTCTGGATCGGCATCCACCTGCCCGAGTACAGAGCAGAGGCCATCGCCATCGGCGAGCGCCTCGGCCGGTGGGACACGCGACCGATCCCGAAGGGCTGCACGTCGAGCTACGCGCCGGAGTGGATCGCGGCGTCGCTCGCGCTGCGCCAAGGCGAGAAGACCGAGGCACGCAAGGCGATGGAGTCAGCCGCGAAGGCGAAGGCCGCTCCGGCCAGGAAGAAGACCGCTCCGGCCAGGAAGAAGACCGCCGGCAAGAGGCCATCTGCCTCGAAGGGGGCGCGCTGACATCGCGCGCCAGGCTCGACAGGACTTCGCACTCATCGCCCTGAACCTGGGGCGGACATGAACCGAACTGGTATGACAGGCATACCGGTTGGCTCAGACCGCGCCATGTCCCGGGCGGGAGGCACCTGGGAGGTCAGGCGACCGTCCCCCGGGGGAGCTCGAGCTGCTCCCAACGGCCACCGGTCATGATCGCGCGCTGCTCCGGAGCCGCGTTGAGCTCGTGCGGATAGCCCGGGGGGACGGCGCTGACCTCGTCCAGCCGCCGGAGCTGCTCCGGGCCGAGACGCACCGAGAGAGAGGCGAGGTTGTCGTCGAGCTGGGCGCGGGTGCGCGGTCCGATGACCGGGAGGACGCCCTTGGCGCGGACCCAGGCGATCGCCACCTGCCCAGGAGTCGCTCCGAGCTCCTGGGCCACCGCGGACAGGGCATCGAGCACGGCATCGCGCTTCTCCGCTTCCTGGTGGAGGACGCTCCCTTTGAAATTCGTCGCCCGTCCCTTCTCCCCCTGGCGGTACTTGCCAGTCAGCAGTCCACCCGCCATGGGGGACCACGCCATGACCCCCAGGCCCAGCCCCTCTGCCATGGGCAGCAGCTCGCGCTCGGTGGTGCGCTGGAGAAGGTTGTACTCGGCCTGGAGGGCGGTGATGGGGGCCCAGCCGCGCAGGTCCGCCGTGTTGGCGGCCAGGGCCACGCGCCATGCCGGGTAGTTGGAGAGGCCGCCGTAGATGATCTTCCCGGCGCGCACCAGGTCATCGAGCCCGCGAGCGATCTCCTCCATGGGGGTGACGCCGTCGTCCATGTGGACGAAGTACAGGTCGATGCGGTCCGTCCCCAGTCGCTTCAGGCTGGCTTCGACCGACTGCACCATCGCCTTGCGGTTGGCGCCGAGCTCGGCCAGCGCGGGATGGGACGAGGCGCCGCGGCTGTACTTGGAGGCGATGATGAAGCCGTCGCGGTGGGGACGGATGAACTCGCCGATCAGCCGCTCGGACTCGCCATGCTGGTAGTTGTCGGCGGTGTCGATGAAGTTGCCACCCGCCTCGGCGTAGCCCTGGAGGATGCGGTGCACCTCGTCTGGCGGGGAGCCGTAGCCGAGGGCGGTGCCGAACATGCCAGCCCCGAGGGCCAGCTCCGAGACCTTGAGGCCGGTTCGCCGGCCGAAAATCCTGTAGCGCATCGATGACTCCTCTGTACTTCCCTTGATGGGAAGTGGCACTCCAGATATGCGCCATGTCCATTGGAGTTTCAGCGTCGGATACGCCGCATTCATGGTTCAAAACGCCAGGAAGCGAGGGCTGTGATGGATGCTCTATCCGAGACCGTGAGCCTGCTCCGAACGAAGGGGCAGCTCTATGGCCGGCTGGAGTTCACCGCTCCTTGGGGCTTCGAGTTCCCCGGGGGCAAGGGCATCAGCCTGATGGTGACTCGCGGCTCCTGTTTCCTGGGCGTGGACGGACAGCAGCCGCTGGTCGCTCTGGTAGGCGGTGACTTCGTCTTCCTGTCCTCGCCGGAGAGCTACTCCCTGCGGAGCACTCCGGAGGCCCCCGTGCGTCCCATGGAGTCAGTGGTCTCTGCCGAGACCTTCCAGCGCCTGCGGGAAATCACCTACGACGGAGGGGCCAGGGGCGGCAGCGGCACGTCCGTCTCCCTGATCGCCGGGTGCTTCACGTTCGCGACACCCGAGAGTGAGTGGCTGGTCCGGCAGCTCCCTCCAGTGATTCACGTGTCTGCGTCCGGTGCGCACGCGCCCCAGCGGTTTCAATCAACGCTCCAGTTCATCGATGCGGAGCTCACGGAGAACCTGCCGGGAACTTCCGCGGTCGTGGACCGGCTGGCCGATGTGCTCTTCATCCACGCCGTGCGCAGCCGGATCCGCGTCCCCTACGGGGACGAGAGCCCGAGCTGGCTGCGTGCGCTGGCCGACCCGCGGATGGGCGAGGCGCTGCGGCTGATGCACACCGAGCCGGGCCATGCCTGGACGGTGCCGGGGCTCGCGCGCCGCGTATCCATGTCGCGGTCCGCGTTCGCCGCGCGGTTCCGCGAGCTGGTGGGGGTAACGCCCCTCGAGCATCTGACGCAGTGGAGGATGGTCCGCGCCGCGGGGATGATGCGGGAGGGGCGTCCCGTGAAGCTGGCGGCCATCGCATCCGCCGTGGGGTACGAGTCCGAGGGCGCCTTCGGCAAGGTGTTCCGGCGGGTCATCGGCGTATCCCCGGGGCGGTACCGCCAGGAGCACGCTCAGGAGCCCTCGGTGGGCAGCCAGGAAGTGAGCCTGCCCCGATTTCGTGGACACCCCCAATGAGTCGAAACGAGAGAGGATATGTCCATGGTGCGCACGAACCTGAGCTTGCGCACCCTCGAGGAGTGGCCCGCCGTTCGCTGACGTGAGCCTACTCGTGAAGTAGGCTGCGTGGGTCCGCCGGGGGCGAGTTGCTCCCCACGAGGTCCATACCATGGAGCGCGCGCCTGACTTCGCGCCGCACCCGGCCCTGCTTCCGGCGGGCACGGTGGTGGGGCGCTGGCGCGTGGTGGCCTGGGCCGGCCGAGGTGTCCACGGTGCCGTCTATCGCGCACTCCAGGAGATCCACGCTCAGGGTGCCGTCCACCGGGACATCAAGGGCGACAATATCCTCGTGCGCTACGCCGATGGCCGAGCGCTGCTCACGGACTTCGGAGCGTGCCACTACCCGGGAGCCGCCACCCTGACGCCTCTCACCGTGCACCCAGGCACTCCCGCCTACCGATCTCCGGAGGCCTGGTGCGTGGAGTTCAACCGCCACCGTTCGGTGCAGTACCGGGCGCAAGCGACCGATGACCTCTTCGCGCTGGGCGTGACGGCGTGCCGGCTCGTCACCGGCGAGTACCCGGAGCTGAGTGAGCCCCGGAGGGATGAGCGTGGGCTGTGGCATGTGGACTCCGTGATGCTTCCTGCCGCGCTGCGGAGAAAGGGGCGCATCGAGCCGCTGCTGCGCACGTGGATTCTGCGCCTGCTGTCGGTGCGACCGGAGGAGCGCGGCTCGGCGGAGCAGCTGGCCGAGGCTCTGGAGCAGGACTCAGCGCCGGGCTTCGCGGACGCGCCCGCTCCGCAGGTCAGCCGGGCTCATGGCCCATCACGGGCACCCGAGGCGCCAGCGACCGTGGCGACCATGCCCATGGTGAGCGCGCGAAGCAGCCTGGCCTGGTTCGCCCTGGCGGCGGCACTCGCTGTGGCCGTGGGGGCGGGGTGGATGGGGATCCGAGCGAGGGTGGACACGTTCTCTCTCGTCCAAGTCGAGGTTGCCGCCGCTGGCCGTCTGGCTGTGGGGACGGCGGGGCTTGGCGAGGCGGCCGCGCTCATGGCCACGAGGACCGCTGCTGAATTTCCAGCGCCGAAAGGGGTGGCGGAGGACACGCTGCCTGCTCCACTTCCAAACCAGCTCCGGCCCGACTCCAAGGGTCGCTGCCCTCACAAGAAGCAGGTGGCGCTCAACGGGGGCTGCTGGGTGGAGATGTCTCTGGATCGGGAGACCTGCGAGGCGGTGTCTCTCAGCGGGCACATGGGCCGCATGTTCAGGAACAGGTGCTACATGCCAGTCCTACGACCCGGACGGCAGCCCACCTCCAGCCCCACGAGCACACCGTGAGGTGTCCAGCCGCTGGAGGCTTCGAGCCGGCCCGAGCGGCGAAGCGGATTCCACAGCTGGGGAGGATCTGAGGCTCCCCTCATATGACACCGAAGACCTCGAGGAAGACGGGCTGCTCCCGCACGAGTTGGGCGAAGAGTTCTATGAGCGGGCGCAGTTGAGCTTCGGGCATGTTGGGAATGGCCTGGTAGTACATGAAACCCTGGCGGAACGGAGAGCAGGTGCGGCGCTTGGAGGTGTTGGCCTTGAGGTAGCGCTCCATGCCAAGGCGCTCCCCGGCTTCCCCCAGCGGACCGTCAGCCACACCAGCGGAGTGCGTAGGGCACCCACGAAGAGAACAGGTGCCACAGGTCGATGCCCTCGGTGGACAGCAGCCTGTCCACCTGTTTCACACCGTGTTTTCCTTTGGTGCCTCGGGCCACCGCCAGCGCCTGACCAATGGCGTATACCGACAGGCTCGCCGCGTGGATGACGCCGAAGGTGGCCATCGCCAGCGACAGCACCCGCTTGGCATGGAGGTCTTCCCCGCAGAGGTAGAAGAGGTAAGCGTGAACCTGCTGCTCGTTGATCGCGTTGAGTCTCACCCCACAAGTAGTGGCTCTTGGAGCCTGCCACACGGTGCCCCTGCTCACGGGTTCGACCACGCCGCGCCTTGCAACATCTCCTTGAGCCGTGGGTAGAGCGGCTCGATCCGCAGCGCCTGGCACCACTGCTGGAAGTACTCTGCGAGCCGGGCGCGGCGCTCGTGCGTCTCCGCGTGGTACAGCTCGAAGTCCTTGCGGTTCTGGACCTTGTCTCCCACCAGCATGGCGTTGACTTCCTCCAGCGGCGAGAGCCGGATGCCTTCCGGGGGCATGGGCTGATGGGAGAGGTACTCGTTGGCGACGGAGCGGTATTCCATCGCGAGTCCCAACACGAAGGCCCCGTCGGGAATCGGCTCCAGCGCTTGGGTGATGTGGGCGTACTGGCGCTTCAGGTCCGTGTCACTCTGGACGAGCGGGTGCAGGCAGAACGCTCGCATGGCCTGAAGCGACGCCCCGGTGTACAGAATGACCGCCAGTCCTTCATGGATGTGGCTCATGAGGGGCATCTGGCTGCGCCTGGCGCGCTGCGTACCGTAGAAGTCCTGGATGAGCCCGTGCTCCATGCTCTGAAGGACCCCCGACTTCTCGAGAGCGGCCCAGGTCGACGGATGCAGGGCAGAGGAGGAGGGCGGGGGCATTCTCAGGACGGACAGCATCTTACCCTCCGAGGCATCCGAAAATTTGCGTGAGCGAGATGACGCTCGCACAGCGAGTGTCACCACGCTCTAACGCGGAGTCGCTCCCTGTCGAGCGCGGCCATCAGGTGCCGTGCTCCATGGAGGGCTCACGTGAAAGCAATCCCAGGAATCATGGTGGTGGTGGCTTCGGTGCATGTCGCATGCGGTTCGCTGGAGAGCGAGAGTTCGAGCCAAGGCCCCACGCTCGAGACGACGTCGAGCAAGCTCCGAGGCCTCGCGGAGGAGCTCGGGACGAACCACGGGCTCGGCCTGGAGCCGTGGGCGACGGGCAACCACGAGGCGCGCATCCTCGCGTGCATGCTGCTCGATCCCTCGGCGCTCACCGAGAAGGAGGGGCGCGCTCCTCGAGCCGCTGTCGAACCCGACCCTGGTGGACGAGCTCGTCGGACGCGTGCTCGTGCATGCGCCCATCGCCGAGGCGCTGCAGGTGCGGTGGATCGAGCTACGCGCCGGAGTGGATCGCGGCGTCGCTCGCGCTGCGGCGAGGCGAGAAGACCGAGGCACGAAAGGTGATGGAGTCGGCCGCGAAGGCGAAGATGGCCGCTCCGGTCCGGAAGAAGAGCGCCGGCAAGAGGCGATAGCCACTGTTCTGGTGTGGGCTCGGGCTTGCCGGTCCCAGTTTGGAAACGGCTCGGTGCACGGGTTGAGCTCGGTGGACATCTCCGAATGGGACACGCCCGGTACGTTCGTGCCCAAGTGCGCCAACGACTGCACGCCCGAGGAGATCAAGCTCGAGGGCGGCAAGAACGCGGATGAGCAACTCCTGACCGACGAGCTTTTGACGGGAGCCTCTCGGGTCGACGAGCTGCTGGACCGGGTGAGAGCCGCCGATTGGGTCGACGGACTCCTGTCACGGTTGGGCGTGCACTGAGTTTGCGCTCGCCGCCACCCACGCGGCCGGGTCCTGCACGTTTGCCTCGCGGCAAACCGCGGTCTCCAGAACTCCCGGGACACTGCGAGAGCGCATGAGTCCCGAGCAAGTCGAGCCTGCTGCTCTTCAGGCCTTCAGGCCCTCGGGAACTTCGCTGGAGATCTTTTCCTCGGAAGAAGCCTGGGACTGCTTCGGGCGGTTATCGTCGAGCGTTTCAAGACCTCGGGCCTGCCGCAGCCATTGCGGCCAGTGACGAATCTCCTCCCTGGCGTCATCGATCTGCGCTTTGAGCCATCCCGGCTTTCTCACTGGCTTCCTCCTCACGCGGTTGCACCGCTCCTCGGAGTTTAAGGCCGATGCTTTCCACAATGGAGCCGAATCGCGCGAGATGTTCAATCTCCAGGGAGTTGTACACAGTGTAGTTTCCTGGATGCTTCGGAACTACCTTCGTAGGTACCCAGGCAAGCACACTGCCGCTCTGGTCCTTGCGCTCGCCCTTGAGTTCGAAGAATTCCATGTACCGCCTGGGCGCGATGCCCACGAACGGTGAAAAGATGACCTTGCCGGTGGACCCTCCCTCAGAGCCTTCCAAGGCGATGGAGTCTGAGTAGAGGCCCGCGGCCAGACTCTTGGGGTAGGGGTCAATGTAGACGACCCGCGAGATGCCTGCGGCGATGATGTGGCGCGCACACTCGTGACAGGGGAACGTCGTGACGTACATCACACCACCCTGCACCGATACACCGCGCCTGGCTGCTTCCATGAGCGCGGCCATCTCCGCGTGAACCGGGCGCATGAACTCAATGAGGTTCATCACCCGGGAGTCACTCCACGGCCCCGTCTTTTTGTGGAGGACCCACTCGCGCAGTTTCTGGACATCCAGTTCGCGGTAGGACTCCGCCAGCCACTGCTTTTCCTGCAAGAGCCGGAGCAGTTCGGAGATGAGATCGTGCTTGTGCCGGTCGCTGGTGTCCTCGCCGCCCACGAAGTCGCGTCCATCTGGCTCGTCTCCCTCCCAGTACAAGCCTCCTCCGGCCTTGGGCACTTCGTTGGTACCGACAGCGATCAGTTCTCCCGAGGGAGAGGCGATGGCCGAGCCCACTTGCCGCCCCAGTGCCGCAGAGCGCATGGCGGCGGCTTTCGCGAAGAAGATGCCCCATTCACTCCGGGTCGGCGTATGGAAGGGGTGGCCGAAGATGAGCCGGACGAAGCGCTGGATGCTGTGCTCCATCTCCTTGGGGTTCGTGGCATCGATGAAGACATCCGCCTCGGGAAAGGCCCGTTGAACGTCCTGGCCCATGGGCTCACCCATGTCGCGCTCATCGGTGCGTACGAGATCCTCGGCCTCGCTGCGCAGCTCCATGGGGCGCCACAGACCTCTGCTTTCGGAGATGCTCCGGGAGAGCTTGTCGACGCGCTTGTCTCTCGGGGCGTATGCGGACAGGAGGAAGAATGCGGGACCGTAGATCTTCCGGAGGGATTCGATCTCTTCCCGGCGTTTGAGCGAATGCAGAATGAACGCGCGGCGCGTACTGCGGCGCTCCGCCTTGAGCATCTCGTTTCGCTCGGCCCGCAAGGCGCTCAAAGCCAGCCATGCCATCGCATCCGCACATCCCATCTTCCGGCGCAACTCGGTCCCCGCCTGCATGTGCTCCTTGTAGTAGAGGTGCTTGTCCCCATGAGAGCTGAGACGGGTCTCCAAGCCCTCGATTTCGTGCAGCAATGACGAGAGGCGAATGGTCCGCGGATCGTAGTTCGCCTCCGCCATCAGTGCCGTGGAGAGTGCTTTGGCAACTGCCGTCAGATCTGTGCCGATGGCGCCCACCAGACCAATGACGAGTTCAGGAGCGGAGTTCGCGGCTCTGCGATTGTATTCATCTTTGTCCGCAGGGTCGTGCGTTCCGTTGCTCATGCTGTCATCCTCCCCGTTGCCAACACAGACTTGCGCATAACCCTACAACCTTGTGGCGGGCAAGAGAATGTCCGGATGGCATCGATGCGGGGGCACTCAACTGCGACACGCTGAGGAGCGGCACTGCGGGCGGGACCGACGCCTCTTACTGAGCCGTGCCGCTATCTTCCCCGAGCCCCTCAAGGCCGGAACATGACGTCCGTGCGCAGCAGGCTCGTTATCGCGGCGTCCCTCACTTCGGTAGAAGCGCGAGAGCCTTGGGAAGGGGTCCTTCATGAAGCGAAAAGATCCATCTGGGAGGCGGTGTGGCGGGCGCTTAGCGCTGTCCTCTTCTTCACGGCCTGTGGCACAGCCAGCGACGGAGTGCCTCGCCAATATGCTCAGGTCCCGGATTCCGTTTCGAATAGCGGCACGCTCCGAGGGGATGCTCAAACATCCTGGGCGCTCCCCCACACATGAGGAGTGCAAGGAGGTCGTCGGCACCGACAGCAAGGGGCAGCCCATCACACGAGCGATGCAGCTGGACCTGGAGCAGCATGCTCTCGCACTCCAGTGTGAGGTGTACCAGAAGGCCTTGGGTGGTGAGCTTGCACGGGTTCAGCCTCACCTGGGAGTCTACCGATGACCGAGCATTACCCTCGGATACGCCTCCGCGACCAGGAGGACTTCGAGCTGATGCGCGAAGGGTTGAGCATCAGCTTCTACATGCGGCATTCCCATCGGGAGCTCGGTGAGAACATCTTGCAGTCGCTGGAGACCTATGTCCGTGCCGTAGGGCCGCAAGCGTTGGGCTGGTACCTGGATGAAGAGGGAGAGCCACAGCCGCTGGATGAACGAGGCTGGGAGCTCACACGGAAGGAACTCCGCGAGCGCCAGTTTCCCATCATCCCGCTGAGAGACGGATCCGACAACGACAACCGCTATCGCTTCAACTACTGGGGCAAGGAGCTCCAAGCTCCTCATGTCGCGAAGAATCCGGGCGCGGTCTGCACGGCCACCTTCTGGCTCCCTACGGAGTTCCTGGAGGAGCATGGTCCAGCGCGTGTTCGCGAGCTCGCCATGGAGTGGGCGGCTCCCTTGCCCCTCTGCTCTGGGCACGGAGGATTGTCCTTCAATGCCGAGTACTCCCTGGTAGGCATCCGACAGCAGGTGGCCCGGTATTGGCTCCGGTATCCGGGCATCGACGTCTACGACTCACCCTCGGATCACTCCTGGGACATTGGAACCCGTGTGCGAGGCCCCTCCTGGCTCACGTTCCTGGGACAGCCTGTGCTGGGAGAGCTTGGTGGCGCCGAGGGGCTGCGCGCACGGCTCCACAGTCCTGGCACAACCGTTCAGGAGCTGGCCAGGGACAAGGTGCTCATCACCCTGGGCGCATGGCCCGAAGCGGGCGACACAGAGCGCGGGGATACGCTGCCAGCCTACCGGGAACTGGCCCGTGTCCTGGAGCCCTGGCTCTTCCGCGATCCAGATGGGCGCATGCTCGGCCAGTCCGAGGAAGACACCCGCCGGTGGGAGAGGCGCTTCCTCGACTAAGCTCGCCAGCGCACTCCGAGTCCTTCATGCCCGATGGAAGTCCACACGGAAACGCGCCACCGTGCACCGTGTGCTTGCCCGGCTGAAGACCGTGTTCCGCTCGGAGCCGCAGGGACGCTCGAACAGCACCCAGCTCGAGGCGCTGGAAGCCCTGTTCGCCAGACGCGGCCGGTAACCAGCCTCAATTGCTGGAGATCCGTTCCCAGCGGAAGGCGGGCCTCCTGCGCTGAAACTTCCGCTACCTTCCCGTCACTCAATGTTCCCGGGAATGCCTGCCCGCTCGCGGGGTTGCGAGGGACCGGACAGTAGGGGTGGCGGGGGCAGAGCCGACGGGTTAACGGGAGGCGCATGAGGCGTCAGCGGCGATCGAGGTGGGGACTGCTCCTGTGTGGGCTGGTGGCATCCGCGGTGGCGTGGGCGGGGCCTCCGTCCTCGGCCGTGGGCTCCGGCGCGCCCGATGAGGGCAACCCGCGCGTGGAGGGAGAGCTGCTGCTCGACGCCTCCCAGGTGAAGCCGGGAGACACCTTCCGTGTCGGCGTCCGCTTCCGGATGGACCCCGACTGGCACATCTACTGGAAGAACCCGGGCGACTCGGGCCTGTCCACCGACGTGACGTGGGACACTCCCGGCGTCACCGTGGGCGAGCTGCGCTGGCCCTTCCCGTCCACCTTCCGCACGCCGGACGGCTTCATCGTCACCTACGGCTACCATGACGAGGTGCTCCTCTTCGCCGAGGCGCGCGCCTCCGAGCAGGCCACGGGCAGCCTCACGCTGTCGGCCGCCGTGGACGCGCTCGTGTGCCGGGAGCGCTGCATCCCCGCCGAGATGGTCCTCTCGCGCTCGCTGCCCGTGGGCCCGGAGACGGTGCGCAACGCGGAGACCACCGTCGCCTTCGATGCCTCCCAGGCTCAGGTGCCTCGCACCGCCCAGGCCGCCAGCGTGGCGACGGCGCTCAAGCTGGACGCGCAGAGCCTCAAGACGGGCCAGCCCTTCACTGGAACACTGACCGTGTCCGCCACGGATGGTCAGGCGCTCCCCGGCGTGGAGCCCGGCTTCTTCGTCCCCGAGCGCGTGCGCGGCATCAAGCGCATGGACCTCGTCTCCGAGGCTCCCGGGCGGTTCCGGCTCCAGGGTGACGCCGCGGTGGAGGCTCCCAAGGAGGAGCCGCGCCTCAAGGGCGTGCTGCGGCTGGGCACCGCGAAGACGGGCTATCGCGCGCTCGAGGTGGATCTGCCGCTGGCGCCCGTGGAGGTCGTCCCCGTCGCCGCGAAGGCGCCTCCCACCGTACCCGGGCTGATGGCCCCGTCCGTGCCGCCTCCGGCACAGGCGCAGATGACGGCGCCCGCGGCGGCCGCTCCGGAGCTGTCCCTGGGCCTGGCGCTGCTGTTCGCCTTCCTGGGTGGCGCCATCCTCAACCTCATGCCGTGCGTCTTCCCCGTGCTGGCGCTCAAGGCCTACGGCTTCACCCGGCTGGCGCAGGAGGACCGGGGCCGCGTGGGCCGGCACGCCCTGGCGTACACCGGCGGCATCATCGGGACGATGCTGCTGCTGGCCATCGTCGTGCTGGTGGTGCGCGCGGGCGGCAACAGCGTGGGCTGGGGCTTCCAGTTCCAGGAGCCGCTCTTCGTCGCCGGCGTCTGCGGCCTGCTGGTGGCCTTCGCGCTCAACCTCTTCGGCGTCTTCAACGTGGGCACCGATGGCACGTCGCTGGCGGGCAAGGTGGACGCCTCGCACGGCCTGTCTCGCAGCGTGGGTGAGGGCGTGCTCGCCGTGGTGCTGGCCACGCCCTGCTCCGCGCCGATGATGGGCACCGCGGTGGGCTTCGCCTTCGCCGCCGGCACGGGCACGGTGCTCGCCATCTTCACCGCGCTGGGCCTGGGCCTGGCGCTGCCCTTCTGCGCGCTCGTGATGATTCCGGGCCTGGCGAAGCGGCTGCCCAAGCCCGGCGCGTGGATGGAGCGCGCCAAGCAGGTGCTGGGCTTCGCCCTGCTGGGCACCGCCGTGTGGCTGGTGTGGGTCATGGGCGGGCTGGCCGGCGTGGATGGCATGGCGCGGCTGCTCGCGTTCCTCGTGGCCGTGGCCATGGGCGCGTGGCTGTACGGGCTGGCGCAGGCCTCCGGTGGGACGCGGCGCCTGGTGGGGGTGCTGGCCGCGCTGGCGGTGCTCGTCACGACGGGCGGCTTCACCCTGCGCTTCGATGGCGCGGCTCCCACCGCGCGCGCCTCCACCGTCTCCGCGGCGCAGCCGTGGGACCAGGCCGCCGTGGCCGCGGCGCTCGAGGCCGGGCAGCCCGTCTTCATCGACTTCACCGCGGACTGGTGCCTCACCTGCAAGTTCAACGAGCGCACCGTGCTCTCGCGCGAGGACGTGCGCTCCGCCTTCACTCGCCACCAGGTCGCCTTCTTCGTGGCGGACTGGACGCGTCGCGACGAGCGCATCACCGCCATGCTCAGCGCGCACGGCCGCGCCGGAGTCCCCATGTACCTGGTCATCAGCCCCGCCACGCCGGACCGGCCCGAGGTTCTTCCCGAGCTGCTCACCGCGGACATCGTCATCCAGGCCGTGAAGCGAGCATCCGGGCTGGGCACCGATGCCACGTGAGTGGCTGGCGACTTCCAGTCTTCGCACCTTCCCTGGCGGGGGAGCACTTCCCTCGCCGCACCCCCCGTAGACCAAGGAGATGAACCGATGAAGCGCATCCTCACCGCCCTGGCGCTCACCGCCGCCGTGGGCTTCGCCGTCCCCGCCTTCGCCGCGGACACCGCCGAGGTAGGCAAGCCTGCCCCCGCCTTCACCCTCAAGGACGAGGCGGGCAAGGAGCACTCGCTGTCCCAGTACCAGGGGAAGATTGTCGTCCTCGAGTGGACCAACAAGGAGTGCCCCTTCGTCCAGCGCCACTACAAGGCGAAGACGATGCAGAACACCCTCAAGGGCTTCGATGCGAACAAGGTGGTGTGGCTGGCCGTGAACTCCACCAACACCGTCACCGCGAGCGCCGACGCGACGTGGAAGAAGGAGCAGGGCTTCGCCTACCCCGTGCTGCAGGACCCCGCCGGCACGGTGGGCAAGGCCTATGGCGCCAAGACGACGCCGCACATGTACGTCATCGATGAGAAGGGCGTGGTGCGCTACGCGGGCGCCATCGACGATGATCCGCGCGGCAAGAACGCCACCGCCGTCAACCACGTGAAGACCGCGGTGGACGCGCTGCTGTCCGGCAAGCCCGTGCCGGCCGCCTCCACCGAGCCCTATGGCTGCAGCGTGAAGTACAAGAGCTGAGCCCCGGCTCTCCCTGAAGTCCGGGCCTCCGTCCCTCGGCGGAGGCCCTCGCTTCATTCCCACCCGCTCCAGGGCCGCGCACGGGGCGAGCGGCGGAGCATGGGCGGGGCGCCTTGCCGCGCACCCGCACGCTTCGGACCTTCAGGACCGCATCCACCAGAAGGGCGTCGGCGGCTACGGCGCGGAGGAGGGCACGGCGCCGCGCAGCGCGCCTCCCGTCCGCGACAACAGCGGTCGTCAGCAGTAGCTGTCCCCAGCCCCGGACGCGGTGAGCGCGCAGCTCCTCGGCCCACGTCAGGAGACCCTGCTCCCGCGCTCGGAGGCCTCCTTACATTCGTTTTCTCTATGTATGGCGGGCGTCCACACGCTCCAGATGTGGGCAGGGCCGGAAAGTCTCCTTCCAGCGCAGCGCTGATCCTGGAAGCGAGGACAGAAACGAGCGCTCCCCGGGACCCTCTATTAAAAAGGTGGAGTGAGGCTGTCTCTGGGGGGTAAGCGGCTCGTGGCCTCACGCCTTGCGCATGGCGGAGGTGGGCGGAGGGGCGAGCGCGGGTGGCTGACGAGCCCGGCTCCCTGGGAACGGCAACATGCGAGGCTCTGATCAGCCGCCTGGTGCAGATCCAGCCCCGGCTTGCATGCCCAACGGTGATGCAGCCATGCCTCTGCCCTCCCGTCTGTGCAGTATGATTGTAGAACTTCGTGTAAACGCCCGGATCCCCTATACCAGGGCGCTGAAATTCCTCAGGCGGGGCCGTTCCGCCGTCTGTCGTCTCGAGGTACCTCCTGTGTCCACGCGTCTGCCTCTCGCGCTGCTGTTGCTCGTCTTCGCCGGGTGCATCGATGGAAGCACCCCGGTGAACGTGGGCGTCACCCGGGGCGACCCGGATGCCACCCAGTCCACGGTGGAGGTGGTGCCGGCCACGGGCGTCCTCGCGGATGGTGTGGCGACGGCGCTCGTCAAGGTGACGGTGCGTGATCGCAACAGCCGCGTGCTGCCGGGGCAGGCGGTGTCCTTCACGGCGACGGGCTCGGACAACACGCTGGTCCAGCCGACGGCGACGGACGCCTCGGGAATGACGCAGGGCACCATCGCCTCGACTCGCGCGGAGACGAAGACGCTGACGGTGAGGGTGGGCACTGGCGACAAGGCCATCGAGCTGACGCAGCACCCGCAGGTGACGTTCGTCCCGGGCACGGCCTCGCGGCTCGTCTTCGTCACCCAGCCGCCCGCCTCGGTGCGTGCGGGAGAGCGCTTCACGCCCGCCGTGCAGCTGCGGGTGATGGATGCCCAGGGCAACGTGGTGACGGCTCCCGTGGACGTGACGCTGTCGCTGGCCTCCGCCCCCAATGGGGCCACGCTGGGGGGCACCGCCACGCGGACGACCGCGGACGGAACGGTGAGCTTCAATGATCTGCTCGTGAACCGCGCGGGCACCGGCTACATGCTGACCGCCACCGGGCAGGGGCTCGGCTCGGCGGTGAGCTCGGCGTTCGACGTCACCGCGGGGCCGGTGGATCCGTCGCGGACGCTGGTGGAGGTGAGCAAGAGCACCGTGGTGGCGGATGGCACGGACTCCACCACCATCACCGTCACCGTGCGGGATGCCTTCGACAACCCGGTGTCGGGCCAGGCGGTGAGCGTCTCCAGCACGGGCGCCGACAACGCGCTGACGCCGGGCAGCGGCACCTCGGGCGCCAACGGCACCTTCACCGCGACGCTCCGCTCCACGACGGCGGAGACCAAGACAATCGCGGCCACGGTGGGCTCCACCGTCGCGCCGCCGAGGCCGCAGGTGACGTTCGTTCCGGGCACGGCCTCGCGGCTGGTCTTCGTCGTCGAGCCGCCAGCCCAGACGGTGGCCGGGCAGACGATGACGCCCGCCATCCAGCTCCAGGTGTTGGATGCGCAGGGCAACCCGGTGACGTCGGCCACCGCGGACGTGACGCTGACGCTGGAGCCGGTGGCCAGCGGCGCCACGCTGGGCGGCACCACGACGCGGGCCCTGTCCGCGGGGGCCGTCAGCTTCAATGACTTGAACGTCCAGAAGGCGGGCACCGGCTACACGCTGCGCGCCACCGGTCCGGGGCTCACGGATGTCGTGAGCAATGCGTTCAGCATCATCGCGGGGCCCGCGGACCTGACGCGGACGCTGGTGGAGGTGAGCAAGACCACCGTCACCGCGGACGGCGCGGACTCCACCACCGTCAAGGTCACCGCGCGCGACGCCTATGACAACGCGGTGTCGGGCCAGGCGGTGGGGATCGCCGCCTCGGGCAGCAACAACACGCTGATGCCGGCCAGTGGCACCACCGGTACGGACGGCTCCTTCAGCGGCACGCTTCGCTCCACCCGAGCGGAGGTCAAGACGGTCAGCGCCACCCTGAACGGCCTCAGCGTCGCGGTGCAGCCGCAGGTGACGTTCGTCGCGGCTCCGGCCACGCGGCTGGCCTTCATCGTCCAGCCTCCGGCGCAGACGGTGGCCGGGCAGACGCTGGCGCCCGCGATCGAGGTGGAAGTGCTGGATGCGCAGGGCAACCGGGTGACGTCGGCCACCGCGAACGTGACGCTGACCCTGGAGCCGGTGTCCAGCGGTGCGACGCTGAGCGGCACCACGACGCGGGCGCTGTTCGAGGGCCACGTCAGCTTCAACGACCTGAAGGTCCAGAAGGCGGGCACCGGCTACGTGCTGCACGCCAGCGGTAGCGGCCTCGCGGGGGCCATCAGCAACACGTTCGACATCGTCGCCGGACCCTTGGACCTGACGCGGACGCTGGTGGAGGTGAGCAAGACCACCGTCACCGCGGACGGCACGGACTCCACCTCCGTGAAGGTCACGGCGCGTGACGCCTATGACAATGCGGTATCGGGTCAGACGGTGGGACTCACCGCCAGCGGCAGCAACAACACGCTGACGCCGGGCAGCGGCACCACCGGTGCGGATGGGTCCTTCAGCGCGACGCTCACGTCCATCCGCGCCGAGCCCAAGACGATCTCCGCCACCTTGAACGGCAATGCTGTTTCCACGCAGCCGCAGGTGACGTTCATCGCCGGCCCGCCGGTGTCGCTGGCGTACGTCACCCAGCCGCCGGCCCAGACGGTGGCCGGGCAGACGATGGCGCCCGTCATCCAGGTGGAGACGCTGGATGCGCAGGGCAACCGGGCGGTCTCGGCCAGTGTCAGCGTGACGCTGGCGCTGGAGCCGGCGGCCAGCGGCGCCACGCTCGATGGGACCGCGACGCGCTCCGTGGCTTCGGGCGTGGCCAGCTTCAATGACCTGAACGTCAAGAAGGCGGGCACTGGCTACACGCTGCGCGCCACCGCCACTGGCCTCACTGCCGCCGTCAGCACCGCGTTCAACATCGTCACCGGCCCCGTGGACCCGTTGCGGACGCTGGTGGAGGTGAGCAAGACCACCGTCACCGCGGACGGCGCGGACTCCACCACCGTCAAGGTCACCGTGCGCGACACCTATGACAATGGGGTGTCGGGCCAGACGGTGGGTCTCACCGCCTCGGGCAGCGGCAACACGCTGACGCCGCCGAGCGGCTCCACCGGCGCGGATGGGTCCTTCAGCGCGACGCTCACGTCTACCCGCGCGGAGCTCAAGACGATCTCCGCCACCTTGAACGGCAACCCTGTTTCGACGCAGCCGCAGGTGACGTTCATCGCTGGCCCGCCGGTGAGGCTGGCCTATGTCACCCAGCCGCCGCCGCAGACGGTGGCCGGGCAGACGCTGACTCCGGCGCTCCAGGTAGAAGTGCTCGATGCCCAGGGCAACCGGGTGGCCTCGCCCAACGTCAGCGTGACGCTGGTGCTGGAGCCGGCGGCCAGCGGCGCCACGCTCGATGGCACCGCGACCCGGCAGACGGCCTCGGGCGTGGCCGGCTTCAATGACCTGAACGTCAAGAAGGCGGGCACCGGCTACACGCTGCGCGCCACCGCGACGGGCCTGACCGCGGCTGTGAGCAACCCCTTCGACATCGTCGCCGCTCCCGTCGATCTCACCCGGACGCTGGTGGAGGTGAGCAAGACCACCGTCACCGCGGATGGCACGGACTTCACTGTCGTCACCGTCACCGTGCGTGACGCCTATGACAACCCGGTGCCGGGCCAGGCCGTGGTCCCCGCCGTCACCGGCAGCAACAACACGCTGACGCCGCCGAGCGGCTCCACCAGCGCGGGTGGCACCTTCAGCGCGACGCTCACGTCCATCCGAGCCGAGACCAAGACGATCTCCGCCACGGTGAATGGCACCGCCGTCTCGCCGCAGCCGCAGGTGACGTTCGTCCCCGGCCCGGCCGTGCGGCTGGCCTTCGTCACCCAGCCTCCGGCGCAGACGGTGGCCGGGCAGACGCTGACTCCGGCGCTCCAGGTGGAGGCGCTCGATGCCCAGGGCAACCGGGTGGCCTCGCCCAGCGTCAGCGTGACGCTGGTGCTGGAGCCGGCGGCCAGCGGCGCCACGCTCGATGGCACCGCGACGCAGCAGACGGCCTCGGGTGTGGCCAGCTTCGGCGACCTGAACATCAAGAAGGCGGGCACCGGCTACACGCTGCGCGCCACCGCCGCGGGCCTCACCCCCGCCGTCAGCAACGCCTTCAACATCATCGCGGACACGCCGTCCCTGCCGCAGACCACCGTCACGGTGAGCAAGAGCTCCGTCATCGCGGATGGCCTGGACTTCACCACCATCACCGTCACCGTGAGGGACGCCTTCGGCAACCCGGTCTCGGGCCAGTCGGTGGGGCTCGGCGTCTCGGGCGCCGACAACACGCTGTCGTCCACCAGCGGCACCACCGCCGCGGATGGCACCTTCAGCGCGACGCTCTCCTCCATCCTGGCCGAGCTCAAGACGGTCTCCGCCACGCTCAACGGCAACCCCGTCGCGCAGCAGCCGCAGGTGACGTTCACCGCGGGCCCCGCGGTGGCCCTGAACTTCCTCGTCGAGCCGCCCGCAACCGTCAGCGCCGGGCAGACGCTGGCGCCGAGCGTGAGGGTGGAGGTGCTCGACGGCCGCGGCAACCGGGTGGCGAGCTCTACCGCCACCGTCACGCTGGTGCTGGATCCGGTGGCCAGTGGTGTCCTGCTGCGCGGCACCGTGTCTCGGGCCGTGGTCGCCGGCGTGGCCACCTTCGATGATCTGTTCGTCGAGCAGTCCGGTACCGCCTACACGCTGCGCGCCTCCGCGGCGGGCCTGAGCAACGCGGTGAGCAGCCCCTTCGACGTCACCGCGGGCGCGCCCAACTCCACCACGTCCACGCTCACGGTGACGCCGGCCAGCGTGGTGGCGGACAACGTCGCCGAGGCCACCATCACCGTCACGGTGAAGGACCAGTACGGCAACCCCGTGGCGAGCCAGGCGGTGAACGTCACCGCCTCGGGCGTGAACAACACGCTCACCCCCGCCAGCGGCACCTCCGGCGCGGATGGCCGGTTCGTCGCCAGGCTGCGCTCCACGCGAGCCGAGGTGAAGAGCGTGGACGCCACGGCGGCGGCCCTCGTGCTGCCGACCGCCAGCGTCACCTTCGTGGCGGGCCCCATCGCCACCCTCAGCCTGAGCGCCGCGCCCACCCAGGTGGAGGCCAACGGCATGGATCCGACGACGCTGACGGCCACCGCCGAGGACGCCTTCGGCAACCGCGTGCCGGGTGTGCCCATCGTCTTCGCCGCGCCTGGCACGGGCAACGTCTTCAACCCGGGCGACGGCCCCACGGACGTCAACGGCCAGCGCATCACCACGCTGACCTCCACCTCCACGGGCACGAAGATCGTGACCGCCACCGGAGCTGGCAGGAACGGGCTGGCCACCGTCACCTTCCTGCGGCCCCCGGCCAATGTGTCCAACCCGGTGCTGACCACCAGCTCCGTCTCGGGGTGCGCGGCCATCCAGTACACGGTGACGCAGTCGGCCTCCGCGCGCGCCGACATCATCGTCGAGTACGAGCAGGAAGGCGTCTTCAAGCGCGCCACCCAGGCGGGCGCCACCACCGGCTCGGGCGTCCAGGGCGTGGCCACCTCGCCCACCGGCGTCACGCATACGTTCCACTGGAACAGCACCGCGGACCTGTCGTCCTCCAATGAGACGATCCGCATGCGCGTCACCGCCCAGGTGCCGGGCGCGCTGCCCAGCAGCGCCATCCTCAATGGCGTCGTCATGGCCAACGGGCTGCACTTCGCGCCTCCGGGCCTGCTGCCCGCGGGCTCGACGCCCAAGGTGGTGGCTCGCGCGGACGTGAACAACGACGGGCGGACGGACCTGGTGGTGGGCTCCGCCGCCAATGATGTCCAGGTGCTGCTCGGCAACGGGATGGGCTCCTTCGGCGCTCCCACCGCCGTTGCCGTGGGCGCGAGCGCCTCGGTCCTCCTGGTGAGGGATGTGGACGGGGACGGGAAGGCGGACGTGCTGGCGGGCGGCTCCAACACCAACATCTATCTGCTCAAGGGCACCGGCACCGGCACCTTCGGCGCGGCCACCGTGGCCACGACGCTCCAGGGCCCGCCGGAGGGGCTGGCGGTCGGAGACTTCAACCGGGATGGGAAGCTGGACCTGGCCGCCACCAGCGGCGTGGGCACGGTGGAGGTGGCGCTCGCCACGACGGCCGGCGTCTTCGCCGCTCCGACGCGCACCAACGTGGGGGGCTCGCCGGGGAGGCTCATGACCGCGGATTTGAACCTGGACGCCCGGCTGGACCTGCTCTTCGTGGACTCCACGCAGGATGTGAGGACGATGCTCGGCACCGGCGCGGGGACGTTCGGTGTCGCGTCGACGGTGGGCGTGGGGCCTGGCGCCAGCGCCCTCACCGTGTCGGACGTGAACCTGGACGGCCGGCCGGATGTGCTGGCGGGCCTGTCCTCCAGCAGCGCGCTGGTTGTCGCGCGCGGCAACGGGGATGGCACCTTCTCCTCGCAGCCGGCCATCCCCCTGGGGGGAACGCCCGAGGACATCGCCGTGGCGGACATGAACGAGGATGGCTTCCGGGACGTGGTGGTGTCGGGGGTGGGCAGTGACGTGCTCCTGCTGGCCGGCAAGAGCGACGGCTCCCTGAGCACCACGCCGCTCATGGCGCCCGCCGGAGGCCCCACCACTCGACTCGTCGTGCTGGACGCGGACCGCAGCGGTCGCCCGGACGTGGTGGCGGTCCGCCCGGCGGCCAACGGCGTCGCCGTGCTCCTCAGCCTCCAGGCGGATCGCTGCGAGACGGCGTTCATCGCGGGCCTGCAGCTGCCGGTGAGCCCCTCTCCCGCCGCGGCGACGGTGGCGGACCTCGACGGGGACGGGCGCCCGGACCTGGTGGTCGCCGTGGGAGGAGCCGTCGCGGGTGCGAGCGCGCTCAACATCGCCAAGGGGCGCGGTAACGGGACGTTCTCCCCCTTCACGGCCGTGTCGCTGGGCACCACCGCGCAGAACCCACAGGGTGTGGCGGCCGGAGACCTCAATGCGGACGGGCGGCTGGACCTGGTGAGCGCCAACGCCAACACCAACACCGTGAGCGTGCTGCTGGACAATGGGGCCGGCGGCTACAGCACCCCCTCTCCGTGGAACACCGGCTCCTCTCCGCGCGCCGTGGCCATCGCGGACTTCGACGCGGATGGCAAGGTGGACCTCGCCGTCGCCAACGGCTCGGGGAGCAACGTGACGGTGCTCTACGGCAACGGGGATGGCACCTTCCCCACGAGCTTCACCTTCAACGTGGGCGTCTCTCCGCAGTCGCTGGTGGCGGTGGACCTCAACGGGGACGGCAAGCCGGACATCGTCACGGCCAACTTCGGCGGCAACAACGTCACCTCCCTGCGCAACAACGGTGGGCGCACCAGCACCTCGTTCACCTCCCTGGGCAACTCGTTGCTGGGCTACCCCCCTCGCGCCATCGCCACCGGGGACTTCAACGCCGACAACAAGCCGGACATCGCGGTGGTGGGCAACCCCAGCAGCGTGGGCTCCGTGAGCGTCATGCTGGGCGCGGGGGATGGCACGCTGGGCGGGGCCATCACCACCTCCGCCAACCTCACCACTCCCGAGTTCAAGGATCCGCGAGGCATGGTGGTGGGAGACTTCGACGCGGACGGCCAGCAGGACGTCATGGTGAGCAACTTCTCGGATGCGACCCTCATCCTGCTCAAGGGCCTGGGTAACGGCCGGTTCTCCATCGGTCCTGTCACCGCCACCGGCACCGCAGCCGTGGGCCTGGTGGGAGGGGACGTGGACGGGGACGGGAAGCCCGATCTGGTGGGGCCCATCACCGCGGACAACCGCGTCTTCGTGCTGCGCAGCAAGGGCAGCGGGGTGCCCGGCGCGGCGCTCCACCCCGTGCAGACGGGCACGGGGGCGGTGTCCGCTCGCGGCGTCACCGTGGTGGACATGAACAAGGACGGCAAGCTGGATGTGCTGACGGCCAACCGCTCCTCCAACAAGGTGAGCCTGCTGCTGGGGGATGGGACCGGGAGCTTCCTGCTGTCGCCCAGCTCTCCCACGGTGGGCACCAGCCCGAGCTTCATCGCCGCGGGGGATGTGGATCGCGACGGCAACATGGACGCCGTGGTGACCAACAACAACACCTCGACGCCCAGCTTGTCCGTCCTGCTGGGAGATGGGAACGGCGGCCTGACGAAGGTGGCGACGGACCTGTCGAACAGTGCGGTCCCGAGGTCCGTGTCGCTCGCGGACTTCAACGGCGATGGAGCCCTGGACCTGCTCACGAGCGGCAGCGCCGTGTACCTGCGCCTCAACAACGGGAGCGGCGGCTTCCTGGCCTCCACGGCGTTCACCGTGGGCGGCACGTCCCAGTACGCGGTCGTCGCCGACTTCAACCAGGATGGCCGGCCGGATGTGGCCTCCGCCAACGCGAGCAGCGGCAGCACCGTGGGTGTCCTGCTGGGCAATGGGGCGGGGGGCCTGGTCACTCCGGCGAAGGTCCAGGGGCTGGGCGGCAACGGCGTCGCGCTGGCCGCGGCGGACTTCGACCGGGACGGGAAGGTGGACCTCGCGGTGACGACCAGCGCCGCGACCGGCTACGAGGTGAAGGTGCTCAAGGGCCGGGGCGATGGGACGTTCGAGGGGACCCTGCTGGCGGCGCTGCCCTTCACCTCTCCGTCGCAGACGCCGGACTGGCTGACCGTGGGTGATGTGGATGGAGATGGTCGGCTGGACATCGTCACCGTGGTGCTGAACTCGGACGCCATCCTGGTGTGGCGCGGGGATGGAGCGGGTGGCTTCTCCGGGCCCATGGTGTTGGGCGCGTCCGACCAGACCCAGTCCGTGGCGCTCGCGGACGTGAACAGCGATGGCCTGACCGACATCATCGCCGGTGGCTTCAGCCTGGTGGGCGTGCTGCTGGGCCGCTGAGCCCCGGGGCCTACGCGGCCGCGGGCTTCACGCCGGAGAAGACATAGGCGGACAGCTCGCGGCGGCGGCCCTTGCGCAGCACGTCCAGGACCACCTCGGGGTGGGGGGACAGGGCCATCACGCGCTGCACGTCGTCCACGCTGCCCACCGGGCGCTGGTTGATGCCCAGCAGCAGGTCCTCCGGCTCCAGCCCCGCGGCGTCGGCGGGAGTGCCCTGCTGCACCTGGAGGATGAGCACGCCTCGGGGCTGACCGGCGTCCCGGGCCTGAGCGGGCTCGAGCGCCACCGCGCGAGCGGCCACGCCCAGGTAGCGCCGCTCCACCTTGCCGCGCTGGATGAGGAGGCTGGCCACCCAGGCGGCGGTGGTAGCGCTCACGGCGAAGCCGATGCCCTGGGCGTAGGGCAGCACCAGGGTGTTGAGCCCCACCACCTGGCCGCGGGTGTTGAGCAGGGGCCCGCCCGAGTTGCCCGGGTTGATGGCGGCGTCCGTCTGGAGCAGGCCCTCCAGGAGGGTGCCATCGGGCAGGTTGAGGCTGCGGTTGATGGCGCTCACCACGCCGAGCGACACGGACTGCTCCAGGCGGAACGGGTTGCCGATGGCCACCACGAGCTGTCCCATGCGCACGTCCTTGGGGTCGGCCAGGGGCAGGGTGGGGTAGTCCGAGCCCTCCACGCGCAGCACGGCGAGGTCCGTGGGCGAGTCTCCGCCGACGAAGGTGGCCTTGCGCTCCTCGCCGGTGGAGAGCGTCACCGTCTGCCGGCGCGAGCTGCGCACCACATGGCGGTTGGTGAGCACGTAGCCGTCCGGGGTGAGGAAGAGGCCGGTGCCGTGGCCGCGGCCGTGCTCCACGCCCACGACGGCGGGAGTGGCTCGGGCGACGAGCTCCTCGAGATCATCGGAGAACTGTTGCAGCAGCTTCATGGAGAGAGCCTTTCTCGCGAGCGGCCCGCGTCAGGAGCGCTTGCCGATGGTGAGGGAGACTTCGCGGACCTCGCCGGCGCGCAGCACCCTGGCGGGGACGGTGGTGCCGACCTTCTCGTCGGCGAGGTAGCCGAGCAGATCCTCCACGCCCTCGAGCGGGCGGCCGCCGAGGTGGACGAGCACGTCGCCCAGGAGCAGGCCGGCGCGGTGGGCGGGGCCGTCAGGGTCCACGGAGAGGAAGATGAGGCCGGTCTCCGCGCCGGCGCGGGCCCACAGGTGCTGGGGCAGGCGCACGGGGTAGGCGCCGACGCCCAGGTAGCCGCGGCGGATGCCGCCGTGCTCCTTGAGGGTGGTGACGACGCGGGAGAGCGTCTCGCCGGGGATGGCGACGGCGGCGGTGCGGGAGAAGGCGGCGGTGAGCAGGCCGAGGAAGCGGCCCTGGGCGTCCACGAGCGGTCCGCCGGAGAAGCCGGGCGGCAGGTCGGCGTCCGTCTCGAGGTAGCGGTGGATGCGGCCGCCGGCGTGGGTGCGCCACTCATCTCCCAGGGCGCTGACGATGCCCAGGGTGGCTCGGGTGGTGCGGCCGGGGTGGCCCAGGGCGAGCACGAGGTGGCCCACCTTCAGGCCATCGAGGGGAGCGGGGGTGAGGGGGGTGAGGCCGGGAGCCTCGGTCTTGAGGAGGGCCAGGTCGGTGCTGGGGTCACGGCCGACGAGCTCGGCGGCGGCGGTGCGGCCGTCGGGGAGGCTGATTTGAATCTGCCCCTCGTGCTCGACGGAGTGGCTGGTGGTGAGGACGTGGCCCTCGGAGCTCCAGACGACGCCGGTGGCGCCGCGTCGGCGGCGGGCCTCCACGCGGACGACGGAGGGAGCGAGGCGCTCGACGAGGGAGGCGATGGACTGGGAGAGCGAGAGCAGGTCGGACATGGCGTTTCCTTTCGTGGCCAGAAGGTAAAGGCCACGAAGGCGCACCACATCGGCGAGACGGACAGGCCGGGGACCTACCCGTTCAGGCAGGTCCCCTCTCCATTCGGAGGGCCGCTACCCGGGAGACCTGAGCCGGAGAGGAGGGGCCTCATGCTTCCGGGCAGGGCTGGGGCTCAGCTCTCCTCTGCCCGCTGGAGCATCTGGAGCAGCCAGCCGCGGTGGGCGTAGACGCTGGTGAAGATGGACATGCGCTCTCCCGTGGGAGTCTTCGCTCCGACGGTCGCGATGCCAACGAGCACTTTTTCGCCGCCATCCTTGATGCACGCTCCGCCGCTATCTCCCTGCTGGAGATGAGAGGCCGGGCGGCCATCAGGTAGCTGTTGGTCTTCGACTCTGAAGACGGCGCTCCCGGTATCGAACTGGATGAGTCGTTTTACCCGGTTGTCGCCGAAGTGGCGGACGCCGTACCGCGGCGAAGGTGACCCGTAGCTGAAGCCCGTCATCGTGACGACGTCACCCACCTGGACCTCGGTCTCCGCAAGCTCGAGGTGAGGCAGTTCGCTCGGCAGGGAATGCTCGAGAAGAATGACGGCAAGATCCGCGTTGCTCCACACCACCTGCGGGGCACCAGTCGTTCGACCACGAATGATCTCGAAGTCGGGGTGGACCGACACCTTGCCTACATGGCGCTGAAGGACCTCTCTGGACTGGTTCTTGTTTGCTGGATCGACATAGGAAACGGTCAGCACCGTGGCGGCCTCGGCGCAGGACGACTTCGCGTCGATGATGTCCGTGAGTTCGATCTTGTCGAGTGCCGCGGCTCTCGAGACCTTGCCCGCCTGGCGCGGTGCGGGTGAAGCCTTCGTGCTGCCAGCACGTGCTGCTTCATCTTCGCGTGTGGGCATCCGGTGGCCACAGACGCAATGCGCTGCTGTGATGACCAGACGCGGATGGATCACCACCCCCGTGCAGCCGTCCGCCACGCCGCTCTCGTCGGGTCGACCCACGTGAACCATGGTCGATGCCAGATGACGATCGGTGGCATCCATCTGGCCCGGATTCACGACGAGGAATCCCTGCGGAAACAGCTCCTCGGCGGTTGCCTGTTCCTCCGCCGGAGCGGAGCTCGTAAAGCGCTTGGGCGGAGGTGCACTCGTGGCGCAGCCGGGTTGGAGTCCAAGCCCGAGCACGGCCAGCCCAAGGGTGGAGAGCAGCAGCCGGGTTCTCGCCACGTCAGCACTCGTCATGGGATGGACTCCACTGCTTCCGCGCGTGCGATCTCTTCTTGGAGCCAGTCGAAGTAGTCACGGAGTGCGAGCATCGTGGGCTCGCGACCGAGCCCCGTTGTCGAGATGCCGACGAGCAGAGGTCCCCCGGCGGATGTCCGGAAGCAGGGACCACCGCTATCTCCCCTGAAGAAGTCGGTCTCACGCCGCTCGAGCCGGTATCTCCCGCTGACCGAGTCCTCTACGGCCGTGACCTTGATCGTATGGGTGAGGCGTAGCGTATCGAGCAGGCCCAGGTCCTCGTCATGGCCGAACCCCGCGAGGACGAGAGGCTCTTGGAGCGTGATGTCCGTCTTCGACAGTGCGCTGGGCTGAAAGCCAGGAGGCACTGGCCTGTCTAGCGCGACGATAGCCAGATCCGCGTTGCTGGAGAGGATGTCTCCCGAGGCATTCAGGCGCACTTCCAGCTGAGCATGGGGACGGACCGTGCCCTGGAGGGCTTGCGTCGTCTGGCTCGCGATGGATGGTGGCGGCATGCCAGGGTTGTGCTCATAGAAGAAGACATCCACGGTGGCTGTGTCCACGCAGGAAGCTCGATCCACTCGATGCTCCACGGGACCTTCGGGAGTGGAGACCTGTCGACGGCGGCAGACACAGTGGCCGGCGGTGAGCACGAGGCGAGGAGAGACAATGACCCCGCTACAGCTGCGCAGCCCTCCACTGGGTCCTGAAGCCTTCGGCGTCACACGGACGACCGAGGGATAGTGGTTGTGGGTATCGGGCGCTCCCTCCATCCTGAACGTGATGACGGGGAGGAACGCCCCCACTCCAAAAGGTGGATCCTTTTCATCCACGCCATCGCTGCCGTCTGGTGGTGGCTCCAATGCGGTCTTCGCGGACTTCCCCTGAGCCGGTGACGAGCAGCCGCCACACCCCGGGGACACCGCGATGAGCACCGCTGCCACTGTGAGGAGCGCTGGGTGACAGCGCATGGGTCGCCTCATGGACTTCCGCTCGAAGAACCGCGCGCCTGCGACACGCTACCCCGGCGGCCGGAGGGGCAGGTAGAGGGTGAAGGTGCTGCCCTGGCCCGGTTCGCTCCGCACCTCGAGCCGGCCCCCGTGCCGGGTGACGATGTCACGGCTGATGGACAGCCCCAGCCCCGTGCCTTGCCCTCGCGGCTTGGTCGTGAAGAAGGGCGTGAACAGCTTGGAGAGCGTCTCCGGCGTCATCCCCCTGCCCGTGTCGGAGATCTCCACCACCACTTCCTCTTCCTGCCGCCGCGTCCGGATGCGGATCTCCCCCCGGTTCTCGATGGCCTGCCCCGCGTTGAGCAGCAGGTTGGTGAACACCTGCACCAGCTGCGTGGGATGGCACGTGACGCGAGGCAGCGGCTCCAGGTCACGCTTCACCTCGCACTTGTACTTCAGCTCGTTGCCCACCATCCGCAGCGTGGACTCCAGCTCCTCGTTCAGGTCCACCTCCTGCAGCTTCCCGTCGTCCTCGCGGGCGAACACCCGCAGGCTCTGGGCGATCTCCCGGATGCGCCGCACGCCCGTCAGCGACTCCCGGAGCAGCTCGGGCATGTCCTCCAGCACCTGGTCCAGCTCCCCCTGCGCCCACTGCGCCCGCATCTCCGCGAGCCGGTCCGCCGACAGCGTCCGAGGCCGCGTGTCCGGAGCCTCCATCTGCTCCCGCAACCACCCCAGCACCGGCAGGAAGGCCGTGGCGTACTGCTCGAGCACCCGCAGGTTGCTCGTCACGTAGCTCACCGGGTTGTTGATCTCGTGCGCGATGCCCGCCGCCATCTGCCCTAGCGAGGCCAGCTTCTCGGCCTGGATGAGCTGCGCCTGGCGCTCCTCCACCAGGCGCCGCTCGGTGACGTTCCGGACGATGCTCACCACCTCGCCCGGCCCGCTGCGGACCACGCGCGCCTCGTAGCTCTGCCGCCCCTCCGGCATGTTCAGCTCGTACTCGTAGACGGCCACCGTCCCCTCGCGGGCCACGTGCTCGAACCGCTCCAGCGACAGCTCGATGACGTGCTGGGGCAGGGGCAGGTCCCGGATGTTCCTCCCCACGAACGCCTCGGGCCGCACCAGCGTCTGCTGCTCCGTGCTGCAGCTGAAGTCGAGGAACAGGCCGTCGGTGGTCTGGCGGAAGATGAGGTCCGGAACGGCCTGGAGCAGGGCGCTCAGCCGCTCCTCGCTGTGCTTCGTGGCGGTGAGGTCCGCGTCGGTGCCGGCCAGCCGCACCGGCTCGCCCCGCGCGTTGCGCGCCACCACCTGCCCTCGCGTGCGAATCCAGGCCCACGTGCCGTTCTTGCTCCGCGCGCGGTACTCGAACTCGACGTAGGGCGTGGCGCCGCTCACGTGCTCGGCGATGCACTGCACGGCGTGGGGGAGATCCTCCGGGTGGCACAGGCGCTGCCAGCCCGACAGGGTGTGCTCCACCTCGTTCTCGCCATAGCCGGTGAGGGCTCGCCACCGGCGGCTCGGATGGAGCACCTGGGTGGAGAGGTCCAGCGTCCACAGCTCCTCCTCCACGCTGGTGAACTGCTGGCGCACGCCCTCCAGCTCCGCCTGGAGCTGGCGAGAAGCCTCCTCGGCCTGCTCCTGCCGTTGCGCCTCATGCCAGCCCCGCAGGAGGCTCGCGCCCACGGCCAGCGCTGGCTCGAGGCCTTGGAGCAGCGGCTCCGGGGCGCCATCCGGACGAAGGGCGAGGCCCACGAGCCCCACCCGTCCGTCTCCCTCCCGGAGTGGCAGCGCCAGAAGCGAGCACGGAGCCGTCGAGCCGTCCGCGAGCACCACCTGGCCCACCGAGAGCGCCTGCTCGGCCAGCAGCCGGAGGCTCCGAGGCGCTGGCTCCTGAGAAGAGCTCCACCGGGGCTCCTGCCACTCGGCCTCCGCCCACCCCGGAGGCGAGGAGGCAACGAGCTGGAGCGAGCCCCCGGCGCCGGAGCCAGACAGCGCCGTGGCGAGAAAGCCTCTCTGGCTGCCTGCCTGCTCGAGCAGCAGGGACAGCCATCGCTCGAGCACCGCTCGGGAGGAGCGGCCCCGGATGAATTCCGTCTGGAGCTCGAGCAGCTTCCACGGGAGGGAGTCTCGGGGCGGGCTGGGAGAGGACACAGTTCGCTCAGGCGCGTCGGGACAATGGGGAAGGAAGCCTCGAAACCTTCTCTCTTAACGTAGGGGAGCCCTCCGCGCACACGAGAGGGAGGACGGCTACAGCGTCACCAGCCCCAGGCGTGCGGCTCGGACGACGGCCTCGGTGCGCCGCTGGACGCCCAGCTTGGCGAGCACCGCGTTGACGTGGAACTTGGCGGTGTGCTCGCTGATGGCGAGCCGGTCGGCGATGGCCTTGTTGGAGAGGCCCTCGGCCAGCAGCGCGAGCACCTCGCGCTCGCGGGGCGTGAGGGGCTCCTGGCTGGAGGGAGCGGCGGTGGAGGCCCTTGGCGTGGGGCGCACGGGGGAGAGCGAGGGTTCGAAGACGGCGAGGCCACGAGCCACGGCCTGGAGCGCGGCCAGCAGCGCCCCGGGGGAGGCATCCCGGAAGAGCAGGCCTCGGGCACCGGCCGCCAGCGCCAGCTCTCCAGCCGCTTCATCCGGCACCAGCGCCAGCACGGGCGCCCCCAGCTCGGGGGGCTCCAGCCGCCCGTCGACCTCGGACAGGCGCAGGCCCACATCCCACAGCACTACGTCCGGAGGCTCGGCACGAGCCGCCTCCAGCTCCACCAGGGTGCCCGCCGCGACGAGGGCCAGGCTCTCCCCACCCGCGTCCGAGAGGGCACGGGAGAGCGCTCCGCGCGCGAGCGGATCCTCGGCGACGAGGGCGAGGCGGAGCGGAGAGGCGGGCGAGTCCAGCACGTTCCCCCATGCCTAACCGGCCACGGGGCGTTTCGCCGGGCCGCGTGGGAGCCTCCCTGCATCCCACACGGCGGATGTCGTGCGCCGGACGACCGAGCAGGCCCCAGGAGCGGTAGCCTTGCGGCCGCCCCTTCCACTGGGAGGGACAGGAGGCACGGATGGGACGCTGGATCGCGGTACTGCTGTGCGGACTCGGCGCGAGCGCCTGGGCGCAGGCGTCGGGCGGCTTCGCGAAGCGAGGGGACGAAGTGGTCGCCGAGGTGCGCGAGCGCTTCTACGACGCGAAGAAGGCCGCGCAGTGGGCCGAGCGCCACAAGGGCTACGGCGCGGCGGCCCGGAGCGAGGAGGACTTCGCTCGGCTCACGCACGAGGCGCTGGCGGAGCTGCAGGCCTCGCACACGGCCTACTACCCGCGAGACACGCTGGGGCACGTGGGGCTGTCCTCCATCTTCCGGCGGGTGCTGAAGCAGCAGGAGGTGGAGTACGTGAGCATGGGCGTGGACGTGGCGCAGCGGCCCGAGGGTCTCTTCGTGCGCCGCGTCTTCGCGGGAGGCCCGGCGGAGAAGGCGGGGCTGCTGCGAGGAGACCGCATCGTGAGCGTGGAGGGCCAGCCCTTCCAGCCGCTGCTCTCGCTGAAGAACCGGGCGGGCAAGGCCACCCGGGTGGTGGTGGAGCGAGTGAAGGGCCAGCCTCCGCTGACGCTGACGGTGACGCCGCGCCGCATCGACGCGAAGGCCGAGTGGCTCGAGGCGCAGGAGAAGAGCTCGCGCGTCATCGAGCGCGGGGGCAAGCGCGTGGCCTACCAGGCCCTGTACTCGTGCGCGGGGCCGGAGCACCAGGAGGCGCTGGGGGAGTACATCCTGTACGAGGCGAAGGACGCGCAGGCGCTGGTGGTGGACTTCCGGGATGGGTGGGGCGGGTGCAACCCGGAGTTCCTCAACCTGTTCAACAAGAACCTCCCGGTGCTCACGTCGGTGGATCGGCAGGGCAAGCCGTTCGTCTACCGCGCCGCCTGGCTCATGCCGGTGGTGCTGCTGGTGAACGGCGGCTCGCGCAGTGGCAAGGAGCTGGTGTCGTTCGCGATGAAGCAGCGGGGCATGGCCACGCTGGTGGGCGAGAAGACGGCGGGCGCGGTGCTGGCGGGCACGCCGGTGCGCCTGTCCAACGGAGACCTCCTCTATGTCGCGGTGATGGACGGGAACATCGACGGCACCCGTCTGGAGGGCGTGGGTGTCAGCGTGGACGTCGAGGTGCCCGACGCGCTGCCATACGCGGCGGGGAAGGATCCGCAGCTGGACAAGGCGCTCGAGGTGGCCGCGACGCTCGAGCCACCGGATGCGCCCGCCGAGGGCCTGAAGTAGCGGGCTCCTGGAGCCGGAGCGCCGCGCGCCTCAGGCCAGCTCCACGCCGTGGCCCGAGGTGACGTCCGCGATGCTCACCCGGGAGCCCTGCTGCCGGTAGCCGCCGCGGAAGGGGTGCTTCGCGATGAACAGGGGCGTGTCGAGGTCCGCGTAGTGGAAGCCGCCCAGGCCCGCGGCCAGGTGGGCCGAGCAGCTCATGGCCAGCGCGCTCTCCACCATGCCGCCAATCATGAGCTCCATGCCGGCGGCGCGGGCCAGGTGCCACATCATCAGGGACTCGACCACGCCGCACTTCATGGTCTTGATGTTGATGCCGGTGGCGGCGCGCTCGCGGATGAGGCGCAGCACGTCCTCGGCGGAGCGGGCGGACTCGTCGGCGCAGATGGGGATGCGCGAGCCGCGGGTGAGCTCGGCCAGGCCGGCCAGGTCCTCGGCGGGGACGGGCTGCTCGAAGAGGGAGAGCGGCACGCCCGCGCGCTCCAGCCCGGAGAGGAAGGCCCGGGCCTGGGGCACGGTGTAGCCGCCGTTGGCGTCGGCGAAGAGCCGCGCCTGGGGCGCCACCTGGTGGATGGCCACGAGCCGCTCCACGTCCTGCTCGGGAGACAGGGCGCCGACCTTCACCTTCAGGGTGGTGATGCCGCGAGCGAGGATGGCGCGAGCGGAGGACTCGGCGTGCGCGCGGTCTCCGGCCGTCACCGTCATGTCGATGTCCAGCTCCGTGCCGGCGCCGCCGAAGAAGACCCACAGGGGCACGCGGTGGTGGCGGGCCAGCGCGTCGAGCAGCGCCGTCTCCAGGCCGCAGCGGGCCGACGGCTCACCGGGCAGCGCCTCCGTGAGCCACGCGGACAGCGGACGCCACGAGCGGGCCTCCTGGCCGATGAGCCGCTCGCGCACGGACTGGATGGCGGCGAGCGTGCGGGCCTGCGTCTCGCCGCTGACGGCGGTGAAGGGCGCGGCCTCGCCCAGGCCGGTGGTGCCGTCGGCGAGCGTGAGGCGCACGAGGACGTTGTGGGCCACGTGCTGCGCGCCGGTGGCGATGGCGAACGGCTCGGTGAGCGGCAGGTCCAGCGGCTCGACGGTCAGCGCGGTGATGACGGTGGGGTTCATGGGAGCGGGGCGGACAGTACCCGTCACGCGCAGGGCGCGGTAGCGCAAGGTGCGCCCGTCCAGCGCTCTGTCGCGCAGGAAATGCGCGGGCAGGCAGGCGCTCCTGGGCTCCCCCGAGAGTCCATGGCCCTGAAGACGCGGGCCTCCGCGGACAGGTGTCCCTGGCGCGAGGGTTGCTACCGGGAGGGGTATGCGCCTGCCCGACTCCCTCCGCCGCCTCGCCGCGCTCGTCCTCACGACGGCCGCGCTCTTCGTGGGCTTCTTCCTGGGAGTCCGTCCCTGGTATCTCGTCTGGGGCGCCACGGACGCGGAGCAGCGCAGGTCGCTGCCTGGGGATGAGCTCGTGCCCGATGCTCGCGATCAGGCCACGAGCACGCGCGCCATCACCATCCAGGCGCCCCCGGAGAAGGTGTGGCCGTGGCTGGCGCAGCTGGGCCAGGACCGGGGCGGCTTCTACAGCTACGAGGTGCTCGAGGACCTCGTGGGCACCCGGATGGAGAACGCCGACCGCGTGCATCCCGAGTTCCAGGCATGGAAGGTGGGCGACAAGCTGTGGATGTATCCTCCCGAGAAGCTCGACGGGCAGGGGCACGCGCTGCTGGCCCGGATCGATCCGGGACGGGTGCTCGGGTTCGTCACCCGGCAGTACGGCACGCCGCCCACCGAGCCGTACAACGGAAGCTGGTCCTTCATCCTCGAGCCGCTCGGAGAGGGGGCCACGCGGTTGCTGATCCGCGGCAGGGCGGGGGGAACGCGGGCCTTCCTGGGCTCGACCTTCGATCATGCCCTCTTCGAGCCGATGCACTTCGTCATGGAGCGCAAGATGATGGAGACGCTCGAGCAGCGGGCCGAAGGCGGCCGGGTGTCCGAGGTGGCCGACACCGCGCACCCGGTGCTGTGGACGGTCACCTTCGCCCTCTTCATCGTGTCGCTCGTGCGAGTGGTCCGGCATGAGCGGTGGCTCTGGGCACTCGCGGCGTTCGCGGCGGCGGGCATCGTCTTCCAGATCCTGACGTTCGCGCAGCCGCCGCTCGCCGTCGGAGGCATCCTGGTCCTCGGAGTCGTCCTGCTGCTCTGGCTGCCTCCGATGCTGTCGCCGCGTCGGGCCGCGCCGCGCGCTCGCGTCATGCCGTCCCGCCTCACCCACGAGGCGGGACGATGAGCACGGTCCTCGCGTGGTCGCTCCCCGGCCCGTCAGGGAAGCTGCCAGCACCGACGCGGTGAGCTCCTGTCGGGACGAGTCCGAGAAGGTGCCGGTCGCGGTGAGCTGCAGCGTCTCGCCGACCCCGAGCGCTCCAGAGAGGCGCTCAGGGCTTGGGCGGAGGATGGGAGGTGGGGGCGCGCCGGCCCGGCGGGAGGACGGGGACGTAGCACGTGTCATTGAGGAGCTGACCGCTGAGGTCCTCGCACTCCTCGCGGGCCAGCTTGAGGATCCCCCAGCATCGCCCGTTGATGGCGACCTGGCGCTTGCGAGGGCATTGTCCTCGCGTATCGGGCTGCGCCTGATCAGGCCGAGGCAGCAGGAAGGACTCCCCCGTCATCGCCTCCCGCGCGGTGGGGGCCGAGGAGCTCTCGGTGGCCACAGGCTGCGCCGTATCGCCGAGTCTCGCCGCGCCTCCGTTCTGGTCGCCCGCCCCGGTCGCGTCGTGCCGGGCCAGAGCGGGCTTCTCCACCCCGTGCCTGGGCGAGGTCCACCACGTCTCCGCGACCAGCGCCAGGATCGCGGCGGCCATCGCCAGCAGGGGCCGCCAGAGGCGCACCGGTCCGTGAGGCCTGCCGGGCTCGGCGGGCGGCTGCGGCTCGAACAGCGGCTGGGTGCTCTCCGGGAGCGGCTGTCGCGCGGCCTGCTCCAGCGCCTCGGCCAGCTCCGCCGCGGTGCCGCGCTCCTCGGGGCGGGCCGAGAGCATGCGCAGGATCAGCGCGTTGAGGCGCGGCTCCACCCGGTGATTGATGAAGTCGGGCGAAGGCGACCACAGCTCGCGGGCCTGCCAGGTGCCTGCCTTGTCCCGGAAGCGCTCGCCCGCCTCCGGGTACCTGCCGGTGACGAGCCGGTAGGCGGTGACGCCCAGCGCATAGATGTCATCCGCCGGTCCCGCGACGTATCGCGCCTTGGCATCCCCCTGGGTGCGCAGCGGGAACAGCGCCACCTCGGGAGGATGATAGGCGGGCGTGCCGGGTATCTCTCCTGGCTGCGTCAGGTGGGCGGCTTCCGGAGGGAGACAGGAGCCGAAGTCGATGAGGATGGCGCGGCTGTCGCTGTGCCGCACCAGGATGTTGCCTCCCTTGAGGTCGCGGTGGACGGCGCCTCGAGCGTGGATGGCGGCGAGCGCGCTCGCGAGCTGGGCCAGGAGCTGGAGCACCTGCTGGGAGCTGATGCAGTTCCGCCAGGCCCACGCGTACAGCGGCGTGCCTTCCACCCACTCCATGACGATGTAGGGGTGCCGCGTGCCCAGGTAGTGCTGCCACTCGCCGGAGTCCCACAGGCGCGGGATGCTGGGGTGGCGCAGGGCGGAGAGCACCTCCACCTCGCGGGCGAACTCGGGGTCTCTCGGGAGCAGGGCGACCTTGATGGCCACGGGGCCCGCTGGCTCGGGCGCTCCGTCCGCGCGCTCCCCACGGTAGACGGCCCCATGGACGCCGTTGCCTCCCCAGCCCGTCACGCGCCAGGAGCCCAGCACCTCGCCTGGAGGAACGAAAGCGGGCTCTGGCGCGGTCGAGGACATGGAGACGGCAGTCTACTCCTTCCGGGAGAAGCCGCGCTTGGACAGCTCGAGGCGGGCGATGAGGCCCTTGTGGACCTCGTCCGGACCGTCGGCCAGGCGGAGGCTGCGGGCCTGGGCGAAGAAGCCGGGGAGCGGCGTGTCCTGGCAGAGCCCCGCGCCGCCGTGGAGCTGGATGGCGTCATCCACCACCTTCATCAGCACGTTGGGCGCCACCACCTTGATGGCGGAGATCTCCGTCATCGCCCCGAGCGCGCCCAGCTCATCCAGCTTCCAGGCGGCATACAGGGTGAGCAGGCGGGCCTGGTCGATGGCGATGCGGGCCTCGGCGACATGCTCGCGGTTGCCGCCCAGGTTGAGCAGGGGCTTGCCGAAGGCCTGGCGCTGCATGCCCCGGTCGATCATCAGCTCGAGCGAGCGCTCCGCCGCGCCGATGCAGCGCATGCAGTGGTGGATGCGTCCGGGACCGAGGCGGCCCTGGGCGATCTCGAAGCCCTTGCCGGGGCCGGCGATGATGTTGGAGACCGGGACGCGCACCTGGTTGAAGTGCACCTCTCCGTGCCCGTGGGGCGCGTCGTAGTCGCCGTACACGGACAGCATCCGGCGGACCTCGACGCCCGGGGTGTCCAGGGGGACGAGCACCATGGAGTGCTGGTGGTGGCGGCCCGCGCTGGAGTCCGGGGTGTGGGCCATGAAGATGGCGACGCGGGCCCGAGGGTCTCCCAGTCCGCTGGTCCACCACTTCTTGCCGTTGAGCACGACTTCGTCGCCCTCGACGACGGCGGTGGCCTGCATGTTCGTGGCGTCCGACGAGGCGACATCCGGCTCGGTCATGCAGAAGACGGAGCGGATCTCCCCGGCCAGCAGGGGCGTGAGCCAGCGCTGCTTCTGCTCCTCGGAGCCGTAGCGCCAGAGCACCTCCATGTTGCCGGTGTCGGGGGCGTTGCAGTTGAAGACCTCGGGGGCCATGAGGCTGCGCCCGGTCTCCTCGGCGATGGGGGCGTACTCCAGCGTGGAGAGGCCCGCGCCGAGCTGGGCGTCCGGAAGGAAGAGGTTCCAGAGCCCCTCGGCCCTGGCCTGCTTCTTCAGGTGCTCCATGAGCGGGTGGATCTTCCACTGCCGCCAGTCACCGGTGGGGTTGGTGGCGCGGACCTCCTCCCAGTATTTCGCCTCCACGGGGACGATGTTCTCGCGCATGAAGCGCCGCACGCGCTCGAGGTAGTCCTTGGCCTTTGCGCTCGGCTCGAAGTTCATCGGGGCTCCTTCCCTGGGAGGGATACCCTAGTAGGTCCCGTGAGCTTCCAGGAGACATTCGCCGCCATGAGGCTCGGAGAGGCTTCAGGCGGGACTCACGGTATCTTGGCGGTGATTCCGAGGAGGCTCCTTGAGCGCGCCGGTGACAGCGCAGCGATCGACGGCAACGGTGGACGTGCTCATCGTCACCGCTCTCCTGCTTGAGTACGACGCGGTGCTGGAGGTGGACAGTGGCGCGTTGCCCGGGAGCAGCTGGCAGAGGGAGGTAGCTCCTACGGGCCTCGAGGTGGCCTTTCGTACCTTTCAGGCAGAGGATGGGGGCACGCTTCGTGTGGCGGTGACCCGGGCGTTGGAGATGGGCGGGGTGGCAACCGCGGCGGCGGCGGCCCCGCTCGTTCATGCCTACGCACCCCGATGCCTGGCCATGTGTGGTGTGTGCGCGGGGCGCAAGGGGATGGTCAGACTGGGCGATGTCATCATCGCGAACCGTCTCTGGACCTATGACACCGGCAAGCTGGTGATCGAGGAGGATGAGCGTGGCCACAAGCAGGCTCGCATGTGGGCCGACATGCTTCAGTACCAGCTCAACGGGCGTTGGAAGCAATGCGCGGAGTCGTTCCAGCCCGAGCCTCCCGGTGCCTGGCTGAGCCAGCGCCCGAGGCCCCTCGACTCCCAGCAGGACTGGGTGCTCGCGGTGCTCTTCGCGGGACAGGACCCGAGACAACACCCGGACCGGCGGAAGAAGTGCCCCGACTATGGAGAGAAGGTCATCCCCACGCTCCGGGAGCGGGGGTGGCTTCAGCGCGGAGACCTGGCACTCACGGTCGAAGGTCGGGTGTATATCGAGGAGAAGCTGAGTCGCTATCCGGACGGGCTGCCAGAGCCCCCGCCCTTCAAGGTGCACGTGGGGCCTATCGGTACCGGCAGCCAGGTGGTGAGCGACCCGAGGGTCTTCGAAAAGCTTGCTCGGTCGATGCGCGCGGTGCTGGGCCTGGAGATGGAGGCGTCGGCCATCGGTGCGCTCGCGCACCAACAGAACATTCCCTACATGCTCGTGATGAAGGGGGTGGCGGACTTTGGAGACTCGGACAAGCAGGACGACTTCAAGCCCTTCGCGGCTCGTGCCTCGGCGGAGTGCTTGCTGGCCTTCCTGCGTCAACACCTTCCCTCCCCGGCTTTCGACGCCGAAGGGTCCCCTGGCTTCGGGAACGCAACGACCGACAAGGGGGCACCGTTCATAGGCATCCCGGCCAGGAGTCTCCAGGCGGACTTCAAGGGGCGCGACCAGTCCCTGAGAGAGCTGGATGCGATGCTGCGGGGGAAGGACACGACGGCGCGGAAAGACGGGAACCTGAGCCCTGTCTTCGTCCACGGAGCTGGGGGTATTGGCAAGTCCCGGCTCGTCATGGAGTACGCGTATCGCTACCGGGAGGAGTACTCCGGCGGCATCTTCTTCGCTCTCGTGAAGAAGCATACGCCTCTGGAGATCTGGGCGGATTTTGCTCGCAAGCTGTCTCCTGAGCGCCCGATGCTTCGAGATGAAGATGCGGCCCTGGCATTCGCGCATCAGCTGAGTGCCCCCGCCCTGGGGCCCCGGTTGATCATCTTGGATGACGTCCAGGCGGACTCTCGGGAAGAGCTGGCGGCTCGCTTCGGGGACCGCCTGGAGCTTCAGGGCCGGGAGATATGGCCCGTGAACCAGCCCGGCGTGAGCCTGCTGATCACGACTCGAATGCGGGACATCCCCTGGGCGCGAGGCTTCGCGGTGGACCGGCTGGATGCGGACTCCGCGCTCGAGCTGCTGGGCGGGAGGGCTGGCCTGGAGACACTGGAGCCCGGCGAGCAGCAGGCCGCGAGGGAGCTTGCCTCGGATGTACTGGGGGGACATCCGCTGGCCCTCTGGCTGGCGGGGGCCTACCTCCGCCGAGGAGGCCTCTCCATCTCGGAGTACCGGGAGTCTCTCCCCGAAAAGGAGCTGGTGGATGAGCTGGAGGCCGCCAAGGAGCATGCCGCCGAGGAAGTCAGGGACCACGATCGATCGATAGCCGCGACCTACGAGCTGAGCCGGAAGCAGCTCGACTCCGGAACGGAAGTGGATGCGCTCGCGTGGCACCTGCTTCGGATTGCCGCCTTCCTGGAGCCCGGAGTACCCATCGACCGCAAGCTGCTGGCCCGACTGCTGAAGGCGAGGGGACAGACGACCGACCTGAACAAGATTGGGTTCGCCCTGGCGCGGCTCACGAAGGACCTGGCCCTCCTGGGCCTGGGCCAGAGCGGTGGGGCGAGGCGTGAGGAGGTGGTGATCCATCCGCTCATCGCGGCGTGGACCCGGTGGCGCATCAGGGGACAGGAGCTGGAGGAGATCCAGCACGCCCTGCTGGTGGGAATGTGCGGCTTGTTTCCAGAGGCCTCGAGCGAGTTCTGGATGGTCATGCAAGAGGAGTCGCACCCCGCGTGGGACTACCTGTCAGTGGAGCGCGAGGCTCACGTGACCTCGGTCTGGAACCACTGCCGAAGGGTTCTGACTCCAGCTCGAACCCTCCTGTCGTGGTGCCTGGGCGATCTGTACCTCCGCCGGGGCAGTCTGAGAAGCGCGCGAGAGGTCTTCGAGCAAGCGCTCGGGTGTGCGCGTCAGTTGGCGGAGCGAGAGCCGGACAAGGCGCAGTGGCAGGCGGACATCTCGGGGAGCTTGACCAGGAGAGGGGATGTCTTCAGCGCCCAGGGACATTGGACGGAGGCTCACAAGAGCTACGAGCAGGCCCTGGAGATCTGCCGACAGCTGACGGAGCGGGAGCCGGACAACCTGGCGTGGATGCGCGGCATCGCGGCGAGTCTCGAGAAGCTGGGGACAGTGCAGAAGGCGCAGGGCGGGCTGAAGAAGGCTCGACGGTCATTCGAGCAGGCGCTGAAGCTGCGTCAGCAACTGGAGAAGGCGCGGCCAGACAACATCGAGTGGCGGCGGGATGTGTCCGTGAGCCTGAGCAAGCTGGGAGCTGTGTTGAGCTCCCTGGGAGTCCTGGTGAAGGCTCGGCGCGTCTTCCAGCAGGCGCTGAAGATCCGTCAGCGTCTGTTGGACGGGGAGCCGACCCATGCCGGGCGGCAGCTGGATGTAGCCGTGGCCTTGGAGCGGTCCGGGACCGTGATGAGCGCGCAAGGGAACCCCCAGGAGGCGCGTGAGGCCTTCCAGCGGGCCCTGGAGATTCGTCAAGGACTGGTGGCGCAGGAGATGCGTGCCGTCAGGTGGTGGCATCGGGAGGTGACTGTCACTCTCCGCGACCTCGGAATCCGAGTGGAGACGGTGCGGCCATTCGAGGCCCTCGATTTGGAGCTGGAGACAGCGCGGCGATTGCTGGAGCGGGAGCCGAGCAACGCCTGGTTGCAGCATGCTGTCTCCGTTCGACTGCAGAGACTGGCGGAGTGGCATATCCCGCAGAGACTGTTGAGTCTGGCGCGGCCGTGCTTGGAAGAGTCGTTGGAGATCGTGGTGCGGTTGACGGAGCGGGAGCCGGATAACGTCCGATGGCTGGATGACGTGGGTGAGAGAGCGACGATGCTTGGAAACGTGCTGTGCGCACAGGCAGAGCTGGATGGGGCGCGCTCCGCTTACGTCCTCGGGCTCCAGGCATGTCAGAAGCTCGTGGCGCTAGAGAAGGACGATGTTCAGAGGCAAGAGGCGGTGTGTACCCTTCTGGATCGATTGGGGCTCGTGCTGAGGGTGCGAGGGGAGGTCGAGGAGGCATGTCGAGTCTTCGAGCAGGAGCTGGAGATTCGTCGGCAGCTGGCGAAGCGTGAAGCGGACAATCTTGCGCGGCAGGCGGCCGTGGCCTTGTGCCTGTACAAGCTGGGAAAGACGCTGAGCGCGCGGGGCCAACTCGAAGAAGCGAGTCTCACTCTCGAGCAGGGGCTGATGGCCTACCAGGCACTGGCGGAGAAGCTCCCCGACAGCGCTGAATCGGAGCGCGAGTTGTCAGCCATGCACTACGCGCTGGGAGCCGTGTTGAGGGCCAGAAGGGAGCTGGAAGGAGCACGACAGGCCTTCGAGCAAGGAGTTGCCCTCGCACAGCGGCTGGTCGTGAGGGGGCCAGGGGATGCTGACGTGGCGGCCATCATGTTCGTCGGCGTCAGGCTCCTGGTGGGAGTACTGACGGCGAAAGGAGACCTGGAGGAGGCTCGCCATGCCGCTGAGCGGGCGCTCGGCTTTGCGCGGAGGATGGCGGAGAGCAGCCCCTACGGCGCCTTGTGGCCGCACGAGGTGTCGGTGAGCCTGGGGTGGCTGGGGAGCGTCCTGATAGCTCGGGGGGATGTGGAGGCAGGGCGCAAGGCTCTGGCGCAGGGGGTGGAGCTGGAGGAGGACGCGTCACGCCGGACTCAGTGGCATCAGTATTTCGCGGCGGAGCTCGAGAGGATGGGGGACCTGCTGAGCGCGCATGGCCGACGAGAGGAGGCGCGTCGAACCTTCGAGCAGGGGGTGGAGATCCATCAGCGGCTGGTGGAACTCGACCCGGACACGCCTATGTGGCGGCTCGGCCTCGCCGCGAGCTGGGAACGCCTGGGGAGCGTGCTGCGAGCGCTAGGATGCCTTGAGGAGGCTCGCCGGGCATTCGAGCGTGGGCTGGAGATCCGTCAGCGACAGGCGGAGCGGGAGCCGGAAGATGCTGGGAGGCAGGCGGACGTATCCGTGAGCCTGAATGAGCTGGGACGCGTGCTGAGAGCCCAGGGGCATCTGGAGGAAGCGCGCCAGGCCTTTGAACGAGGGCTGGAGATCCGCCAGCGGCAGGCAGAGCGGGAGCCGGACAATCCAGCGAGACAGGCGGACGTGTCCGTGAGCTTGTGCGAGCTCGGATCCGTGTTGTGCGAGCTGGGGGCTCTTAAGGAGGCGCGCCAGGTCTTCGAGCGGGAGCTGGAGCTTCGTCAGAGGCTGACGCGGCGCGAAGCAGACAGCGTGGGGTGGCGGATGGATCTCGTCTTCTCCCAGCTCAAGCTGGCGATGGTCATGTTGAAGGAGTCCCCCGCTGATCGCGGGAATGCCCAAGGAGTGCTCCTTCAAGCTCGAGACACGCTGCGCTCCCTCGAGGCGAAGCCCCGCCTTCCTCATGTGCGGCAACTGCAATGGCTGCCGACCATTGAGAGCCTGCTGCACTCTCTCAACGAGGCTGATCCCGATGGGAGTGCTTGAGAGGCTCGGTCCAGGAGCCGGTGGAGGCGAGGTGAGGTGAAGGCTGTGCCGGAGACCAGCGGAGCGGCACCGCATGGTCGATCCACGTGCCCTCCGTGACGCGGAAGCGCACGAGCCGCTCGGCTCCCTCGAAGGCCTCGACCTCGGGCCCGCCCCAGACGATCTCGGCCTCGCCGTTCAGCGAGAGGGTTCCTCCGGTCGTGAAGTCGACGAACAGGAGCCCGGCGCGCGGGTTGAGCACCAGGTTCCCCAGCGTGTTGAACATCCGGTTGCCCGAGAAGTCCGGGACCGTGAGCACCGTGCGGCCGTCCTCCTCCGTCACTCGCACGAAGCCGGGTTTGCCGCCTCGGTGCGAGACGTCGACGCCTTCGCTCGCTCCGTTCCCTCCGGCGTTCGGGGAGGCCGTCGCGATGAAGAACGTGTCCGCCCGGCTCACGAGCCCGGCCATGGCCTCGGACAGCCGCGCTCCTTCCTTTTGGACCGGTCGTGGCGCTGGAACACGGGAAGGCTCCGCCACGAACACGGGCTCGCGGGCCTGGATGTACTGGGGGCAGTTGCCGAAGCTCTGCTCGACCTGGACGACGAATCCGCCCTCGTCGAGCGAGACCACCCGCCCGTTCATCCGGTTGCGCCGGCGCGTCTCGAGCTGGATTCCGAGCAGCCCCAGCGGCGCACCCTGGGTGAGGTTCTCGCCCAGGGAGTCTCCAGCGCCCGGCAGGGACGCGATGGTCAGTGTCCGCGCATCAGGTGAGCCGATGAAGCCCGGCCGGCCCACCAGGATGGAAGCCGAGGGACGCCACTGAGCATCCACGCTGCCGACGATCAGGAAGGGCAGCTTGCAGAACAGCTCCCGGTGCTGGTCCGGCATGAACGAGCGGATGACCTTGCGGCCGATCTGCTCCATGCGCTCCCGCATCCCGACTCGCGCCTGGACAGCCTGCTCTCCCGCATGGAACGGCGATGATTCCAGCGGCCACCCGGTCAGGGCTGCGGTGGGAGTCTGGGGTGGAGTGCTCTGCGACATGACACGAACTCCTCGGGTGGGTGACGAGAGATCAGGCCGCGGGCCGAGCCGGCGTCCGCTGCACCGGAACGAAGCCGGGCAGGGCTTCGACTCGCGCCAGCCACGCGCGGAGGTGGCCGTAGGGCTCGATCGAGATGCCGCCCTCGGGAGCCAGGGCGGTATAGGCGTAGATGGCCAGGTCCGCGATTGTCGGTGCGTCTCCGACGAGGAAGCGTCGGTTGGCCAGCTGGCCGTCGAGCACCGTGAAGAGCTGGGTGGCCGTCGCCTTCGCGGCCTCATAGTCGAGCTTCGCGCCCAGCAGGGTGACCCGGCGCGCCGCCGAGGGACCGAAGGCGAGCTGCCCGGCCGCGACCGAGAGCCACTGCTGCACTCGCGCCGCCGCGACCGGATCGCGCGGGAGCCAGCGCCCCTCCGTGTCATAGCGCGACGCGAGGTACACGAGGATGGCGTTGCTGTCGGCGAGCGTCACGTCCCCGTCCTCGAGCACGGGGATCTGGCCGAAGGGGTTGTTCTTGGCCACGAACTCGGGCCGCTTGTGCTCCCCCTTGGCGAAGTCGACCTCGATGAGCTCGAACGGCAGGCCCAGCATCGACAGGAGCAACTGCGCGCGGTGGGAGTGGCCGGACAGGGGATGGCGATAGAGGCGGATGGGGCGGGTGGGGGTCGTCACGGTCGGTGTTCCTTTCTCTGGAGGGGAAGATGCGCGTTGTCGCGGGAGAACGGAATGCTCGTTCTTGACAATGCACTGTTCCACGGCGCGGAATGATTGCGTGGACCGTCTCGAGACCCTGCGCGTCTTTGTCGCCGTGGCGGAGGAGGCAGGCTTCGCAGCCGCGGCGCGACGCCTGGGGCTGTCGCCTCCCGCGGTGACGCGGGCCATCGCGGCGCTCGAGGAGCGGATCGGCACGCGCCTGCTGCACCGCACCACGCGCACCGTGCGCCCGACCGAGGCCGGCCGCCGCTTCCTCGCGGACTGCAAGCGCATCCTCGGAGAGCTCGAGGAGGCCGAGTCCTCGGCGGCGGGCTCGCAGACAGAGCCTCGAGGGCAGCTCAGCGTGACGGCGTCCTTGATGTTCGGGCGCCTCTACATCGCGCCCCTCCTCCTCGACTTCCTGGGCCGGCATCCGCACGTGGTGGCGCGTGCCCTGTTCGTCGATCGCGTCGTCGATCTCGTGGACGAGGGCATCGACGTCGCCATCCGGATTGCTCAGCTGCAGGACTCGTCACTGAACGCGGTCCGGGTGGGCGCGGTGCGGCGCGTGGTCTGCGCATCGCCGCGCTACCTGGCCGAGCACGGCCGCCCGCGGACTCCGGCCGAGCTGTCCCGCTTCGAGGCGATCACCTTCTCCCAGACGGCCGCGCAGCAGGGCTGGTCCTTCACGTCGGGCTCGAAGGTGCAGACGGTCAACCCGCCCACGCGGCTGATCGTCAACTCCGCCGAGGTCGCCATCGAGGCCGCGCTGGCCGGGCGAGGAGTGGCGAGGGTGCTCTCCTACCAGGTGGCCTCGGAGCTGCGCCGGGGACGGCTCCAGCTCCTGCTCGAGGACTACGAGCCTCCGCCCATTCCGATCCACGTCGTGCACGCCGAAGGCCGACGTGCCAACGCGCGGGTGCGCGCCTTCGTGGACTTCGCGGTCGAGCGGCTCCGAGCCGAGGAGTCCCTGCGCTGACCGGAGTGGTAGAAATCCGGTCCATGCACTCCGCTCCCATGCCGTCACGTCGCGCGCTGCTGCCCCTGCTCGCCTGCCTCGCCTGCCTCGCTCTTCCCGGGCTCGGGTGGGCCAAGGACACCGACTCGAACGCCCTGGGCTTCAAGGCGTACGAGAAGGGGGACTACAAGAAGGCCCACGGCCTGTTCGAGAAGGCGCTGAAGCAGAACCCCGACAACGCCTACGCCCGGCTCAACCGCGCGCGGACCACCACCCTCCTGAACAAGGGCAAGGAGGAGAAGGACGGCTTCGAGTACTGCGACTACCCGTCCAACTGGATCTTCCGAGCGCTGGCGGACCTCTCGAAGGCCGTCGAGCTGGAGCGGGCCGCCGTGCTCCCGAAGATCGACGAGGACCAGAAGGGGCTGAAGGCGCTCAAGGAGCGGGGGGAGTACCTGAAGTGGCGCAAGGCGGTGAGCCTCCTCGGCGCCGAGGCGGGGGCAGCGGAGAAGGTGCTCCGCGAGACGCCGGACTGGCTGTACGAGCAGCCTGCCGCCATCCCCGTGCACATCTCCCTGAGACCGGACAAGAAGGTCGTCACCCAGGACCACACGATGGAAGAGACGATCGCCGGCCAGTGGAGCCTCAAGGGCGGCCAGCTCGAGATCACCCCGGCGAACGGCAAGGCAACGCTCTGGAAGCCGGTCGCCGAGCAGTACTACTTCAATGAGGGCAAGGACTTCTTCTTCGATCCCCAGCTCCAGCCCGTCGGCGAGGGGGCGTCCGGCTCAGGCTGGCTCGGAGGCCCGTTGCGGGCGGGTCCCCTCCTGGGGGACTGCTCGTAGCCGGCGTGCTCGCGGATGCGGCTCCGGTAGAAGGGGGGAGATGCGCAGCCCCAGGCTGCCATCGGGGTTGATCAGCTCGAGGACGGCGCCCTCACCCGGGCGGAAGCCACCCACCCCAGCGCCGGGATGGTGGGGCCGTCACGGCTGCTGGCGCCGCCGCTCCAGCTCGCGGGTGAGGGACTCCTCCAGGCTCCGGAGGACCTCCTCGGAGTCGATGGACTCCTGGCTGGAGTCCCACTTCAGCAGCGGATCCGCCACCCCCATGCGCAGCGTGAGAGAGCGCAGCCGGGCGAGCGCTCGCTCCATGCTGGCCAGCAGGGTGGCGTGCTCCGGGGAGCGCTGCTGTAGCAGGCTGACCCCCACCTCCAGCGACTGCAGCGGGGTGTTGGCCGCGTCGCGCATCGCCAGGAGCAGCCGCGCCACCTGCTCCAGGGACTCGGCCTCGGAGCGGGCCTTCAACAGCCGCTGCTCCATGCGCTGCATCCGCAGCCGGAAGACCAGCAGCCCGCACGCCGTGCCGCCCCACACCAGGGTGATCCACGGCTCCCACGGCATCTGCAGGCGGGTGTGCAGCCCCAGGCCGTACCAGAGGACCACCGCCTCCAGCGCGAAGGCGCCAATGAGGCCCACGCCGAGCCCGAGCTCCATGGGCGCCAGCAGGCCGATGCCCAGCATCAACAGGCGGTGGCCCGTCAGCGGCTGCCACGGATGGCCCGAGGCGGCCATGGCCACCTCCGCCACGGCGAAGATGAGCAGGTGGGGCAGCGCCACGGCGGTGAAGACGCCCGCGCTCAGCCCGGGGCTCGCCGTGTTCCGGCGGACGACGAGCAGCGCCAGCAGCCCCACCGACTCCAGCACGTGCAGCGCCCGGAGCGTGGGGAGCGTGAGGTTGCCGGGGTGCACCCGCCAGTCGATGAAGAAGTAGGCCACCTCGCCCAGCAGCGTCAGGAGCGTGGCGAAGAAGGCACCCCACCAGGCGCGAGCGCGCTGCTCCTCCGTCGCCAGCAGCAACGGGCCGCTAGGAGCCGGACGAGCCATGGGAGTCCTTCACGAGCGCCATCAGCTCCTTGGTGTTCACGGGCTTGGACAGCACCTGGGCCTGGGTGAGCTCCTGCGCCTTGCGCACGAGCGGGTGGTGGCGGGCGTGACCGGTGAGGAAGACGATGCGCCCGGTGAAGCCATTGTCCCGAAGCCAGTGGTACGCATCCAGCCCGCTGGGCTGACCCGAGCCCAGGTTGACGTCCATGAGGGCCAGCCCGCACCCGAGCACCTGCTGCTTCTGGCGGACCATCTCGTCGAAGGAGGCGGCGCGCACACACGCCTCCGCGCCACAGGCCTCCATCAGCTCGCACAGCAAGGTCCGCAGGTCTTTGTCGTCCTCGAGTACGAGCACCCGTAGCACATCGTCCCCCGTCGGCATCCCTCCAGGTACAGGCTCCATCCCTTTCGTAGCGGAGCGCAAGGTGCGGCGCAGCCTGTCCGCCACCTTTCGTACAGGCGGGAGCGGTGAGGCTGGAATCCCCTCACCCCTATCGGAACGCGAGCCTCATGACGCCCAGGGTGCTCGACACCCCTGCCGGCGCTTCGGTGCCGGGAGCCGGCTCGAGTCGGATGGAGGCGAACGAGGACCGGCAGCGCTCCAGCACTTCCGCGGGCACCGCGAAGCGCTGCGTGCTCGGCTCGGCGCCCTCGAACACGGCCTCGCCCAGGGGGATGCCATCCACGGCGACCTTCACCCGCGCGGGGCGCGAGGAGTTCAGGACACGCGCCGTCAGCTCCAGCTCGGGCCCGGGCGCCCCCAGCAGGATGGCGGCGGTGCTCTCCACCAGCTGCTGGCTGCCGTCGCCCTGGGGCCACAGCCCCCAGAGCACCCACGCCTGGCCCCGCCCCGCCGGAAAGTCCAGCTCGCGCGGCGGCAGCCCGAGCCGGTAGTGGCCCGCGCTGTCCATCACGGTGCCGCCCTCCCCCTTGCGTGCGTCCCAGATGGCGACGCCCTCCGGTGTGCACCGCGGGAGGACTCGCCCGTTCATCTCGACGACCCGAACCCTGCTGCTCTCGGGCCGCCTCACCACGGGGATGATGTGCTGGGGGTCGAACAAGGGGACGAAGAGATCGCGCTGCTCCATGTGGGCTCGAACGAGCTCCACCAGCGACCGGTCGAACCAGGGGCCGACTGGCGGGAGCACCCACAGGGCTCGGAGCTGCACGCCGGCGGCCACGAGGAGCAGGGCCACGGACGCCAGCCGCCAGGCCCTGCCGCGCCACCGCTCGCCGAGCTCCAGCACCCCCACCGCGCACAGCAGCGGGACGAGCAGGGCGAAGAGCGACACCGACTTCCAGACCGCGTGGGACGCATTGCCAATCCCCGCGCGGTAATACAGGAGCGCGATGATGAGCTGCGCGGTCTGCGCCACCAGGGCGCTCACGGCGGCGGCGGAGCGCAGGCGCCGCCTCCAGGCCAGCCAGCACAGGCCCGCCGCGCCGATGAAGAGAGCGACCTCCACCCAGAGCGGGAGCGCCGGCTCGGGCACGGGGTAGAACCCCCGGAAGCCCAGGATGTCTTCGAGCCGGGGCAGCCGTGTCCACTCCCAGCCGGGCAGCGGCCGCAAGGAGGCGAACAGGCGGAGCCCGGAGAGGATCCGGGGAGAGAAGGCCAGGGCGGTGCCCGTCACCACCGCGATGGGAATCGCGCTCACGCGGGCCGCCCGCCGCAGGGCCTCCTTCCAGCTCATCCCCGCCTCGCCTCGGGCCATCAGCACTTGAAGCGTGGCGTGTCCCGCCACCAGCAGGCCCACGGGGAACAGCTGGTTGTCATAGGAGAGGACGCCCGCGGCCAGCAGCAGGCCCACCATCCAGGGTGCCGCGCGGCGGTGGGGGCCCGCCTGGGTCAGCGCGTCGAGCCCGGCCGCCGCGAACACCAGCAGCGCCACGCCCGCGTACTGGGCGACGTAGCTGAAGCGGACGCCGAAGTAGTTCAGCGGACTGAGTGCGACGAGCAGCAGCGGCAGCACCCAGCGGACCTGGTGCAGCTCCAGCAGCAGGCGGAGCGCCAGCAGGATGAGGACGACATCGGCCGTCAGCAGCGGGAGCAGGAAGCGATCCACCGCCCCCGACGGGCCGAACCCGAGGAACAGATCCAGGGGGGCGTAGCTGCCGGGGCGGAAGGACAGCAGGAAGAGCACCCCCGCCAGGTCGTGGGAGAATCGCTGCTGGAGCAGGGCCTGCGCGGGGGCTCCTCCCAGCTCGGCGATGTAGTCGCCCGCGAACCAGTAATAGAAGTAGTCCCCCGAGCCCCACGGGTCTCCGAAGTGCATCTCCGAGTCCCGGAACGCCATGAAGGAGGAGACGGCGCAGGCGAGCAGCGTCAGGCCCAGGGTGATGGCCAGGGGACGCGCCACGCTGCCGCGCGGCGTGGTGGCCATGGCTCGAAGCGCGCTCGGGGCCTGGAGCGCGTTGGCCACCGTCGCGGCCAGCAGCAGCGTGCCTCCGGAGTACCCCCCCGTCACGCCCAGCTCGGTCAGCACGCCCATCCAGGTGGTGGCGAGCGTGAACCCCAGCGGCGCCGCCGAGTACACCGGCCGGGAGGCGAGCGGAGCAGGCAGCAGCCGCACCAGGCTCAGCCCCACCCAGCCGAAGACCGCCAGCACGAGCACTACATGGAGGGAGAAGACCACCGCTTGAGCGATCATCGTCATTCCAGGCGTCGGCTCGCCTGCCCACGACAGAACGAAAGGCCCCACCCTAGCGCTGCCTGATCCTGACGGTAAGTCCCCGTTCGGATTGGTGTCCTACATTGTGGGATGGGGCAGTACGCCACTGGGGGTAGACAGTCGGGCCACTTTTTCGCGGCCGGGCACGCGCAACTTCCACCGGACTGGTGCGACAATGGATTCGAGGATCACCCGCCCATGCCTTCAGAGATGGGCCGAACCACATCGAGGAGTAGTGTCATGCGCGTCAACGGCTCAGGAGGGCCTTTCCGCCCCAAGCAAGCAGAGACAGAGACGTCCAAGCCTGCAACGACGACCAAGGAGATTCCGGCGGTCACGACGGCGACGACGAGGGGAACGGAGACGCGGCAGTCCTCGGTGGTGGGTGATGGTTTCGAGTCCGCTTCGCGAGCCGGAGGTTCCGGTGGCGCGGGTCGGGCTTCCGGCTCGGGCGCGGCGCGGCCGCTGCCCGCCGAGGTCCGCACTCCGAGCGCGGACTACTTCCGGCAGCGCTTCGACGACTTCGCGCGCCGCAACCCGGGCGCCGCGGTGCCGGAGCTGTACCTGGGCCAGGGGCAGAAGTCCCTGGAGAAGCTCTCCAGCCTGGGCGCGAAGGATCTGCAGCCCGCGGGGCTGGCGTGGCGCGACCGGGCGGTGAAGGCGCTGCAGGACGCGGTGGAGCTGCAGCGCGCCGGGGATCCGGCCGCCTTCGCGCAGCTCGAGCGCGACCCGGAGGCCTTCAAGAAGTTCGCGGCGGACGCGCTGTCCCAGGCGTGCGTGCACGCCGGCCTGCTGAACCTGCCCGCGCAGGACCAGGTGAAGATCGCCACCACGCCGGAGCTGCGCGAGCTGCTGGGCAAGGACGGCGTGAAGCAGATCGCCGACACGATCGGCCGGCTGAAGCCGGAGGACGTGGCGCGGGGTGGCAAGGCCGTGGAGGAGCTGGGCAACGCCCTGGCCGAGTTCCGCAAGAGCCTCAAGCTGCCGCGGCTGGAGCTGCCCCGGCTGCCGCTGCCGAGCGTCCGCCTCTCCTGAGAGGCGTGAAGCAGGCTCACATCCTCGTGGGCGCTCCTGGCGCCGGAGAGAGGGTGACGTGTGGCCGAGAGAGACTGGGAGCGACTGGGTGAGCTGGCGCCGGAGCTCCGCGTGGGCTCGGTGGCCGCCAGCCGCGACGGCTTCGGGCTGGTGGGCGCCTCGGTGGAGCCCGCCACCGGCACGCTGGCGGACCGACTGAGAGCGCGGCGCGCGCAGCTCCACCGGGTGACGGCCCGGGGGCTGGAGCGCGTCTACGAGGGCCCGGGGTGGATCCAGGCGGTGGACTGCCACGGGACGCTGTGCGTGGCGCTCGGGGCCACGCTGAAGCCGGTGGGCTCGGGCTCGGACTACCACCTGCTGGTGTCCACCGATGGCGGGCGGAAGTGGAGCGTCCGGGGCCCGGTGCCCGCGCCCAGCGCCACGCAGGTGCTGGCGGTGAGCGCGGAGGAGGCCTGGGTGCTGGGCGCCTTCTTCCTGGGACGCACGGCCGACGGCGGCGCGAGCTGGACGGAGGTGTCCCTGGAGGGCGAGCGCCACGCGCAGGCGGAGCGGCTGCGGCGCACCGAGCGCGGCGTGGCGGTGCTCGGCAAGGGCCTGCGCCACACGCACGACGGGGGCGCCACCTGGGGCCGCGAGACGTCGGGCAACGCGCGCCTGGTGGACGTGGATGGCGCGCACGCGCTGGCGGTGGAGAGCGGCCAGGCGCGCATCGGCGAGCGGCGAGGTGGCGAGGTGCGCTGGCTGACGCCGCTGCCTCCGGGGCGTGAGCCGCTGCGGCTGGCGGCGGCGGGCTCGGTGCTGCGGGTGCTGACGCGCCACGCGGAGCCGGGCCGAGGGGTGGACCCCTGCGTGCACCAGAGCACGGACGGTGGGCGCAGCTGGGCCACGCAGAAGCTGGAAGTGGGGCCGCACGTGGACGTGGCGGGCCCCTACGGCCTGGGGCTGGACCTCAGGGGCCGGGTGTTCGGCCGGCTGTCCTGAGGCCCTCGGGCGAAGGCGAGCCGGCTACAGCTTCACCTCTTCCCGGTTCGGGTGGGTGATGTAGCCGGTGCCCGCGGCGACGAGCTTGGCCATCAGCTTGTCGGCGCCGTTGGAGCGGCTGAAGGCCATCTCGTTGCGCGTGGCGCCCACCAGCGTCAGCAGCTGCACCTTGCCGGAGGGCAGGGTGAACTCGGCGGCTCGCGAGGGGTCCTTCACGAAGACGAAGCCGTTGAGCTTCGTCTCGCCGCCGGTGAGCGAGCCCTCCACCGGGTAGCGGTGCCCCAGGGCGAAGGCGCGCAGGCAGACGAGGTTGTAGGCCATCATGTCCAGCAGCCGGAACACCGGCCACGACGCCTCCTCGGGCGTGTGGATGACCATCTCGTAGCCGATGCCGCTGGGCGCGTCCTCCGCCAGCTCCGCGCCTGGCGCCACGGTGAAGGGGTTGGACAGGCCGCTCGTCACGTAGGACCAGTACGGGAACTGTTCACTCGGCGGCGCCACGCGTACGCCCAGGGGGCCCCAGTTCGGATCCAGCTCCTGCACCTGGGCCAGATCGCTCTCGAGCCAGGCCTGCAGCGCGTCCGTCTGATCCAACGTGTAGACGTCATCGCTGATGGCTCCGAAGAGCTTGGGGTACTCCACCTCGTCGCGGTCGGCCCAGCAGTCCTCGTACCACTGGACGAAGTCCTCTTCCGTCTCGGGCACTTTCATGTGGGGGACTCTAAAGGTCCTGCCTGGTTTCACAACTTCGAAACTCGCTGGCCGTGCCTGATGTGGGAAACCCTTTACTCACTCCGAGGAGCCGCGCTTCCCAGGAGAGGGCGCCGAGCGACCCGCCGAGCGTCGGTCAGGGGCCCGCGGGTGACTTCCGGTGGACACAGGGTGGCCTCCAGGCGCCCGGTACGGGACGTGAAGAGGCCCGGGTGGGCACGGGCCCGGCCTGGACGGGGCCCCACCTTCGCCACGGGGAGAGCCACATGCAGAGGGGATGGAGGGTCGCGGTCTTCGCCGCGGCGCTGGGAGTGGGGAGCACGGCGTCCGCGCACGAGTTCGACTGCGAGAAGCGCGTCAACGGTCAGGCCGTGGTGCACATCGAGGAGTACCCGACGACGGTGCGCTTCGACGACCGCCTCATCAACATCCACCCGACGGCGCAGTCGGTGGCCATTGGCGCGGAGGACGCCTCGCTGGCCACGCATGGCTGGAGCTTCCAGTACGCCCTGCCCATGGCGGTGCCGGTGGGCGGCGCGGCGGACCAGAAGTTCCTGCTCCAGGTGAACAGCTACGAGGAGTGCCGGGCGATGGCGGCCCAGGATGGCGCGGACGACGGCGCCTTCGACACCACCTTCCGCGTGGTGTGGCCGCTGGGCGAGGACCAGTGCGCGGCGCGGCTGGTGTGCGACGCGCCCTACGCACCGCCTCCGCCCACGGACTGCGAGACGACCGACAGCTGCCCGGAGCCGCGGGTGACGCGGGACGAGGGCTTCTTCAAGGTGCATGAGCAGGCGCTCCAGCAGTGCGTGGACCTGTTCCCCATCGAGCTGGGCGGGGTGGGCACGGTGTCCACGCTGCGGCAGGCGCTGGGGGTGCTCTGGGGCAGCCCTTCCCTGTACCGCAACGGCGAGCCGCGCACGCCGCTCGACACGGCCCGCCTGCTGCTGGCGCGCCAGGTGCTCGTGGCGCACTGCAACGCCTACCTCTTCGGCTCCTACCCCATCCCCGTGGACCTGCTGGAGAACGGGCGGGCCGCGCTCTCCAGCAACCAGTGCCAGGGCATCGGGGCGCTGCGGGCCGCGCTGAGGGAGATGAACGTGGAGGGCCGCACGCAGCCGCTGCCGGGAGACTTCGAGGCGGGCTCGGCCACGCCGGGCCACGCGCAGAGCATCGCCGAGGACTTCACGCAGCCCAGCGGACAGAGCTGCATGCCTGGCCAGTGAGTCGCGGACCCACCACCCACTTCGAGGAGAACACGCCATGAAGAAGCTGATGCTGTCCGCGCTGAGCGCCGCCGCGCTCGCCCTGTCCGCCTGCGGAGACTCCGAGCACCCCGCGCCGCCGCAAGGGCCCGACTTCACCACCACGCGCACGCCGGATGCCGCGCCGGTGGGCCGCGGCTTCGAGCTGCGCCTGCGCGGCACGAACGCCGAGCGCTATGACTCCGTGCTGGTGCCGGTGCGCTCGCTGGAGGTGACGACGCCGACGGGAGAGGTGCTCCCGGTGCGCCTGATGGCGCGCACGGTGGACCTGTCCCGCAAGGACCACGCGTACCTGGTGGGCCACTTCTTCGTCCCCGAGGGCGTGGGCGCGGTGAAGGTGAAGGTGGCCTTCGACGACTTCGGGGGCTGGCAGCAGGGTGGGAAGGCCGGCGCGCTGGACACGCAGGTGGCGCCGGTGAGCTTCGAGGCGCCGGTGGCTTCGCTCTCCGAGCGCGGCCGCGCGGTGCTGCTGCTGGACGTGGGCCGCTCGCTGCAGCCGACCACCGAGTCGGAGCGCCTGCTGCTGCCGACGCTCAAGGTGAACTACTAGCCCGGCGGCTCAGCCCGTCAGGGGCCAGGGCTTGAGGCCGGCCAGGCGCTCGGCCTCCTCCACGGCGGGAGCCAGGTGCTCCCGCTCGCGGCGCAGGAAGTCTCGGATGGCCCGGTTCAGGTTCGCATCGAAGATGAGGTGCGTGCTGTGCACCGGGGTGGGCTCGAAGCCGCGAGACACCTTGTGCTCGCCGCCCGCGCCGGGCTCGAACACCTTGCGGCCGGCGCGGATGCACTCGTCCACCGAGTGGTAGAGGCACACGTTGAAGTGCAGGAAGGGGTGCTCCTCGAAGCAGCCCCAGTAGCGCCCGTAGAGCCGCTGCGGCGTCACCACGTTGAAGGCGCCGGCGATGACGCGCTTGCCGCGCACCGCCTCCACCATCTGCATGGCCTCCGGCATGGTGCGGAAGATGCGGGCGAAGAAGTCCGGGGTGAGCTGCACCTGGCCCCAGGCGTAGCGCTCGCAGGTGGCCGCGTAGAAGCCGTGGGCCCGCCGCGCGTGCTCGGGGCCCAGCTCCGCGCCCGCCACGGTGCGCAGGGTGATGCCCTGCGTCTCCGCCGCGCCGCGCTCGCGCCGCAATTGGTTGCGCCGCTTGGAGTTGAAGCGCGCCAGGTAGTCCTCGTAGGAGCTGTAGCCCGGGTTCTTCCAGTGGAACTGCAGCGTCATCCGCCGGGCCATGCCGGACTCCTCCAGGAAGTCCGCCTCCTCCTGGGTGGGGTAGATGACGTGAATGGAGGAGCAGCCCTCCTCGCGGGCGCTCTCGATGGCGGCCTCCATGAGCGCGTGGCGCGCCTCGCGCACGTTCTCGCCGGGCGCCACCAGGAAGCGCGGCGCGGTGGCCGGAGACAGGGGCGCGCCGATGACGAGCTTGGGGTAGTACTCCAGGCCCATGCGCGCGGCGGCCTGCGCCCAGGCGAAGTCATAGATGTACTCGCCCATGCTGTGGTACTTGCAGTAGGCGGGTGAGGCGGCCACGAGCGTGTCCTCGCGCCACAGCGTCAGGTGGTGGGGGGCCCAGCCGGTGTCCCGCTGGGCGCTGCCGCTCTCCTCCATGGCGGTCAGCCAGGCGTGCCGCACGAAGGGCGGGGCCTCCGGGCCCGCGAGCCTGTCCCACTGCTCGGCGGGGATGTCCGTGATGGAGTCCAACACCTGGACGCGGATGGAGGGATCGAGCACGGAGACAGTTCTAGCGCGGACTCCGGGCGCGTGCCGAATCCCCGGCGGGGCCTGCCGGGGGGAGCGGGCGAGAGGGGGGCTAACCCCAGGACAGCTCGTACTCGCAGTCCAGCACCCCGGTGGGTCGGGAGCGAACCTGGGGGTTCTTGATGTGCACGGACTCGAGCACCGCGAGCAGGACGCCCTCGTTGTAGAGCGGGAGCATGAAGTCGCGCTTGACGACGACGCGGGCGCTGGTGTCGCTCAGCAGGGTGACGGTGCGCTCGCCGTAGCTCACCGCCGAGCGGTAGCCGGAGGCGAGGTTGCCCATGACGCGCTTGGGCGAGTCTCCCGAGAGCAGCAGCAGGGTGCGGCCGGCCATGGAGCCCAGGAAGTCGCGCGTGGCCTGCATGCCCAGGCGGCGCTGGGTGGGCTCGGGGCCGCCCAGCTGCATGCTGAGCACCTGGGTGGCGGCGAGCGCCAGCCGGAGGAAGTCCGACACGGGGTAGCTGGAGAAGTCGATGAAGCGCCGCTCGAAGCGCTTGTCGTTGAGCAGCCCGTGGCAGCGCTTCAGGGCCGGCTCGCCGCCGAAGGTGATGACGGCATTCAGGATGCCATTGAAGAACAGCCCCCGAGCCGTGTCCTCAGGGGTCGCCAGGGCGATGCGCCGCTCGTAATCAGACTCCACGCCACCAGCAGCGGATGTCGCAGCCACGTTCGTGTGCGTCATGACGGCAGAAGGGCTCCTGAGAGGAGTCAGAACAATATCCCATGCCGAGCAGGCGTGGGATCAGGCAGAACGCGCCCGTGTGCGGTGGGACCCTCGGCGACGTGTCTTGAAGGGTAGGCCCCCGGGAGGAGAGAGCGTGGAGCGAGCGGGAATCGTCACCCTGGACAAGCGGCACGTGTGGCACCCGTACACGGCGATGGAGACCTACATCGCCGAGACGGACCCGCTGGTGGTGGTCCGCTCCGAGGGGCCCTACCTCCATGACGCGGACGGGAAGCGGTACCTGGACGCCAATGGCTCGTGGTGGGTGTCCACGCTGGGCCACCGGCACCCCCGGCTGGTGAAGGCGCTGGTGGAGCAGGCCTCCACCCTGGCTCACGCCTCGCTCGCGGGCATCACCCACGAGCCGGCGGCGCGGCTGGCGGCGGAACTGGTGGCGCTGGCCCCCGGGGCCGAGCGCGCCGAGGTGCCAGCCGAGCACCGCATGACGCGCGTGTTCTACTCGGACAACGGGAGCACGGCGGTGGAGGTGGCCATCAAGATGGCCGCGCAGTACTGGGCGCAGAACGGGCGGCCGGAGCGCACGCGCTTCATCACGCTGTCGGGCGCCTTCCACGGCGAGACGGTGGGCGCCACCAGCGTGGGTGGCGTGCCGCTGTTCCGGGAGGTCTTCGGGCCGCTGCTGTTCGACGTGGTGCACGTACCCTCGCCCGCGGAGGAGGGCGGCTGGGAGCGGGCCTTCGCGGAGGTGGAGCGGGCGCTGCGAGAGCAGGGGGACTCGGTGGCGGGCGTCATCCTGGAGCCGGTGCTCCAGGGCGCCGCGGGCATGCAGCTCTACTCACCGGACTTCGTGCGCGCCGTGCGCGAGGCGACGCGGGCGGTGGACACCTTCCTCATCGCCGACGAGGTGTTCACGGGCCTGGGCCGCACGGGCGCGCGCTTCGCGTGTAACCTGGCCGGCGTGGTGCCGGACCTGCTCTGCCTGGCGAAGGCGCTGAGCGGGGGCCTGCTGCCCTTCGGCGCGACGCTGGCGACGGAGCGCGTGTTCTCGGGCTTCCTGGGCGCCAGGAGCCGCGCGCTGTACTACGGCCACTCCTACTGCGGAAACCCGCTGGGCGCGGCGGTGGCGCGCGAGGTGCTCGCGGTGTACCGGGACGAGGACGTGCCGGGCCAGGTGGCGCGCAAGGCGCCTCGGGTGAAGGCCGCCTTCGAGCGCATGGCCGGGACGATTCCAGGCCTGGTGCGGCCTCGGGCCATCGGCATGGTGGGAGCGGTGGACCTGGGCAGCGGGGGATACCTCGCCAACGGAGGATGGCGCGTGTACGAGGCGGCGCGGCGACGCGGTCTCTACTTGAGGCCCCTGGGCGACACGGTCTACATCGCGCCCGCGCTGAACATCCCGGACGAGGCGCTGGACGCGCTGCTCCAAGGCGTCGAGGACTCGCTGCGCGAGGTCGCCGGGAACTGACGTGGCAGGGGGAGATGTGATCATCCTTCATCAAGGCCCGGCGGCATGGGGCATCGCGAACATCGGCCCGTTCTGTGTGAAGCTCGAGAGCTATCTGCGGATGACGGGCGTGCCCTACACGGCCCGGATCGCGGACCTCGGCAAGGCGCCCAAGCGGAAGATTCCGTTCATCGAGGAGGACGGGAAGTTCCTGGGGGACTCCCAGCTCATCATCCAGCACCTCAAGACGAAGCACGGCGACACGCTGGACGCGAAGCTGCGCCCGAAGGACGTGGCCCAGGGCCACCTCGTGCGGCGCCTGCTGGAGGAGAGCCTCTACTTCCACATCCTCTACGAGCGCTGGGCCCGCGACGACGGCTGGCGCCTCTACAAGTCCATCATCCTGCCCCTGTTCCCACCGCTCATCGGCCCGGTGGCCGCGCCCATGGTCCGCCGAAAGGTCATCCAGGCGCTCGACGCCCAGGGGCTGGGGCGCCACCAGCCGGCGGAGGTCCTCGAGATGGGCCAGGAGGACATCTCCGCGGTGTCGACGGTGCTGGGCGACAAGCCCTTCCTGCTGGGAGACCACCCCACCTCGTTCGACGCGTCGCTCTACGCGATCCTCGCCAGCATCATCGCGTTCCCGGTGGACTCGCCGTTCCGCCAGTTCACCCGAGCGCAGGAGAACCTGGTCCAGTACGTCGATCGCTTCCAGCAGCGCTTCTTCTCCAGCTGGAGCCCGCCCGCCTGAGCTGGAGCGCTCGGCTCAGCCCTGCAGGGGCGGCGGCGGCGCGGCCCGCTCCTGCCGGAGCAGGAGCAGCTCGCGGACGATGATCTGCACGGTGGCCATCACCGGCACGGCCACCATCGCGCCGATGATGCCCGCCAGCTCCGCGCAGAACAGCACGCTGAGCAGCGTCAGCAGCGGGTTGACGTGGACGGTGCGGCGGAACACCAGCGGCGCCAGTACGTTGCCTTCGATCTGCCCGTAGATGATGAAGTAGACGAGCACCACCAGCGCCTTGAGCCCGCCGCCCGTCGCCCAGGTGAGCAGGGTGATGAGGCCGCCGGCCACCACCGGCCCCGCGTACGGCACCATGCTGGAGAACCCGCTGGCGATGCCCAGCGGCAGGAAGAAGGGCATGCCCAGCACCGCGAGCACGGTGGTGGTGAGCGTGGCGTTGATGGTGCAGATGAACGTCAGCCCGGACAGGTAGCCGCCCGTGGCGTGGTACGTCTTGCGCATTACCCGCTCGTAGCGCTCGCGGTGCTCCTGGGGGAGCAGCTCCAGCAGCCGCTGCAGCACCCCTCCGCCGAACACCAGCATGAACACCACCAGGAAGAAGACGGTGATGGCCCCCGTCACCACGCTCACCGCCCCGCCAATCGCGTGCAGCAGCGACGGCATGGGCACCGGGCCGATGGGGCTGGCCGGGGTGGCCTCGGGCTTCTGGCCGAAGAACTGCGTCAGGGTCGACAGGTGCGTGTTCAGCAGCCGGAACACGCGCAGCGAGCGCACCTGCTTCATCAGCTTGGGGAACTGGGTGAGCAACTCCTCGCCTTGAGAGAAGGCCGCCGGGATGACCAGCAGCCCCAGCGCCGTCACCGCCACCAGCAGCCCCGTGAGCACCAGCGCGATGGCCTGCCACCGCCGCAGCCGCTTGCGCTCCAGGAAGGACACGCCGTGCTCGAGCGCCAGCGCCAGCAGCAGCGCGATGCCCGTCAGCGTCATCGCGAAGCGCGTCTTCACCACCAGTACGGAGAGCACCACCACCGCCAGCACCGAGAAGGCCACGGTGAACACCGTCTTCGGTGTCACCTGGGATCGCCGCCAGTTCATCCACTCGCCCGTAGCCACCGTGCCTCCGCCCCGCTGCTGACGCCCCCCTCACCGATGTGCCTCCTGCGGCAGGCGGGCAACCCGGCTCGGGGCAAAGGTGTCCAGTGGCTCGCGGAGCCGCGTTCACCGCTCAACGCGGAGCCTGCCCTCCGGGCACATCGGTGGAGGTAGGTGCAACGGCTCCCAGAGAGAGCGGTTTTCGAGGCGATCCAGTCACACCGGCTCGCGACAAGAAAAGCCAGTGAGCGCTGACAAGGTCCCGGGGTCTTTCACGCCGGGAGGCGTCTCCGTTGAAGGGAGCGATGATGAAGGGCTTCAAGTCACTGGGCCTGGTTGCCACCACCACCCTGCTGGGGTGTGGCGCGGGTCCCGCCTCCGAGCAGACCGCCTCCGACGCGCCGAGTCATTCCGCGCGTCCCTCCGCCGTGGTCACCGCGAAGAAGAAGGTTGTCAACCCGCCCGCGGCCGCGCAGAGCGCCTGTGACGCCCTCTACTCGAGCCCCCAGGCCCTGGCCGCGCTCACCCAGGCCGTGGTGGACCCGCGCCTCCAGGCCGACGGCGCCGTGCGCACGCTCATCCTCTCCTTCAATGAGGATGCGGCCGTCCCCGCCGCGCTGAGCGCCCTCACCGGCTCGCTGGGCCTGGTGGTGGGGCAGGAGCTCGGGGCGCTCCAGGAGCTGCCCATGGTGACGCTGACGGTCCCCGTCACCCCCAGCCTGCTGTCCACGCTGAAGGGGCTGCTCCAGCCGCTCGGGCTGCTCTCCATCTACGAGAACCGCCCGCTCCACTACTTCCTGGACGTGAGCAACGCCTACATCCACGCGGACACCGCGCGCACCGCCTTCCAGGCCACCGGGCACGGCATCGGCGTGGGCGTCATCGACTCGGGCATCGACGGCACCCACGGCGACTTCCCCAACGTGGTGAAGAACGTGAAGGTGGTGGGCAATCCGCTGGGCATGGGCATCGGCGGCGCGCTCTACCTGGACACGCCCAACAGCGACCTGACCAGCGGCCACGGCACCCACGTGGCCAGCACCATCGGCGGCTCGGGCGCGCGCTCCGGCGGCCTGCACAAGGGCGTGGCCCCCGGGGTGAACCTGGTGGGCGTGGGCGTGGGGGATGCCATCAACATCCTCTTCGCGCTCGAGGGCTTCGACTTCCTCATGGATCCGGACATCCGCGAGACGTACAACGTCCGCGTCATCTCCAACTCCTGGGGCACCAGCGGCAGCCGCTTCGCGCCGTTCGACCCGGTGAGCATCGCCTCCAAGCGCGCGTACGACCAGGGCATGGTCGTCACCTTCGCCGCCGGCAACGATGGCCCGGGCGCCGACACCCTCAACCCGTACAGCGCCTCGCCGTGCGTCATCTCCGTGGCGGCCGGCACCTCGCGCGACACGCGCACCGCCACCAACCCGCTGCTGTCGCAGGACGCGCCGGGCGAGCTGGTGGACTTCTCCAGCCGCGGCGTGCCCGGGGACGCGCTCCACCACCCGGACATCACCCTGCCGGGCGTGAACATCGTCGCCGCGCGCGCCACCACGGCGCTGCCCGCCATCGCCGCGCCATACCTGGGCCTCGACGGCCTGTCGCCCGAGCCCTTCTACGCGGCGCTGTCCGGCACCTCCATGGCCACCCCGCACCTGAGCGGCGTGGTGGCGCTGATGCTCGAGGTGAACCCGGCGCTGAACATGGACGGCGTGCTGGCGGCCCTCACCTCCACCGCCAGGCCCATCTTCGCCAAGAACGCGGACGGCACCACGCGGCAGCTCGCCGAGTGGGAGGCGGGCGCCGGCTACGCGGATGCCTACGAGGCGGTGCGCGTGGCGGCCTCCACCGCGGGCACGCGCTACACCACCGCCACCACCCCGCTGCCGGGTTGGACGGGCACGGTGAACGCCTCGCTCAAGCTCCCCATCGGGGACGTGACGCTGCTGGCCTCCGAGCACAACCACAACGTCGTGGTGCCCGGTGGCATGAGCGCGCTGCGCATCCAGACGAGCTGGGCGCTCGCGGCGTTCGACCTGGATCTCTACGTCTATGGACCGAACGGGAGCCTCGTGGCCAGCAGCGCCTCGGGCACCTCCTCCTCGGAGTCCGTCTCCATTCCCCGCCCGGTGGCGGGCACCTACCGCGTCCAGCTCAAGGGGTTCCTCAACGGCCCCACGCAGTACACGGGCACCGCGGCGGTGGATCAGCTGGTACCCATCCCTTAGCCGGACAATCCCCCCTTGGATTGGCTGAGGGACCGAGGCTCCGGGCCGCGTGAGAGGGCGCGTCCCGGAGCCCGGAATTTTTGCTGGAAGGACCGAGGCTCCGGGCCGCGTGAGAGGGCGCGGCCCGGAGTCCGGAATTTTTCGGAGCCCGCCACCCTGGCGCCGAGGCTAGGCTCCCGGTCATGAAGCGGCGCTCGCTGCACCGCGCGGTGTTCTCGGCCGCCGCGGGCTACAACGTGGTGTGGGGCCTGTACTCGGCGGTGGAGCCGCAGTGGCTCTTCCGGTTCGCGCGGATGCCGCTGCTCAACCACCCGGCCATCTTCGCCTGCCTGGGCATGGTCATCGGCGTGTACGGCATCGCCTACGCGGAGGTGGCGCGCCGGCCCGAGCACGGCTTCTTGCTGGCGGCGGTGGGGCTGCTGGGCAAGGTGCTGGGCCCCATCGGCCTGGGCCTGCTCATCCTCCGGGGCGAGTGGCCTCCGGCCACGCTGGTGCTCTGCCTCACCAACGACTTCATCTGGTGGGTGCCGTTCTCGCTCTACCTGTACGACGCGTGGCCGTCCTACCGGAGCACCTTCAGCGCGCATGCCGCCGGGAGCGAGGGCGCCAGCGCGTCCTCGCCCGCCGGGCGGTGACTCAGTTGCGCGAGGGGTAGATGCCCTGGAGCGCGATGATGAAGGACACGCACTGGTAGGGCTGCATGTTGTTGTGGGGCTGGTTGCCTCCCGCCGCGCCGATGGCCGCCGCGTTCATCGTGGTGTTGATCGTCGCGCTGTAGGCGTTCTCCGGCTGGCCCGTCGAGTTGATCAGCATCGCGGGCACGTGCCCCTCGGGGGTGAACTGATCGCCCTGGGTACCGCTCGCATGGAGCGAGTGGGTGTGGGCTGGCATCTGCGTGCTGATCAGGGTGACGCTCTCCGAGCCGCTGCTCTCGCCCAGGGTGCGCGGCGTGAGGCCCGGCCCCGTTCCCCAGTGCATGGGGACGCGTCCCTGCAGGTTGGGCAGGGCAAACGTCGTCTGCCCGTTCCCGCCATACGTGGTGCCCAGGAGGGAGAAGAGAGCGGAGTTCTGCGCGATGCTCAGCAGCTGCCCGTTGCAGAACGCCCAGCCTCGGGGAGCGAAGTTGCCAGCAAACATCCGGATCTCACCAATGTACGGCTCGGACATGCGCGCGTGCCTTTCACACAAAGTGTTGGCCGCCCAACAAACCACGGGGTTTCACTCTGGGGAAGAACACGCTGAGTAGAGTTTGAGGAAAGCCGGGGAATCCCAGCGCAACCGGGTCGGATGATCCGCACCCACCGGCTAAGTGCTCGCCACGGCGTCTGGCTCGGAGCACACTCAATGTGTTGGTTCCGAGACACCGTGCGCGGCCCCGCACGGGCATCGCTCACGGCGGGGGCCCTGGTGTCCTGGGCGCCCCGCCCTCTCTCCAAGGAGCTGGAATGCGGAAGACACCCAAGACGTGGCGAAGTCTCTCTGGATGGCGCTGGCTGCGAATCCTTCCTCTCACCGCGGTGGTGGCGCTGAGCGCGTGCGACGAGTCCCAGGGGCCGAAGGGAGATCCGGGTGACCCAGGTCCAGCGGGTCCAGCGGGTCCGGCGGGTCCGGCGGGTCCAGCGGGTCCTCAGGGCGAGCCGGGTCCCGCGGGAGGACCCCCGGGGCCCCAGGGTGAAGTCGGGCCCGCGGGTCCGGCCGGTCCGCAGGGGCCGAAGGGAGATCCGGGCGCCAAGGGCGACACAGGCGCCGCCGGTCCACAAGGCGCCACCGGTCCGCAGGGGCCCATCGGCGCGGAGGGCCTGGCCACGCTGGCGCTGACGACTCCCGAGGCGGCGGGCGCCAACTGCGCCACGGGCGGGACGAAGCTGGAGATCGGCGTCGACACGGACCGTGATGCCACGTTGGATCCGGGCGAGGTGGATGTCTCGCTGACGCGCTACCTGTGCAACGGGGCGCAGGGCCCGCAGGGGCTCGTTGGCCCGGCGGGTGCGACCGGTCCACAGGGAGCCAAGGGAGACACGGGGGATACGGGCCCGCAGGGCCCGGTGGGCCCCGCGGGTGCCACTGGCCCGGCGGGTCCGCAGGGAGCCAAGGGAGACACGGGGGATACAGGCCCGCAAGGCCCGGTGGGCCCCGCGGGTGCCACTGGCCCGGCGGGTCCGCAGGGAGCCACGGGGCCTGCTGGTCCCACGGGCCCTCAAGGCCCCATCGGTCCGCAGGGCTCGGCGGGACTGGCCACGCTGGCCCGGACCGCGGCGGAGGCGGCGGGAGCCAACTGCGCGACGGGCGGCGTGAAGGTGGAGCTGGGCACCGACACCAATGCCAACGGCACGCTCGACACGGGTGAGGTGAACGCCGCGCTGACGCGGTACGTGTGCAACGGGGCTCAGGGCCCGCAGGGGGCCACGGGTCCGGCGGGAGCCACGGGTCCGGCGGGAGCCACGGGTCCGGCGGGGCCGCAGGGTGTGCAGGGGCCGCAGGGGCCGCAGGGGCCGGCGGGAGCGCTCACCGTCTTCGGGGATGGCTCGGCCGGCGCGCTCAGCGTGCCCGTGGGCAACACGCTGGATCTGTCGAACACCGCGGTGGTCAACTCGCAGCCCTTCAGGACGAACACGCAGTTCACGAACATCACCATCGCGGGCAGCCTCATCGTGCCCAGCGGCACCATCCTGCGCGCCACGGGCGACGTCACCGTGACCGGCACCATCACCGTCAACCCGGGGACCGAGGACACGGGTAACGGTCCTCCCGCTCCAGGGGTCTCGCGGGGCACTCCAGGCCCCTTCCACGGTGGCACGGGCATCTCGCTGCTCGCGGCCTCGCGGTTGACGAGACCGGACACCGTGGCCGGTGGCGCGGGAGAGGGCACGCTCACCAACGGGACGGGCGGCGCCGGAGGCGGCAGCCTCATCATCGCGGCGCTGGGGAACGTCAGCATCCCCGTGGGAGGCAGCATCAACGCGAACGGAACCAGCGGTGTCACTGCCGGGACGGCCTCCGACATTGGTGGGCCAGGAGGAGGCGCAGGCGGCATCATCGTCGTCGCGGCCAGGGGAAACCTCACCGTGGGTGGGGCCATTCGTGCCAACGGCGGCGCGGGCGGTAATGCCGTCAACTCGAACGGAGGGACCACGGGCGCGGGAGGTGGTGGCGGTGGCGGCGGCGGCATCGTCCAGCTCATCTCCGCCAACCCCATCTCCGTTACGGGCACCGCACAGGCGAACGGTGGAGCTCCGGGCACGGATCTACTCGTCACCCCTGTGGGCAGCAATCAGGCGGGAAGCGGTGGTGGTGCATGCGGCGGCAATGGCGGCAATGGAGGAGGCTTCACCTCCTTCACCGGTCCCGCCTCGGCCGCGCAGGCGGGCGGTGCGGGCTACGTCATCCAGCTCACGACGGCCGCGCCCGAGAACCTGCTGTGAGGTAGCTCGCCTCTCGAAGTGGATTCAGCGGCCCGCGGGCACTCGTGCTCGCGGGCCGTGTCGTTTCCAGCGCCGCGTGCGCTGAGGGCTCAGCCCTCGCGCGGCCCGGGCCGCCACTCGAGCCCGAGGTATGGATCCGCGCCGTCCTCCACCCCGGCGACGGGCGTGAAGCCGAGCCGCGTGTAGAGCCGCCGGGCCGGGCTGTCGCGAGCCACGCTCAGGCGCAGCGGCCTGCTGGCCGCGGAGGCCTCCCGCTGGAGCATCCGCAGCAGCTCCGTGCCCACGCCCGAGCCCCGGTGCGCCGGTAGCAGGGTGATGTCCACCAGCCGCAGCTCCACCGGCTCTCGGGCGACCCACAGGCGGCCAGCCGGGCGCTCGCCCAGGAGCACGAGCTGGTGATCGCCGCTCGGAAAACGCGCCTGGTAGCCGTGTCGCTGCGCCGTCCACTGCATGCGCAGGAGCATGTCGCGCTGGGCAACGGGCAGACCCAGGGCCGCGATGTCCGGGCGTGTACTGGCGTACAGCTCGAAGAGGAAGGCGTCGTCCGCGGGGGTGACGGGGCGCAGGGAGAGCGGGTGGGACACGGTGGCTCCCACCTTAGCGCCTCGGGTGCTTCTCCCCACCTTCGAACATTGCGCGGATCCGACGTCATGAGTCGGACACCGCGCTGAACACACGTGCCGCTCCGAGCGTCAGAGCAGAGGGAGAGGAGCGTCAGACCCACATGAGACGCTCCGGGGTGTGAGCGCGGGAGAAACCATGAAGAAGACACGACATGGCAAGTCCACCCCGGACCCCGAGGAGGCGGGCGAGAAGGAGCGGGAGCTGAGGGAGCTGGCCCGCCGTCTGGCGGACCTGGAGGCGGATGCGCTGGACGCGCAGCTGCTGGTGACGTTCCGCGAGGCGCGGGACAACGGCACGGTGCCGGCGGACGCGGGCTTCTTCCTCGTGGCGCACATCCTCCTGGCGATGGCGGACGAGGCCATCCCGGATGATCCGAAGGTGCGCGCGCTGGGGAAAGAGCTGGAGGTGATGGAGCGCGACTACGGGCTGCCGGACGAGAAGTCCTGGGGCCCGGGCGAGGCCCCCGAGGAGTGGGAGGCCCTCAGCCGACAGTACGAGATTGCGTGCGACGAGGCTCGGGCGGCCTTCTTCCGCACGTATGGCGAGGCGGAGATGGCGGAGCTGTTCCTGCACGATCGCACCGCGTTCATCCGTCGCTTCGAGAGCGGCCGGCGCTTCTTCCACGGGCTGCCGATGCTGCCGGACTACCTGAACTGATGAACGCGATGACGACGATCTACGAGCTGGTCAGTGCCTCGCGGGCGACGGTGGCGTTCGTCGTGTTCCTGCTCGTCTCGCTGGGGATCTCCATGGGCGTCTACGCGGTGCTCCTGCGCCGCGCCGCGCGCCACGCGCCGCTCGACGGCGTGGCCATCCAGATGCCCTGCGCGGCGCTGGTGAGCACGGCGGTGTTCGCGCTGCTCTTCGGGGTGCTGTTCGCCACCACGCTCGAGGGCTTCTACCGGGTGGAGCTGCTCGACGACGAGGTGCGGCTGCACTACCTGTTCCCCGCGCACACCGTCACGGTGTCGCGGCTGGAGCTCGCGGACGCCGAGCGCGTTCCCTCGCACAAGGGCCGCTGGCACCTGCGGCTGCGCACGCAGCAGGGCACCACGTACCAGAGCGCGCTGGCGAATGATCGCGCGGTGCTCGAGTCCTGGGAGGGCCTCCACGCGTATCTGGAGAACGGGGACCGTCCCTGAGCCTCGCCGGAGGCAGGCGCCGCTCACCGAGAGGGGGAGACCTTTGATCGCTGGACAGCGGCCTGCCCCTCGAGCCGATGGCTTCCCGGAGCCGGGTGGACAGCTTCCACCCGGGCCTGGGTGAGCGCCTGGCGGGCTCGAAGGCTGGAATCCTCCGAGTGGAGTCAGCGTCATGCGCATGCCCGTCCCTCGCCTCCGTCTCCCCGCGCTCCTGGGGAGGGCTGGCGGGCTGAGCGAGCCGGAGGTGGCGGAGCGGCGGCAGCGGTACGGCCCCAACGACATCCTCGAGGCTCACCGGAGCATCTGGCTGGAGCTCGTTCGGAACACGGCGAGCGATCCGATGATCTGGTTCCTGGTGGGCACCAGCCTGCTCTACCTCCTGCTGGGTCAGCCCGTGGAAGGAGGGACGTTGCTGGCCGCCATCGTGCCGCTGATCGGCATGGATGCGTGGCTGCACCGGCGCACGCGCGCTTCCACGGAGGGGCTGAGCCGCCAGCTCGCCGCGCATGCGCTCGTGCTGCGCGAGGGCCGGCGCAGGCGGGTGGAGGTCTCCGAGGTGGTGGTGGGGGACGTGGTGGAGGTGGCCGCGGGTGAGCCCTTCCCCGCGGATGGGCTCGTGCTGGCGGGCGAGGAGCTCCAGGCGGAGGAGTCGTCGCTGACGGGGGAGTCCCAGCCCGTCCGCAAGCGCCCGCTTCGGGAGGGGCTGCCGCCGGGGGAGACGCCCCTGGTCGAGTGGGAGCACTGGGGGCTGGCCGGGACGCGGCTGCTCACCGGGCGGGCGACGCTGGCCGTCGTCTTCACGGGCGCGGAGACGCTGTATGGGCGCATCGTCCGCATGGCCTCGCGCCGCGGGAGGGTCTACACGCCCCTGCAGCGAGCCATCCAGGGGCTGGTGGCGGTGCTCGTGGCCGCGGCGGCGGTGTTCTGCCTCATCCTCGCCATCGTGCGCTGGCGCCAGGGCTACGGGTGGTTGGATGCGCTGGTGAGCGCGGCCACGCTGGGAGTGGCGGCGCTCCCGGAGGAGTTCCCCGTGGCCCTGACCTTCTTCCTGGGGGCGGGGGTGTACCGGCTCGCGCGGCGGCGAGCGCTCGTGCGGCGCGCGGTCTCGGTGGAGGACATCGGCCGCGTCACCTGCATCTGCTCGGACAAGACGGGCACGCTCACCGAGGGGCGGCTGCGCGTCACCCGCACCGTGCCCTCGAGCGGGGTGGCGCCGGAGCGGCTGCTGCGCGCGGCGGCCCGGGCCTCCCGCCCCGAGAATGGGGATCCGCTGGACGAGGCTCTCGCCGCCGCGGCCCGTGCCCAGGCCGTGGTGGAGGCTCCCTTGGAGGTGCTGGCCACCTTCCCCTTCACGGAGGAGCGGCGCCTCGAGACGGTGGTGGTGCGCGAGGCGGACGGCGCGTGGGCCTTCACCAAGGGCTCGCCGGAGGTGGTGCTGAGCGCGTGCACGCTCTCGCCCGAGGAGCGCGCGAGGTGGACGCACGAGGTGGACGTGCTGGCGGCGGAGGGCGGGAAGGTGATCGCCTGCGCGCAGAGGCGGCTCGACGCGGAGGCCTGGCATGGCGGTGAGCCTTCGCGGGGGCTGCGCTTCCTGGGGCTGGTGGCCTGCGCGGATCCGGTGCGTCCGGGAGTCACCGAGTCCATCGCCGCCTGCTACAGGGCGGGCATCCACCCGATGATGGTGACGGGGGACCATCCGGAGACGGCACGCGTCGTGGCGCGGGAGATCGGCCTGGGCCGGGGGGCCCCGCGCCTGCTGCTGGGGGACGAGCTGGAGGCGAGGCTGCGGCGCGGCGAGCGCGTCTGCCCGCGAGAGGTGGACGTGGTCGCGCGCACGCTGCCGGCCCAGAAGCTGGCGCTGGTGAGCGCGCTGCAGGCGGCCGGGGAGGTGGTGGCGGTGACGGGGGATGGGGTGAACGACGTGCCGGCGCTCCAGGCGGCGGACGTGGGCATCGCCATGGGCGAGCGAGGCACACGTAGCGCGCGCGAGGTGGCCTCCATCGTCCTGCTGGACGACGACATCCGCACCATCGTCGGAGCCATCGCGGAGGGACGGCAGCTCTTCGACAACCTGCGCAAGAGCTTCCAGTACCTGCTGCTGGTCCACATCCCGCTGGTGGTGACGGCGGCCCTCATCCCGCTCGCGGGCTACCCGCTGCTGTACCTGCCCATCCACATCATCTGGCTGGAGCTCATCATCCACCCCACGGCCATGCTGGCCTTCCAGAAGCACGCGGACCCGAAGGCGCTGGGGAGCACGCGGCACCTGCCCCAGGCGCGCTTCTTCTCCCGCTCGGACTGGGTCGCCATCGGTGCCTCCGGCGGGGTGATGGTGCTCGTGATGGTGCTGGGCTACGAGTGGAGCCTCGGCGGCCGCCGCGACGTGGAGCACGCCCGGGCCATGGCGCTGGTCGCGCTCACGGTGGCGAGCGCTTCCTTCGCCGCGCTCCTCGCAGGCCTGCGCACCCGCATGGCCCGGCTCCTGTGCGCTGGTTCCCTGGCCAGCGCCGTGCTGCTCGTCCAGGTGCCCGCACTGGCTCGGGTGCTGCACCTGTCACCGCTGCACGTGGTGGACTGGGGCCTGGCCCTGGCGGGAGGTCTCGTCGCCTGCCTGCCGCTGGTGCCAGGCCTGCTCGCCAGGAGCCAGCCACGGGCTGCCGCCGAGAGTCGGGGCGCGCCGCCCCCGCTCTCCGTGCCCGCCGCGCGGCGGCTCTGAGCGCTCACGAGACGGGAGCGTGCTCGGGCTCCGGCGCTGGCCCCGCGCCTTGAGAGGGCGGGCCCCGGACTCACATGCTCAGGTGCGGAGCGGCGGTGGGTTCCTCGACCTCCTTGCTCAGGCCCTGGCGCAGCTCGAACGCCTTGCAGCCGCTGGCGCCGAAGACCTTCAGGTCATAACGAGAGAGTTCGGGCTGAAGGCACCGTGCCTCCTCGCCCGCCAGGGGGATGCGGGCAAGGCTCGCGAAGTAGCGGCAGTGCTGGCAGTGGCCCCAGTTTCCGTTGATCATGGCTCTAGCCTCCTTCTCTCCAGGAAGCTGGAGGGCCGGGGTGGAGACGCCAACTGCTGGCGGACAGCAGCGGCAGCCCCTCACCTGTTCCCGAGCCATCCATGGCGTGGGCACGCCGGGCCCCCAGGGGCCGCGGCCCTCGGATTTCCTGCCGGGGGCTCGGATTTTCGAGGCCCCCCGCGGGCCTTCCCGGGCCCCCTCCGAGGTGGGCGGGCGCGGCATGATCCTTGCGGGGAGCGGAGGCATGACTCCTCGACTGCTCCTGCTGCTGCCCGTCCTCCTGCTCACCTCCTGTGGCCTCTTCGATGAGGAGGAAGACTGTAGCCGTATCTCCTGTGCCCCCTGTCCTCCGGCGCTGGGAGTGCGCCTCCTGGTCCCCGGGGGAGCGGCCGCGCCCGAGGCGGTCCTCGAGGGCGTCCAGGGCGGGTGCTTCCAGGACGAGGGCCTCACCGTGTGCAACGTCACCGAGCGCCGCGCGGGCACCTTCGAGTTCGACATCCAGGCCACGGGCTACCAGAAGGTCCACGTGCGCGAGAAGGTGGACGAGGAGGAGCGGTCGGGCAGGTGCTGCGTCTGTGGCTACAAGAGCCGGGTGGTGGACGTGGTGCTCACGCCTCAGTAGGTCTCCACGCTCGGGGGCGAGCAGCGGGGCCTACGCCCTCGGGCTCTCCTCCCGTGCGGTGTGCGCGTCCGTGGCTCGGTGCACACCTTCGTGGGAGGAGCGGGGCGCGGCGAGCGGCGTCCCTCGGAAGGAGGCCACGGGCATGATCGCGACCCAAGCGCTGCACGAGGTTGGCCAGAGTCTCTGGCTGGACCACCTCACGCGCGGGCTGCTGTCCCAGGGCACGCTGCGGCACTACATCAACGACCTGGCCATCACCGGGCTCACGTCCAACCCCACCATCTTCGACCAGGCCATCCGGCGGGGCGAGGGCTATGACGACTCCATCCGGGCCGGGCTGGAGCGCGGGCTGCGAGGCGAGGAGCTCTTCTTCCAGCTCGCACTGGAGGACCTGACGCGCGCCGCGGCGCTCTTCCAGTCCATCCACCAGCAGACGCAGGGGGAGGACGGCTGGGTGTCGCTGGAGGTGTCTCCGCTGCTCGCCTGGCAGCCGGTGCCCACGCTGGAGCAGGTGCTCACCCTGCACGCTCGGGCCAGCCTGCCCAACCTCTTCATCAAGATTCCCGGCACGCCTCCGGGCCTGCGGGCCATCGAGGAGGCCATCTACGCGGGGGTGCCCGTCAACGTGACGCTCCTCTTCTCGGTCGAGCAGTACCTGGCCGCGTCCAACGCGTACATGCGGGGAATCGAGCGGAGGCTGGAGGATGGACGCTCGCCGGATGTGCCGTCGGTGGCCTCGCTCTTCATCAGCCGCTGGGACAAGGCGGTGAACGACCGGGTGCCGCAGGCGCTGCGCAACCGGCTGGGCATCGCCATGGGGCGGCGGACGTACCAGGCGTACTGCGGGCTGCGCGAGAGCCGGCGGGTGCGACACCTGGAGTCCGAGGGAGCCGCCATTCAGAAGCTGCTGTGGGCGAGCACCGGCACCAAGGATGCGAGCGCTCCGGACACGCTCTACGTGGAGGCGCTGGCCGCGCCGGACACCATCAACACGATGCCCGAGGGCACCCTGCTGGCCTTCGCCGACCACGGAAGGGTGGGGAGGTTGTTGCCGCGAGATGGGGGCGACTGCGAGGACGTCTTCGAGGAGTTCATCGCCGCGGGGGTGGACGTGGAGGCGCTCGCCGAGCAGCTCCAGCATGAGGGAGCCGACGCCTTCGTGAAGTCCTGGAAGGATCTCTTGGCGTGTCTGGCCGACAAGAGCGAGGCTCTGGGCATGGGGCACGGCGTCACGCGCTGAGCCTCCCGTCCCAGGAGGGCGCTCCGCCATGTCCCGTCCCGAGGAGAGCGAGGTTGCCCGCTTCAAGCGCCTGGCCGCCGAGCGCGCGGTGGAGCTGCTCCAGCCGGGCATGGTGGTGGGGCTCGGCTCGGGCAGCACCTCGGCCCTCATGGTGCGTCGGCTGGCGGCGCTGCGCGCGGAGGGCCGGCTGACGGACGTGGTGGGCGTGCCCACGTCGCTGGAGACGGAGGCCCTGGCGCGCTCGCTGGGAGTGCCACTCACCACCTTGGAGGAGCATCCGAGGTTGGATCTCACGCTCGACGGAGCGGACGAGGTGGACCCGCGGCTGCGGCTCATCAAGGGCGGCGGCGGCGCGCTGCTGCGGGAGAAGATCGTCGCGCAGGCGAGCCGGCGGGTGGTCATCGTGGTGGATGCCGGCAAGCTGTCGCCGCGGCTCGGGACGCGGTGGGCGGTGCCGGTGGAGGTGCTGCCGTTCGGCTGGCGCTCGCAGGCGCTCTTCCTGGAGGAGCTGGGCGCACGCGTCACGCGGCGCGAGGGGCGCGACGGGGCGCCCTTCCGGACGGATCAGGGCAACTTCATCCTCGACGGTGCCTTCGGGCCCATGGACGCCCCGGCCGAGCTGGCCTCCAGGCTGGAGGCGCGCGCGGGGCTGGTGGAGCACGGGCTGTTCATCCATCTGGCCACCGAGCTCATCGTGGCGGGCCCGGAGGGAGTGGAGCACCGCCGTCGTCCGGACTGACGCGCCTCCGCGCATCCATGCTGCTCGAATGCGCTATCATCCCCGGCACCATGGCGACCAAGGCGAAGACGGCGAAGAAGAGCGCGGCGAAGAAGAGCCCCGCGAAGAAGTCGACGGCGAAGAAGAGCAGCTCGCGGATCCTCATGCCCGCTGGGAAGACGGCGGAGGGCCCCAAGGGAGGCAAGAAGGCCCAGGCGCGCATCCTCATGCCCAGTGGAGCGACGGACGACGGTGGGAAGAAGGGCGGCTCGAGGAAGCGCGGGAAGTAGCCGCAGGCCACGCTCGGAGCCCGCCGCCGAGGAGCCGGCGGGCCTGGCGGGACGCGAGTCCGGGCGCGGTGGCTACAGCTTGCCCCAGAACAGGGCCACGAGCCCGGCGCGGTTGCTGGCGCCGTACTTGCGCAGCAGGTTGGTGACGTGCACCTCCACCGTGCCCTCGCTCCGGCCCAGCACGGCGGCGATCTCCTTGTTCGTCTTGCCTCGGGCGACGAGCTCCAGCACCTCGATCTGGCGCGGCGTGAGCTGAGCCGTCTCCTTGGCGCGGCGCAGCCTCCGAGCCAGCTCGTCCTCCTCGAGCACCGGAGGCGCGTTGCGGGATGAGCGCGCCACCTCCAGGGCGATGGCGAACCAGGGGACCAGCTCGTTGATCACCTCGTCCACGCTCTCCTGGCCGGGGCCGACCGGCAGCTGCACCTCGAGGCGCCCCACGTTGCGGCCGCCCACCTCGAGGACGAAGCGGCGCTGCGTGCCCAGGCCGCGCTCGCCCGAGACGCCCTGCAGCTGCATCTGGCCGTCGGGGCCGGTGCTCCACAGCTCCACCCAGCCGCAGCCGAACTGGAACCGCAGCAGCGACACCAGCGCCTCCGCGAGCGCCTCGCGATCCGGGTACTGCGCCAGCTCGTGCGCCACGGCGGACACGTCCTCGCGCGTGGGCCGGCGGCCGGGCCGAGGCTCGTCGGCGGGCAGCTCCAGCTGGGTGCGGAACACGCACGCGGGGGCACCCAGGGCGCGGCACTCGGGGTGCTCCAGGTGGCTGATCTTTCCTCCGAACAGCTCGAGCGTGCGCCCCAGGTAGCCCATCACCGTCATGCACAGGGTGCGGTTGACGATGACCCAGTCCCGCAGCTCGGCGGAGACCTGGCCGCCGTTCTGCGTCGAGCTCCACGTCCCCGTGTCATGCGAGCGGCGCCAGTACATGTTCATGTGGCGGATGGCGAAGGAGGGGCGCATCAGCCGCAGGTACCAGCGGTGCACGCCGGACAGCTCCCGGTCCGCGTCGAACCGGCCAATCTCCGTCAGCAGGGCGTCATCCGCCTGGAGCTGCTGGGAGATGGCGTTCATCACCCGCTCCAACAGGCGCACGTCGTACCAGCCACCGGGGTCCGCTGACGCGATGCGCGTGCGGTCCTCCGTGGACAGGTGGGAGAGCACCTGCTCCCACGCGGCTTCTCCGAAGCGGTCGCGTACGAAGTCGCGGCGGCTGAAGAGCTTGAGACCCGGAACGAGGCCCGTCGAAGCGGGAACCTGAGAAGGAGGAGAGGGAGGACCTTCTAGCGGCAATGGACACCCTGAGTGAAACCCTCGAGAAGTGGCATGGAGGGGAAACCCTGATTGACATGACGCAGCAAGACGCACTGCAAGTCAACCATGGGCTGGGTGGGATCGACGACGCCCTACCTGTCCCGGTCCGTCGCTGGCGCGCGCGGGGAGTCCTTCACCACGGCGGGGCTCGCGTCGAGGGAGGAGACAGGGCGGCTCAGCGCATGAGCCGAGAGGCGGCGACCTTGAAGAGGATGCTGATGCCCACCGAGACGGCGTCCGCCGTGAGGTCCTCGTCTCCGGTGAGATAGGTGCCCAGGGAGGGCGCGAGCGTCGGGCTGGCCTTGGCCAGATCGACGTTGAAGGGCGCGGCGCCGGGGGGCGCGCAGCTGCCGCAGTAGATCTTGCTGTCGTAGACGAAGGCGTACTTGAGCAGGAGCTTGCGCTGGCACGCGGCGCAGGGAGCCTTGGTGAGGTTCTTGGGCTCCTCCTTGGGCTTGGTGACGGGCTTGGCGGGGCGCCGCTCCGCGACGATCTTCTGCAGCTGCGTCAGTCCGTCCTTGTCCAGCGCCATGCCCTTGCAGCCGGTGCAGACATCCACCCGGACGCCGTCCACCACGGCGACGGCGAGGGGGGCGGTTCCACACTGGGGACAGGTGGGGGCGTCGTGGTGACAGCGGGTGCACTGGGCCACGTAGGAGAGCGAGGCGCTGCAGTGCTTGCACTTGCCGGGCTTGCCCTTGGTCTTCTCGACGAGCGCGTTGGCGGCCTGGATGCCGACGAGGTTGGCCAGCGCTTCACCTTCGAACCAGATGGAGTCGCACTTGCCACACTTCTCGCGCGGAAGGCTGTTGGTGAAGGTGGGGTACAGCCTTCCGGGGCAGAAAGGGCAGGTGTTCATGGGGATCCTGTCTCGCGGTGCATGAGTGTAGCCGATGTGCCGCCCCGAGGCTTCAGGGGGGCGCCGGAAGCGTTGCCTGGCTGGTAGAGTGCGCCCATCTTGAGCGACGGGACGACGACCCCTTTCGGGAAGTACGAGCTGCTCGAGCGGCTGGGCGCGGGGGGGATGGCCATCGTCTACCGGGCGCGCTACACGGCCGCGCCGGGCATCACCAAGCCGGTGGTCATCAAGCGGGTGCTGGGCCACTACGCCGAGGACCAGGCCTTCGTGGAGATGTTCGTCCAGGAGGCGCGCATCTCCGTGGGGCTCAACCACGGCAACATCGTCCAGGTCTTCGACTTCGGGCAGGTGGACGGCGAGTACTTCCTGGCCATGGAGCTGGTAGACGGCCAGCCGCTCTCCCGGCTGCTCAAGCAGGCGGAGGCGATGGGGCTGGCGCAGCTGCCGCCGCCGCTGGCGGTGAGCATCGCCATCGAGATGTGCAAGGGGCTGCACCACGCGCACACGCGCAAGGACGAGCGCGGGCGGCCGCTGGGGCTGGTGCACCGCGACATCTCTCCGGACAACGTGCTCATCAGCTACGAGGGGGAGGTGAAGATCTCCGACTTCGGCATCGCCAAGGCGCAGCTGGCGGGGCGGCCGGTGACGGAGTCCGGGGTGGTGAAGGGCAAGTACCGCTATCTGTCGCCGGAGCAGGCGTACGCGGTGCCGGATCTGGATGCGCGCTCGGATGTGTACGCGGTGGGGGTGGTGCTCTACCGGATGCTCTGCGGGCGCCTTCCGGCGGATGGGCATGAGCTGTCGGTGATGCAGCGCATCGCCAACGGGCAGCTCACGCCGCCGAGGGAGCTGGCGCCCGAGCTGGATGCCGAGCTGGTGCAGATCCTCCAGAACGCCCTGGCGACGGACCGGGAGGCGCGCACGCCGAGCGCGGAGGCGCTGCACCTGCAGCTGTCGCAGTGGTTCGCGGTGATGGCGCCGCTGTTTCCGGTGCACACGCTGAAGCACCTGATGGGCCTGGTCTTCGAGTCCGAGCTGAGGGAGAAGGGGCGAACCCCTCAGCTCCCGCCGCGCTTCGAGGAGCAGGTGGCGATGTGGAGCCGCTCCCAGCAGCGGCAGCTGCCGAGGACCGACAGCGTGCCGGCCGCGCAGTGGCCGGGGACTCCGGCGCCCACGTCGGGCCGGACGGGGCCGCGCGAGTCTCCCGAGGTGGACTCCCAGACCACGCGGCCGGCGCGACGGGTGTCCCGGCCGGACCATCGGGTAACCCAGACGGTCCCGGAGATGCCGTCGGTGGAGCTCGCGGAAGCGACCCAGGAGATGGCGCCTGTCGAGAAGCCAGTCTCCCGCCCGCGAGCCGCCGCGAGAGCCAGGGAGCCGAAGGCGAGGGAGCCGGAGGCGACGGGGGACGCGTACGCGGGGGTGACCCGGTTCTTGATGGGGCTCATTCCCCACTGGCGCGTGGTGGTGGGAGTGGCGGTCGTGGCCGTGATGGCCGTGAAGATCGTCACCTGGGTCTTCTTCGGGACTCCGCCGCTGATGATCGTCTCCGAGCCGCCGGGAGCGCTGGTGAGCCTCGACCGCGAGTTCAAGGGCGTGACGCCGCTGAAGCTCGAGAACGTCTCGAGAGCGGAGCCGCACACGGTGGAGCTGAGCCGGGTGGGGATGAAGGCGTGGTCTCGCCGCTTCGAGCCCGGAACGCTGGAGGATCAGCTCCGCGTCTCCTTGGAGCCGGTATCGGGGACCCCGCCGAAGCCCTCCGCACCTGCGCAAGCTCCTCCTTCCATGGGGGATGCTTCAGCCTCTCGCTCCGGCGCGGAGAAGACGCCAACGCGCTTCACGGTGCGGGAGAAGGAGCACTCCTTCGACGTGGTGGCCCGCTCGTTCCGGGAGGTGCTCGATCCGAAGCGGGCGTACACGGTGTGGCTCACGGGCTCCTATAAAGGAGACGCGCCGATCTCCGAGGAGGAGGTGCGGCAGGGCCTGAGCGCGGACGAGGTGCGCTCCACGCAGGTCTATGTCTATCTGGAAGGGGAGCGGGTGCCGACCGAGGAGCGGCTGTTCATGCTGTCCTCCAACCTGCACACGCTGACGAGCGCCGAGGCCCTGCACGCCTTCTTGCTGGTGGGAGCAGGCTCCGAGCACACCGTGGACCAGGACCTGACGCTCCACATTCGAGACAACGTGTCCAAGAAGGTGGCCCATCACCGGCTGGATCCACGCAGGTTCGCGAACACGGTGGGGCTGGAGAGCCGCTACTCGGTCCGGCAGCTCGACCCGAGGGTTTCGTACGCGCTGGACATCCGGACGCATGAGGGCGCGGCCGCGACTCCCGTGGCGGTGCTGGCTGTGCCCCACCCCGGCGAGCCGGTGGAGGTGTCGGGGCAGCCTTCGACGGACTTCCGCTACGCGCTTCCGCCGGGCCGCTACACGGTGAAGGGGGCTCGGGAGCTGTGGTTCTCGCTTCCTCGTTCGCAGCGTGGCGGAGCCGAGGTGGAGATGGACGTGGCGCTCAGCGTGGGCCCTGCGTCATCAGAAAGATAGAGAGGCCATCAGAGCGTGAGGCTCCTCAGGCGAGGCGTGTGAGGTCCGCCTTCGTGTCCACGTCCTCGCCGCCACCCTCCAGCGTCACCTCCACCACGCGAGAAGGCTCGCGGGCAATCACCCCTCGCGCGCCCTGATCAGGCGCGAGAGCTTCCAGCTCTGGAAAGAGCGCGCGCGAGAACAGCGCAGGCACCCCGCGCGTCCCGTTGTAACCCGAGGCCACGATGGGCGCCTGCGTCCGCTGGAAGGCCTTCACCAGCGCGCGCACATGGCTGGCATCCACCCGGAACTGGTCACACAGCAGCACCAGTACGGCATCCACCGCCGAGCCCGCTCCCGCCGGCTCCGCCGCTTCAAGCGCCTGAAGACCCACGCGCAGCGAGCTGCCCAGCCCCGCCTCCCAGTCCGGGTTCCGCACCGTGTTCACTGGCAGCCGGGCCAGCTCCGTCGCCACCGCCTCGGCCTGGGCCCCGAGCACCGCCACCACGGGCCCACACCTGGCCTCCACCGCGGCATCGGCCGCGCGTCGCACCAGGGTCTTTCCCTGATGCACGAGCAGCTGCTTGGGCTGCCCCAGTCGCGAGGAACCCCCCGCGGCCAGCAGCACCACGCCCACCTTCACGCCAGCTTCCGCGCTGCTGGCGGCTCCGCGGCGTAGATGGGCGCCTGCCGGTAGCGGAGCTTGCCCCCTTCGCGATCAGCCAGGACGGCTCGCAGCTCGGCCACGATCGAGAGGGCCACCTCATCCGGCCCCTCGGCTCCCAGGTCCAGCCCGACCGGAGCGTGCAGCTTGTCGAGCTGCGCCGGCACGGGCGCCGGCTTCATCTCCGAGAGCAGCCGCTCCGTGCGCGCGCGCGGACCCAGCACGCCCAGATAACGCAGCGGCATCGGCAGCAGCCGCGCGAGCAGCTCGCGGTCCTGCGGCAGGCTGTGCGTCATCACCACCACCATCGTGCGCGCCGAGAGCGACACCTTCTCGTCCAGCTCCCGGGCCTTGGCCGACACCACGGCGTGCGCTCGAGGGAAGCGCCGCCGCAGCGTCTCCGCGGACTTGTCCGCGACCACCGTGACGTGCCACCCCAGCCCCACCGCCTGCGCCACCACCGGCGCCACGTCGAAGCCACCGCCGAACAGCACCAGCGGGATGGGCGGATCCACCACCTCCACCAACACCTCGGCGCCGCCACACGGGCCGCTCCAGGTCTTCCCCACCACGAGCGCCTCGTCCGCCGCCCTGCGCACCGCGTCCTTCAGCGGGCCGGAGAGGTTGCTCGCCTCCACCCCGTCATCCCGCAGCAGCAGCCGCGCACCCACCGCGTCGCTCGGCCCGCGATACACCGTCGCCAGCACCGCGCGCCGCGACTGCCGCCGCGCCTCCTCGGCGAACGCGAGCGGATCCATCGGCCCGGGCTCCCAGCGCTCGAGCAGCACGTCCACCACGCCGTTGCACCCCAGCGCGAAGGAGAGGGCGTCCTCCTCCTCGACGTTGTCGCCCGTGGAGTCGTAGCGCAGCACGCGCGGACCGCTGGCCGTCCAGAAGAAGGCCTTGCGGATGATGTCTCCCTCCAGGCACCCGCCGCTTACGCCGCCCGCGAGCCAGCCCTCCTCGCCCATCACCATGCGCGCCCCGGGCCGCCGGTACGCCGAGCCCGACACCGCTACCACCGTGGCCAGTACGAGCGGCCCCTTCATCCGAGCACGGGCTCGGAGGATGTCTTCCAACTCCTTCACATGTCGTCCCCGGTCGGGAGGCCACGCCAGCGCGGCCCCTGTGGCTTCGCCTCGCTCCATGGGTCCACCCTCGTGGAAGGACCCGAACGAGGACCCAGACTCTACCGGCGCACCTTGGATGGGCATAGGCGAGCCGGGCCAATTGATTTGCGTCCAAACAATGTGGGTTGAAATCATCGGCGTGAGCAGGCACACTGGAGTGAGGGGAACACTCCAGATTCGCCCGGGAAATTCGTGTACCTTTTCGGCTGGCTCCTAGCCGAAGGTGCCCTCCCGGATGTCACTCTCCACTCACTCTCGAACTGTCTCCGCCCGCGCTCCCGCGGCACTGTCCACCCGTGTGCCGGAGCGTGCCCGTCTCCCGAGCGCGCAGCCCGCGCCCCGTCCCCTCTCTCCGAGCACCTTCACCGCGCGCCTCGCCTACGAGGTGATCATGGCGCTGGATCTCGACGGGGATGGCTGCATCACGGCGCGCGATGCCGAGAAGGCACGCGCCAGCAACCTGCGCTTCGCGGTGGACTTCCAGCTGGCGCCGGGCGTGAGCGTGGAGCTGAAGAGCGCGGAGCGACTGGCTCATGTGGCGGACGTGCTCGCCGAGGAGATCCTCGAGGGCCGAGGGGATGTGCCCGGCCTGCCGGTGGCGCGGATGCTGGAGCGCCGCACCGTGGCGCTGCGGCGGCTCATCGATCAGGGCTGGGACGGGCTGGTGCGCCAGGCCGACCGGTTCGAGCAGCTCAACGAGGCGCTCGCGGGCATGCGGGTGAAGAGCCCGGATGGGCGCTGGCGGCTGTACGTGCCCGCCGACGACAAGCAGGCCCTGAAGAAGCTGCGTCCCCAGGCCGCGCGGCATGGCTGGGAGGTGGTGGCCCTGCGCAAGCCGCACGAGCAGGCGGACTGGCAGCGGCTGATGCGCGAGCCGGGGATGGCCTACCTGCCTCGGCCGTACATCGTCCCGGGCGGCCGGTTCATGCAGATGTTCGGCTGGGACAGCTACTTCAACGGGCGCGGCGCGCTGAGCTCGGGGCGCGCGGACCTCGTGCGCGACATGGTGGAGAACCATGTCTACGCCATCGAGCACTACGGGAAGATCCCGAACTCCAACCTGAGCTTCCACCTGTCGCGCACGCAGCCGCCGCTGCTGCCCAGGCTGGCGCTGGAGCTGCACGCGGTGCAGCCGGACCGGCGCATGCTGCAGCGGGTGGCGAAGGCGGCCATGCACGAGCTGGAGACCAACTTCCGCACCGGTCCGCGCTCCACGCCGAGCGGCCTGTCCCGCTACAAGGACGACGCGGAGGGCCCCGACGCGGAGGACGTGTCCGCGTTCTACGCGGAGCACCGGCCGGACGACGCCGAGTTCCACCGGCACGACCGGGCCATCCGCGAGAGCGGCTGGGACATGTGCCACCGCTTCGGCACGGCCATCCACCACCACGAGCCGGTGTGCCTGAACTCGCTGCTCTTCCAGTACGAGCAGGACCTGGCGCGCATCCTGCGCATCCTGGAGGGTGAGGACTCGGCCCGGGCGGCGGCGTACGAGAAGGCGGCGCGGGCGCGGGCGCGGACGATGCGCGCGCGCTTCTGGGACGAGGAGCGGGGGATGTTCTTCGACCACCACTTCACCACCGGGCGCCGCTCCCAGTACGAGACGCTGGCCACCTTCTATCCGCTGTGGACGGGGTGGGCCTCGCGCAAGGAGGCCGCCGCCGTGGCCGCCTCGGTCCCGCGCTTCCTGCAGGCGGGTGGGCTGACCTCCAGCAGCCGGGCCTCTCGCGAGGCGGCGGGCGGAGAGGACCTGCAGTGGGACTGGCCGTTCGGGTGGGCGCCCCACCAGGTCATCGTGGTCGAGGGCCTGCGCCGCTATGGCTTCCACGCCGAGGCTGACCAGGTGGCGTACCGCTGGCTGTCGATGGTGATGGACATCGCCGGCAAGCACAACGGCCTCATCAAGGAGAAGTACGACGTGGTGCGGTGCTCGGCGGACGTGCCGGTCGAGTACGGCAACCAGGGCGCGGACCGCGGGCCGTACATGGCGTCGCGCTCCCAGCGGACGCTGGGCTTCGCGTGGACGAACGCGTCGGTGCTCCTGCTGCTCGAGGGGCTGTCGCCTGACTTGCGAGAGGCGCTGGACGTCGGCGGCGTGGCGGAGAAGGTGCCGGGCCCGACGGACGTTGCCGAGCCGATTCGCGCCACCGGCTGAGCGGCAGCGGGAGCGCCGGGGTGGGTATAGTGCCCGCCATGGCCTCTTCCGCCGCTGGCACCCAGACCCACTTCCGCGCCTGCAACCTCTGCGAGGCCATGTGCGGAGTCCGCATCGAGGTGGAGGGAGGCCGCATCACCTCCATCCGGGGCGATGAGAAGGACCCCTTCAGCCGTGGCCACATCTGCCCCAAGGCGGTGGCGCTGAAGGATCTCCACGAGGACCCCGAGCGGCTGCGCCAGCCGATGCGCCGCACCGCCAGCGGCTGGCAGCCCGTGTCCTGGGAGGAGGCGCTGGAGGAGGCTGCGCGGCGGCTGCACGAGGCGCAGAGCAAGCATGGCCGGGACGCGCTGGCCGTCTACCTGGGCAACCCCACGGTCCACAACGCGGGGGCGATGCTCTTCGTGCCCCAGCTGCTGCGCATGCTGCGCTCGCGCAACAGCTACAGCGCGACGTCGGTGGATCAGCTCCCGCACCTGCTGGCCGCGAACCAGATGTTCGGCCACCAGCTGCTGGTGCCCATCCCGGACCTGGACCGGACGAGCTACCTGCTGGCGCTGGGTGCCAACCCGCTGGCCTCCAACGGCAGTATGATGACGGCGCCGGACGTGCGGGCGCGGCTCCGAGCCATCCAGCAGCGAGGCGGCAGGGTGGTGGTGGTGGACCCGCGCAAGACAGAGACGGCGCGCATCGCGGACGAGCACCTGTTCATCCGTCCGGGCACGGACGCGCTCTTCCTGTTCGCGCTGCTCCACGAGCTGCTGCAGCGCCCCCGGATGGAGCGCCTGGCGTCGTTCACCGACGGCCTGGAGACGGTGCGAGAGCTGGCGCGCGAGTTCACCCCGGAGCGCGCCGCGGGGCCCACGGGCATCTCCGCGGAGAGCATCCGCCGCATCGCTCGGGAGTTCTCCGAGGCGCCGACGGCCATCTGCTACGGGCGGGTGGGCACGTCCACGCAAGCGTTCGGCGGGTTGTGCCAGTGGCTCATCAACGTCATCAACGTGGTGAGCGGCAACCTCGATCGCGAGGGCGGCGTCATGTTCACGCGCCCGGCGTTCGATCTGGTGGGAGGGCCTCGGGCGCTGTCTGGCAGCCGAGGCGGCTTCGGCCGCTGGAAGAGCCGCGTGCGAGGGCTGCCGGAGTTTGCGGGAGAGCTGCCCGTGGCGGCGCTGGCCGAGGAGATCCTCACCGAGGGGCAGGGACAGGTTCGCGCGCTGCTCACCTTCGCGGGCAACCCGGTGCTCTCGACGCCCAACGGGGGACAGCTCGACAAGGCGCTGGCGTCGCTGGACTTCATGGTGTCCATCGACCCGTACCTCAACGAGACGACGCGGCACGCGCACCTCATCCTGCCGCCCCCGTCCCCGCTGGAGCGCTCGCACTACGACATCGCCTTCCACGTGCTGGCGATCCGCGACACGGCCCGCTACGCACCCGCGCTGTTCGAGCCCGGGCCCGGAGCGATGCAGGACTGGCGCATCCTCCTGGAGCTGCGGCACCGCATCGAGGTGCTCCGGCACGGTCGGAGCCTGCGTGGGACGCTCAAGTATCAGGCAATGAAGCGGCTGGGGCCCGAGGGCATCCTCGACGTGGGGCTGCGTGCCGGGCCATATGGCGTGCGGGCCAGAGGGCTGCGGAACGGGTTGAGCCTCTCTGCGCTGAAGCGTGAGCCCCATGGCGTGGACCTGGGAGCGCTCAAGCCGAGCCTGCCCCGGCGGCTGGCCACTCCGGGCAAGCGCCTCCAACTGGCCCCCGCGCCCTTCGTGGAGGACGTGAAGCGGCTGCGTGACACCTTCCCGGAAGGCGCGGCCCCGCTGGCGGACGGCGAGCTGCTCCTGATTGGTCGGCGCCACCTTCGCGACAACAACTCCTGGATGCACAACGTGCCCATGCTGATGAGCGGGAAGTCTCGCTGCACGTTGATGATGCATCCGGAGGACGCGCGGGCGCTCGGGTTGGAGGAGGGGGACGAGGCCCTCGTCACCTCGCGGGTGGGCGAGGTGTCCGTGCCGGTGAGCGTGACGGATGAGGTGATGCGCGGCGTGGTGAGCCTGCCTCACGGCTACGGCCACCGCCGAGAAGGCGTGCGCCAGTCCGTGGCGACGAAGCACGCGGGCGTGAGCCTCAACGATCTCACCGACGAACAGAGGCTGGACACGCTCACGGGCAATGCCGCGTTCAGTGGGGTGCCGGTGCGAGTCACCCGGGCCACGGCCAGAGGCTGACCCTTCCCAACCGGTCAGCTCGCGCGCAGCACTCGTCCGAAGCCACGCTCCTGCCCGAGGCGGGAGCTCACGGAGCCCTCGGACACGGCCTCGCGGCCGGAGATGAGCACCGCCTTCACGGCCGCGTCGTTGCGGCGCACCAGCCGCACGAAACCTCCGAAGTTCTCCATCGGGGCCTCGGTGGCGACCTCGAGCGTCTCATCCAGCCCCTCGGGGTTCACGACCACCACGTCCGCCCGCTTGCCCTGCGCGAGCACGCCCGCATCCAGCCCCATCCACTGGCCGATCTCCCCCGTGAGTCGATGCACGGCGCGCTCCATGCTCATGAAGGGCTGCCCCCGGCGCTCGGCCTCGCGCACCCGGCGCAGCAGCCGCAGCGGGAAGTTGTAGTGGGCCATGTTGCGCAGGTGCGCTCCGGCGTCCGAGAAGCCGATGAGCACATCCGGGTGCTGGCAGATGAAGTCCAGCTCCTGGGGCCTGTCATTCGCCATCACCGTGAACCAGCGCAGCGCGTCCCCGTATGTGGCCACCAGGTCCAGGAACACGTCCACCGCGTGCCGGCCCTGCTCCTGCGCCACCTGCGCGAAGGACTTGCCCACGAGGCTCTCGTTCGGACAGTCGAGGATCTGCGACTGGTTGAAGTCGCGGTGGAAGGCCTTGGGCAGCCAGCGGCTCGTCCACTGCCGCCGGAAGCGCTCGCGGTAGGCCGGGTCTCTCAGCAGCTCCGCGCGCGAGGCGGCATCCTGGAGGTGCAGGGCCGCCGTGCCCGCGCCGAACTCCTCGAAGACGACCAGGTCGATGCCGTCGGCCCACAGGTCGAACACCTCGGGCAGCGCCTGCCACCGGAAGTCCGCGCCCAGCAGGCGGTTGAACGTACGCGAGAGCACGCCCACCAGCCGGTGGATTCCCCGGCTGGCCCGCGCGTCCATCATCGAGATGACCGTGGTCTTCAGCGGCTTGCGGAACAGGCCCACGCTCTCCAACAGGAAGAGCAGGACGTTCACCTTGGTGCTGACGTTGGGCACGCCCTGGAAGACGCGGCCCCGCTCGCGCAGCAGGCGGGTGAGGCGGCGGTACTCGCTCCAGCGGGCGAAGGTGGAGGGCAGGGGCCTGCTGCGGATGTCCCGGCTGCCGCCCATCTTGTCCCACTTGAGCGTCTGGATGGACAGGCCCAGGTAGCCCAGGTCCAGGCCCTCCCGGACGAGCGACTCCATCCGTGCCAGCTCCTCGGTGCTGGGACGCGTGCGCTGCTCCAGGCTGCGGTGCAGCCCCATCACATGGGAGCGCAGCGCCGAGTGGCCGAGGAACGAGGCGACGTGGGGCCCCAGCGGCAGCGAGTCCAGGTGCTCCAGGTACCCGCCCAACGTCTCCCAGCTCTTGCGCTCCTCGAGCAGCGAGCGCACGGTGGCGTAGGGGATGGCCTCCACGCGGCAGAACATGTCCGCCAGGTCCTCGGGCGTGCCCACCGCCAGGCTCAGCGAGCAGCTCCCGAGCACCACGGTGGTGACGCCGTGCCGCACGGACTCCGAGAGCGACGGGGCAAGCTCCACCTCGGCGTCATAGTGCGTGTGGAAGTCGATGAAGCCCGGCATCACCCAGTGCCCGCGCGCGTCGATGACTCGCGTGGCGGGTGTCCGCGGCAGCGGCGCCTCGGAGAGCGCGGCCACGGTGTCTCCCTGGATGCCCACATGACACGCGCGTGGCGCGCCGCCGAGCCCATCGAAGACGAGGCCATTCTCGATGATGAGGTCCATGGAAGCCTCCTCCTCTCAGCCGCGAGTGCCCGCCAGTAGAGAGCGGGTCCGCGCCAAAGCCAAGAGGAGAGGGTGCCACCTGGCCGTGCCCTGGCTCGAGGGACATCAGGTACAGGTGCCGGCCTCCTCGCCCAGCCCGAACGTCGTGATGCGAGGCTCGCAGCACTCCTCGCCCACCCCCGTCGTCGTGACGGTGCCACCTTCCTCGCCCACCGCCAGGGTCGTCACCTTCCCCTTGCCTCCTTGAACCTGCTCCAGGGCCTTGGTGGGCAGCTCGTACTGGATGAAGGACTTCCGGGTGCTCTGCGTGCTCATCGCGCTCTCCTTCGGGCATGGCGCCCATCCAGAGAGGCTGAGCCGACGGGAGTGGCTTGTGACGGGAGCGACCCCGCTACGCGGCAGCCGCCAAGGCGCTCACCGGCCGCTCTCGATCGTCATCATCCAGGCGCGCAGCTCCTCCGGGCTCGTGGGCAGGTCGTCCGACCAGTACCGCACGGTCCCATCCCAGCCCACCGAGGCCATGTGCCGGTCATCCAGGAAGACCACGCTCGTGACGCGCCCGGCGTGGCCTCGCAGCACCCGGTTCTCGTTGGTCTCCAGATCGAACAGCCGCACCGTTCGATCGATGCTCGACGAGACCGCCCGCCGGCCGTCCGGCGACAGCGCGAAGTCGGTGATGTCGCCCTGGTGGCCCTTGAGCTCGCCGCGAGGGTCGCCCGTCTGGCCATCCCACAGCCGCAGGGTGCTGTCCTTCTCGCTCGAGCTGATCAGCAATGAGCCGTCCGCGGACATGAGGACCTTCTGGACGCCATTGCCGCTCGCGTTCGACGGCTTGCTCTTGCCCGTCGCGAGGTCCCAGATGCGCAAGGTGTGGTCCATGCTCCCGCTGACCAGCCGCTTGCCATCCGGCGAGAAGATCAGGCTGCGCACCTTGTCCTCGTGGCCCCGAAGCTCCTGGAAGCTGCCCGTGGCCAGCTCCCACAGCCGGATGTTCCCCCGCGCGCCCCCGGACGCGAGCTTCACTCCGTCCTGGGAGAAGGCCAGCGCGAACACCTCGTGCTCGTGGTGGCCGAGGGCGAGCACCTGCCCGGAGCCGAGCTCCCACACCCGGACCATGCCCTTGGAGTCCGCGGTGGCGAGCCCCTGGCTGTCGCGTCGGAAGACGAGCGCGGTGACGGGGCCGGCATGGCCCTCCAGCTTGCGCACGAGCCTGCCCGTGGTGGTGTCCCACAGCCTCACCCACTCGTCCCTCCCGCCGGTGGCCAGCCATCGGCCATCGGGCGAGTACGTCAGGAGGGGGGGCTCGGTGAGGTGGGGCTCCGCCAGGGCCGTCGTGGTCCCCGTCTCCACCTCCACCAGGCGCAGCGTGTCCGCTCCCGCGGCGGCGAGCTGCCGGCCGTCGGGAGAGACCGCCAGCGCGCTCAGGAACACGGGGCTCTTCGTGAGCAGCCGGTTGGCATCCGCCTTCACGCCGAAGATGCGGGTGGTGCCGTCATAGCTGCCGATGGCGATCCACCGCCCGTCCGGAGAGAAGTCCATCGCGTACGCGGCGCCCTGGTGCCCGCGAAGCGCGCGGCTGTGGCCGGTGGTCAGATCCCACAGCTGCGCGGTGCGATCGTCGCTGCTGGTGGCCATCAGGCGGCCGTCCCGGAAGAAGAGGATCTCGTTGACGCGGCCGTCGTGCGTCCCCAGCAGCTCGCTCTTGCCGGTGGGCATGTCCCACAGTCGGAGCTGCCCTTCCGAGTTCCCCGCCGCCAGCCGCTGTCCATCCGGCGAGAAGGCCAGGTACGAGATGTCGCCGAGCTTCTCGCCCAGGAGCCGCTGCTTGCCCGTGCGCACGTCCCAGGCCCGGACGGTCTGGTCCATGGCTCCCGTGGCGACGACGTCCCCCCGAGGAGAGAACGCGATGGCCATCACGGTGTTCTGGTGCTCCAGGGAGTGGAAGGTGCCCTGCTCCAGGTCCCAGACCTGCGCGCGGGAGCCCCGCATGGGCTTCACGAGCGCATACCGCCCGGTGGGAGACAGCACCAGCAGGTTGAGGGGGCCCATCCCCGTCTTGAAGCTCCGCAAGAGCTTCCCGGAGGCCACCTCCCAGATGCGCAGCAGATCATCCCCCCGGCTGGTGGACACGAAGCGGCGGCCATCCGGAGTGAAGGCCACGGAGTCCGCCGCCCCCGGGTGGGTGGCGAGGATCCGGCTCTCCTCGGTCTCCAGGTTCCACAGGCGCACCGTGCGGTCCTTGCTGGCGCTGGCGAAGTGCTTGCCGTCCGGTGCGGGCACCACGCGCCACACCTCGTCCGTGTGGCCGGTGAGGGTGCGGGAGCCGCCGCGCTGCATGTCCCAGAGCCGGATCGTCTTGTCGTCGCTGCTGGTGATGAGGTACCGGCCGTCCAGGCTGAAGGCCACGTCATCCACGGTCTGCGTGTGGCCCCGCAGCACGGTGGCGAAGCCGCGCGCCCGGGCGTCCGCCGCGATCGTCCGCACCGCCGACCATTGATGGAACCCGGGCGAGAGGCTGCGCAGCCAGGTGATGGTCTCGTTCGGATCGCGCTCCATGGAGGTGCGGGCGTGCAGCAGGGTGAGCTCGTCGGCGCGATCCAGGGCCTGCTGGCGCGCGCTCTCCGCGTCGCGCCGGGCGAGCTCGGCCTCCTCCTGCTTGCGCTCGGCGCGGTCTCGCTCGGCCATCACGCGCAGCACGCCCACCGTGCCCACCGTGGCCAGGATCAGCAGGGCCACCGCCGTCACCGCCACGGCCGCCCGGTAGCGCCGCACGAAGCGCCAGAAGCGCTCGCCCAGCGAGTACGCGTGCGCGCCGACGATCTGTCCCGTCTGGAAGCGCCGCAGGTCCTCCGCCAGCTCTCGCGCGGTGGCGTAGCGGTCCGCCGGGTCACGCGCCATGGCCTTGGCGACGATGGCCAGCAGGTCCGCGGGGATGCCCTTCTGCCGCGAGCTGAGCGACAGCGGCGGGCCGCGCACCACCTGATCGATCACCTGCGCGGACGAGCCGCTGTCATAGGGCCGGGTGCCCGCCAGCAGGTGGTAGAGGATGGCGCCCAGCGCGTACACGTCGGCGCGCTCGTCCACGGGGCGGCCCGCGGCCTGCTCCGGAGGCATGTACGCCGGCGTGCCCACCACCATCCCGAGCTGTGTCAGCGACGGGTCCGCCCCGGCCGGGGTGGGAGGGAGGCTGGCCTCGCCCGTGCTCTCCTTGGCGAGATCCTTGGCCAGGCCCCAGTCGATGACGACCGTCTCGCCGAAGGCGCCCACCAGCACGTTGGCGGGCTTGAGGTCGCGGTGGATGATGCGCTCGGTGTGGGCGTAGGCGATGGCCTCGGCCACCGCGAGCACGTGCGGCAGCAGGGCCAGCCGCTCCTGCAGCGTCCTCTTCTCGGAGATGACGTCCGCCAGCGAGCGGCCGGAGACGAACTTCATCGCGTAGAAGGGCTCGCCCGTGGCCCAGCGCCCGGCCTCGTAGACGGGGACGATGGAGGGGTGCTGGAGCCGGGCGGTGATGAGCGCCTCGGTGACGAAGCGGACCTCCACGTCGCCGCCCCGGTTGATCAGCTCCTTGATGGCCACCGGCCGGTCCAGGTGGCGATCGCGGGCCTTGAGGATGCGGCCGATGGCTCCGTGGGCGAACTCACCCGAGATGTCGTAGCGATCCACCTGCACCAGGGGCAGGGCCTGGGCCACGGCCTCCTTGGACGCGGCGGCACGGCCGGGCAGCGTCGAGTCGAGCCCGGAGCCCGAGCCGCTCTTGCGAGCGGCGGGCAAGTCCCATGTTGGATCGTCCTTACTCATCATCAGAGACCCCTCTAGCTTCCTCCAAGACGGGGTCTGTCGCCACTCGCGAGAGCGGCCGCGCGGACGACAGTTCCAGCCGGGCCATACCCGTCAGGACAGGGCAAGCGGCTTGCCGGGACGCTGACCGAGGGAGGGATCAGGCGGAAGGGGCCACGCGGGAGCCTACCCGCTCAGTCCGCAGAGCTGCTCGCTGACTTCCCACAGCTGCTTGCGCGCGCTCACCTCGAGGGCCTGCGGGGCGGGGCTCACCTCGCGCTGGCGGGCGAAGTAGCGGCCCGTGACGCCCTCGACGGCGGGGGAGGCGGCCAGGAACACGGAGGTGGCCGCGGCCTCCTCCACCGTGTCGCTCCCGCTCATGCCGAAGCCCTGGGTGAGCAGCTTCGTGCTCACCACGCCCGGGTGCAGGCAGTTCGCGGTGATTCGCGCGGGCGGCAGGTGCTCGGCCAGCTCGAGGGTGAAGAGGATGTTGGCCAGCTTCGACTGGGCGTAGGCCGCGTAGCCCTGGAAGCCGCGGGTGAGCTGGAGGTCCTCGAAGCGCATCCGTCCCCGGCTGTGCGCGATGGAGCTCACGTTCACCACGCGTGCGCCGGGCCCCGTGAGCGGGCCCTTCAGCAGCAGGTTCGTCAGGAGGAAGGGCGCCAGGTGATTGACCTGGAACGTCGTCTCCAGGCCGTCCTCGGTGAGCACGCGCTCGTTCATGAAGACGCCCGCGTTGTTCACGAGCACGTCCAGCCGGGAGAAGCGTCGCGCGAGCTCCTCCGCGCCCTGCCGCACGCTCTTCAAGGAGGTCAGCTCGAACGCGACGCCCTCGGCCTGTCCGCCCACCTTCTCGATGGCGCGCCGGGCCTCGTCCACCTTCGCCGTGCTGCGGCCGTGCACCACGAGCCGCGCGCCCAGCTGGGCCAGGTCGAGCGCCGTCTGCAGGCCGATGCCCGCCGTGGCTCCAGTGATGAGGATGAATTGTCCTTCCGCCATGAGTGACCTCGGCTCGAAGCTCCTCGGAGCAGGAGGCGCAGGAGGAGCAGGTGAAACCCTACCTCACACGTCACCTCTCTTCCCAGGACGACGTGGCTGTCCTGGGGGACAGCCGGGAGGCCGCGAGGCCCCGGAGCGCTACAGCGCGCGGAGGACGAGGGTCATGGCGACCCAGAGCGCCCAGAGCAGGGTGCCACCGAGGACGCCCAGCACGAGCAGGCCCGTGCTCCTGCGAGAGTCGGGAGGGACGGCGCTGGCGCGGAGCACGACGGTGTGGCCCCACTGGTCACCGAGGCGCTGGCTCATGAGCGAGTGCGTCATGGCCCGGTAGGCGGGGATGCCCAGCGCATCGACGCAGAGCGCCGCGTTGCGCAGGAGGGCTCCCTTGAAGGTGGAGGGCGTGAGGTCCTCCGAGGTGACGCGCAGCCGCAGGAGGAGCTTTCCCAGCGTGGCGCCGCCCACGGCTTCGGCCGTGACGCAGTACAGCAGCCCTCCGAGCAGCCCCCACGCCATGCCGGCGGGCGACATCAGCCGGTCCGTGGCACTCCACTCTCCGTGAACCGCGCCTCGGGACACGAGTATGCGCAGGAGCAGGGCGCCGAGCGCGCCACCGAGGGCCATGACCAGGAGACCGAAGAGCAGGTCGATGAGGCGAGCCGCCAGGCGCAGGCCGAAGCCGGCCGAGCTGTTGCTCGCCACCTCCACGACCATCGAGGGAGACAGTTCCATGGGACTCCTGGGCGCGTGGCTGAAGCGTACACGGTCCGGCTGCCGGGAGGCATGGCCGGGTGGAGCTGTGGGCCTGGCCGCTGTGGTCCCTCGGTATTCGTACGGGCTGGCTGTCCGGTAACATGGATCTCCAAGTGTTGACCGCGACAGAAAGCTCGCTTCGGGCGTGGGTGGCTCGGGTGCTGGTGGTGCCGGGGCTGCTGCTCTGGGCGCTGGGCACACCGGCCTGGGGAGAGACGGTGGCGTCCCTGTCCCGGTCGCCGCGCAGCCCCTGGGTGGTGGATGGGACGGGAGGACTGGACGAGGGGACGCGCGCGGAGCTGAACCGGCTGGGCACGGAGGTGGATCAGAGCGGGCTTGGGCAGCTGCTCTTCGTGGTGGTGGCCACCACCGAGGGGCGTCCGCCGCGAACCTTCGGCACGGAGCTGTTCAACCGGTGGAAGCTCGGTCACAGCCGGCGCAACGATGGCGTGCTCCTGCTCGTCGCGCTGCTGGATCGCAAGGCGGAGATCATCCTGGGGGACGGCGTGGACACGCCCGCGGATGTGACGCGCAGCGAGGTGTTGATGCAGCAGCGCATCATCCCGGCACTCAAGAGGAGGCAGATCGGCGAAGCGATGCTCGAGGGCGGCCGGGGCTTGAAGGCGCTGCTGGCCCAGGCCCCGCTCAACGAGGGGATGGGGCGCGTGATGGATCGGCCCACTCCGGTGACGGGAGAGCCCGCGAAGCCTCGCGCCAAGGAGCCTCCGCCTGTGGGGCCCGAGCCCAAGGAGTTCCTGGACGACGAGGGGATGTACGTCGACCTGCGTACGTCCAGCGCCTCTGGAGACGAGGAGACGGCGGGCTCGAGCTCCGGGGCCCCGAGGCCCTCTTCTTCGAGCGCGGGGGGCTCAGGGGTGACGGTGCACTCCTCGGTCTCGCCGTGGGTTTGGGCGGTGGTGGGCGGGTTCATCCTGTTCCTGCTGGTGGCGAACGCGCTGCGCCGTCGTGGGGTCGCTTGTGAGAGCTGTGGCTCGACGAGCGTCAAGGTGTCCACCTCCACGCTGCTCCCGGCGACGGACGGCAGTGACGGGCTGGTGGAGGTGACGGTGCGGTGTCGGCGCTGCGGCCATGTGGGCACGTCCGCGCGGGAAGTCTCGTCGCGGAGGCGCTCGCGTTCGCACCACGACACGCACGGCGGCGGACACTCGTCGGGGCGAGGCGCCAGCGGGAACTGGTGAGGGGCAGGGCGCTACCGGTACGGGTAGAGCCACTCGAGGCCCCGCCACACATCGTCTCGCCAGGCCGGGTAGTTGTGGCCTCCGGAGTACTCGCGGTAGTGGACGCGATGCCCGGCTTGCTCGAGGACGGGGAGGATGAGTCGGTTGCCCTCGGTGAGGCGCTCGAAGGAGCCGCAGTCGAGCCACACCGAGAGGCGTCGGCGCTGGGGTGCTCGGGCGAGCTCGAACACGACGAAGTCGTGGGTGGAGAGGACGAAGTCGTAGTTCCTGAGGGCGAAGGCGCCGGACTGGCTGAGTACGCGTCCGAAGACGTGGGGAGCGCGCATTCCGGTGTAGAGGGCCATCAGCCCGCCGAGGGACGCGCCGAGGACGCCGTGGACGCCGGGCTTGCGACGCTCGTCGATGAGCGGGAGCTTCTCCCGGGCGAGCGGGAGGACCTTGTTGAGCAGGAAGCCCAGTGTGGCCTCGCTGCACGCGTACTCCACGGTGCGAGCCGGGCCGCCATTGGCGACCATGGCGAGGGCCACGGGGCGGATGCGCTTCTCACGGATGAGGTTGTCCACCACGGTGACGAGGCTCGCGCGGCGCAGATAGTCCGTCCCGTCGAGCACCACCACGAGCGGGTGGGGGCCGGCCACGGGAGGCTCATAGAGGACCACCTCGCGGGTGTCTCCGACGGCGAGCTCCCAGGTCTGTACCTGGTGGCGGGTGATGCGGCCGCGCGCGGCCTTTCCGCGGAGTTGCCGAGCCAGCGGCGTGGGCGTGTGCTCGGGCATGGAGAAGGAGTGGTTGAAGCCGCCGAACCCGTTGTCGGTGAGCTGGCGGTTGAGGGGATCCTCCACCTTGCGGCCACGAGCATCGGAGAGCGAGTACTCGACGTAGGCATCTCGCGGGAGCGTGAGCGTACGGGTCCACAGCGAGGGGGACACCCGCTCCAGCGGCAGGGGTTGTCCGCTCCAGTCCTGGAAGTCCCCATGAACGAGGACAGGCTTGCGCCCGCGCCACACGAAGGTGGCGGTGTCTCCATCGATGACGGGCGAGCCCTGCTTGAGAGCTCGTGCTTCCAGCGTCTGGGGGGCCATGCGCGCTCAGAATAGACGGCCGACACCGGAGGAGGGAGCGAGAAGACCTACCGGAGAAGGAACCAGCCCGCGGCCAGGGCCGCGGCGAGCGCCAGCGCCGCGCCGATGCCTCCCCAGAGAAGCCCTGGCTCGGTCTGAGAGCGCTCGGGAGGTGGAGGCTCTCGGGAGGAGGCGCGCTTGGAAGGCTGGGGCTCTCCGGGCGCGCCTCGCAGCAGTTGCTCGGCCACCTCGACGAGCGCGTCAGGTGCTACCGGGCGGGCGACGTAGGCATCCGCGCGGGCCTTGAGCTTGCGATGAGCGTCGAAGCCGTCCGGCTTGCCGGTGATGATGATGGGTATGCGCTGGAGGGCAGCGTCCTTCTTCATCTTGCCGCAGAGCAGGTAGCCGTTCTGACCCTCAGCCAGATCCACGGCGAGGACCACCAGCGCGGGTGGCTCCTGGCTGATGCGCTGCATGAGCCCGTCGGTGTGTGTCACTACCTCGGCCGTGAAGCCGCGCGCCTCCAGCGCCTGGCGAAGAGGCTCCGCTGGGGTTTTCTCTGCTTCGATGATCAGGATTCTTCCAGGCAAGCGCCCAGGACCTTATCATGGCGTTCGCGAGCCGGACGCGGGTGCTGGCGCTGCGCTCTCGTGAGGAGGGAACTCCGCGCTCAGGAGCGTCGCAAATGGGGTCTGCTCCGCAGGCATGACAGGATTCTGCCTGCCATGAGAGTACCCCTTCCGCCCCTGATCCTGATCTGTCTCTCCGCGCTCCTGTTGTCCGCCTGTGGCACCACATCTCCCTCCACACGCGCTTGGGAGCATGCAGCGCGAGACGCTCCCAGTGCATGTGAGGAGCCCGGCGCGGACCAGTGCATCGTGTTTGCGTGCGATGGCGAGGATGGTGTGTGCGGCATCTTCAGCTGTGAGGACGTGGATCTCGAAGCAGTCGCGAGTGCCTCCTTGGCGTACGGCGCGGAGTGGGCGCTGGGAGGCGCCTACCGCCCACCCCTGCGAGGCCCCGTCCCATTCCGTAACTGGAGGAACATGGGCGTGCGGGAGGGTGCGCGACCTCGGATGATGTTCCACTTCCGCTACCGCTTCGGCTACCTCCCTGCATTCCCCAGGTATGAGGGGAGGGTGGTCAGGCACCACCTGTTCCCCCAAGCACCGGAGTTCCGAGAGTGGTTCGCGAGGTCAGGTATTGATATCCACCAGTACACCATGCTCATTCCGGAGCACGTTCACCGCCAGATTCATGGAGGAGTCGGTCGCGGCGGGTTATGGAACGAGGCTTGGCGTGCGTACAGGGAGGCGAATCCCAATCGCCAGCATCCAGACGCCCTTCTTCGTCACGCTCTGGAGCTGGCCTTTCGCTACGAGTTGATCGGCCCCATCGTGCCGTACAATCGTCCGGTGCGACCCATCGGCCCCCAGCTCTACCAGAACTGACTGCGGCGCTAGTGCGGAGACAAGAACGCATGAGGTTCTTCAGGGTCATCGAGGACAAGGCACTCGGCTACACGGGCGACCTGACCAACGCCGCGCACAAATGGGGACTGCCAGGAATGCACTGTCCCACGTGCGATTCTCCAGGAGGGTGGACAGGGCTCGAATATCCCTGCGTGGATCTGTCGGGGCTGCCTGCACGCGAACTCAAGAGACTGTCCAACGGTTGGCCCGTTCCCCTTGAGGAGTTCGAGCGGCTACGCGAGCTGGTACGGCCGCTGGCGCCTCAGGATGCCCTGCTCAAGCCGGGAACCGAGTTCGGGCCGCGCACAGGCACGGGATCGGGACGCTTTGGTCATCTCTTCATGCAGAATCCCTGGTCGCTCCTCGCTCAGCGTGAGGCACTGGAGCGGTTGCAGGACTCAGGACTCCGCGGCCTTCAAGGCTGTGCTCTGGACGTGCGCTTTCGCGCGAAGAACTCTCCCGAACTGTGGGAGTTGCAGCTCGTGGCGTCTGGCAGATTGCACCCGGACTGCTTGCCTCCGGACCGCAAGCCTCCGTGTCCTACGTGTGGTTGGGATGAAGTCAGCCTCCCCGGTGCGTACTGGCTCGATGCCTCATCGCTCCCTGGGCACCTGGACATCTTCCGGCTCACGGACTTTCCAACGCTCATCATCGCCACCGAGCGTATGGTGGATGCGGTCAAGCATCTAAAACTGGATGGGGTCCTCTTCCATGAGGTGGACGTACGCTAGCCAGAGGCAGGTCGACGCACTCTTTTCTGGGCAGACCATGAGGACCCAGGTCCCAAAAAGGAACGGCCCCGGGAGAGGCGGTGAGTAGCTCCGGTTCCGTGGGGCGTGAATTCGCCTGGGTCAGGAAGCTGCGGGGAGGGCGCGGAACTCGGCGGCGCAGTCCAGGAGCCGGTGGATGGCAGCTTCATGATCGTCGTGGGCGGCCTGGAGGAAGGAGCCCTCCCAGGTGTACCCCAGGGGAACGCGGCCCGTGTCCTGGAGCCAGCGCTCGAAGCGCGAGTACTCCTCGTCCTTCAGTCCCGCCAGGGACAGGCACAGCCGATAGCCGTCGATGTACCCGGCCATGCGCTCCACGCGCGCTTCGCCGATGTACATGAGGATGCGGCCCACACGGCGCATCTCGAGGAGGACATCCAGGATCGCGCGGGAAGTCGGAGCGAGAGTTCGCGGAGCTGTGGGATCTGGAGCTGAGCCGCCGTACCGCCAGGTGAGCGAAGCAAGCTCAGCCGGGGAGAGCGCGCGGAACTCGGCGGCGATAGCTACGAATGCGCGCAAGACCTGCCGCTCATCCGAGTCGAACTTCTGGAGGAACGCGCTCCACCAGCCCTGGCCGGGGAGCGTCTTCCCAGCCTCTTGCATCCAACCGACGAAGGCGCTGTGCTCCCTGTCCCCTACTCCCAGGTCACCCAAACAATCCAGGTACCCTACGGTGACGCCCACCGTGCGAGAGACGCCCGGCTGCCCCTCGAAGAGCTCGAGCTCCAACTCGCGCCTCGATGTGCCAGGGCGGGCCTGGAGCACGAGGTCCAGCAGTGGAGGAGGCACTTTCGTTGCTTTCGCTGGAGGCGACGGAAGGCTCATGGTGCGCTCACGATCTCATCCAGGATGGGAGTCCTTGCGCCCAGGCGGCTCATGTACTCCTGCCAGGAGAGCCCACCCGCACCCGTGAACGCGTCATAGATGCGGTCCTTCATCCGGACCACGACGTGGACTCCCAGCTCTGTCACCCCCAAGTCCCGCCCATCCGCCATCTTGAAGACCATGAACCCAGCCCTGTTCCCGGTCTCGTCCGCGACGGTCGTCAGTCGGACGTACTCTGGCTTGCCGCCCAACCGGGTGAACACGGTATGGATGCTGCGCGCCACACCCTGGCACGCACCGGGCACCTGTTTACTCGCGTCGAAGGCGGCCTTGAAGCCGGTGAGCCACACCGGTGCCTTGAGTCCCGTGGCCACCTCGTAGGCCTGAATGGCTTCCGCCAGTTCTCCGCGCGTCAGATGCGCCAGCACCTTCGCTCGCGCCGAGTCCGTGATGCCCTGCACCTGCGACGCAGTGATGCCTGGCACCGAGCCGTGAGCCCACTGCGGGCCGGCCACGCACAGCACCAGGAAGCACCCCAGAATGTGCGGACGGAGCATCCCTGAGGACGCTAGCACTCAGCGCGCGGAGCGCCTATGACGTGCCAGGTTGCGTCAACACCGGGAGCCTTCATGTTCGGGCGGGCCCCACTCGTTCATGGGCACTGCTGCTTCATCGAGAGCATGGAGAACCTTGCTATCAAGGGATGGGCCGTCTACACGTCCATGAGCGGTGAGTCCGTGACGGGGAGGGCGCTGCTGTTCCACAGGAGCGTGATGCCGAGTGGCTCCAAGGTCAGAAAGCCAAGGGGTCAGAGCTATCTGTCTCTTCAAGGTCAGGCCGTGGGGACTCAGTGAGCAGAGACGGGGGAACCTGCGAAGTACCCGCACCTTCACCTAGGTCAGCTCGTCGAGCCGATCCAACTGCCCTTCAGCAATCTCCCGGTAGAGAGGCACCACCTCGACAGCGAGCAGATCGCGCATCTGCTGTCGTGCCCCATCAAGGTCCCCTGCGTCTCTGAGGCGATACATCCTGTGCAGTGCGTCACTCAAACGATGGGAACCGTCGCGAACGCGTGCCCGGATGCCCCGGAGCAGCACCGTGGTCCCCTCCACGCTGGCGAGGGCTGTTTCTGCCTCGGCCCTGCTGATGGCAACTGTGGGCGCCGCGTGCTGGAGCAGGTCGCATACTTCCGGGGTGAGCTTCAGGACTTCACCCTGTTGGAGCCGGTTCTCCAACTCCCAGAGCTGGTTCCAGACGGCATCCAGGTCGGCATCCACGTACTCCACCTGTTCACCTCCGGGTCTTGCGCTTGTGCGGTCCGCACATCGTAACAAGGGCCTGTCCAGTCTGGCTCCTGCTGACAAGCATGGTAGTTCTTGATGCACCGCTGCTTCCATTCTCCAATGGGTGAGCAGGAACTTCTTGATCCGGTGGCGCAGTCCAAGCGTGGCTCCCATAGCGAAACCGGGAGCATGTCTCACCGCCTTCCCCCATCCGAGAGTTCTCCAACAGCGCCACCATCCTGGGTCGAAGGGCCGCCATCTGGAGTCGAGGGACGTGGCCCCGCATCCTGCCACTCGAGCGGCAAGTAGGGAGAGAGGCCATCGAAGTGCTCTTGAGAACCACCCGCTTCAGAGGCCGGCACGGAGCTAGCTCTCCCTGTCGAAGGTGCACCGAGAAGCTCACCCATCCGACTGCCAAAGAGGCGTCTGAGGATCCGGCCATCCGTGGTGACGGCATAGGCGGCACCTGAATCCAATGACGGATACTGGCTGCCACACCGTGAAGGATCTTCCATGATCTCAACGAAGACGACGTCACCCTGCCGAAAGATGCGGTAGCGATAGGATTCCTTCCTCCGTTCGCACGGGATCTCCGAATCCCCAGGAGGCAGGAAGTCGTTGACGGCGATGTCAATGGCCTCAAGAAGCACGCCATCGATCTCATACGGTTGTTGGCGCGCATCGACCTTCATGGTGTCGAGCGCGCCGAGAGGAGGGAACCGGATGGATGGATCCTCTTCTTGAGGAGCGGGAGGTGACACGCTGTGAATACAACTCGCCCCAACAATAACCAAAGTGAACAACAGCCCTCTCGGGCGTCCGTTAGTTCCAGTGGATTTCATATGTGTCATCGTTGATCCACTTGACGGAGCCGAGTTGCTCCTTGCGCCACTTCTCTCCTGCGCGAGTCCACTTCGCCAACGCTCCAGTGAAGGGGATGTATTCGAAGAAACCATCGCATGGGGGAGACTCAAGAGCATCTGAGCGCGAGAAGAACGCGATGATGGCAAGGCGGGTCGTCGTGGCTTGGGTCTTGGACTCGAACCCATGAAGCTTCCCCATCTCGACGATGAACCGGATGTCCCGCTCGGAGAGAATGTCTTCGAAGGGGTGGTTGTGTATGGCGAGGATGTACTGAAGGCTGTCTGCCGGATAGCGGGGGTCGCTCACGAAGGGAGGCAGTTTGCAGTTCTTCCACCTGTTTGCAGGATCCGGCACGGCCTGATCTGTCAGCATGCTCAGCTCGTATTGATGATCCGGCGTGTAGTACACCCATCCGCAATACTCGTTCGAGAGGCGCCACCGCAGTTCGAAGTTCTGTGCGCCCAGGCGGCCAGCAGTGGCATGCGGCTTGGAAAGGATGATGGGACAGGCCGCCAGCAGTGCTTCTGGGTAGGTGGCGTATGGCCCAAAGCCAGGCATGGGGCCCGGAAGGCTCTTGAGGAAGGATTCCCCTGGGCCAGGGCGCACGACTCCTGGGACAGGCTTGGGGGGCGAGCACCCCACAACAGCCAGCAGCATGACCAGCAGGACGTGATGCATTCGCCCCGCGCTGCAGCCTACATGTGACCAGTCTGTGCAATTCACGGACATCACCTTAGCGTGATTGCCACCCGCAGCGGAGAAGGGACTGACCCTCCTTCTTCAAGACCGGGCCCTGGGGACCCACTGCTCACGGGTCCTTCGATTCCGGCGGGAGCAGCCCAGCGGCGACAGCACGTTCCCGCGCCTCATGGACACGGGGCATGAGGCGCGCCGACTCAGGGAAGAGGCTCTCGGCCTGTTGAGCGAGTGCCAGCGCCTCTGGGAGTTGCTGCTCAAGGACAAGCGAGGTGAGGAGTCCCGCCCAGGCATCCTCCAGGACTGCCAATGCTTGGGCAGCACCCTCTTCATAAAGCGGTCGAGCCGTCTTGAAATCGTTGTGAATGGAGTCGTGGAAATAGGCCAACTCCACGAGCGTGGGAGCGCTTCGGCCTGAGACCTGGACAGCCTGTTCCAGCAAGCGCTGGACCTCCGCGAGGGCAGGATCGTCTCTGGGGCCTGGCTCGTCGCCAAGGAGCAGCGACCGAGCCAGCTGAAGGAGGTTGGGTGTGAAAGCGGGGCAGGACTCGGCCAGTTCTCGATGGAGTTGGAACTGCAAAGGGCTCCCGCGATGCTCCTTTCCCGTTTTACGGGCCGCATGAAATCTCGCCATCAACTCTTCAGGGCTGAGATGCGCCATGGCGTCCTCATTTCTCCATCAGGCGAGCCTGTTGCTCAATGAGCTTCACGGCCATGCGCAGTTGTGGCTGGGTTGCGAGGCTGTAATCCGCTGCTTTCAGCATGTTCTCTATCTGGAAGCAGGTGAAGTCCTTGAGCTGTGAAGGGAAGTCAGGGGCACGCTGGAGCCTCGCGGGGATTTCGCCGAGCTTTGTATTCAGCACGGCCATCTTCTCCAGCATCTTCTGCGCAGTGGCTGTTGCGAGGAGCCCAGAGCGGGTTCCCTCGGCGATCAGGGCCTCCGCCTCAGCGAACTGGCCCTTGGCGATCAAGGCCCAGATGCGCGCGCTCGCCGAACCCCCTTTGGTCCGGATACCTGCTTCCTGCTCGGCATCCGGGAGACCCGCGAAGGTGCCATGACTGCACCCGTAGAGCCCCGGGACCAGGAGCAGGACCAGCAGGATGCCCCATCGCATGATTCCTCCTTGCCTCTGGCCGACAAGTCTACATCCAGCATCCTCGACTTGGCCCCGGTGCACACACATGGCGACGTTCCAGCCCGATCGACGGCGGGAAAACCTCGGGCTGGGAGGGGCCACCCCTTGAAGGTCGGGCCCCCAAAATAAATGGGCCCGGGAACGAGTCCCAGGCCCACCGAGAAGCGGTGAGGGCCAGACGCCCTCACCCCAGGTTCACGCTCCTTCTCACGCCCGTTACTGCGACACGGCGAAGATCAGATCATCGTGGTCGTCATACGAGCCCGAGCCGCACGAGGCCACGGTGCCGCCGTAGCGGAAGCGCGCGCGCACCGCCTGCACCGTGCCGGCCGGCAGCGTGTACGTGGCCGTCAGCGTCTGCGCGCCGGACTTCGTCGGCGCCAGCGTGCCGATGCGCACCCACGTCGGGTTGTTCGCATCCGCCGCGTAGTACAGGTCCAGCTTGTCCGAGGTGTAGCTGGAGTAGGCCCACACCGTGGCCTCCACCTTCACCTGCTTGCCCGCCGCGAAAGCCGTGCCGTCCACCGAGGACACCCGCAGCCTGTCGTTCGACTCGTCCGAGTGGTACACGCCCCCGGAGCCGTCCGCGCACGAGCTGTTCACCGTGTTCGGCTTGGTCGTCTCGGGGCCCAGGTTGCCTCGCCCGTTGAGCAGCGTGCCCGAGTCGCACATGCTGTTCACGCTGAAGCACCGGGGCGCCTTCAGCGCCGCGTCGTACGCCGCCGTCGTGCTCACGTTGCTCACCGTCACCGGGACACTCGCGCTCGTGCCCACGTTGCGTGCCGCGTCATACGCCTTCACCACCAGCACCCGGCTGCCGTTCGTCGTCCCCGTCGTGTCCCAGGCGTAGCTGTACGGCGCCGTCGTGTCCGTGCCCTTCAGCGCCCCGTCCACGTAGAACTCCACCCGCGTCACCGCCACGTCGTCCGCCGCGTCCGCCGTGATGGTCGTCGTCCCCCGCACCGTCGCGCCCGCCGCCGGCGCCGTGAGCGCCGCCATCGGAGGCGTCGTGTCGCTCGAGGCCCCCGCCACCTCGCCCTTGGCCAGCTCCGCCATGAAGGCCGCCGCCAGCTTGGAGAACTTCACCGCGTGCGTCGCCGTGCCCGCGCTCTGCTCCAGCGTGTCCGCCGTCGTGTGGATGGCCTTGTTGTCATCCGCCAGCAACGACTCGAACGGCAGCGAGGACGCATAGCCGTTGTTCGTCCACGACACGTGGTCCGAGCACCCATAGCCGCACGAGGTGTTCGCCCACGTCCCAATCCCGTACTTGTCGATCAAGTCACGCATGAACTGCGTCTGCGCCGCGTTCACGTTGTCCGTCAGCACGCCGATGTCCACGCTCGAGCCGTGGTAGTTCGTCATGTCCAGCTGCAGCACGCCCACCACGTTCACGTTGCTCGCCTTGTACGACGCGGCGATCTCCTTGGAGCCCCTCAGGCCCACCTCCTCGGCCGCGTAGCCCATGAACCGCACCGTGCGCGCCGGCCGGTAGCCCCGGAGCATCGCCACCCGGATCACCTCCGTGAGCGACGCGATGCCCGAAGCATCGTCATCCGCGCCAGGCGCCCGGCCCGCGGACGGGCTGCTGCCGTTGATGGAGTCCAGGTGTCCGCCCAGCACCACCACCTCGTTCGGCAGCGTGGTGCCCGGGATGCTCAGGATGACGGAGGGCTGGGCCCAGCTCGGATGGGTGAACGTGGTGACCGTCACATCCGTGCGCCCCATCGCCGTCGCCAGGCTCTCCCAGTGCGACTTCAGCCACAGCGCCGACTCCGTGCCCGTGGTCGCCGTGTAGTACCGGTTGTTGTAGCTCGACATCGTCGTGATGGTGGCGCGGATGTTCGGCTCCTGCACCTCGCTCATCAGCGCGTTCACCGTCTGCCCGTTGTCGATCGTATAGGTGATGAGGTTCTTCACAGGCACCTGGGTGCCCGCCTGCTCCATCGCCTGCGTCGCCTCCTGCTGCGAGTCATGGGCGATGAAGCCAGCGCACCGGTTGTACTTGTCGTGCATCACCTTGCCGATGACCGGCATCAGCGACTCGGGCACCTTCAGCACCACCACGCCGTTCTTCTTCGCCAGCGGCTCGGGCGGCTGCTGCCAGCCCGCGGCGCGCAGCCCCTCCAGCACCGGCTCCAGGGTGTCGGCTCCCAGGGTGATCCACTGCTCGCGCTCCGCCACCGGCTGCTGCGCGATGGCCTGGACGGGGGGCCCGGCGTGCGCCAGCACCGGGGTGGCACCCCAGAGCAACAACGCCGCGGGGGCGACATGCTTCATAGCCATGACTGCTCCTTCAACTGTGAGAGACCTCGAAACCGTGCAACCCGGGAGGCCGCGGCACTCTAGCGCGTCGGCAGGGCACTTCGCTTGGGGTGAACCCCAAAAAACCAGGGACCTCACACCACAGCCGCCTGAGCGGCGCGGTGGAGGCCCCCGGAAGGCTACGGCGGTTCGACTACTGCCGCGCGTCCGTCTCGGACTTCGGGAGGGGGAACTTGTCGTGGATGATGCCCCCCGCCTTGTCCAGCTGATCCAGCTTCCCGTAGCGCCGCATGTCGATCCAGCGGTGTCCACCCTCGAACAGCAGTGAGTACCGCTTCTGCTTGAGCAGCTCGTCCAGGATGTTGGCCTCACCCAGGTCCGTGCGCGGCTCCAGGCCGCCCGAGGTGGTGCGGATGAAGTTGATGTCCTCCGTGGCCGGGCCGTAGTTCCTCAGGCCGATGTTCGCCTCGGCCCGCAGGAGGATGAGCTCCTCGTTGCGGATGATGGGCACCGGCGTCGACTGGCTGTCGTACAGCGTGAAGACCAGGTCCGACTTCAGGTTGTCGTCGTACTTGGTCTCGTCCGCCGACGCCGTCTTCCGGGTGACGCGATCATCGATGGCGCCGTTCGCCTTGAGGTCCGCGTCGGTCCGGAGCGTCGGGTTGGCGTAGATGTTGTCGTTCTTGAGGGCGTTGGGCACGTCGCCCGGGCCCGTGCTGAAGGTGTGGTACACGCCCAGCGTCAGCGGCTTGGTGGTGTCGAGGAAGGACTCCCCCAGCGCCGTCAGCGCGGCGTTGAAGTCGCCCCGGTACACATACACGCGGGCCGCGAGCGCGCGGTTGAACTTCAGGAAGTCCTTCGGCTTGTTGAAGCCCGTGTAGCCGCTGCTCAGCGGGAACGGGAACGCGTCCCCGCCCGCATTCAGGTGGCCCTTCGCCTCCTCGAGCAGCGTGACGATGTGGGCGAACACCGCCTCCTTGCTCTCGATCTCCCCCAGCGGCTCGGTGATGAGCCCGCCCACGTTGATGGGAGCGCCGTTGGTGTCCCGGGTGTTGATGACGACCAGGAAGTCCAGCGCCTGGATCGTCTTCGCGAAGCCCTGGATGGCCTCCTTCTGGGCATCCGACACGCCGTTCACCTTGTCCAGCGCGGCCAGCAGCGTGTTGGCGTTGCGGATGTTGGCGTACGGGTTGGCCCAGTTGCTGCCACCGAAGGCGGGGCTACCGGGGTCCAGATTCCCGCGGACCATCTCGGTGACGTAGCGCGGGTCGGCTGCGTCCAGGGTGAACGACTCGCGGCCGAGGATGCCCAGCTGGGCCACGTAGCCGGCCTGGGCGCTGACGCCCGCCCGGTTGCCGATCAGCAGGCCCGTGGAGGCCGAGTAGATGGCGGCCGGCGTGGGCCGCTCCTGGAACGACTCCAGGCTGGGGTTGTTGAGGTTGGGCACGTCGAGGCCACACGCCCCGAGCCCCAGGGAGGTGGCGCACAGCGCCAGGAGCACCTGCTGCTTCATGGTTCGAGTCCTCATGGCGTTAGAACCCCACATCGATGGACGTCCAGAAGCTGCGGCTGGGCGGGAAGGGGGCCACGTCGATGTTGCGGGCGATGGGCTGGTTGCCGAAGTTGCTGACCTCCGGATCCAGGCCCGAGTAGCTGGTGAAGGTGAGCAGGTTGCGGCCGCTGATGCTCAGCCGCGCCGACTTCACCTTGGGGATGCGGGTGACCCACGCCTCCGGCAGCTGGTAGCTGAACGTCACCTCGCGCAGCTTCACGAAGGTGGCGTCCTCGATGTAGGGCAGGATGTTCTTGCCGCTGTCCCACGCCTCGTACCGCTCCTTGCCGCCCGAGCTGTAGTCCGGCGAGTTCTTGGTGTCGTCGAACAGCAGGCGCGTCAGGTTGACGACGTCGCTGCCCTGCTGCCAGTCCACCAGGAACGAGAGGCTGAAGCTGTTGTAGCGCAGCGTGTTGGCGAACCCCATGCGGAAGTCCGGCTCCGTGTCGCCCACCTTGCGCTCCACCACGTTGCCATCCGCGTCCTTCACGTTGCCGACGATCTGCGTGGCGGACTGGCCCTCCTGGATGCGGAAGGCGCCCAGGCTGGTGCCGAAGCCGCCGGCCAGGAACGAGGGCCCCGGCAGGCTCGTCACCTTGCTGCGGTTGAGGGCGAAGGTGGTGTTGGAGGTCCACTCGAAGGCCGTGGTGGTGATGGGCCGCACCTGCACCATCAGCTCCACGCCGCGGTTGCGCAGCGCGCCGCCGTTGACGTACTGCGTGACGTAGCCCGTGGAGGGCGCCGGCACCGGCTTGAGGAGCAGATCGCTGATGTTGCGCTGGTAGACGGTGAGCTCCGTCACCAGGTTGCCGCCCAGGAAGATGGCGTCCAGGCCCAGCTCCACCTCGCGCTGCCGCTCGGGCTTGATGTTGGGGTCGCCCGCGATGCCGGTGGTGATGAGGCCCGCGTTGCCCTCGATGTTGCTCTTGGCCTGCAGCTCGGTGAACTTCTGGCTGTAGAGCGGCTGGTTGCCCGTCTCGCCGTACGCCGCGCGCACCTTGAACTCGTCCACCGTCGGGTGGAAGGAGGGGATGCGGTAGGCGGTGGCCAGCTTCGGGTAGAAGAACAGCGCGTTGGGGTTGCCGTTGTTGCTGCTCTGCTCGCCGCGCAGCGCGCCGATGAGCGTGAGCCGCTCGTCCAGGAGGATCATCTCCTCCTGCACGTAGTAGCCGCGGTCACGCACCAGCTCCAGGCGCTGGCGCAGGTTGACGTCGGTGCCCGCGTCCACGTTGGGCTGACCGGCCACCAGGTTCTGGCTCACCACGTACACCGAGTCCAGCGAGCGCTCCTCGAGCTGCAGGCCCACGGAGGTGTTGGAGCTCAGGCCCGCGCCCGCGGGCTTGTAGTTGTACACCGCGTTCACCCCGCCGTTGATGTTGCGCGACTGGGTGGTGCCGTACAGCGAGGTGCCCAGCGCGCCGTCGGCCGACTCGAAGTGCAGCTCGGGCGGGAACAGCAGGGTGTTCTCCTGCTGGAACCGGTCCAGGCCGACGTTGCCCAGGATGCGCAGCTCGCTGTCGGCGTCCTTGTAGGCGTTGATGGTGACGTCGCCGGCGGCGATGACGCGCCACACGTCCTCGTCATTCTTCGCCAGGGCGGCGGTCTGCAGCGGGTTGGAGCCGTTCTTGATGAAGGGGTTGGCCGGGAAGAGGCCCGACTCGTCCGCGCGCAGGTCCACGAAGCTGGGCGTGGGCGTCAGCGCCATGTAATAGGTGATGAGCGTGTTGTCGTTGTTGGTGATGCCGCGCTGGCCCAGCGAGTGGACGACGTTGGCCGAGGCGTTGACGTCCACCAGCTCTCCGAGCTTCTGCCCCACGTTGAGGCGGAAGGACTGCTTCTCGTAGCCGGTGTTGGCGATGATGCCCTCGTCGTTCTTGATTTGAGCCGAGCCGAAGTAGCGCGTGTTGCCGGAGGCGCCGCTCACGCTGGCCACCGTCTCCGTGGAGAGCTCCCGCCGGCCCGCCAGCTGCCCCTCGTGGTCGTACGTGACTCCGGGGGTGTAGTACTGGGCGGCGTCCGCGCCGAAGCGCTCGATGACTTCGTCCACCGAGCCGTACTGCCGCGTGCCCAGCGTCCTGGACAGCGTGTAGACGCCGAAGCGCTGGGAGATGTCCACCTTGGGCTCGTCCCCGGCGCGGCCCCGCTTGGTGTTGATGATGATGACGCCGTTGCTGGCCTTGGAGCCGTAGATGGCGGCGGCGGAGGCGCCCTTGAGGATCTCGATGCTCTCGATGTCGTTGGGGTTGATGTCCGCGATGCGGTTGACCTGGTTGTCCTGGGTGGGGTCCGGGTTGGAGCCGCCGGTGGACTTGGTCACCGCGAAGACGCCGGAGGCCACCGCCACGTCGCTGACGAGCACGCCGTCAATCACGTAGAGCGGCGCCGACTGGCCGTAGATGGTGGACACGCCGCGCAGCCGCATCTGCAGGCCGCCGCCCGGCGCGCCCGAGTTGGACTGGATGTTGGCGCCGGCCACCTTGCCCTGCAGCGCCTGGTCCACGGTGGCGGCCGGAGCGCGGTTGACCTCCTCGGCCTTCACGGTGGCCACGGAGTTGGCCAGGTTCTTGCGGGCCACCTCGCTGGCGCGACCGACGACGACCAGCTCCTCGGTGAAGCTGGGCTCCAGGGGGATGTTCACGCTCTGCTGGGTGGACGGCACCAGCACGTCGCGCTGCTTGTAGTCCTGGCTGGAGATGTCGAGGACCACCGTGTCCTGGGGAATCTCCAGGGTGAAGTAGCCCTTCACGTCCGTCTCCACGCCCTTCGTGGTGCCCTTGATGATGACGCGCACCAGCGGCACGGGCTCACCGGACTGCTTGTCGAAGGTCCGGCCGCGGAGCATGCGCATGCCGGGGCCGGCCTTGCCGGTCGCCGGAGGCGGAGGCGTTGGGGTGGCGGCCGCGGCAGCCTCGGTGGAAGCGGGCGGAGTGGGCGCGGCCTCGGCGGGGGCCGCGGCGGCAGGAGACTCAGGAGCGGGCGTGGTGGCGGCAGGCGTCTGGGGCGCCTGATCCGTCGTCGTCGCTTCCTGAGCAGGGGCCTCGGTCGCGAGGAGCGCGAGCGCGCACCCCGAAATCAACACCCGTTTCATCATTCGGTGTCTACCTCGTCACGGATTGGATGGATGAACGCTCTCTGGAGGGTTGGAGCGTTCAGGACTGAATCGTCCGTGGGGACGACGCATGGAGTCAATGGTGCCGGGACCGAAAATCCACCCTGTCAGGAAGGACGCGGGGGGACAGGCTGCCCAGGTGGGGTACTTGGGAGGCCGACGATCGCTCCCGCGAGAGGGGTGTGGTTGGATGGCGGGAGATGCATTTTTCCAAGCCCACTGCTCTGCTCGTCGCGCTGCTCCTGCCTGCCCTCGCCCTCGGCTTCTAGGGGAAGAAGACCGATGAGGAGCGACTGAAGGACACGCGAGATTCACTCGAGTGCCCATCGCCGTGGCGTGGGAGCACCTGAAGCGCAGCGGCCTGCTGGAGGCCCTGGGCGAGCTGGAGTGGGTGAGGTCCCCAAGCCTGACACAGCCAAGGCCCAGCGGAAGGAGCGAAGCCCTCAGCGGCTCCGCAGGAGCTGTCGCTCCCGCACGGAGAGGCCTACGTTGGCGAGGCGCTCCAGCCAGCCCTGGGCGCCCGGCTCCGAGAGTCCGTGCAGGAGCAGCTCGTAGGTTCGAGCCGTTCCCGGCGCTGGAGGCAGGGAGCGTCCGAAGACACACGAGAAGCTGCCGGGGTGGCCCGCCAGATAGTTGTAGTTGCCGTTGACGGCCCACTCCACGGTCCACACCGTCGGGTCTTCCGGCAGGAGCGCCGCCACCTGCTCGGCGGAGCCTGACTCGAAGCGGCACTCCCTCACGAGCTCCGCCTGCGAGCGGTGGACTTCATAGAGCTCCCGGCCAGGCCCACCCCGGCGCGTGACGAGCAGGCCGTGCACATCCCCCTCCTCCAGCAGCCTGTCCCGCTTCGGCGCGTCCGGCAGAGGCTCGTAGGGCTTGTCGACGGCGCCCGGGTACACATCCGCCAGCCGGGGCAGGGGAGCCCCTGGCCGCAGCTCGCAGAGCCACCGCTCGGAGGCGCCCGAGGCGCGCAGGCCGATGGGGCCCAGGAAGGTGACGGGCAGCGGACGGCCCTCACCCGAGATGCTCAGCGCGAAGGAGAACTGCTGGGGCGAGAGCCCCGTCAGCAGCACCTCCGCGCCGGGGATGACATCGGCGTGGCGGACGATGCTGACCGTGGGCTTGCGGCTGGGGAACTTGCGCCACTTCTTCGGCACGGTGGGAGGACAGCACCACTCCAGCTCCGGGGCCCAGAACTTCTGGATGATCTCCTCGATGCGGCTCCACGTGTCGCTGTCCGCATCGATGCGGAAGGAGGTGAGCCCGAGCTTCGTCCCCGTGCAGCGCAGGGACCAGCCCTCGGGGGCCTTCACCTGCAGGCGCGGATCCGTGCCGGGCGCGAGGGGCCGCGCCAGGCGCACCTCCCATCCCCGCGGCGTCCAGATGGAGACATCCCACTCCATGGGAGGCACCGTGGAGGAGCGCTCGGGGGAGGAGCGCACCGGGGTGTCTCGCAGGGAGGAGGGCTCACCGAACTCGCGCAGGAGGTACTCCACGAAGGTGGGGACGTCGGCGAGTGGGAGCACGTCCGGAAGTGGGGCCATGGTCTCCTTCCTTCAGCAACGCGCGAAGCGTACAGAGGAGGACTGACAAGAAATCCGGACTACCCCGGCGGCCAGCAGACCCGCTTGAATCCTCGTGCTTAGACTCAGCGCAGAGAGGTCACCCGATGAAACTGTCTCGAGCCAGCCTTCCCGTCGTTCTCGCGGGGTTCCTGTCCGCGGGCTTCCTCCTCCACGCCTCGGCCGCCGAGCCCGCCAAGCCGAAGAGCGGCCAGGCGTCCAAGGACAAGACCGCCAACGGCAAGATGCCCGGCCTGGCCACGCCGGATTACATCCCCGAGGCGGCACGCCCCATCCTGCGCAAGAAGATGGAGCGCCACGGGCAGGATGCCCGGGATCTCATGTTTAGTGTGACGTTGCTGCAATACGACATGGCCAAGGCCGCCGCGCAGCGCATCGCGTCGGAGCCGCGGCTCGTGCGGCCCATCGTCGGCGGCGAGGATGACCTCAATGCCCTGCTGCCCGAGCGGTTCTTCGTGCTCCAGGACGAGGCCCGCACCCGCGCCCAGACCTTGTCGATCGCCGCCGAGAAGAAGGACGACAAGGCGCTCGCCGAGAGTTACGGGCGTCTCGTTGAGACATGTGTCGCCTGTCATTCCGCGTACCTGAACCGTCAGTGAGCAGGCGCACGACCCTCCAGGATGTCTCGCATGCCCGAGCGGGGTAGAATGGGGCCTGTCCCCCCCCTCTCCTGGAGGCGTCCTCCTGCTTACCGCCGACATCCAAGAGTCCAACACCCAGTTTCATGGCGCCTGGCGCCACTTCGCAGTTCACAGCCCGCACGGAGAGGTGGTCGAAACACCCGAGGTGTACATCGCCTCCGCGAATGTGCCCTGGGGCATCATGAACGCGGCGTTCCTCCCCAACCCCGTCGAGACCGAGGTCGCGCTGGAGCGCTCCGCGGCCGCCGCCATCCGGTACTTCGCGCCCCGGAAGAACGGGTGGATGTACGTCGTGTGCGAGGACTGGCTGTCGCCCGGCCTGCGTCCGAAGGCGGCCGCGCTGCTCGAGGCGCAGGGCCTCAAGCAGCTCATGAGCACCACGGGCATGGTGGCCGAGCACCTCAAGACGCCCACCCGGGAGCTGCCCTCCATCGAGGTGCGCCACGCCACCGACACCGAGGCCTTGGGCCACATCGCGGACATCAACGCGGTGGCCTACGCCTCGCCGCTGGAGGTGGCGCGCCAGTCCGTCGTGGTGCCCGCCCTCTTCCAGGGAAACAGCCGGGGCTACGTGGGCTATGTGGATGGGAAGGCCGTGTCGGTGGCGGCCGTCGTCCGCGTCCAGGATGTCGCCTACGTGGGGTATGTGGCCACGCTCGCGGACCAGCGCAGGCGCGGCTACGCCGAGGCCGTCATGCGCCAGGGCCTCGCGGATGCTCGCCGCGTGTGGGGCCTGGAGCGCACGGTGCTGCACGCCACGGAGGCGGGGCACCCCGTCTACCTGCGCATGGGCTACCGGGACGTGACGCGCTTCGCCTTCTACATGCCCGTCGGCCCCGGGCACTGAGCGGCGCGGCTCAGCGCAGCAGCCGCTCGAAGGTGAAGACTCGCAGCGCCAGCAGCACCACCACCGCCGTGCCCGCGAGGAACGCTCCCGCGAGCACGGCGGCCGAGAGCGCCTCTCCGGGCACCAGCACTACCGCCGCGAAGCTCCCCACGATGAAGGGGGCGAGCACCACCCCGTTGAGGTTGCTCGCGGTGCGGATGTCTCGCGCCAGCAGGCTGACCAGCAGGGCGGTGCTCGAGGAGAAGGCCAGCGCGCCCACCACCATCACCAGCAGCGCCAGCACGTAGCCTGGCGAGCCCAGCCCTCGCGCCAGCAGCAGTCCGGCGTCCACGGCCACCAGCCCCAGGCACACCGGCGCGGCGAGGGCCAGGATGGCCAGGAGCTTGGCCTGGAGGATGTGCGTCACCCGCACCGGCAGCGCCACGAGCAGCTCCAGCGTGCGGGACTCCCGCTCGGACAGCAGCGTGTAGCTCGCCGTCAGCGCCGGGGTGAGCAGTCCCCCCATCGCCAGCAGCGGCGTGAGCAGCAGGCGCATGATGGCCACCGGGTCCTTCCCCGTGGCCAGCAGGCCCGGTGGGAGCGAGACCTCGGGAGGGATGTTCAGCTCCTTCATCCGGTCCGGGTGGGCCGCGAGGATCTGCGCCAGCGGGATGACGAGCATCAGCAGCACCGGGAGCACGAGCGCCGTCAGCATCGCCCCGGGGTTGCGCAGCAGTTGGCGCAGCTCCTTGCGCAGCAGCAGCCTCACCTCACGTGCGAGCATGGGGCCCTCCGAGCTCGCGTGCTCCCACGACGTCCAGGAAGAGCTGCTCGAGGCTGGGCGTGACGGCCCGGCACTCGTAGACGTCGACTCCCGCGGCGAGCAGCCGCCGCAGCAGCTCCGGAGCCTGGGTGGTGGGCTCGGGCGTGGGGACGAGCACCCCGTCCTCCTCGCGTCGCCCGGAGGTTCCCAGCCGCGCGAGCGCTTCCAGGAGCCGCTCCGGGCCCTGGGCCGCTCGCAGCACCACCATCGAGGGCACGCGCTGGCGCAGGGCGGAGATGCGCTCGTGGAGCACCACGCGCCCCTGTCGGAGGATGATGGCGCTGTCGCACAGGGCCTCAGCCTCGGCCAGGTTGTGCGTGCACAGCAGCACCGTGCGGCCCGGCATCACCCGGCGCAGGAAGGCGTGCACGTCGCGCATGGCGACGGGATCCAGGCCGACGGTGGGCTCGTCCAGCAGCAGCACCTCCGGCGAGCCCAGCAGCGCGGCCGCCAGGCACAGTCGGCGCTGCGTTCCTCCGGACAGCTCCGCCATGGGACGGTGGGTGTAGGGGCCCAGGCCGAAGCCCTCCACGACTTCGGCGATGTCTCCGCGGCCGTGGAGCTCGCGGGCCAGCTGGAGGTACTGCTCCACGGTGAAGTCCCGGTACATCCCCGGCAGCTGGGGGACGATGCCCACGCGCCGCCGTGCCTGGAGGAAGGCCTCGTTGTCCGCTCCCAGGCCGAACAGCCGGACCTGCCCGTACGAGGGGCTGAGCGCGCCTGTCAGCAGGCGGATGAGCGTGGTCTTCCCCGCGCCGTTGGGGCCGAGCAGGCACGCCCGCTCACCGGGCGCGATGCGGAAGCTCACGCCATCCAGCGCCCGCACCTTCCCCGGGTAGTCCTTGATGACATTGGTGACTTCCAGAGGAGGGCCGGCCCATTCCGCCATCCCCCGGAGCTAACCAGGAAACGAGGCCGGCTCAAACCCATGGCCTTGCCGTCGCCGTGGCACAGCCGCTGGAGCCCGCGCGAAGAGCTGTAGCCCCTCCCGGTGGATGGCTCTAGGGTGCGGCCCGTACGGGGAGACCCATGCTGGATACACGCGCCTCCATCCAGGCTCTGCTCGGCCACTTCGAGTTCTCATCAGGTCGGGCCCTGGTGAAGATCTCCATGAGCCTGCTGGTGGCGGGGCTGGTGGCCTATCTCCCGGCATACGCGGACCTGTCATCGCCGGGGCGGCATGCCCTGTTCATCCTCCTGGTGGCCGCGGGGCTGTGGCTCACCGAGGCCATGGCCGCGTTCGCGGTGGCGCTCGTCGTCATCGCCCTGGAGATCCTGCTGCTGGGGCGACTGGGGCGAGGCGCCGGCCAGGAGGAGGCCTGGCTGATGTTCCTGCGCCCCTGGGCCAGCCCCATCATCTGGCTCTTCCTGGGCGGCTTCGCCCTGGCGCGCGCCGCCTCTCGCACGGGGCTGGACCGAGCCATGGCGGAGCGGGTGCTGGACTGGTCGCGCGGGCACCCCGGGCGCACGTTGGTGGGCACCATGGCGCTCACCTTCACCCTGTCCATGTTCATGTCCAACACGGCCACCACCGCGATGATGCTGGCCACGGTGGGCCCGCTGGTGGCCGGGGCGCAGCACGGCACGCCCTTCGCGCGGGCGCTGCTGCTGGGCATCCCGGTGTCCGCCAACCTGGGGGGCATGGGCACGCTCATCGGCAGCCCGCCCAACGCCATCGCCGCCGCGGCGCTGGAGGTGTCCCGGCCCCTGAGCTTCTCCACGTGGATGGTGGCGGCGCTCCCGCCGGCGCTGCTGCTCATCGGCGCGGTGTGGCTCCTGCTGCGGCGCCTCCACCCGCACGACACCGGCAAGGTGGAGCTGGCGCCCGCGGCTCCTCACCCGGAGCACCCGGTGCGGCTCCCGCGCTGGAAGGCATGGCTGGTGGTGGGCGTCTTCTTCCTCACCGTCGGGCTGTGGATGACGGGTGAGCTGCATGGCATCCCCCTGCCCGTGGTCTCCTTCCTGCCCGTCACCCTGTTCGCCGCGGCGGGTGTGCTGGAGGATCGCGATGTGCGCGGCTTCCAGTGGGATGTGCTGCTGCTGGTGGCGGGGGGGCTGTCGCTGGGCGTGGCGGTGTCCGAGACGGGGCTGGCGCGCTGGCTGGTGGGCTTCGTGCCGGTGGACACGCTGGGCAGGCTGACGCTGGCGCTGATGCTGGCCTACCTGGCCTCCATCCTCTCCAACTTCATGAGCAACACCGCGGCCGCCAACATCCTGGTGCCCCTGGGCGCGGCGCTCGGCGGCGAGGTGGATCCGAGCGTGGTGGTGCCCATCGCCCTGAGCGCCTCGGCGGCCATGTGCCTGCCCATCTCCACGCCTCCCAACGCGCTGGTCTTCGCCACCGGGCAGGTGCCCGCGCGCGCCTTCCTGCGCCCCGGCCTGCTGGTGGGGCTGCTGGCTCCGCCCCTGGCGGTGCTCTGGGCCAGCGTGGTGCTCTGAGGCGTACAGGTCCCTCTCCAACGTTTCGAGGAGGGCCACGCGTTGACGCCCTCCTCGTGGACCGGGCCCCTGCGCGTCGGCCGGACGGGTCGCCAACTGGTATGACAAGAAGACCTCAGCGTCGGCGGGAGCGCGTCCGCCGCGTCCGAGCTGACGGGGAGCGAGCGGGCTTCGTCGGCGCTGACTCCTCCCGGAGGGCCCAGGGCTCGAAGAGGCGGACGAACGGGCTGCCGTAGTGCTGGTACGCCGCCCATGTCCTCGTCCCGGAGGAGGTGGTGGCGATCTCCCGCCGCGCCGCCTGCATCGCGCGGTACATCGGTAGCATCGGAGCCCGCTCGTACTCGCCATTCTTGCGCCGCAGCCCCAGCAGCCCGCCGTAGAGCGTGAGCGCGAACTGCCGCGCGGCGAAGTCGTCCACCGGCCACGCCGTGCACACGAAGTTGGACACGCCTCGCTCGAAGAAGGACTCGGCGAAGGTGGGCGCCAGGTCCACCGAGCGCAGCTCGGAGCGGTCCGGCGTCTTGCCCGACTCGCACGCGTTCGAGAAGACGAAGGATGGCACCCGGTCCAGTCGCCGCAGCTCGTTGGCCGTCATGCGCTCGCCCCGGCTGAACAGCCAGCCCGAGCTGGTCTTGTCCGCCTCGTCGTACACGCAGTGCCCCGCGTAGTGGAGCACGTCATAGGGCTCCGTCCGCATCAGCAGGTGGCGCAGCACGTTGGTCCGCGTCGCGTCGTGTGGCCCGAACAGCTTCACCACCTCCACGCGGTTGGGGCCCTGCGAGTACACCCGGTTGAAGCTCTCGAACAGCTCCGCCACCTCCAGCCCCTCCTGCTCGGCCCCTGGCAGGCGGTTGTCCTCGGCGGGGTCCGCCACCACCAGCACCCGCAGCACGCGCCGGGGCGGAGGTGGTGGCTCGGGCGGTGGAGCGAAGGTGGTGCGCAGCTGGCGCGTCAGCCCTCGGCTCGTCCCCAGGAAGAGGTCCAGCGCCGCCTCCTGGTGGTCCTCCAGCTCCCGCGCGGGCACCTCCGCGTCCGACTGCGCGATGGCCTCCCAGTGGATTCGCGCCGTCGCCGAGTCCAGCATCAGCACCACCGGGTTCTCCCGGTGCCGGTAGAACTCCGAGCGCAGCTCCGCGGGCACCAGCAGCTTCTCCAGGAACTGCCCGTGGTAGACCTGCTTCACCGGCTTCCACTCGGCGGCCAGCTCGTCGTTGGCCTGCATCACCAGCACCGGATCGATGGGCACCACCCGCTCGGGGATGGCGGCGTCCTCGGTGATGGCGCCGAACCGGTAGCGCTTGTGCTCCAGCCCCAGCGTCACCCGCGTGGGAATGGGGTTGCGCTCGGCGTGTGGACGCTGACGCGTCTCGCGTGGCGGCTTCAGCTCGCGGTCCAGCTCCTCCTCCGGCAGCTCCTCGAAGTCCAGCTCGAGGCGCGGGTCCATGCGCAGCCGCGCCGCTTCGGCCCGCAGCGCCGCCTGGAGCTCCTTGGCCCTGTCCCCGTTTACCTCCACGAAGGTGATGCGCCGCAGCAGCGCGGTGTCCGAGCCGGACGTCACCTGCTGCACCCCGCGGATCCACGCGCGCACCGCCTCCGCCACCGAGAGGTTGCCCTCGCCGGTGCCGATCAGCACCGTGGCCAGGTGCTTCTTGCCCATCCGGCTGAGCGACCAGAACAGCTCTCGCACGGTGACGGTCAGCTCCGGCATGCCGAAGCGGCCCGGCACGCCCATGCCGGCCAGGACGATGAGCCGCCCCGGCGAGCGCGGGTCATCCACGAAGAAGGGCTGCCCGAGCTCGCCTCGGAGCACGCCGCGCTCCGAGTACTGCGTCAGCAGCAGGTCCGATTCCTCGAGCTCCTCCTTGACGATGCCCCGCTGCGACAACAGGGCCCGGCTGATCTCCTCGTCCAGCGCCCGCTCCGCCCGCTGGGGCACGACACCCAGGTAGTGGCCCACGGAGATGGCATCCACGGGGATGCTCCGCGTCCCGTCGAAGGCCTGGAGGTATGCGAGCGCCACGCGCAACTCCACCCGCACCCGCCGCGGCGCGGGCCCCGTGGGTCGCGGCTCCGGGAGGAGGGTGTGCGTGGAGCCGAGCAGCGTGCCGGCGAGCAGCTCCTTCAGGCGCACCTCGTCCCGCGTCAGGTAGGGCGGCGCCGTGCCTCGAGTGGTTCGCGCCTGGAGCTGCTGCGCCAGGTGCTCCAGCTCCAGGTCCCCCTCCGCGTGCTGCTGCTCCAGCTCCCGCCGCGCGCTCGGGTCATCCTTCTTCGGCCCGCGCACCTGGACCGGTGACGTCCGCGGGAGCTGCTCGGTGGTGCCCTTGGAGAGCAGCTCCTCCATCGCGCCCAGCACCCGCCCATCGAGCGACAGCGCCGCGTGGGCCGAGTCCACGTACCAGGTGGGCACCCCCTCCAGCAGGCCCAGCGAGTGCGGCACGCGGCCATCCCCCGCGCGCGTCACCGTGTACGCGCTGGAGGACCGGAGCTGATCGGCGCGGGTGAGGCCGTGCAGGGTGGGCCGGTTGTAGCCGGCGACGTAGAGCATCCGCTGGGGGTCCACCACGCTCGCCAGCCGCTCGTGGTGCGCCCGGGCCTCGTCCAGTCGCGCCTGGGAGATGCGCAGGTCCCCGTAGGTGTCCGCATGGTAGAGCGGCTCCAAGTCCTTCATCACCAGGGGCGAGGGCAGCATCTGGAAGGTGCCCACGAAGGTGTTGAGGATGGACAGCAGCTCCGTCGTCGAGTGCTTCAGGTCCAGCCGCGCCAGCCAGCGGACGATGGACTCCAGGCCGGTGATGACCTGCAGCGCCGCGAACGAGCCATGGTTGGGCGTGCCCAGCATGACGAGCCGGCCTCCCAGCGCGCCCGGCCGGCCACGGTCCCGGTCCCACATCGAGCTCCAGCGCAGGGGATAGGCCTGGATGAAGGTGCGCGCCACCAGCCCGCCCATCGAGTGACACACGAAGTGCACGGGCGCGTTCTCGGGGAACCACACGCGCATCCGCGCCTCGAGCTCGGCGGCCGACTCCAGCAAGTCCCTGCGCCAGTCGAACCAGAACGTCTGCACGTTCCAGTTCTCCGAGAGCGAGAGGACGAGCTCTCCATAGAAGAGCTTGAGGATGCCCGAGGCGCGCACGTCGAACTCGGGCCGGCCCTTGTCGTCCATGCGCAGGTGGCCGAGCCGCCCGGCCACCAGGCGCAGCGGGTTGACCCAGATGCCGTCCACATCGCTGCCCGAGTACTCGGACAGCTCGCTGCCCATGATGCCGGGCATGACGACGACGTTGCCGCGGGGCGCCCGGGCTCCTCGCGCGGCACCGGCGCGGCGGATGGCCATCGTGTGGAGCCGCTCGAAGCGCGCGTCCCCGAAGTACGCCCGGAGCGCGCGCTCCTCATCCCGGCTGGGACGGGACAGCAGCGCGGCGAACAGGTCGGGCTCCGCGGCCTCGACGCGGGCGATGAAGGCTCTCTCGTCCATGGGCGGTGGCATGGGCGAGAGCGTACACACAACCCGTGACAGCAGGATCGCCTCCGAGGGCAACCCGCTGCCTGTCCAACAGCGGCGCTCCGCCGCGCTGCGCCAAGTTCAGCGCGGCGAGGCGGGGGCTCAGCTCGCGGCGCCCTCGACGTAGCGGCGCTTGTGGTCGCGAATCTCCGCGAGCCGGAACGTGCCCGCGGCGGGAGCGAGGGCCTCCGGAGCGTCGTACGGCAGGTTCATGATGCGCTCGTACTCCTGGACGGAGACGCGCTCGCGACCGGCCAGCACCGCTTCCATGTCCGCCTGGGCCATGCGCCAGGCGGCCTTCTCGCCCACCACGCCGGAGAAGAACTCCGAGGCGCAGCCGCTGCCGTAGGAGAGCAGGCCGATGCGCTGGCCGCTCAGGGCGGCGCTCTCCTTGTGCAGCAGCCCCGCCAGCGCCAGGTACAGCGAGGCGGTGTACACGTTGCCGATGCGCGCGTTGAGCGTCAGCGAGGAGGCCACCTGCGCCTCGTAGCTGGCGGCGGACTTCGCCAGCTCCTCGCGGGCCTCGGGGGTGGCGGCGGGCGAGTTCGGCGCGTCCTCCAGGTCACACAGCCGCAGCTGCGTGTGCGCCTTGCGCGCCATCTTGCAGAAGGGCACGTGGTAGAGGATGCGAGCGAGCTGATCGCCCGGCAGCGTGGAGCCCCAGCGCACCACCTCGCGCGTCAGCGCGTTCTGGCGCCAGGCGCGGTACGCGCCCGAGAGCGCATCCAGGTAGCACTGGATGGAGTAGTGCCCGTCCACCACCGCCTCGCGCCGGCCGAGCGGACGCCAGAAGTCGTACACGTCCATGCTGCACGAGCCGTTGAGCCCCACGTCCAGCGCGAGCAGGTCCGGCTGCTCGGAGACGAGCAGCGCCACCGCGCCGGCGCCCTGGGTGGGCTCGCCCGCCGTGTTCAGCCCGTAGCGGGCGATGTCCGAGCACACCACGATGGCCGAGCGCCCCGCCGCCGCGCCCGAGGCGATCCACTCCGAGGCCGCCATCAGCCCCGCGGTGCCGCCGTAGCACGCGTGCTGGGTGTCATAGACGCGCATCGTCCGAGGCAGCTTCAGCAGCCCCTGGACGTGCGAGGCCACCGGCTTGGAGTGGTCCACGCCCGTCTCGGTGCCCACCACCAGCATGCCGATGCGGGCCGGGTCCACCTGGTGGGTGCGCAGCAGCCGGGCCGCCGCCGTGGCCGCCAGCGACACCGAGTCCTCGCCCGGATCCGCCACGGCCATCTCCCGAGCGCCCAGGCCCGCGGTGTACTTGGCGGGATCCACCCCGCGAGCCCGTGCCAGGTCCTCGATGTCCACGTAGCGGCGGGGGACGGCGATGGCCAGCGCTTCGATTCCGACGTGTCTCTTCATGGATGGAGCTTTCGAGTGGGGGAGGGCGGTTATTCACTGTAGCGTGGGAGGAATCAGGACGAGCCGGCCGGCCACTTCACGGTTCTCCAGCCGGAAGTGCGCGCGGCCCGCCTCCTCCAGGGGGACGGACTCCGAGACGAAGGGGCGCACGGTGCCCGAGGCCGTCAGCTGCAGCGCCTCGTCCAGCTCCTCGCGCGTGGTGGCGTAGGCGCCGATGATCTCCAGCTCCTTGACGATGACCAGGCCGGGGTTGAGGCCCACCGTGCCCGTCTCCAGGTTGCCCACCACCACCAGTCGTCCGCCCGGGGCCATGCACTTGAGCGTCTGCTCGAAGGTGACGCTGCCGACGATCTCGATGGCCACGTTGACGCCCTCGCCGGCGGTGCGCTTGCGCACCTCGGAGGCGAAGTCCAGCCCGCGAGAGATGATGACCTCATCCGCGCCCGCCTTGTGCAGGGCCTCGGCCTTGGCCTCGCCGGAGGTGACGGCGATGACGCGCGCGCCATCCGCCTTGGCGAGCTGCACCGAGGACAGGCCCACGCCGCCGCTGGCGCCGGTGATGAGCACCGTCTCTCCGGCGCGCACCTTCCCGCGCGTGCGCACCGTGTGCACCGCAGTGCCGGTGGTGCAGCAGACGGTGGCGGCCTCGGCCCAGGGCATGTCCTTGGGCACCCGGCCCAGCCCGGCCACCGGAGCCACCAGGTACTGCGCGTAGCCGCCGGGCAGCTCCTCGCCGAAGAAGCGATTGTCCTTGCGGCACAGGCTGTTGCGCCCGCTCTTGCACAGGGCGCACTCGCCGCACGAGAGCCGCTGGAGCGTGGCCGCCCGGTCGCCCACCTTCCATCCCGGCGTGTCCGGGCCTACCTCCACCACCTCGCCCGCGGCCTCGTGGCCGAGGATGGCAGGCACGTGGGTGCGCGGCAGGTTGCCGCGCCGGTTGATGACGTCGTGGTAGCAGACGCCGCAGGCGTGCACCTGGAGGAGCACCTCGCCACGCCCCGGCCGAGGCATGGGGACACTCTCGAGGCGCAGGTTGCTGGCGGCGCCAAACTCTCGAAGAACGACGGCCTTCATGTGATGGATGACTCCCTGGCTGGCGGATGTGACGTTTCAGGCCCCCACGAGCTGGTCGCGGAGGTTGCGAGGATCGACGGCTCGGATGGCCGCCAGCGTGGCGGCATCCGGCGGAGGCGTGGTGGGGACGGGCTCCTCCACCGAGAGCGCGAAGCCGGTGCGCTCACGCAGGGTGTCCAGGTCCGTCCACGGGTGGAGGGAGAGGAGCCGGGCGCCCTCGCTCCCGAGCTCGAAGACGCCGAGATCCGAGATGAGCCGCACGGGCCTGCGCGGATCCTGCGTGGTGGCCACCTGCACCTCGGGCACCAGGTTGCGGCGCGACTGTCGCGGCACCACCAGCACCGGCCGGCGCACCCACTGCCGCAGCGTGGCCGCGCCCGCCACTCCCGGGAACTTGTTGCGAGGCCGCTCCAGGCTGCCGGAGGCCGTCATGTTCGTCCGGCCCCTCGAGTCCACCTCCGCCGCTCCGAAGAAGACCGTGTCCACGCGTCCGCGCCGGGCATGGTCGAACAGGTCCGGGATGGTGATCTCCGCCGAGCGGCCCCGCAGGTAGCCCAGGTCCTCGGAGGAGGGGAGCAGCTCGGGCAGCTCGGGGTCCAGCGAGCCCACGCAGGCCAGGTACGTCAGGTCGGGCGCATGCGTGGCGCGCGCCACGGCGATCGCGAGGATGGCCAGCGGCGAGGCGACGCCCGTGGCCACCACGGCCCCGTCGTCGATCTCCCGAGCCAGCAGGGCCACCACGGACTCCGCGGGAGTGGCGGACGAACCCGGGCTCATGCCGCCCTCCGGGACGCCAGCAGCGAGTGCAGGAACTCCGCCTCGCGGCCGGCCTCCGCCAGCGCCAGGTAGCGCGAGAGCATCGCGTCATCGTGCGGGTACAGCCCCACGCAGCCGGTCGGGAGCGCGCCGCCGGGCGCCAGCGAGACGCTCTCCACCTGGAAGCCCGGCACGGTGACGCGCGAGAGCCGGGGTACGCGCTCCTCGGCGGTGGCCACCACCCGCCGCGCCGCGCCGACGACGAGCAGGTCCGTGGTCGGATCCTCGATGAAGAGGTTGCCGCGCTCGTCCGCGGCGCGTGCGTGCACCAGCGCCACATCCGGATGGAAGGCGGGCTCCACGGGCACCAGCTGCCCGGAGAACGGATCCACCACCTTGCGCGGCGGCTCGGCGTCGGCCAGCTCGGACACGTCCGTGTCCGGCGCGGGGATGAAGGGCAGCCCCATGGAGGCGGCCCGCAGCCGCTGGACGACGCGGTAGCCGTCATGCTCGCGCCAGACGATGGTGCCCTGCTCGATGGCCCGCTTGAGGCAGGGCATGGGGCGCACGCGGCCCTCCAGGTTCAGCGCGCCGAAGGGCAGCTCCACGTGCGCCAGGCACCCGCCCGCGACGAGGAACTCGGCGGGCAGCGGGTTGGGCAGCGAGATGAGCTTCAGGCCCCGCCGGCCCTGGGCGATCAGCTCCAGCACCAGCGCCATGGGCGCGCGGCCGAGCATGAAGCCTCCGGTGGCCAGCCACGCCTCGTCCGGGATGGACGCCACCGCCTCCTGGAGGGGGCGCCAGCGCCCCGGCTTCATGACTTCTCTCCCGCCGCGGTCGGAGGCACCAGCGCGAGCACCGGCGCGGCGGTCGACTCGCCCGAGGCGCTGCCCGGGGCCGCCAGCCCCGCGAAGAACAGATCCAGCATCCCGGAGATGATCTGATCCTCCGTGAGCCGCCCATCCGGCTTGAACCACTTGTAGACCCACAGCACCATGCCCAGGAACGAGAAGGCCACGATGGTGGGATCGATCGGGCGCATGCGGCCCTGGCGCACCGCCTCGCTGAACGTCGCCTCGATGAAGCGCACGTACTGCTTCTTGCGCCGGTCGATGTACTCGCGCGCCTCGCCGGTGAGCGTGGCGTGCTCGTGGAGGATGATGATGACCTCCTTGTTCGCCCCGCGCGTCACCAGCTCGATGTTGCGCCGCATGCAGTCGCGCAGCCGCTCCACCGGATCCGCGATGTCCGCCACCTTCGCGAGGACCTGCCCCTCGAACAGGTCCATGCCGTAGCCCATGATGGCCGACAGCAGCTGCTCCTTGTTCTGGATGTAGTGGTAGAGCCCCGCCTTCGTCAGCCGGCACGCGTCGGCAATCTCCTGCATGGAGGTGCCCTCGTAGCCGCGCTCGCAGATGAGGCGGGCCGCCGTCTCCAGGATGGCCCGGTAGCGCTCTCCGTCGTCTGGCCTTCGCGGTGTCACCTTTTGCTCTCCTTCCAACAGGTTGCGGCTCGTAACCGACTACCTACCGACCGGTCGGTAACACGAAAGGCCGCGGGAGGGCAACGGCTTTGATGCGCCGCACAACGGGGTTCAGCGCACGTGGTTGCGGGAGTCGAGCACCTGGAGCCGCTCGAGCGTGCGCACCAGCCGGTCCACGTCACAGAGCACCACGTAGTGCTCGGCGACGGACTCCAGGTGCTCACGCGCCTCGGGCCTCAGGTCCATCCGCTCGTAGACGGTGGCCAGCCGCTCGTGGACGTCGGTCCTCTTGGGCTCGAGCTTCAGCACGTGCTTCCAGAGGGACGCAGCTTTGAGGGGCATCCCGTCGCGCTCGTGGAGCTCCGCCTTCTCGAGCAGATCCGTCACCGTGGGTCGTTGCCTGCCGCGCAAGAAGTCCTCCGAGCGCCTGATCAGATCAGGAGTGCCTCTCTCGCACAAGCCTCCGGGTAGTTGCGAGGCGCACATGTAGGAGGGGACGAAAATGCAGGAAGGAAAGGTGAGAAAAGTAGGTGGAATTCTGACTGTCAGACGGGTTGTTCAAAGTGCGCATCTCGAAATGACGGCCCGTATGGGCTGTCGCTCAAAGGTGTCGAACCAGCAGTCCGCCGGTTAGCGGCGGCGCGTGCTTCCGGACAAGCAAACCCCTCCAAGGTGCTCGGAGTGCGCGCCGCCGTTTCTTTTGAGCTTCTCGAGAGCCTCTGCCTTGATTGCGGGAGTTTGCGCGAGACTGGCGCCTGCCAGGCCGCCGAGCGGCCGTCTTCATGACTGCCCCAAGGACTCTCCATGAGCCCGCTGTCTCCCCGGCCGCGCGCCGTCGTGCTGGCTGTTGCCCTGCTGCCGCTGTGCGTGGTGGCGGCCCCGCTGCGGCTGGAGCTGGCGCGGTGTGAGAGCGCCATCACGGACCTGCCCGGGCTGACCACGAAGGTGCTGGAGGAGCGCGTCACCCACGGGCTCACGCAGGTGACGAGGCTCGAGCCGCAGAAGGCGGTGCTGGTGCCCGCCGGCGCGCTCGAGGGCGCGGACCTGCGGGTGGAGGCGAGCCTGGAGCGCAAGGGGGACAGGTTCCGCCTCGTCTTCGAGCTCCAGACGAAGCAGACGCCGCAGCTGTCCAAGCGGCTCGCCTACGAGTTCAAGAATCCGCAGCTGGGTGAGCGCGGAGTGATGGTGATGGCGGGCGAGCTCGTCGCCGAGGCCGTGGAGCTGGAGGAGCGGCGGAAGATCCAGGCCAGGGCGCCCCCGGCGGTGGTGGCCGAGCCCGCGGCCGTGGGAACGGATCGGGCGGGCAGTGCCGCTCCGGTGCCCGGGCCTCCGCAGCCGGTGCCGAGCACGACGCTCGAGGACGAGGGGGACGGCGACGAGGGGGATGCGCCGAGGGCCTCGGGCAGGAGGACGCGGCTGGACGTGGGGCTGGGCGCGGGGGTCAACACGCCGTCGGGTGTCTTCGGGGTGGAGCTGGAGTTCCGGCCCATCCAGTGGCTCGGCTTCCAGGTGGCGGGCGGCACGGGGGAGTGGGGCTATCGCGTCAGCCCGCTGCTGCGGGTGTACCCGCTGGGGCGCGGGCGCTTCAGCCCGTTCCTGGAAGGTGGCGCCAGCTTCAACCTGGGCAACGAGGCGACCGTCACGGACAGCGACGGAGCCGCGCGGACGTTGGAGCTGCTCTTCACGCCGGTGGCTGTCGTCAGCGTGGGAGTGCGAGGCACGCTGGGCCAGCATGCCTTCTTCACGCCTCGGGTGGGCTGGGGACGGCGGCTGCGCCAGGGCAACATCCGGGCGTCCGACGGAGGAGCCATCGATCCGAACGCCGAGCTCGTGAGCGACCTGGAGCAACAGGAGGGGCTGCTCTTCGGGCTCAGCGCGGGAGTCTCCTTCATGTGAAGGAGCCCGCCCCCATGCGAGCGGGCGGGCTCCCCATGGCCGTGCCGTCAGTTCTGGATGCGGACGGGGATGCTCGTCACCGTCATCTGGCCCGCGGTGTCGTAGATGCGGGCGCTGAGGGTGTAGTCCCCGTTGATGAAGTTGAGCGTGTTGAAGTTGATGCTGTACGGCGCGACGCCATCCCAGATGATGTAGTGGCTGCCGAGGTAGAAGGTCACCCGGTCCACGCCGTTGTCATCCTGGGCATTGACGGCGAGGTTCACCGTGCCGCTCAGCACGGCGCCGGAGGCCGGCGAGGTGAACGCGCCGGTGGGCAGCGGGTCGTTGTGGACGCTCACCGTCACCTGGCTCTGGCTCATGTGGCCGGCCGCGTCGTAGGCCCGGACCGTGAGCACATGGCTGCCATTGGCGGCGCCGAGCGTGTTCCAGCCGAGCTCGTAGGGAGCGCTCGAGACGGCGCCCAGCAGGACACCATCCGCGAGGAACTCCACGGAAGTCACTCCCACCTGGTCGCTCGCGGAGGCCGAGAGGGTGGCGGTGCCGGAGAGCACGGCTCCAGAGCTGGGCGCCGTGAGGGCCACCGAGGGCGCGTTGTTGTCCACGATGACGGTGACGGGAGCCGAGGTGGTCGACTGCTCCGCGGCATCCACGGCTCGGGCGGTGAGGGAATAGGTGCCGTCGGGCACGAGCGTGGTGTTCCAGTTCAGGCCGTAGGGCGGCAGCGGGTCGTAGCCGAGGTAGTCATTGCCCGCGTAGAAGAGGACACGCTTCAGGCCGGAGTCATCCGAGGCCTCGGCGGAGAGCGCCGCGGTGCCACCCAGCACGGCGCCCGGAGCGGTGAGGGTGACCTGGGGCGCGGAGTCGCCCAGGCGGAACACGAGATCATCCCGATCCGTGTAGCCGCTGGCGACGCAGGCTCCCGCGGTGGACTTGTAGCGCATCACGCCCCGGATGGCCTGCAGGTCCGCGCCCGCGGTGAGCACGAAGCTCGTCGAGAGCACCTGGGCATCGCGCTGCGAGGGCTGGAGCGTCGTCAGCAGCGTCCACTGCGGAGCGCTCGCGTCCGTGGCGTAGTAGAGATCCAGGTAGTCGTTGGAGAAGACGCCGTAGGCCCAGATGGTGGCCTCCACGATGACGCGCTTGCCGGGCAGGAAGGGCCCGCCGTCCTCGGTGGAGATGCGCAGCCCGTCCAGGGACTCGTCCACGTGGTAGGTGCCGCTGATCCCATCCGCGCAGGAGGAGAACAGGGTGTTGGGAGCGTTGGCCTCGGGCCCCTTCGGGCCGCGCCCGTCGATCAGCGTGCCGGTATCGCAGGCAACACCCGTGCTCCGGCAGGCGGGAGCCTTGAACTCCGCGTCGTACAGGGCCATGCCCCGCAGGTTGGTGGCAGTGACGAGCGCCTGGGAGGAATCCTCCGCGATGAGCGAGGACTCAGGGTCCGCCTCCATTCCGCAGCCAGCGAGCGCCAGTCCAGCCAGGGCGCTGATGACACACTTCGAGAAGGTGTGAGTCATGAAATGTCTCGTTTCTTGTTGAGTGAGAGGGCTGACGGCGCCGCGCCTTCCAGCGCTGTCAGTGAAAGCAGTTCTACACGGTGGGGCTGACATTTTCTGGTGAGTCTTCACAGCTTTCCGGCCCTCGGAGTGCTGGGGGAAAACCCAGCCTGGGGAGTAGTAGGGGGAAAACCCGATGAAAGGGGCGGCTTGGGCTACGTTCGGGCCGAAGCACGCTCAACGAAGTCCAACATGGGCAGGGGAGGCAGCGTCATGGCGGAGCGCAGGGTGCAGTCCAACGGGATCGACCTGTGGACGGAGAGCTTTGGTGACCCCGGAGCCCCGCCGATCCTGCTGGTCATGGGCGCGTCCGCGCAGGCCCTGGGCTGGCCCGAGGAGTTCATCGAGCTGCTCGTCGCGGGTGGGCGCTACGTCATCCGCTATGACCACCGGGACACCGGTCAGTCGACCTGCTTCGACTTCCAGAAGAACCCATACACGCTGGTGGACCTCGCCGAGGACGCGGTGGGCGTGCTGGATGCGTATGGCATCGCCAGGGCCCACCTGGTGGGCGCCTCGATGGGAGGGATGATCTGCCAGCTGCTGAGCATCCTCCACCCGGAGCGCGTGCTCACCCTCACCTCGATGGTGTCCACGCCCCTGCGCCCCGATGTCCAGGAGTCCTTCATGCAGGCCTTCATGGGGCAGCCTTCCACCGGGTCGCTGCCACCGCCCGCCCCGCGCGCGATCGAGCTGTATCAGTCCCTGGCAGCCAGCCCGCCGACCACTCGCGAGGAAGCCATCGAGGTCCAGCTGAAGATCCTCCGGATGATGTCCGGCAGCGTGGCGCCCTTCGAAGAGCAGGAGTTCCGACGCAGGGTGGAGCGGATGTTCGACCGCGCGCGCGACATGGCCGCCTCGAACAACCACGGGCTCGTGCCGTCCCCCACGCGCGAGCATGCCGAGGCGCTCAGGCGCCTGCGCGTGCCGACCCTCGTCATCCATGGGACGGATGATCCGATGTTCCCTCTCGAGCATGGATTTGCCACCGCCGAGGCCATCCCTGGCGCGAAGCTGCTCTTGCTGGAGGGGATGGGCCATGAGATTGCCCGCCCGCTGCACGGGGCGATGGCGAAGGCCATCCTCGAGCACACCGGCTCGCGCGCCTGAGCCGTCACGGCGCGCGACTTCTCCCCGCCGCCCTCCCACAGCGCCTGGGCCAGCGGGAACTGGACCCGCGCGCGCTTCGCCACGGACGCGGTGGCCAAGGCCCACGCGTCGCCCATGGTGGCCAGCGAGAGGGCAACGTCCGGGTGCTTCGGGCCAGCACCTTCAGCCGCACGGACTGGGAGCGCTCACCCAGCTGCCGGGCTTCCTCGTATCTGTCCATGGCCACCAGCAGGTTCCCGAGGTTCTCGAGCATCGTGGCCACGCGCGGGTGATCGGCTCCGAGCTTCTTCTCTCGCAGCCGCAGCGCCCGGGAATACATGCGATGAGACTTCTCGTACCGTCCCAGCTCCTTGAGGGCGAGCCCCAGGTTGCTGAGAGAGAAGGCCATGTCTGGATGCTCGGGGCCCAGCGCCTTCCGCCGGAGGGCCAGCGCGGCCTCGAACTCTCCAAGGGCGTCCTCATACCTCCCCAGCTTGTACAGCGCACCGCCGAGGCTGGTGGACGCGGAGGCACGGAGCCGGTCGTTATCCGCCAGCTCCACGAGCTGCTCCAGCGTGGGCCGCAGCGACAGCGCCTCCTGAGGCGTAGGCCTCCAACCCCTTCAGCACCCGCTCCGCCGTTTCAGTCGCCTACGGCAGGCCGGTGGCCACCAGCGCCTGCCGCACCTGCTCCGGCCGCTCGGCTTCGCTCATGGACTTCTCCCGACTTCGCACCGCCTCCACGGGCCCTGCTGACGACGCGTGGGGGAATACTAGCGGATCCATGATCCGGGACCTGGCCGCTCGGTAGCCGTCTTCTGGCTCGCCTGCGTCGAGCTCGCGGTGGCAGCTCTTCCAGGAAGACCGTCACGTGCCGGCTCCGTCACTTTCGCGTGAAGCGAAAATTTTCGCCCTGACCACTTGCACTGAGAGTCTTTGCTATGTCATATAAGCGGGGTTTTCCAGCTAGTCGGGATGATGATCAAGCAGCCCTTACGCTGTCATTGGAAGGAAACAGTCATCATGGCATGGAATCCCCCCCGTAGGTTTCGCCTCCCCATGGTCCTGCTCGCTCTGGGCTTCACCCAGGCGGGGTGTCAGAAGGAAGGCACTCCCGAGAATGGGAGCAGCCAGACGCAGCTGCTCACCTCGACCTCCCTGCTGCGCGCCGACGTGGACCACGTCCGCCAGCTGGCGGCCAGGAGCGCTACGGGCTCCATCCAGCTCGACCTGGCGGATGACGCGCAGTACCGCTTCCTGCGGGCCCGCGTCTCCGCCTCGGGGAAGACGCCGGACAAGTTCCCCCAGTTCTTCTCGATGATCGACTCCATCCGGCAGCGGCATCTGGCGCGCAAGAAGGGCGTGGCCATGATGGCCGGCGAGCCCAACCAGCCGAAGGATCACCTCATCGGCAGCGTGCTGGTGAGCGCGGACGGGAAGTCCTTCGAGGCCTCTGCCTTCTCCACCATCCAGAACGGGTCTGACTACAGCTTCCTCGACGTGATTGTCTGGAATGAGAACCAGAGCGAGCAGCTGTCCGACTACGGCTGGGGCGAGGTGTATGGCGATGGGCGCAAGCTCTGGGCCCAGGCCAAGGGACCGCTTCCCACCCGGCTGGCGCTGGCGGACAGCCTGTACGTCGACTCCGCGAGCATCGTCTCCGTGGATGGTCAGGAGGAAGCCGTCTTCACGGGCATCACCACCCTGGCGGCTCCTGGCTGCAACATCATCCACCCCCAGGATCTCGCTCCGAATCCGAAGGATGGCATCGTCACCATCTGCCTGGACAGAAACTATGGCGATTGTGACTACCCGCTGGTTGGCCGCCGCCAGGTGCAGATTCCGCTCCAGGGCTCTATGACGTTCGGTTTCCCCGTGCTGAGCATCAACAAGGCCGCCAGCTACGCCAAGCTGGTGGAGGAGGGCGGTGGCCCGCACGAGATGACCTTCGGCTCGTTCGCCGACTACCTCCAGATCGATCCCACGAACCCGGCTCGGGTCACCTGGTCCATCCCGCAGCACCTGGGCGTCTTCGATGGCGTCCTCTTCACGCGCTATCAGGACGTGGATCTCTTCCTCTCCATCAGCGTGGAGCTGAACCGCAACAACCGCGTCGTCAAGCAGACGGCAGCCCTCGCCTCGACTCCCTCGCTCAGCTCGTCCGCGTCGATGACGTGCCTGCCGAAGATCCAGACCGTGTGGAGCTGCCTGGCGGAGGGCACCCAGATCGAGATGGCTGACGGCAAGACGGCGCCCGTCGAGAGCATCACGAAGGGGACCCACGTCGTGACGGACAACGCAGGGGTCGCGCTGAACGTGGTGGACACCTCGGTGGGAATCGAGCGCATCCCCATGGTTCGCCTCGAGGATGACGCGGGGCACGATCTGCTGCTCACCGCGAGCCACCCGGTGGTGACGCCGGATCGCGGCGTGGTGTGGGCCGAGGAGCTGAGCGCGGGCCAGAAGGTGCTCACCGACTCCGGCGTCTCCACGCTCGTGAAGGCGGGCCGCGAGATGTACCACGGCACGGTGTACAACCTGAAGCTCGACACGAGCAAGCTCACCTACAGCCGCTACCCGAAGGGCAGCACGATGTATGCCAATGGCTTCCTCGTGGGAGACCTGGCCATGCAGCGTGCGTATGAGTTCAAGAACAGCCCGGACTACACGGCGCAGGTGTTCGCCAGGCTGCCGGCTCATTGGCGCAATGACTACCAGAACAGCCTCGAGCAGGGCTCGCTGACCGCCCGTCGCTGATGCGCTGTGTGCGGGAGGGGCGCCATTGGCTGCCTTGGGGCAGTGGCTGGCTCCTCCCGCGCTGCATGTCGCTCACGGGGCATGCCGCGCGTGGGCGGCTGGAGCGCTGGGGTTGATCTACTGAAGTCGGGCCGCCAACCATCGGGAGACGCGCTTGGCATCGGAGGCGCGGCCCTGACGGCTCCAGAACTCCCGGGCCTGGGTGGCCAGCTCCACGGCGCGTGACTTCTCTTTGCCGCCCTCCCACAGCGCCTGGGCCAGCGGGAACTGGACCCGCGCGCGCTTCGCCACGGTCGCAACCGCCAGCGCCCGCTCCAGCCACGTCTGGGCCTCGGCGGGGTTGCCCTCGGCGAGCGAGAGCAGGCCCATCCCCAGCAGCGGGCCCAGACGCTCCGGATGGTTTGACGGCAAGACCTGGTCTTGCAGCGCCATGGCGCGCGTGTATTGCGCTCGCGCCTCGGCGGAGCGGCCGAGGCCCCGCAGCGCATCCCCCACGGTGCTCAGCGAGACGGCGACGTCCGGGTGCTTCGGGCCCAGCGCCTTCAGCCGCACGGACAGGGAGCGCTCACCCAACTGCCGGGCTTCCTCATATCTGCCCATGGCCACCAGCAGGCTCCCGAGGTTCTCGAGCATCGAGGCGGCGCGCGGGTGTTCGGCTCCGAGCCCCTTCTCTCGCAGCCGCAGCGCCCGGGAGTACATGCGATGCGACTCCTCGTACCTTCCCAGCTCCTTGAGGGCGAGCCCCAGGTGGGCGAGTGAGAACGCCAGGCTCGGGTGCTCGGAGCCCAATACCTTCTCGCGCAGGGCCAGCCCACGCGCGATGGTGGCTCGCGCTTCCTCGTGCCGGCCCAGCTCTCCGAGGACGAGCCCCATGTTGTTGAGCGAGGGGACCACATCCGGATGCTCGGGGCCCAGGGCCTTCTCCCGGATTCCCAGAGCACGCACGAGGATGGCGTGCGCCTCTTCCACGCGGCCCAGGCTCAGGAGGGCGAGTCCCAGGATGTCGAGCGAAGCGGCGGTGTCCGGATGCTCGGCGCCGAGCACCTTCTCCCGGATCGCCACCGAGCGCGCGGCGGCGGCGCGCACCTCCTCGTAGTGGCCCAGGTCTCCGAGGACCATCGCCAGGACGTTCAGCGAGCCGGCCACCCTCGGGTGCTCGGGGCCCAGCTCCTTCTCGCGGATGGCCAGCGAGCGCGCGAAGGCGGCGCGCGCCTCCTCATACAGGCCCAGGTCTCGCAGGTCGGCACCCAGGTTGTTGAGCGCAGAGGCCACGCCCGGGTGCTCGGGGCCCAGCACCTTCTCCCGGATGGCCAGCACGTGCTCGGACAGCTGGCGTGCCTTGGCGTACTGGCCTTGCCGCGAGAGCACGGTGCCCAGGCTGTTGAAGGAGTCGGCCACCTCTGGGTGGTCGGGGCCCAGCACCTGCTGTCGGAGGGCCAGCGCGGCCTCGTACTCCCGAAGGGCGTCCTCATACCTCCCCAGCTTGTACAGCACGCCACCGAGGCTGGTGAGCGCGGAGGCGCGGATCCGGTCGTCATCCGCCAGCTCCACGAGCTGCTCCAGCGTGGGCCGCAGCGACAGCGCCTCCTGGAGGCGCCCCATGCGGTACACCACCGAGACGCGCGCGCTCCAGGTGCGGGCCAGTGTCGCCATGTCCTTGCCTCTGGCCGCCGCGGTCATGGCCTGATGCAGCCGCTCCTCCGCGCCCTTGTAGTCGCCCGCCTCGCTGCGCAGCTCGGCAGACAGCAGCAGGGTGCGCGCGAGCAACGGCGCATATCCCACGGGCTCCACCTGAGGCACGAGCTCATCCGCGCGCGCCGCGCCCCGCTGGAACTTGCCGGCCGCCAGCAGCACCTCCAGTCGGTCCACCTCCTCCTGCAGCGCCTCGACCTTCGCGCGCACCGAGGGCTCCTCGGGCGGAGGCACCGCGGCCGCCAGGGCCTTGGCGTCGGCGCAGTACTCCAGCGGCGGCAGGGCCTGCACCGTCTGCACCGCCTTGCTCACCAGCTCCGCATCCGGCGCCTGGGACAGCAGCTCCGTGAGCGCATGCAGCTGGCTGCGCCGCCGCTCCAGGCACGTCTCCTGGCGCAGCAACAAGCTCTCGGCTCGCGCCTCGCCCTCGTGCGTCACGCCCAGGCACACCTCGGTGCGCTGCTTCACCCACTCGCCGGCGTAGGCCTCCAGCCCCTTCACCACCCGCTCCGCCGTCTCCGGCGCGTACGGCAGCCCGGTGGCCACCAGCGCTTGCCTCACCTGCTGCTTCACGGCCTCGTCCCAGATACCGGCCAGCCGCTGCCGCAGCCCCTCGCACCGCTGCTGCTGGCCCGCCCACCCCCACACCGCCAGCACCCCCAGCACCAGCATCACGCTCGTCACGCCCCCCCGCCTCATCCGCTCGCGGTGCTTCACCTCCGGGTCCGCCGCCAGCGCCCTCAACAGCTCCGGCATCGAGGAGGGGCGCTGCGCCGGCTCGGTCCGCAGGCCTCGCAGTACCGTGCGCGCCACCCACGTCGGGACAGGTGCTCCCTCGGGAGGACGCACCTTTCCGGTCCGCTGCGCCTCGCGCAGCTCCGCCACCGTGGTCCCCTCATATGGAAGCCTTCCATACAGCGCCTCGTAGAGCGCCACGCAGAAGGCATACAGGTCGCTGCGCGCGTCCCCCCGGTGCCCCTGGAACTGCTCCTCCGCCATGTACGCGGGCGTCCCCATCCACCGGTCGCCTCGGAGCGTCAGCGGCGCCGTCGCCCCCGAGCCCGCCGCCAGGGATGGCAGCCCTGGCTCCAGACTGCCGTTGTCCCCTGGGCCTGGGCCCAGCCGGGCCAGCCCGAAGTCTGTCACGCGGGCTCGCCCATCCGCTCCCACCAGCACGTTGTCTGGCTTGAAGTCATGGTGGATGAGCCCCGCCGCGTGGGCCGCCGCCAGCCCTTTCCCCGCGGCGCGGTACTGGGCGAGGACTTCCTTCCAGCTGCGGCCCTGCTGCCACTGGCGCAGCGTCTGTCCCTCGACGTGCTCCATGGCGATGAAGAGCGTGCCGTCCTCCAGCCGGCCCGCGTCGTACACCCCCACCACGTTCGGGTGGCTCAGCCGAGCCATCGCCTGCGCCTCGCGCAGGAAGCGGCCCTGCTCCTCGTCGGCGCGCGAGCTCACTCCGCTCCAGGCGCGTAGCAGCTTGAGCGCCACACGCCTGTCCAGCCGCGCGTCGTACACCGACAGCACGACGCCCATGGAGCCCTGGCCCAATTGCCGCAGCACCGTGTAGCGGCCGAGCATCGTCTGCCCGGGCTCGGGCAGGGTGGGTGGCAGGACTTCCTCCGGCGGCGTCGTATACGGCAGCGTGCCTGGAACCGCCTCTCCGCGTCCTGGGCAGAAGTCCGTGCCGCCACCGGCGGCCACTACTTCGGAACTGAAGGAGCCTCGGAGTGCCTTCTCCGGCCGCTCGGCTTCGCTCATGGACTTCTCCCGACTGCGAGCCGCCGCCACAGGCCCCGCTGACGACGCGGGGGGATACTAGCGGATCCATGAATCGAGGCCGAGCCGCCCGGCAGCCGCCATCCCGCTTGTCTGCTTCGAGACGGAGAGGCTCGGGCTACGCCTTCTTCGCCCAGGGGATGTATTGCGGTGGATAGAGGCGCACCTCTCCGGGCTGGGAGAAGCACTGGTTCCACTGTCCGGCGAGCTTGCCCGCCATCTTCACCGTCGTCTGCACGCCGATGTCCTGGAGGACGGCGGACTTCTCCTTGGAGGGCTTCGCCGTCGTCACCTTCGAGAGGCTCGTCCTTCCACCTTCACCATCCTCGAAGAAGCCATCGCTGAGGAAGATGTAGCCGCCCGTCGAGGCCACGGTGTTCATCGCGACGAGCCCCTGGACTCCGCACGCGGTGACGACCTGCAGCTGGGGTTGCCAGTCACCCTTGGCGGTGGGCGAGAGCTGGAGGCGCCCGCCCAGGTGGTCGGCGCAGATCTCGATGCCAAAGCGCACGCCCGCCATGTCGAAGATGCCGCGGCCATCGAAACCCCACTTCTGAAGCTCCGCCCCGTCGCCGCGGTTGGTCGCGTTGAGGAACTGATCGGCGGTCTTCACTCCGACGGCGTTGTCGAAGGTCAGCGCCCCCACGGGGCTGGCGTGGGTGAGCTGCGAGAGCTGGAGGAGATCTCCCTCGAGCAGGTTCTCCTTGACGATGGCGCGGGTGCCCTCGACACCCGCGCCGCCCTGGTGGACCAGCGCGACGTTGAGGATCTCCGTGCCCCCGGACTCGTTGTCGAAGGTCGCCATGACGGTGCCGAAGACGAAGATCCAGTGCTTCCATTCGCTGTCGCTCGCCCAGGCGCGCAGGCCCGTGAGCACGGTCTGGTAGGTGTCCAGATCGTAGGCGCCCTTGTGGCCACGAAAGAAGAACTCCGGGGCCACGAAGACCTTCAGGCAGTAGCTGCTGCTGTCCGCGCGGAGCCGGGCCGCTCTGGCCGCGGCCTCCATCACCGCGCAGCGCGTGGTCACATCCGTCGTGGGGTTCGTCAGCGCCAGATACCTTCCCGTGCCGTAGCCGGGCTTCGTATCCAGGGAGTACGCGATGAACTGTACGTTCCGATACCAGAACATGGGTGCTCCTTGACCAGGGACTGGCTCGACAGTCTACCGCGCGGGCCAGCGCGCGGGGGCCTTGCGACAGCCTGGCCCTGGCCCGTCCCAGGCGAGCTCGAAGTGGATGTCTGAAGTCCGCGGATCTCTGACGCCAGAGAGGTAGCATGGGCCGCGACGACGCCGCGCTGGAGCCTGGAACGATCATGATTGCCATGACCCTCTCCGCCCTGGAGGCATTCCCCTCGCAGCTGGAGGAGTTCTACCGCGCGTTCCCGCGCGAGCTGACGCGCTGGGCCCCCGATTCGTGGGAGGGGTGCCCCAGCGAGAACCTGACGGCGCTGGAGCAGCTCTGCCACGTGCGCGACATCGAAGTCGACGGCTACCACGTGCGCTTCCGCCGGCTGTTGAAGGAGACCGAGCCGGTGCTGGCCTCGCTGGACACCTATGCGCTGGTGAAGGAGCGCAACTATGCCGCCGCGGAGCCCTCGGCCGTCCTGGCCGCGTTCCGCGAGGCTCGCCGAGCGACGATGGAGCTGCTCCGGCCGTTGAGCGACGCGCAGCTGGCTCGGGTCGGCTCGTTCGAGGGCTACGGCCCGGTGACGGTGCGCGGGTTGATCCACTACCTCTGCAGCCACGACCAGCAGCACCTGGCGGGCCTGCAGTGGCTCATGGGCAAGGCGGAAGCGGCACGCGCCCGCCCGGCGTGACGACGGGTCGTCTTCCAACCGCGTGTCAGCCCGTGCTCGGTGAGCAACGGCGCGGCTTCGAGCCGCCAGGAAGGTGAGCGCACATATGTCCAGCACCAACACTCCTCTGGGACTCGGCTCCGAGTACCACCCGTTCGAGTCTCCCCAGCACGAGGATCCTCACCCGTTCCTGGCACGCTCGCGGCGAGAGGAGCCGGTGTTCTTCAGCGAGGGTCCGGATCAGTAGACGCCGATCAGGTGGATCCGCACCCGGGGATTGCCGAGATACTCCTCGAACCGCCAGCGGCTGCGGATGCCCTCGTCGCGGATTCCCACTCCCGCGTCAGGCGCTTCGCCAGTCCTGGCGAGGGCCTTGCTCAGCCGGGAGACCGCCCAGGCATCGAAGGTCGGATCGCCCGAGCTCTCGATCACCTTGAGCTCGCGGAGCTTGCCGTCGGGCTCCTGCCAGACCTCGACCACCGCCGCGAGCGCGAGCACGGGAGCGGTGACATCCACCATGTACATGTTCGTCGCGCGCCCCGCCTCGACCGCCGCCTGCAGCCGGTTCCGCTGCTCGAGGCGATGCTCACGCTTCTCGGGGGCGACCACGGGGCTCCCCGTCTTGCCGAAGCGCTGGACGGCCTCGACCTGCTGACGCTTCATCTTCTCGCCGAACTGCTCCATGTTCAGCGGCGGGGGATCCACCAGCTCCTGGGCGATGGTGACCTGCAGATGGCGGAAGTACGGAGTGGTCGCGCCCCGGCTCGCCCGTGCCTCCGCGAGCGTGTCCGAGACCCACCCCTCCACCCGCGCCTTCGCCTCCTCCGCCTGGTACTCCGCCACGGCCCGCGGATCCGGTGCCTCTCCTGGCAGGTTGCGAATGGTTCGTCCTCGGGATGGCGGCTCCTCGACTGGCACTCCGCCCGGGAAGTTCCTGGGCAGCAGTGTCAGCGGGGGCGCGGCGCGTGGGACATCTTCGGCCCTGAGGCTATCGCTCCGGGGCCTTGCAGGCTCCTCGGGGGCCTGCGCCGCCGCGCTGGCCGGTGGAGCGCTCTCGGGGACGGCCACCTCCTCACGCGGTTGGGCATGGGGTGGCGGCGGCATCTGACGCTGTGCCCTGCGCGAGGGCTGGGCGCTCATGCGAGCGGGCGGCTGCACTGCGGGTTCGGGGACAGGCGGGGCGATCGGCTCGGCAGGTGGATGGACGAGCTCCACCTCCACGGCGCCCGGCGACGCTGCCCTCAGCACAGGAGCCGCGGGCTGCACCCGCAGCAGCAGGCCGAAGACCACGGCGTGCAGGAGCACGGAGGCCAGCAGCGTGAAGGTGAGCCGGGAGCGTCTCGACACGGTGGCAAGCATGCCTCGACAAGCCCTGAAAGATGAAGCGCAACGAGGCCTGAGTTCCTGAATCCAGACAGCGAGGTGGGGAGCGGCGGGAGCGGTGGGTGCTGCTCGAGGACGTGGGGCTCACCTGGCAAGGTCCCCTATGCGAGCCTGCATCCAGCCTGGACGCTCCCGCGTTCATCCTGGAAGCGGGACCTGGGCTTCTCTCTCGATGAAACGTGCGGGTTCCGCAGGTCGGCATGCGGATTCCGCGCGAAACAGGAACCAGAGGCCCGTTTGCGCGGCGTCATGACGTGACGGCCCCAGCGGCACACCCCTTGCTCTGAGGGAGGGCATCCCGGCTCCGAGAGGAGCGGGAGGCTTCCACCCCATCCCCAGAAGAGGTGCGTCATGCAGCAGAGCACAGCGAGGAAGAGCAGCGTCCCCATGCCCAGCACGGCCAGCGCGCGTCTCCGGGCCACCGCTTTCTTCTTCGCGCTCCTCTGCCTGCTGCCTGCGAGCGCCTGGGCAGTGGATGCTTGGATTCCGGACCACGGGCACGCTTCCTTCTTCCGCAATAACAGCACCTCGGACTTCACGATCCAGGCGATCAGCCAGATCGCTTCGACCTCGGGGTGCACCACCTCGGGCACGGACTACCACTACACGAGTGGCACGGCGAACGTGGCGGTGAGTGCGGGTGACATGGTGGAGGTGCTCAACGTCGATGACACGGCCAACTGCCTGAAGAGCGGTGACAAGTGGCGCTTCATGCTGGCGAGGAACGGATGCGCGACCACCCACGAGATCCAGATCAGTGGAGATGGAAGCCTCTCCGCGAACGGTGGCGCGTTCAGCTCCACGGGCGTCGACAAGCTCCTGAGCTTCTGCGGTGTGCCGGTCGTCGTGAACCTCTTTGGCCGCGACAGCTACAAGGAGTCAGGCGTCTACGTCACGATTGGCACGAACTCCTTCTCGGAGCGAGGCCCCACGCGTGACGCGAGCAACATCCACACACTCACGGTGACGAGCTACAACACGTTCCTCGGCACCGGGAGCAAGCCGGAGCGCTGTGACCGCAGCGAGAGCCTGGCCACGGTGCTCGAGCAGCTCGACACGGACGTGCTGGTCCTCCAGGAGATGAACCTGCGCGAAGCGGACTGCTTCGACGGCCTGGAGCTCGCCGCGTATCTGTGGACGGGAAACAGGACCTCGACCGGTGACGACCACATTGAGAACGACAGCTACGCGAACTCCAAGAGCGGCACCGGCAGCAGCCCGAACGGAGACAGCAAGTACGCAGGCGCCAACGGCGCGTTCCCGTACATCAGCCAGTTCGTCAGTGGAATCGCGGTCAACGGAAACGAGGAAGAGACAGGAGGGGTGGTGATCTTGAGCAAGTACCCCCTGACCATGATCGAGAACCGGACCTACGCAGAGCGGAACAGCGATGAGGAGAAGGGTTTCATCGCCGTCAAGGTCACCAAGAGCTCTGGCGGGGCCTCGCAGGACTACTACCTCGTGGCGACGCACACCTCATCCAACATCTCCGTGTGCAAGGAGCAGTTGGCGGAGATGGCGAGCTATCTGAACACCACCTCGGAGATTCCGGATGGGGCCCGCGTCATTCTTGCAGGGGACCTGAACTCGAACGGGAAGACGGGGGAGTTCACGGGGCTGGGCGTGAACGTTCAGTACACCGGCACCTTCCCGCTCGAGAGCTACGGACATCAAACGGGGACGCAGTACTACCCCTACAGCCGCGACTCACGGCTCGACTTCTATCATAACAACGGCAGCATGGAGACGATCGACTGGGTGCAGCCGATGAGCGCTCCCACGACGGGCCACGACTACGCGGATCCCGCCTCCTTCAGTTGGTATGTGTTCCCGATTCGTGACACCGGGTTCAAGTTCGCGGACCTGTCCGATCACTTCGCCGTCACGGGACAGTTCACCTACTGATCCCCGGTGGAAACGTGGTCCCGGGAGATACGGAGTGGAAGCGAGGGGCGCACGCCATTCTGGAGAGTCGGGGGTTCATCCCTTGAGAGGGAGTTCCCGGAGAAGGAGGTCTTGTTGCTCCAGGTGCCTCGCGGCCTCCGCAAAGCGCTCGGTGCACAGGATCACCGTCGGAAAATCCACCAGCCGGAACAGGTCCGTATGGGCCGGCAGCGTCGCGACATCCAGAGCGAGGCTGTCCGGACGCCGGAAGGGGATCCGGCCGCACATCGCGCAGGTGGAGGGCGCATCGGTTGGGAGGCATTCCGGATGAAGCCGGCCGTGCGGGTGGATCTCCAACTCCAGCAGCTCTGGCGGGTGCTTCTTCCGGAAACGCAACCGGGTGGGACAACCCTTCAATCCTTGGACGCCTTCTCTCTGGAGCGCGGCCAGAGTCTCCGCGCGCAGGTAGAGCGTCCAGGGGTTTTGGAGGAAGAACTGCCCGAAGCTACCGCTGGCCGTCCCCGTCAAGGGACCGAACTTGGTGCCTGGCTCCAACGGCGTACCTGGAGGCACCAGGGGACGCACCAACTCGCGAAGGCGCGCGAACTCCTCAAAGGGTTCGGGCCTGGGCTCCTCGTACTCGTGGTGATTCGGCAGCCCCGATAGATCCACACTGGGGTAGGCTTCGACACCAGCGCTCCATGTCACACCGCAGGTAGGGCACCGGACACCGGGGAGCCCCCATGGGTATGTGGCATGGAGATCTCCCGTATGTCCTGACGTCTCGTCCTCCCGGATCCAATAGAACCTCTTCATGCTTCCGCCCTCGTTTTGTCTCAGAGGCGCCGCTTGTAGTAGGGGACGACGGGGCCGATCAGCTCGAAGCGATGGATCAGCTCTCCCGCATGCCAGTAGATCTCCGGCGGACTCGCATGAGGGTTGGCATCCTTGAATTGCCTCCATGCTGCGTTCCAGAGTCCACCTCTGGGGCCACCGCTGTGGATACGGTGGTGCACGTGCTCCGGAATCACCAGGGAGAAGCCGTGAATGTCCACCCCTCGCTCTCTGAACCATGAGGCCAGATCGGATGCTCGCGGAAAGATGTGGTGGCGGACATAGCGGCCAGGAGGGAGCTGCGCGAGCGGCGGCTTGGGGGCCTGTGAAGGGTGGAGGCGGAAGGTGAGGATGGGGTTCGCATTGCGGCGCAGCCAGGAACGGCTCCACCAGCGGTGAGGCCGCCCACCCGGCGCGGCCGGTGGTGCAAAGAAACCGCCCCCGCCACGCGTGAGTTGCAGGCCACCCGGCTCCAGATCGAGGTCGCGGCAATAGAAGAAGCCACAGTCACTCTCCGAGCACAGCAGGACGACGGAGGTGTCTCGCTCACAGCCCTCCTCGAAGGAGGACACCGACTCCTCTGACGGCTCTTCGTCATGACGTGGCGCCGGGCCTGTGGCGCAGGCAGAGAGGAGTGTGCACAGCAGCAGCCAGAATGCGTGGAGCCTCATGTTCCCCTTCTTCCGGGAGCCCACCCGCAGGGGCGCCGACGCTATATTGCTCATGCCGGGAGGGGAAGGTTCGCCACCTGCTCATCTCCGGGCATCATGGGGACGGAGGCGGCGGGAATCGAACCCGCAGACAGGGCCCCCGTGGAGGCCTATACCCAGTGAGCCACTTCGATCTCGAAGCGCTTGGCTTTCAGCTTCAGCAAGAGTCGGTAGATACGCGGGTCGTTTCTCAGCGTCGCGGCTAGCGGAAGCCCCCGCAGCCTTGACTCGCAGCACCTCGCTTGCATGAAAGGACGTGGCCATGCGTTTCCGAACTTGCTGCACACTCCTGCTCCTGCTCTCGGCCTGCGCCACGACGGATCCGAGCTTCGGGGAAGAGGAGGACCCGAGTCCGAGATTCGCCAACCTTCAGCGAGCAGCGCAGTACCCCTGGACGGACGACGGGCATTGCGTGGTGCGCGAAGCTTCTAACGAATGGCTGTTCCTGGCGGAGAGATGCTTTCACGCGCTCGAGCACGACAGGGTCAGATTTCGTGATGTCACAGGGAAATGCGCTGTCGCCTCTGCGCCTGCGGCTGCGGCTGCCGTGCCCATGAGCGTAGCGCTCTGCATCTTTGCGTCGCCGGCAGTCGTAACTGGAGCAGTGATTGTTATTGGGACCGTGGTGGTGGCAGTTGCCATCAAAGAGGGGTTGGATGCATACGAGCGGAGGGCATCCCGTGAGCGCGCGAGGCCCGAGGCATCCAATAAGCAGGAGCCCTCGGCGAGTCGAAAGCCCAACCCCAAGAACCAACCCGCCCCCAAGAGAAGCCCGGAGCCGTTCATTCCGCCCAACCCCACCCCGGAGGAATACGAGAAGTGGCGCGAGCGCTGTACAGAGCACTACGTCAGGTGTACGGACTATTTCGCGGGGATGAAGGAGCCCCGTGTATACGGGGAGAGCCTGTGCCAATCTTGTTCGCGCATCTGTAGGCGCACGGGCCAATGGCCAGCAGAGTTCAACGGGCATCCTTGCCCCGGGGGGTGAGTGTGCGGAGCACGCGTGCAGATTGGTGGCAGAGCGTAGCGAAGCGGCGCGATGATCTCTCAATCAAGCTGATGAAGGCCAAGGTGCCTTACGCGGAGCACAAGCGCGCGGTGCTCGAGCAGGCGGAAGGACTGATGCGGGAGGCGAAGAGTCCCGCTGAACGCCGCCACATCCAGCGGATTACCCTGCAAGAGCTCATCACGGAGGCATACGCGAGTAGGGCTGGCTGGGACGAATTCGGCGCACTCTTGCGCCGGATTCAACGGCTCGGCTACGCGGACATGACCCACCGGATTCATGTGGCGTGCCTCTTCGTCCAATCATTGCCCCGTTTCCCAGAGCGAGCCCGGCAGGCGTTCGCCATGCTTGAGGAAGTCGAGGGGATGCTCAAGCGCATCCGCAAGAGTCACTACCTACGTAGAGAAGGGTTGCAGGGCATAGCCCACGCGCGCGCGGTAGCGGCAGCAGCAGGCATCACACCGCCGAACTAGAGCGTGCTCGACGCCACGGGCCCAGCGGCCAGTGTCCGACGCGCGAGGGCTCGACGGGCCCAGCAGGCGAGCCTGGACGCACGCACACTCCAGTGGGGCCAGCAAGCGAGCCTCGACCATGTCTGCTGCCGTTGAGCGGCCCCACCACGCTGAGCCCGCTTGGTGTCCGTGCGTATCGCGCGCGGAATAAAATTGCTGGGCTTCTCGGGATGGAGGCGGCGGGAATCGAACCCGCGTCCTCGCCTACTCCGGCTTCTCGTGTCCGTGCAGCCCGTGCTTCTTGAGCAGCTTGCGCACGTAGATGCGGGCGATGCCCGACTCGCGCGCCGCCCGCGAGATGTTGCCCTCGCAGCGCTCCAGCAGGTTCTTCAAATAGTCGCGCTCGAAGCCCTCGATGAGGCGCTCCTTGGCTTCCTTGAAGGGCAGATCCAGCTCGGGCCCGGGCGGAAGTGGCACGGGCGTCCCCGTGGGCGACATCTCCGGCAGCGCCTGCTCTCCCAGGTTCACCACCCGCTGCACCACGTTGCGCAGCTCGCGCACGTTGCCGGGCCACGGGTACTGCGTCAGCAGCGCCCGCGTCTGCTCCGACAGCGCGCTCGGCGGCTTGCTCATCCGCTCCAGCATCGTGTCCACCAGCAGCGGGATGTCCTCGGGCCGCTCGCGCAGCGGCGGCAGTGTCACGTGCAGCACCGCCAACCGGTGGAACAGGTCCTCCCGGAACCGTCCCTCCTTCACGGCGGCCTCCAGGTCCCGGTGCGTGGCCGCCACCACCCGCACGTTCACCGTGCGGTAGTCGTTGGCTCCCACCCGCTTCACCTGCCGCCGCTCGAGCACTCGCAGCAGGCGCGGCTGGAGCTCCAGCGGGAGATCGCCCACCTCGTCCAGGAAGACGGTGCCTCCGTCCGCCCGCTCGAAGGCTCCGGCCCGGTCGGCCTGGGCTCCCGTGAACGCTCCCTTCACGTGGCCGAACAGCTCGGACTCCACCAGCGAGGGAGCAATCCCCGCCAGGTCCACGATGCTGAACGGCCCCTTGTTCCGGGGGCTCGCCGTGTGGATGCCCTCCGCGCACAGCTCCTTGCCCGTGCCCGTCTCTCCTTGGATGAGCACGTCCGCATCCCCCGCGGCCAGCCGCTGCAGCAGGGTGAAGACCTCGCGCATCCTCCGGCTGCCCCCCACCAGCCCGCCGAACCGCGTGTCCGAGGAGAGCGGGATGACGATCTCCCGCGAGTCCTCCGGGACGATCTTCAGCTCGGTGTCGCCGAGCCGCAGGATGGCGCCCAGCCGCACCTCCAGCTCGGTGAAGCGCATGCGCTCGCAGAACGAGCCGTTGCGAGAGCCCAGGTCCCTCGCCAGCACCCGATCCTCGCGGACCTCCAGCGACAGGTGCTGCCGAGACACCTTCCGGTCCTTCAGGACGATGTCACACGCCGGATCCGTCCCCAGCCGGTAGCTCTGGAGCTGGAGCGAGACGCTGCGGCCCGCGTCGCTCCCCGACAGGAAGACGAGCTTTCTTCGGAGCGTGGGCTGATGGACCTCCGGATCCGGAGTCGTGCTGACCAGCGATGCCAGGCGCGTGTCCTCCGGATCCGGAACCACAGGTGGAACGGGAAGGTATCACTCCAGGTCAAGCCGAGAGAACACCCTCCACTCCAGCGAGAAAGACTCACGTCCACTGGATTCAGGGACGGCTCATCCCAGGTCACCAGGCGGCACGACGACGATCGAACCATTGCCCGGCAGGTTCGTGACCTGCCCGAGGGTCGACCGGTTCATGGTCGTTCCGTCGCCGAGCTGGCCATACGAGTTGTGGCCGCAGGCTCGGACGAGGGCGTCCTTGCTCAGCGCCATCGTGTAGTAGGCGCCCACGGAGAGATCCACGACGGAGCTGAAGAGCGTCTGCGTCGGCGTGGTGCGCTGGACGGTCGTCCCATCGCCCAGCTGGCCGTATCCATTGGAGCCCCAGGCCCACACGGTTCCATCCCGCTTCAAGGCCGTCGTGAAGGAGCTGCCCGCGGCGAGCGCGATGACATTGCTCAGTCCGGAGACCTGCACGGGAGACAGGCGGTTGGCGGTCGTCCCATCGCCGAGCTGGCCAGTGCTGTTGTAGCCCAGGGCCAGGACCGTGCCGCTCGCCGTCAGCGCCATCGTGTGGTAGCTGCCCGCGGCGACCGAGACGATATTGCTGAGCCCGGAGAGCTGCACGGGCGACGGGCGATTGACGGTCGTCCCGTTGCCCAGCTGCCCGTAGTAGCCGTAGCCCCAGCCCCACACGGTGCCGTCCGCCTTCAGCGCCACCGTGTGGTAGTCGCCGGTGGCGATGGAGACGACGTTGCTCAAGCCGGGGACCTGCACCGGCAGGGAGCGCGAGGTGAGCGTCCCATCACCGAGCTGACCGTACGCATTGAAGCCCCAGGCCCACACGGTGCCGTCCGCCTTCAGCGCCACCGAGTGGTGGCCGCCCGCGGCGACCGAGACGACGCCGTCCAGCCCCGGCACGCTCTGCGGTGAGAGTCCGTTGTTGGCCGTCCCGTCGCCCAGCTGGCCGTAGTAGTTGTAGCCCCAGGAGGACACGGTGCCGTCCGCCTTCAGCGCCAGCGAGTGGTAGGTGCCCGAGGCCACGTCGATGACGCCGCTCACGCCCGCCACCTGCGCGGGCGTGGAGCTGTTGGTGGTCGTCCCGTTGCCGAGCCCGCCCAGGCCGTTGTAGCCCCACGTCCACATCGCTCCGCCCTTCCCCACCGCCACCGAGTGCCCATAGCCACCCGCCGTCGTGATGATGCCGGTGAGCATGACGGCCGAGGGAGAGAGGCGCTGCGTCGAGGTCCCATCTCCCAGCTGGCCGTAGAAGTTGTAGCCCCAGGCATACAGGGTGTGAGGGCTCGTCACGATGATCGGGCGCTTCTGGGCCATCGAGTGGCTGCCTCCAGCGCCGATCATCTTGACGCCGGTCATCCCTGGCACCTGCATCGGCGCGGTGCTGTTCGTCATGTTCCCGATGCCCAGCTGCCCGTTGATGTTGTAGCCCCAGGAGTACAAGGTGCCATCCTGCCGTTTGGCCAGGGAGTGGAAACCACCGGTCGCGAGCTCGACGACCTGGGTGAGGTTCATCGCCTGCACCGGGAAGGTGCTGTGGGTGGTGGTGCCATTTCCCAGCTCGCCGTTGCTGTTGCTGCCCCAACCCCACACGGTGCCATCCCTCTTCAGGATGACCGTGTGGTAGTAGCCCGCGGTGACAGCGCGGGCTTCGCTGATGCCCGTCACCTGCACGGGCGCCAGTCGCTGAAGGGTGGTTCCGTCGCCCAGCTGCCCGCTGGAGTTGTTTCCCCAGCTCCAGACGCTCCCGTCCTTCTTCACCGCCACCGTGTGGTGGTAGCCCGCGGCGATGCCGGAGACACCCGTGAGGCTCGGTATCTGCACGGGCATCGGACGGTTCGTGGTGGTCCCATCCCCGAGCTGGCCGTACGTATTGGAGCCCCAGGCCCACACGGTTCCATCCGCCTTCAGCGCCACCGTTCGAGTGGAGAACGTCGTCACCGCGACGACGTCGGTGAGGCCGGGCACCTGCCTGGGCACCGCGCGCAGGTGGCTGGTGCCATCCCCGAGCTGGCCTTGCGCATTGGAGCCCCAGGTCCACACGCTCCCATCCGCCGTCACCGCCGCCGAGTGCCAGTCCCCAGCGGACACGGAGATGACGGAGCTCAAGCCCCTCACGCGCACCGGTGCATTGCGCTGGGTCCGCTCGCCATTGCCGAGCTGACCGTAGTGGTTGTAGCCCGAGCCCCACACGGTGCCGTCGGCCTTCACCTCCAGCGAGTGGTAGCCGCCCAGGCTCAGGCTGGGGCAGAACTGGACGACGTTGCGGAACAGCGTCGTGGGCAGGTTGTCGCAGGTGGCGTCGACGCCATTGCTGTCGAGGATTCTCGGGTAGGCCTTCACCTCGAAGCTGTGCAACCCGCAGCTGATGCCGGCCTGGCTGAAGAACCACTCACCCGACGGTCCCGGGCGATCCTCGGTCATGTACAGCGTGCCGTCGACGAAGTACTTGATGCGCGCGCCGTTGGCGCCGTTGATGGCCGTCCAGGTTCCCGCTCCGGCCAGCTCCCCCTCGTAGGAGCTCACCCCGTCCAGCGTGAGCTCGCCGATGGCTACCCCCGAGCACTGCGCCGACTCCTGGGTCGCCAGCGTCTGCTCCGGGAGGAAGCCTCCCTCGTCGGGAGGAGCGCCACACGCCGCCAGCAGCACCGTGGCCAGGGCCGACAACACCTTCGAAATCCTCAGTTTTCTCTCGAGCATGATGGTCCTCTTCGCGGCCTCAGTACTGGCCCTTCAGCGTGGTGGTGTAGGTGGAGTAGGCGCGGAGCTGGACGAACCAGGTCCCCGGGGCCGGGTTGGGCAGGGTGCACGTCTCGTAGTTGCCCTTGCGCAGGGGCCGGCACTGGTAGGCGTACGTCTCGGGCAGCTGGCCGTAGCGGACGTAGAGGTCCGCGTCTCCCGTGCCCCCGGAGATGTTGAAGACCACCGAGGCTCGGCCGGCGGGGACCTCCAGCTTGAAGTTCTTCTGGCCGCCGGTGTCGTCCGACACGGTGGTGGCCACGCCGTTGACGAGGGGCGTGGCCCGGGGGCGCTTGTACAGCAGCAGGTTGGGGGAGCCCGGCTCGAAGGGGTCCAACTGCACCTGTCCCACGCTCGCATCGGCGATCAGGCGAGCAGGCACATCGGCGGGGGCGATGCCCTGGGACAGAAGGATGGCCGCCACGCCGCTCACGTGAGGCGTGGCGAACGAGGTCCCGTCGCGCATCGTCGTGGCCGTGTCACCGGCGATGCCCGCCGAGACGATGTTCGCGCCGGGAGCCCACAGGTCCAGGCACGGTCCGAAGTTGGAGCCAATGAAGCCGTTGCTCCAGCGCGCATGCGCCTGGTCGATCGCGCCCACCGTGAGGATGCGCTCCCGCGAGGGGTGGCTCTCATCCTGCTGGAGGCCGGCCGGCGAGCAGAAGCAGGCGTTGGTTCCACTGTTGCCCGCCGCCACCACCACCACGAGCCCGGGATTGGACACCAGGGCGTCCATGGCCGCATCGAGCAGGGGAACCACCGACCCGGCGGTGAAGCTCAGGTTGACCACGGCCGGTGTGGCGGCGTTGGTCTTCACCCACTCCATGGCCTTCACGATCTCCTCGAGCGACGCCTCACCAAACTGGTTGAACGCCTTCACCGACTTCAGGAGGACCTTCTTGGCGACGCCCGAGTTCTTGCCTCCAATGATCGCCGCGACGGCGGTGCCATGTCCGGTGAAGTCATCTCCGGGCTCGTTGGCGATGCTGTTGAACGCCATCTGGACGCGCCCCTCGAACTCCGCGTGGGTAGCCCGGATGCCGGTGTCGATGACGTAGACGTGGACGCCCGCCGCGTCCTCGGCCGCGTAGCTGTTGCTCAGCGGCAGCATCTCCTGATCGAGCCGGTCCAGGTTCCAGGGCGCCGGCGTCTGGAGGCCCGCCACCTGGATGATGCCGTTCTCCTGGACGTGGTCCACCTGAGGATCCTCGGCCAGCGCCCGAGCCTGCTCCTCGCTGGCGGAGACGAGGAAGCCTCGGAAGGCGATCTCGTGGGTGTTGAGGACTCGCACGCCATACGGCCTGGCCACCTCGCTGGCCCGCGCCGCGATGCTCATCAGCCCCCGCGCGGGCTTCTCCTTGAGGACGACGAGGTACTCGCCCCTCACGGGCCTCGAGGCCCGCAGCAGCTTGCCCTGCTCCGGCGGCCGGGGGGGGCGCGGCGAGCGCTCCCATCGAGACCAGGATGAGACACGCGGTGATCCACCTGCTCCAGCGCTTCATGCTTCGCATCGGTTCTCCTCTTTCAATCCTTTGGGTGGCGTGGCGGCTCAGGGCGTGGGGGCCCGACGCGCCTGGGCTTGAAGGCTCAGCTCCTGCTCCTTCACGAGCCGGCGCTGGTTGCGTGCGGCGATGTGCTGAATCAGCTTCTCGAGCGAGGTTCCCTTCGCGGTCTCGACGAGGGCGCGGGCTCGCTCGGGCTCCTGGTCCGCGAAGAGCTCGTAGAGCTCCATCCGGGTCGCGGCCATGGAGCGCCGGGTGTGCAGCGACAGCCCCGGCTGGAAGGAGTCCTCCAGGAGGAGGCCTTCGACGGTGGCCAGCAGCTGCTCGCGGGCGGGGTTCTGCCTCCAGGCCAGCGCCTCGCGCAGGAAGTCGATCCGCATCAGGCGCTCGATGCTGGACTCCAGCGACGGCTCGGTCTCCGTCGGAGAGGCCAGCGTCCGGCGCAGCTGCTCGTACATCCGCGTGTCGGCGAGCAGCGCCTCGTAGTCCTTGCGTGCATGGGAATCGAGCAGGACGTGCTCGCGGAAGTAGTCGAAGCGCGCCAGCTCCGGCGCCGCCTTGAAGATCCGCGCCTTCAGCAGGTCGGTCGTGGTGGTGAACGGGCCGTGCGCTCCTTCCTCGCCCGGGACTTCCTCGGGCGCCGCGAGCAGGGCGGGAGGGGAGGGCGGGAGGGGCCGCCGCGGCGTCGTGTCGCGAGCCGGGGCCGGCGCGGGGAGTGCCACCTTCAGCGGGGCCGTTGGCGCGGGAGCGCCGTCTTCCGAGCCGTCCTGTGCCGCGACGATGAACGCCAGCGTCACGAGCCCCACGATGACGAACAGAGATCGGGTGATCTTCATGGGCTTTCGCGTGGGCTAGGGGAGGACGTCGTCTGGCACGGACTGGTAGAGGAGGATGCGGTTGAGGTAGCGGGCCTCGTCGTTCTGGAACCGCACGGAGCCCACCAGGTAGCCCTGCGCCACGAGGATGTTGGACACCAGGTCCGTCGACACCGGCGCGATGTTGTAGACCTTGCCGAAGTAAGTGGTCCGCTGGATGTCCACGATGGGATCCAGCGTGCCGTCCGCCTTGACCAGCGCGTCGCCCACCTCGAGGGTCTGCGCCTGCACGATGCGGCCCTCGCCGTTGATGACGGGGTGCTCCAGGGTGACGCTCAGCTTGCCGCCCGACTGGGTGGTGATGATGCAGAGCTTCTGCTCCGCGTCGCGCAGCTCTCGCGTGTAGCTGTAGGTGCTGTTGCGCTGCAGGCGCAGGTTGTCGAGCGTGGAGTCCGGCGTCAGCGTGATGAGGTCCTCACGCAGCGACCGCACCGCCTCGAGGATGGGGACCTCTCCGCTGGAGAAGAGGATCTTCTGCTCGGGGGTGTAGCAGGCCGCCTCGCAGTAGCCGTTCACATGGAAGGCCGTGAAGGCCGGCTGGGTGCTCTCCTTGTCGAAGTAGAGCATGCAGTCCGCCAGCGTCCTGTGAGGGAAGAGCTGGATGTTGTCCTGGGCGGTGATGTCCGACGAGGTGCTGAAGGTGGGGTAGAGCTGGCGCCCCTTCCTGCGCCACGAGTCCCGCGACCACTTGAAGTACCCGTCGGCATCCACCGCCTGGTAGGTGGGCCCCGACAGGTAGAGGGCCAGGACCGTGGAGGCGTTCACCTTGAAGAGATAGTCAGGGCCCGTGAACGCCCCCTCGCCCTCGGGGTTCCTCTCGGGATCCGACTCCAGGTAGTCCTTCAGCGTCCCACCACTCGCGGAGCTCGTGCCCGTGTCGAAGAAGGCGGTCGGATCTCCGACGTTCTGGATCGTCCCGCACTTGCGAGCCCACTCGACCCGCGCCGCCGCCTCCGCGTTCGTACTCAGACTGTCGACCGTGCAGCGAGCCGTGAGGATGGGCTGCGCCTGCGCCTGCATCGGCGACAGGGCGGCCCACACCATCAGGCCAAGGGCACTCCAGAACCTGGGGAACATTCAGACGTCCTCGCTTGTGCGTGCCGCGCCATGCGGCACGGGAATTGGTGGGTGCTTCGCGCGGCCTCAGGGAGCGGAGCCGCCCGTCGCGGGCGGGTTGACGAAGCTCGCGGCTGCCTTCCGGAGATCCGGGTTCGGATCGTTCTGGCTGGCCCAGGCCAGCAGGGGCAGGGCCTCCGGCAGCGCCGCTCGCTGCTCCCCGAGCAGGTGGATCACGTCCACCCGGACACCGTCGGTGGGATCCAGGCGCAGCGCCTGCGCCAGCGCGGGGAGCAGGGGCGCCAGGGGCCGGAAGCTGCTGGCGAAGACGGCGACCCGGCGGACCTCGGGGGCGGGATCCCGGAGCATGGACTCGGCCAGGAGCTGGTCGGCGCGAGGATCCGGGATGACGCGCAGCGCCTCGATGGCGGCCTGGCGGAGCAGCGGATCCCCGGACCGGAGCGCCTCCTCGAGGACGCTCAGCGCGTCCGGCGAGCGGGTGTTGCCCAGGCTCCGCAGCGCCAGGGCCTGCTGCTCGGAGCTTGCGGCGGAGCTGTACTCGTTGTGGAGCTCGTGCATGAGGGCCTCCGCGCCCTTCGCGTCCGTGTCGGAGAGCTGGAAGGCGGCGTTGCCGAGCGCCAGCTTCGCCGTGTCCCGGAGCATCCCGTCCGCCTCGCGCGTCGCGCCACGCAGGGCCTCCAGGCCCTCGGAGGTGGGGTCCTTCGCCACGCCCAGCGCGGCCACCGAGTCCATGCGGATGTCGGTGGAGATGGACGCGTCGCCGGTCACCTCCGCCAGGGCCTGGACGGCCTCGCGGGTGCTGGCTGCGGAGAGCGCGCCGAGCATGGGGCTGGCCGCGAGCGGATCCATGCCTTCGCGGATGACGCCGGGGACCTTGAGGGCCTCCGAGGGGCGGAGCATGAAGAGCGCCCGGAGCTGCTCCAGTGCCTGGGTGCGCGCGTCGTCTCGGGCCTTGGGGTCCTCCGGCAGCGAGCGCAGCTCCTGGACCAGGGTGTCGAAGTCCTTGCCCTGCAGCACCTGGCGGTGCTGGTCCATCGGGTCCTGCTCGACGCCCTGGAAGCTGGCCATGGAGGCGGAGCTCAGCGAGGCCCGGCGCGCCGCGAAGGTGCCGATGAGCGTCGGGTCCGGGCGGTGCTCCAGCAACTTCATGCTCAGGGAGGACTCATACGTGGTGGGGGGCATCGTCTGGCCCGCCTCCACCTCCACGCGCTCCTGTCCCTCGAGCCAGCGAGGCCAGAGGTCGCGCTCCAGCTCGAAGGTGCTCACGGCGTTCACGGAGATGTGGATCTGTCCGTTGAGGGGCTCGAGCCCCTGCGGGGAGGCCACGTGGGAGTAGGACTCCTTGCGCTTCTGGAAGCGGTCGCCGGCCAGGCGCTGATACACGGCGTGGTAGCGGCCCGTGTTGTCGTACTCCTCGGCGCTCCAGTTGGCGCGCGGCGCTCCGGTCAGCACGAACTGCGAGCTCGCCACGACGCTCCGGAGGATGCTGCGCACGAGCGTGTCCGTCCCCTGCTCGAAGTGCGTGAACGTCGCCAGCCCCGTCTTGTCGGTCGTGAGGAAGAAGGGCAGCTGAAGGGCCGCGGCCAGGCCGCGCTGGACTTCGGGGGACAGGGGACCGCCGTCGCCAATGTCCACCGACAGCGAGGAGAGCTTCAGGTTCACCCGGGCATCGACGCGCTCGGCGTCGGCGGAGACGACGCCCACGTTCCACTCACCCCGGAGGTTGAACCGCATCGACGGCAGCGCCTGCGCGCCGGGCTGGATGGGGCGGAAGGTGACCTTCTGGTCGGCGCTCAGGGAGTACCGGTAGAGCGAGCCCGGGCGCCACGCGCGCGTCCCCGAGGAGGACTGGGAGGCCATGGCCTGGGTGGGCGCCGACGCGCTTCCGGCCGAAGGAGCGCCGGCCTGGGGAGCCGGCGAAGCCTGGGAGGGAGCCTCCGAGGGAGCCGGGGCTGCCACCATCCACAGGCCCAGGAGACCGGCGGTGAAGAGGGGGAGCGTCACCCCGAGGAGGACGCGTGCGCGCTGACCCGCCAGGAGCTGTCCTGGTGTCCACGCTCGTCCCGTGACAGTGGATGGCTTGCCGACCGCGTTACCCGACTTGCGCATGGGGGTGCTCCGAGTCAGCGGCTCTCGCCGCTTCAGTTCTGGTGGGGAGGGGGGCGCCGCCTCCTCGGCCGATCGCTCGACCGAGGAGTCAGCACCCGGTGCGTCCCGCCCTGGCGCTGGCCGGTGCCTCGGGGGCCCGGCCGGCGCGGGGCGGAGTCCAACGGGCTAGCAGCCCAGGCTCGTGATGGTGCCGCTGGAGTTGAGCAGGTTCACGTACCGGGAGATGCCGGGCCAGCTCGCGATGGTGACGTTCCAGGTCTTCTTGAAGAAGAGGAAGTTCACCCTCACGAAGGCATTCAGCGAGCCGTAGAGCGCGCTCAGGTTGAGGTCGGCCTTGAGCGACCAGGTCGGCGAGCAGAGGTTCCAGCCGAGGCTGGCCGCCGCCTGCGCCGTGGCGTTGATCAGGCTCAGCGAGCCGGACACGCCGAAGGCGGCGATGGCGACGTTCACCGCGGCGGAGGCCACCACGTTGGCCACGCCGCCCGCGTACGAGGTGACCGCGGCGAGCGCCGGGTTCACCTGGCCGGACACGCCCATCTTCACGGCGCCCGTCAGCAGCGCCTTCACGGTGAGCGGCACGGGGCCGACCATGAACGACTTGGAGACGGAGAAGAACGTGCGGCTCCAGTTGATGGGCGCCGGCGCGAAGGAGCCCGCGAGGTTGGCGCTCCAGATCTGCGAGCCCATGGCGTACAGCGCGGCGGTGCCGCTGTTGCAGCCGGACTGCTGCCCGCAGACGTAGGCGCGGCCGCGGACCAGCTCGCGCTCGAAGGAGAAGGCCGTGCCGTAGATGCGGCCCTCGGCGAGCGCCTCCTGCTTCCTGGCCTGGGTGGTGTTCGCAGGCGTCGCGGTGACGGAGGTGTTGATGTTGTAGCCCGCGCCGAACAGGGAGTTGCCGAACTTCTCCGTGCGCTGGTAGTAGACGCTGCGAGGCAGCGAGCTCTTCCCGATGAGGCTGCCGGCCGAGGTCTGCGTCGGAGGCGTCTCGGAGGGCGGCGGCACGGTCGGCGTGGTCGCCTCCGGGATGATGGCCTGCAGCTGGTTCACGTTTCGCAGGCCATCGTTGATGTCGAACATCACGGGCGCGCCGAGCAGCTGCGCCTCGCTGTTGACGACGGCGTCCTGCTCGGGCGGCGTATAGGTGCCGTTCTCGACGAACGGGAGCACCTGCGTCTCCCAGGGGATCTTGTTGTTCAGCTGCGTGTTGGACGGGTAGATGGTGTACGGGTACTTCACGCTGTCGACGACGTAGGGCGTCGTGTCCTGGAAGTCCTGCGCGGACGCCAGGGTGGAGAAGGTGAGCGCGACGAGCGCGAACGCACGCGATACGGCTTTCATCATGGGGAGCCTCTCAGTCAGTGGAACGGCTCGCGGCCCTTGTGCACGGCGCGCGCCAGCCACGAGAGGCTGTCCGACCTTGATGGACTTCCCGTGATTCCGTGGGGTTGCCGCTCTCCACGGGATGCGGGAGTCTGGAAACAGTCGTTATCAGTGATAACTGGGGTGCCGAGGCGCGGGCCCGTGGGCTGATAACAGCCGTTATCAGGGCCCCACCTCCGGCCAGGCACCAGCCCGCGCTACTGCTGGTTGACCGCCATCGGAGCGCGCCGGGGCGCGGGGCGCATCAGCACCCGCTCGATGAGCTCGACGATGACGACGTCTGGCTTCTCCTGCTCGACGAGCGCGTAGTCGAAGTCCGTCGTCCAGACGTAGACGCCCCGGCCGAACAGCTCCGCCAGCCTGGGCAGCAGGGCGTTGGCGAAGGAGTCCCGGAAGATGACGGCGCGGCCGATGGGCGCCCCGGGGCGCTCGGAGGCCTGGCGCGGCTCGTACTCCATGTCCTTCAGCGTGATGCCAGCCTGGGTGCCATTGAGGAAGCGCGCCAGGCGCGGCTCGTTGGAGGAGATGCTCACCACCTCCTCCTCGAGCTCCTCATGCAGCCCGAGGAAGCGCGCCAGGTCTCCTCCACTGCCTCGCGTCGTGGAGAGCTGCAGGCTCTCGACGGGAGGCGGCACGCTGACGCCGGGGAACCGCTTCGCCAGCCGGCCGGCGATCTCCCGGAACGCCACATAGGCCCCGAGATCATTCCAGTGCGTGTCGGTGCGGAAGTAGAGGGGCACGCCCAGCTTGCGCGCGTCCGCCAGCGCCGGCCGGATGTCGAGCAGCTCGATGTTCTTGTCCTCGGCCAGGCTCGCGTACAGCTGCTCGAGCCGGGACTGCGGCCCCACCCGCGTCATCCACCGCGGGACGTACTCGGGATAGACGGTGGGCTTGTTGGGCGCCACGACGAGGATCAGCGGAATGCCGCGCGCGGAGAGGAAGGCCCCCCAGTCCTGGATGACGGCACGCCAGGCCGCGAGCTCCTCGGTCGTGAAGGGCGCCGTCGCCCGGAAGTCCTCGACGCCCCGCTCGTCGGCGTAGAAGAGCCAGCCCTCGCGGCCCACGACGGTCTTCGGCGAGCTGGACACCCCCAGCAGCCGCACCTTGAGCAGGGCGTTCCAGCGGATGAGCTCCCGGCGGAACTCGAAACGGTCGCGGAACCAGGCCTTGAAGCCGGTGGGCCACTGCGCCGCCGCCTCGAGCGAGCCGGGCGTGGCGGGGAACGGCGCCAGGGCCTCTCCCGTCTTCGTCGTCTCCGCCCCGGACTTCAGCACCAGGCCGAGGCCAGGCGCCGAGATGGCCAGGACGAACGCGAGGACGCGCAGGACCGCCAGGAAGCGGGGCTCACGCGTGGACTCAGGAACGGTCTCGGACATGGGGGCGGTGACCTAGAAGCGGAAGTAGATGAAGGGGTTGTAGGTGTCGGAGGCGATCTGCGTGCAGGACGCCAGCAGGATGGCCACCAGGGCGGCGTTGGAGCCGACGGCCATCGCCACCCCCGTCAGGCCCTGCGCCAGTCCCCGAGCCTTCGCGCGGAGCTGCTCCAGCCGGGTGCTGAACCAGCTCCACACGGGACCCGAGCCGAGCACGCCGGCGATGAGCGCGACGATGACGGCATCATCCAGGTAGCGCGCCACGGTGTGCTCGACGCCGCCCGCGGCTCCCAGCCCCACCATGGCGCGCAGGAACACGCCGGCCTGCGCGAGCGAGTCGGCCCGGAACAGCACCCAGCCGACCATGACGAGCAGCAGGGTGTAGACGTGGCGCAGCGGGCGCGGCACCCGCTCGAGCTTCTCCAGCAGCCCCAGCCGCTCGATGACGAGCATGGCCCCATGGAAGGCGCCCCAGGCCAGGAAGGTCCAGTTCGCTCCGTGCCACAGGCCGCACAGGAGGAAGACGATGACCAGGTTGGCGTAGGTGCGCAGCGGCGAGCCCCGGTTGCCGCCCAGCGGGATGTAGAGGTAGTCGCGGAACCAGCGCGACAGGGAGATGTGCCAGCGCCGCCAGAACTCGGTGATGGAGGTGGAGATGTAGGGGAAGTTGAAGTTCTCCAGGAAGTGGAACCCGAACATGCGCGCCAGGCCGATGGCCATGTCCGAGTAGCCGGAGAAGTCGAAGTAGATCTGCAGCGTGTAGCAGACCACCCCCAGCCACGCGAGGCCGGTGGACAGCTGGTCCGCCGGGAGCGCGAAGATGCGATCGGCCACGAGCGCCACCGTGTTGGCGATCAGCATCTTCTTGCCCATGCCGAGGATGAAGCGACGCACGCCCTCGGAGAAGTCGGTCCACCGGATGGTGCGGCGCACCAGCTCCTGGGCGATGTCGTGGTAGCGGACGATGGGGCCCGCGATGAGCTGCGGGAAGAGCAGGATGTAGAGCAGCAGATCCATCGGGTTGCGTCGGACCTGGGCCACCCCGCGATAGACGTCGATCTTGTAGGAGATCTTGTGGAAGGTGAAGAAGCTGATCCCCAGCGGCAGGGGGATCTGCGGCACGGGCAGCTGCCCTGCGTCCACCGCGGCCAGCAGGCCGTTGAGGCTCTCCGTGAAGAGCGTGGCGTACTTGAACACCACCAGCAGGGCGAGATCCGTGGCGATGCCCAGGGCCAGCAGCGGCTTGCGCCAGCGACTGCCCTGCAGGGCCTCGAGCCCTATGGCGACCACGTAGTTCAGCGCGGTGGAAGCCAGCAGCCACGGGAGGAACGCCCACTCGCCGATGGCGTAGAACAACAGGCTGGCCAGGGTGATGATGACGTTGCTGGCCCTGGATGGCGACAGGAAGTAGAGCGCCAGGAGGACTGGCAGGAACAGGAAGAGGAACGCCGGTTCTGTGAAGAGCATGGGGACAGCGAGCACCGCGGGGAGCGACCAGCCAAGCCGCTGATGCCCGCGCAACATAGAGGAAAGCCCTCCGCCTTGACCACAGGGGAGAGCGGCCGCTGCCCTTCTCTCGCGCCTGCTCCGCCGCCCGGAAGGCCTGCGAGCTTGCCGAGAGCGAGCGTGCAGGCGTTCCCGACGGCGACGGGGCTCGAAGCCTCATGGAGAGCGCCTCCCCATCCTCGCTTCACCCCGCTTTGTTGCCTCTGGGCACGCGGGTGGGGCCCTGGCGCGTGGTGGACTGGGCGGGCAGGGGCGTCCACGGTGCCGTCTACCGCGCCGTGCGCATGGGCCAGGAGCACCTGCCCCCGTGGCGCTCAAGCTCGCCCTGCTGCCGGAGGATCCACGCTTCGAGCGGGAGCGGGAGCTGCTCTCGCGCACGCTGCACCCGCGCATTCCCCAGCTGGTGGACCACGGGGACTGGCTGAGCCCTGGAGGCTCGCGGCCTCCGTTCATCGCCATGGAAGGGGTGGATGGTTCGGAAGCGGGGCGTCCTTGCCGAGCGCCACCTCGAGCGAAGCCCCCCGCTCCTTGAGGGACTCGAGCGGATCGCCGTGCTTCCTTCTGAGTTGTCAGGCCGGCGGTGCCGAGCCGGAACGCCTCCATCTGGCTCCGCATGCCATCGAACCCACTCTCCTCTTGAGTCCTCCGCAGCAGGACATCCTCAGTGATTCCAAAGGGTTGAGGCACCCCGGGCTCACTGCTTTCCCTCCAGGTTCCCAGAAATCGCGGCTCGCGCATTAGCCCGCCCGAAAAGAAACCTTTTTGGAGGGAGTCCTCATGAAAGTTCAGAGTCTCGGAGCAGTCCTTTTCCTTCTCCTGTCCGCTTGTTCCGCGGGAACGGTGGACGATGTCGCGGTCCAGGAGGAGCTCCCCAGTGAGAACCGGTCACTCGACCCGGGCGAAGTCTCGCTCTTCCTGGACACGGCCCGTCCCGCGATCCCGATGGACGCCGATACCGGCGCGGTAGAGCTCGGGATGAAATTCCGCCTGTCCGTCCCCGGCACGATCCGCGGCGTGCGCTTCTTCAAGGGTGGGGCCCAGAATGCCGGCCCGCACCGGGTGAGGTTGTGGAGCCGGGAGGGCACGAAGCTCGCGGAGGCGAACTCCACGAGCGAGACGACGGTGGGGTGGCAGACGGTGCGTTTTGCCTCACCCGTCACGGTCAGTGCTGGGACGACCTATGTCGTGTCGTACTACGCCTCGGCCGGACGGTACGCAGCCACGGTGGGCGGCTTCAGCTCGGAGCAGTCGCGAGGGCCCATTCGCGGGCTCGCTTCGGGAGTGGACGGGGTGAACGGCGTCTACCGCTACGGCGGCGGCTTCCCAACGCAGGGCTACCAGAACACCGACTACGCCGTGGACGTGGTCTTCCTTCCGGAAGGCAGCACAGCGGACACCCAGGCGCCTGGTGCGCCCACGGGGCTCGTCGCGTCCGCGGCGTCCTCGAGCACCATCAACCTGAGCTGGAACGCCTCGACGGACGATGTCGGTGTCACTGCCTACGACGTCTTCCGCGATGGGGTGAAGATCGCCTCCACGGCGAACCGCACCTACGCGGACACCGGTCTCACGGCGGCCACGAGCTACGGCTACTTCGTGAAGGCGCGGGATGCCGCCGGCAACCTCAGCGCCGCCTCGAGCGGCGTCACGGCGACGACCTCTCCCACCGCGCCGTCCGGCGGCTTTCCGAACGCGAGCAATACGGGCGTACCGGCGGGAACGCAGCTCACGGCCTACACGGGGCCGTGCACCATCACCGTGGCCAATACGGTCATCGACTCCAAGACCGTGAACTGTGATCTCCTCATCCGCGCGGCGGGCGTCACGATTCGCAACTCGAAGATCAACGGGAGCGTCGCCACCGAGGAGAACTCCACCGGCTACTCCTTCACCATCACCGACTCTCACGTCGACGCGGGAGACCGCGTCGCAACGGGCGTCGGGGCCGTGGACTTTACCGCCGTCCGCGTGCACGTGCAGGGGGGCAATCGCTCCATGCACTGCTGGCGAGACTGTGAGATTCGCGATTCCTACGTCCACGGCCAGATGACGGACGAGACGGGAACCGCGCACGAGTCCGGCATCCGGATGGGGCGAAACGCCATCATCCGGCACAACACCATCACGTGCGACGCGCCGGACGTGCCGCCCGACGCGGGCTGCTCGGCGGGGCTCACCGGCTACGGCGACTTCGCCCCTGTCGAGAACAACCTGGTGGAGAACAACTACTTCCCGGGCACGACGGGAGGTTTCTGCGCCTATGGCGGGTCGTCCAACGGCAAGCCGTACTCGGGCATGACGAACAACATCCGCTTCATCGGCAACGTCTTCGGTCGCGGCTCGAGCGGACGCTGTGGCTATTACGGAGCCATCACCAGCTTCGACACCTCGGAGCCGGGCAACGTCTGGTCCAACAACACCTGGGAGGATGGGACGGTCCTTCCCCCCTCCAACTAGCGAGGCCCTCGAGGCACCGTGGAGGTCTCAATCATGCCGCTCGATGGGGACTTCCACGCCCGTGGCCTCCCAGACGTTTCCCTCGGCGGACAGCTGCGTCTGGGTGCTCACGAGCACGGCACAGTCGAAGACCGTCCGGGCGCCGAAGACGTTGTTGCGCACCACCATGCCTGGAAGGCTCGCTCCGCCCGCATGGCCGAGGTTCACGATGCAACTGCCGCGGTCGAGCCGGTTGCGCTCGATGCGCACGTCGCGCGTCGGCCCTACCTGCTGGTTCACGAAGACCGCCGCGCCGGCCTCATCACCCGGGCCGTGCACATTGCTGTCGTGGATGCCGATGTCACGCCCTTCGAAGACGCTGATGCCGTACTGGGCACCCACCGGGTCGAGCCCGTGGATCCACGAGCTCTCCACCCGCGCGCCGGACTTCAGGCTCATCCCGACGACGACTCCGTGCACGTCGAGCCGGCGCGCGGTGAAACCTCCGCCCATCACCCCCCACTGGAGCGTCGAGGACTCCTCGGCGAAGACCTCGATGTCTTCCAGCAAGACGCCCGTTGCTCCCGCCACGCTGATGATGCCGTCAATCTCGCGTGGCACCGGCGCGTGGACCACGCAGCGGCGAACGGTGACGTCGTTTGCGCGGATGATCAGCCGGCCGCGAATGTCTCGGTCCTCGAGCACGGCGCCCGGTGTGTCCAGCACGACGTCCCCCTCGTGCCGGACCAGGGCCGAGCCCGCGGGAACTCCGGTGTTCAGCGGACCGGGGAGGGCGGGGTTGGCCCGGCAGGAGACGTTGGCGGGACATGCCTTGCACGCGCCGTCCTCGCACCGGAAGCCATCCGCGCATTCGATGGGCTCGGTGCACATGGGCTGCGCGAGCCCGAGAGCTTCGAGCGTGGAGAGCTGGCCGAAGCTTCGCGTCCCTTCGCTCCAGGAGCCGGCCATCGGGGCAGGGAGGCCGTCCCGAGTCACGCGGACGAGTGAAGCGGGGCCTCGGTGGCCTGGCGCCGAGTCGGCGCGCATCTCGACCTGGGCGGGGAGGGCGAGCGTGCGTGCCGAAGGCTCCAGGGCATACGTCATTCCGACCGACCAGCGCTGGACGCCGAGCTCCCGGATCGAGACCGTCTCCTCGGCTTCGAGCGCACCCGGCGGAAGGGTCACCCGGAGGCGGCCATCACGGGAGGTGACGGTGCCCCCTTCGCGCCCGATGAGGCGAACGTCGGTCCGCCCTCGCGCATCGAATAGACTCTCGCCGCACGCACCCGCGAGCAGGGCCAGCGCCGCGATGAGGAGGGGAGCGCGCATCAGAGCCGGAAGCTCAACCCGGTAACGGCTTCGAACCCGGGCCTCAGAACAGCGCGGTCATTCAATCTGAACGAGGCGACCTGTGCCTCGGCCTCCGCGAACCAGGAGAGCTGTCCCGCGATGGGAAGCGCATAGGAGAGCACCGCACCGGCGCGCCCACGGAACGCCGTCCCCGCCGAGGTGCTCGCCACGGACTGGCTGACCGCATCGGCTCCCAGTCGGCCGCCTGCCGCGAGGCCTCGGACAGGAAGCCGCCAGAGCCAGGCGACGTCACCTCCGAGGCTCCGGAGCCCATAAGGCAGCCCGGCATCCAGGCCCCGGCCGTCCTGGTATCTCGCGCGCAGCCGCAGCGTCTGGGATGCGCCCACCGCGAGGTCCCCTCCCAGCAGCAGCGCGGGCGCAAGCCCCATGCCCCGAAGTGGAGGTGTGTTGAGGCCCACCGCGGCGAGGAGCTCCAGCTCCCAGCCGAAGCCATCTCCTGGGGCCTCGCCGCCTTTCTCCCATCGCTCGGCGAAGGGGCGCTGCGTCAACGTGACCGTCGTGGCCGTCCGCTCCTCCCTGGGCATGAGCTCGAAGGCACCGGTCCGCACGTCGTCCGCCGTCGTGCGAATCAGGCGGTAGCGTCCGGCACGCAGCGCGAGCCGCCGTGGCTTCACCGGATCCTCGCGAATCTCCAGCACCTCGCCGAGCCCCTCGTCGCGCACGACGAGCCAGCGCCTGTCGGGCGCTGTCCCGGGGGCGAAGATGAGCCGCGCATCCGCACGGAGCAGGTCGGCGAGCACGAGGTCGCCCTTGCCTTTCAAGTCCATGGCGTACGTTGGCCGCTGGGGGACTCCCGCGACCTCAGCCGTATGCGAGACGGTCTTCGCATAGGCATAGCGATAGGCCTCTTGAAGCGTGATGTGAGCATCTCCATCGGCATCCGCCGCACCGCGAAGCGCGGCCGTCAGGTGGTGAGTGAAGACGCTGCCGCGAAGCTCCGCGCTCTCGAGCGCGTTCTCCCCCGGGCCGGAGGACGCGACGATCGCGGTTCCATCGGGTGACTCGTCGCTCGTGACGTTGAGCTCGAACCCCCTGGGCAGGGCCTTCGCCCCCTTCGTGGTGACGAGCCCTCCGGATCTGCACGCATCCACGAATGCAACCCGTACGTGCGCGCGCGAGGCCCCGAGCAGCTTCCGGAGCTCCGCGAAGGAGAGGCTCTCGCTCCCGAGCTCCAGACCTTGCTCCGTGGCATGTCCGGACCAGTAGAAGAGCAGCAGCGTTCGCCGCGAGGAGCCACGGGCCTCTTCGGAGATGCGCTGCTCGAGCGCACGCACCTCGGCGAGGAGCTGCGCGCGGGTGGGATGATGAAGCACGCGGACGTCCTCGCCGCGAAAGCCCCCGAGCTCCCTCAGCACGTCCGCGAAGCGCGAGGCGTCCGCCTCGGCGAAGCGGAGGCGCGAGTGACTTGGCGCGCCCACGTTGTTGCCGACCGTGATGGCGAAGCGCCGCTCGGGCATCTGGGCCATCGAGGAGGCAGCGCAGAAGACCACGGCGATCAGCGCAAGCCGGCTCATGGAGCGCCTCGCTCGAGCAGCACCGTGGCGGTTCGAGCACCGGGGATGTGGATTGCCGCGGGGTCGCGCACCGGGCTCCCCTGGAGTGCCTGCTCCACGACGGCCCAGCTCAGGGGCTCCTGTGAGATCACCGCCCAGATTCGCTCAGGTCCCCCGGTCGCATCGAGCACCGCGCCACCCGGAAGCAGCTGCGCACCCTCGACCGAGAGCGGCGGCGTCCCTTCCGCGGGCGCGAGGCGCGAGACCGTGCCCGTCGAGTCGACGGAGGCAATCCAGACGAACGATCGAGCGCCGGGCGCCACGTGGAAGCGCAGCTCCTCTCCCGGTCGTACCCGCTCTCCCTGCGCCGCCGCCCGCGGCTCGCCCTGTCCTCCGATGTAGACGGTGAGGACCTCGCCCTTGGTCGCATGGAGCGGCGCCTCCGGCGGTGGCGGGCGGAGGAGGAACAATGCCGCTCCGGCAAGGGCCGCGATCGGCAGCAGCGGCGCCCATCGCCGCACCGGCGAGCTCCTCGCCCGGGTCTTCGCCATCCAGTGAGGGCTCTCGCGAGCAAACACGCGTGCGGCCTCGGCGGCGGATCGCTCCCACCTCTGGCAGTGGGCGCACCCAGCAATGTGCTGGGCGACCTCGCGGTTCGCGGTGAGCAGGTGCTCCTCGAGCGCGAGGTCGCTCGGGCACTGCGCCGTACGTGGTGGGGTCATTCGAAGATCTCCCGGCGGGCATTCGCCAAGAAGAGCTGGATGCGCTTGCCGATCGTCTTGCGCGAGAGGCGAAGAAGCTCGGCGGCTTCCTCCTGGGAATGGCCGTCGACGAGCACGAGCCACGCGACCATGCGTTCGTGCTCCGTGGCGCGGGAGAGCGCCTTGCGGGCCATCTGTCGGTCGGCCACCTCCGCGAAGCTGTCGGTGGGGGCCGGCGCGTCGTGGTTCAGCTCCGTCCCGCTTGCCGTCTCCCAGGCATCGTCTCGCAGCTGGGCAAAGCACACCCGCGTTGCGATCACGTAGACCCAGCGGAGCTGTTCGGGCTCCGGGGGCAGTCGGGAGCGGTGGCGGACCAGCTGCATGAAGACCTTCTGACAGGCGTCCGACGCCTCATCCGGATTGCGCAGGATCTTCAGACAACGGCGGTAGATGGCCGGTCCCAGCCTGCGGCAGACCTCGCTGAGGGCATCTCCGTCGTGCATCAGGGAATACGAGAGAGGGAGGAGGCTCGACGCTTGCGAGCGTACACCCAGCCTTCGAGCATCGGAAGCCGGGTGCGGAGAGTTCGTTGCGCGCCAACACGCACCTTCACGCCAACGACACTGAGGGGCAACGTCCCTCTTGCCGTGGTCAAATGCACTGCTTGGCGACCCCTGCGCAGAAGCACGAAGACCCTGCCACGCTGCTGCTGTGCTCGCTCATCCCGGTTGATCAGGTCACGGTGAAACCCGATGCCGGACTCTTCATCACCGAGGCCGGCTACGTGGAGATGCGGCGGCGCATGGCGGCCACCAGCGCGCTGGCCGCGCCGACGAGGTTGCCCGCGACACAGGTCCACCATGGAACCGCCGACCCCTCGGCCTCGGTCCAGTATTCGCGCGCTCGCCGCCGCGATGACGGACGCCGGACGTGTCTCACCGAGCAACGTCTTCACCTACTTCGAGTACGACGGCGGCAGCCACGACCTCGGCACGTTGCCGGGAGCGGTTTCGCGAATGGCGGAGGCGTTGAATCGCGAGCTTGCTCCCTGACGGCGGCGCCATGCAGTGCCACGAGCACTGCCGGCTCGTTCGCCTGTCCCTGGCTGCCCGGCCAGAAAAGAAAACCTGGGCTCGCCTGACGGCGGCCGGGGCCTTGCTACATCCCTTACTGCTCCGTGTGCGAAGCATCCTGAACCAGGGCCTCTTCCCTCCACGGTCGTTACCCGCTTCCTCGGTACTACGGGCCCCTCCGACTCCTGGCCCTCACCACGCTCCAACAGCGTGTTCGGGTCGCCATCCTGCTTGGACCAGGTCTCCCGTGTTGCGCACCTCACCGTGTGCTCACATGCCGCGCCCCACTACCCCGGTGGAACATCCAGCGATGCTTCGTCGACCTTCTCGCTGGACACATGGCCTTCCCCGTATGTGCGCCAGGTCGGCTTCCACGATTGCCCTTTCGGGGCCTGCTCGGGCTTCACTCACGTTGCGGCCTGTCAGCTTGCTCGACCTCCTTTCCGAGGCCTTCTGTCTCTGGGCTTCGAGTCCGAGGGTCACCCCTCGTCCCCGCCAGATAGCTACCGCGGGGGTCGACTTCCTCCTCGGGCGGGACTTCCACCCGCTGGTCAAGTGCACCTTTCACGGCGCACGCACATTGGGGGCACATGCAGCCCAACAGGGTCAATCCGCTTACGGGCGCGAGCGGCCTGAGTTCCTTGGTCTCCCATGGCTCACGAGAGGTCCGTGGAAGGCGGACGGTAGCGCGTGCCCTGGCGAGGTGTAGCAGCGCGGCCAGCACCCGCGCAGCGCGCCCCGAGCTGAAGGGTCACGGCGAGCCGCGCCCGCCGATCTCCGGGAAGCGCTCGTAAGCCCGCTTGAGCGCGTCCAAGTGGGCGGGGTTGTCGAGGTCAAGCGGCGCATCGGTAAGCTGCACTACCCACCCGCCCGACTCCGTGCGACGCGCTCGTGAGAGCAGCTCGGCGTCGCGGGCCGGGACCGGGAATCCGATGGCCTTCGCAGCAGCGGCCGACCAGTAGTTGAGCCACCCGAGACGATGCGGAATCTCCGGGGAGCGGATCTTCTCTGGAAGCTTGAGCGCTGGCAGTCCCCGAGGAGGACGCGGAGGCCCTTCCACCGTGGGACTCGTTTGCTCTGCGATCGCCACACCCGCGTCGAACGGCGTCGCGTGCCCCCAGAACGCGAGAGCCAATTCCCCTATGGCTGCCAGCACATCCGCTGCCGCCGCGATACTCGCCGTGTCGAGTGGCAGGCTCGCATGAACCTCGAAGTGCGGCACACCGTCTGCTGCAAGACCAAGAGGGTTCTCCGACCCGCTAAGAGTCACCAAGCGATCGTCGTCATCGTTGCAGAGGAAGAAAAAACCGCCGTTTGTCTTGTCTGTTGCTAGCCCCTGATCGCGGTTAGGCAATGGGATGAGGTCTTCCTTTTCAGAAGTTGTCCACGCCAGCCGCAGATCAGGAAGCGCACGCTCCATTCCTTGAGCGATGGCAAGAGGGCGTTTCTCGTCGCCCACGAGCGTCGGCGCATAGACACTGATAGCAATTTCGTTGCGCACAAGCACCACGTCAGCACCAATCCATGACAACGACCGTGAGGTTCGGTTCCAAGCTCTGTAGTAGCGCTTTGTGCTCTGCGCTCGTGACGCCAACGACGAAGTTATAGCCACATTCCTTGGCGAGTTTGGCTTCTTCTCTGATCTGCGGCAATTTCACTTCGACAAGGAATTTCCGGGAGCGGGGCGATTGGTGGCCAAGGTTGTAGGTCTTGACCTCCCACAGCGTGCGCGTAGCGAGCACCAGCGCATCGAAGCTCTTGACTGTGCTCTTGCCTCTAATAAGCACATTCAGACCGGGGAAGTCGTTGCCTGGAACCTTGTTGGCACACTCGTTATGCGGCTCGTTTCCTCCACGAGGAGGTCCTGGGATAGGCCTGCACTCAGAGCGCTCCGAGGGAGCGGAGGATACGGGTGGGAGCCAGTCCCTGCCCAACCCTTCCGGCTTGGGCTCTCTGTTCGCCACGGGTTCCTGCTCATTGGATGGTTGTGGCTGAGCCTTGGGCTTTGCACGCTCACGGGATGCGTTCCGTTCATAAGCATTGATCCCCTCTTGGATAACAACCGCCACCACTACGGTGCCAATTACAATTACTGCTCCAGTGACAACGACTGGCGACGCAAACAGGCAAAGCCCGACGCCTCCCAGAGTCGCGGCAGCCGCAGGCGCAGAGGCTACTGCGCATCTCCCCGTGATATCCTGAAACCTGACTCTGTCGTGATCGAGCGCGCTAAAGCACCTCTCCGCCAGGACAGGCCATTCGTTGGAGGCTTCTCGCAGCACGCAATGCCCACCATCTGTCCAGGGGTACTGCGCCGCCCGCTGAAGGTTGGCGAATCTCAGATTCGGGTCCTCCCGCTCCGCCGGGCTCGGATTCGTCGTTGCGCAAGCCGAGAGAACGATCAGGAGCGCGATGCATGTGCGGTGAAGCATGATGCTGACCTTATGGAAGGGGGACTGTCGGCCACGCTCGACAGCGAGTGCGCTCGGAGCGCTCACGAGTCTCGCAGCCCCCGCCTTGGAGCACCAGAGTCAGCGGTACACCTTGCGGGATCCAGCGTGCGGCCCGCGCCGACCGCGATCGCCCGGCAGTTCCCCTCGCGACCGCCCAACCACCCGTCATCACGCCGTAAAAGTGTAGAGGCGGCGGGAATCGAACCCGGAAAGAATCAACTGTTGTTACAGATAGTTAGGCGGCATTTCTGGTCCGAACCTGGCTAGATACCCCTTCCGTACCCCCACCGCGTTTCGCTGCGTTTCGCAGTCGAATCCGGGGGCGAGCCGCGCTCATAGCCGCGTGAACCTCCGCGCTCTCGAGTCCGCCTCATCCCTGCCTCACTCCGCGTGCCCCAGCGCACGACGCGGCCCCGTTCCCGCGCGACCCAGCAGGCCCGCTCCCGATGGGCTTCAGTGTCCCGGGAGAAGCAAGGCGACCAGGCGCGACAGGACCTTGATCCTCGGACTGTCGAGGCGAGCGAGGCGGCGCAGCAGGCGCCGTTTCTCGGGCGTGTCGTTCAGGCCGGGCGGCACCGTGACTGCCCCGGATGCCTCCTGCCACGGAGCCACCGGAGAGAACCCCATCAGCTCATGGGGCCCGCTTCCGAGAATCAGGCATAGCCGCAGGAGAGTGGAAACGCTCGGGAGCGCGCCCCCCCGCTCCATGCGCCCGTACACCTCGGCGGCGCTGCCGATACCTTGGGCGACTTCTGCCTGAGTCATTCCCGCGCGCTGGCGTGCCTGTTTCAACGCCGCGCCAAGGGTGGCCGGTAGCCTGTCCTGTCGGATCTCGACGTGGCGAGGAAGAAAGGATCGCTTGCGGCGTTGCGCCGTGAGGCGGCCGGAGTGTGCAGCGGCAGGAGTGTTCACGGGGGTCTTCTCCATGTGGAACCTGCGGCTTTGCCCTGTCGGACGAGTTGAGGCCCCGTGGGAGCCAGCGACAAACGCTTACGGTCAGCGAGGGCGGCTAGTTGCCCCCGCCCGGCGCGGTGATGATGTCCTCTTCCTCCTCTATGGCTGGGGGTAACCCGTTCCCGTTCGTAGGCCCGGCGACGCGCCGATTCATGCTGGCCCCGTCCCGTGAGTTGCGGCCCTCTTCCAGCACCTCAGCGGCTCTGTAGGCTGTCGCGAGCGACGCGAGGCCCGCGCGCAGATCCGCCTCCAGTTACGGGCTGCATCAGCCCTCGGTACAGGTGGACAAGACTATCACCAACGCAGCGACGAGATCTGTGAGCCGGGCTATCAGAGGAGAGCATGCTCTACGCCGAGGCGCTTCCGCTTGTTGTGACCGTAGCGCCGCGAGTCTCGAACGCTTCGATAAACTTGAGTATGGCGCTGCCACATGCACTGCCCCTCAGACACTCAACATCAAAAGCAAGCCTTAGCGCCTTCTCGATAGTATCCTCATCTGGAGATTGAGAACTCCATAATCGGCGCAATCCCAATGCCACAATCTTGACGACATCATGTCCCTGACAAAGCTGCCACGGCTCGTGTTTCTCCCCAAGAACAAGCTCGACCTCACTGATAAGCCACGACCTATCAACAATCCTGTCTGCATTTTTGATAACAACAAGCTCAACGAGACGATCTACTTTGACGTTGATCGTTTTAGGCTCTAGCGCCTTGTCGTGCCGAATCTCCTTGAAGTCGAGATTAAGCTTGTGTCTTGCGTTGACGAGGCGCGCCGCGCCGAAGACAGAGGCCGGACCGAAAATGGCTTGACGGACATGCTCTGCCGTAACGCTCGTATTTGACACATCCTCGACATTGAAGTGGCGCTTGATTTTACTGCGCGAGCCATATTCGCGAAGCACCTTCTCCATGGCATAACTCTTGACGTACTCGCACTCCATGTCGTGCGCATCCGACACGAGGACGACTGCATGCGCATTCTCGATGCCAAGTATTCGATCAAAGTCCGCGTCAACTACCGCAATGTACCAACCGAACTGGTTTAATTCGTCGTGGAGTACCTTTGCGCCAGCAATGACGAGGTCTTTACCATACGCCGGGATCAACTCAACGCGCTCCCCAAGACAATGCTCAAGCGCTTTGTGATCTTTACTGCCCTCGACAAGCACGATGGGTTTCTTCTTGACCTGTGCAGCCCTTACCATCATGACTGTATTAGCAACGGTATGTCCGTTTTGAATCATGACACCGACAATTCCTGAGTAAGGGGCCATTTGTCGCCAATAATCTGTGGCGAATGGGTTGCCAACACGAAGTCCATTCTATTGATGCTTCGGATCTTTTCCAAGTCATCTATAAAGCGCAATTGCCACAGTGGATGCAACGAAAGTTCCGGCTCGTCAATCAGCACCAAGTGGTTCTGTCGGATGTCACCAAAGATCAACTCATACACCAACACAAGTATATGCTGCTCCCCCGATGACAACGAGGCAGGATCAAGATGCTCGTTGTTGTCAGTAACGAGATGGAGGCCCCTGTCCTTGGACACCTTGACGAATTTGCGCGTAAAGTGCGAGTTGATTAGCTCCTCAAACAGAGTAACGCGCCTGTAAATGTCGTCAAACTTCTCAAGTTTTGTCTGGGTGTCCTTAGTATAGACCGAGAGAATCTGAGCTACTTCTTCCCTCTTTAATTTCTGGGGGTCAATTTGAACAAGAGCCGGCTCTTTTTCGATCAAGCCAGCTCGATGAAGTTCCTCGCGTCGCTTCTCTATTTTGTCGAGATGCTGTGATAGTTCGGCGAAATCGGGCGATGGTGATTCAAGCGCATCCACGACTCTTCGCGGGAATGTGCGATCTAGTTGTTGCGAGTGCTCCGCATAACCGCCAAGCACGTCTTTGATCTGCGACCGCAATTTGTCGGCGTAATCCTCCACGACTCGTTTAAAAAGCGGCCTCCCTCGTTTTCTATCCTCCTCGACCCTCAGTAGTCGCTGCTCCTCTATCAGAGTGCAATCAAAGTCTTTCCAGAAATCTGTAAGCCATGAAGGGAGTTCTGCGAGAGATGCCCTTCGCTGCTTCCCCGTTCGGAGCAGTCGTTCAAAAGGGATATGCTCCCAGAGATCCTCAGTGGCAACGACCTGATCGTTGGCAACGAGCCAGCGGTTGGAACCGAGAGGGCGAATTGATTCTTCACCAGTCTCAACTGCGTAAGCGATGAATTCTGGGCGGATGGAGGCAAGTCGCTTGGTATTGAAATCACCCAACTTAGCTTTACCCTGCGTTAGCTCAAAATGAAGATGACGCTCACCATCCTTGTGGATTGTGAGCGCGTGAGAGTCCTGAAAACCAAGCTTAATTTGCTTGAAATTAAGGCGCGCCAAGAAGGAGGGAATGGTGCGCGAGATTTGGCTCACAATTTTGAGAACAGTGGTTTTACCCGTCCCATTAGCTCCGTGTATGATGGTGATGCCGCGCTCCTGATTCAATGTGATGGCATGATTGAGTTTCCCAAACAAACCCGTGATCGATATTGATTTGAGTCGTCTCATTATTTACACCGCCACTGCTGCAACATGGGGTTAATAGTTATGGTGACCGATGCGCCTACAGGGCCTGTCGGACACATGGTTAAGCAATCTGTCGTGCTGCATGGCTTCATTCGCGACCTCAAGTCTCGCAGGTCTCGGCTAAAAATCGAAGTATCTCAAAGTCTGCGGTTCAGTTCCACTTCGCGCGCACCATTCCTGCGGCATTGGACCGGGCATGGAAGATGCTCGCCACACGGCCCACGGCATGACGCCGCCCGCAGTTCGGGCATTGGGAGGCGCCGCTCACCACATGCCCACGCGGGGGGCCCGCGGGCGCCGAAAGATACCGAAGTGATACCTGGCGGGGGCACATGCTGCCCAGCCCCATCCACCGGCTACCTCGTGCATGCGGGCCCGCTTCCGCTGCGCCTCACTGTCCCGGGAGAAGTAAGGCCGCCAAGCGCGCCAGAGCCCTAATCCTCGGACGGTCCAGGCGAGCGAGGCGGCGCAACAGGCGCCGCTTCTCCGGCGTGTCCTTGAGGCCGGGAGGCACCATGCTTGCTCCGGGGACGCTCTGCGACGGCTCCAGCTCCGAGAACCCCATGAGTTCATGCGGCCCGCATCCAAGAATCAGGCAGAGGCGCAGCAGCGTGGGAACGCTCGGCATCATCCCCCCCCGCTCTATCCGCCCGTACACCTCCGGGTGAGTGGCGATGGATTCAGCGACTTCTGCCTGAGTCATTCCCGCTCGCTTGCGGGCCTGCTTCAAGGCTGCACTGAGGGTGGCCTGTAATTGGCGCTGTCGGATCTCGATGTGTCGAGGCAGAGGGGACGGCTTGCGGGCGCGCGCGGGAGGGCGCCGGGTGCGTGCAGCGGCGGGGGTCTTCGCGGGGGCTCTTGGCATAAGGATGGACCTTCGGGCGGTGTCCCGCCGGATGGGTTGAGGCCGCAAGGGGCCAGCGATGGACAGCTACAGCCAAAACGGGGGCTAGTCGGTCCTGCCCCGCCTGGTGATGCTGTCCTCCTCCGCCACGATGACGGGGGGCAACTGATCCTCGCTCGTGGGCCCGATCACGCGCCGATTCATGCTCGCCCCGTCGCGTGAATTGCGGCCCTCCTCTAGCGCCTCCTTGGCTCCGTAGGGAGCGCCGAGTGTGGCGAGGCCCGCCCGCAAATCCGCCTCCAGCGCAGCCGCCGACGGATAGCGATCTTCCGGCTTGCGCTGGATCAACCTGCGGATGATGGAGCGCAGCGGGGGCTGGAGCGGCTCGGTGAGTTCCTCCACGTCCTGCGGGGCGAACGTGGCAGCCCGCAGGATGCAGTCCTCCGCATGGGCCGGAAGGTCTGCCTCCGCTGCCGTAATTGCGGCGTCGAGAACCTGATCCTTGACCGCTGGTGTTAGGGCCGCCTCCAAGTCTTCGGATCGTGCATTGCCCGTGCTGTAGAGGTGGCGCAAGGTGGCCAGTTCCAGCAGCACCAGCCCGAGCGCGAACAGATCCGAGCGTGGATCCGTCTCTTCGCCGAGAAGCGCCTCTGGTGAGCAGTAGGCGACGTCACCTTGAGGGCGCGGGAGCGTCGTTTCCACCCGCCCCGGGAGCAGGGAACGTGCACGGGCGAAGTCCGTCAGCACGACTTCACCCTCCGGCCCCAGGTAGAGGCGAACGGGGTTCACGTCTCGATGAACGATGCCCAGCGGGGCGCCGCTCTCGTCCTTGCAGGTGTGCGCGTAATGCAGGGCGTTGGCAATCTCGGCACCCACGTACATGCAGAACGCGGGGGAAAAGGGTGCTTCGCGCATGCTCGAATAGCTGATCAGGGTGTTGATCGAAGTGCCCTCGACAACCTCGGACACCACGTAGAGAACGCCCTGGACCTCATGGATCCCGAAGATTCGGGCGATCCTCGGGTGTTGCAGGTAGGTGGCCAGACGTGCTTCCTCGCGGAGCCGTAAGCGCACCCTGTCGAGCGCTTCCAGATCCCCTGATGACGTAGGGGGCAAGCTGCGGACGATGACCGGCCGGATGCGCTGCGCGGTCGTGCGCTCCCACGCAAGGAAGGTCCGCTCCCCCAACTTCGAGTGTGCCAAGTCCTCGACCAACCCCCTCGACAGATCGACCTCATACGAGAACTCGCCCTGGGAGAAGAGAATCACGCCCGGGACGCTCCAGGGGAGCCTTGCAGTGGCCATGCGGATCAACTCCTCGCAGCGCGCAAGAGGGCGCCGCGCAACGGAGCGAAACACTACCCGGCATGTGCTAGCAGGATGAACGACGCCGGGGGTTGGGAGCGGCGCGAGCCTGAGCTACAGCATCAGCGGAACGCCCCAGTAGGCCGCCTGGACGTGTGGCCCTGCACCGGCCCAGGTTCACCTGTCCGACGCGCAGGGCTCCAGGGGCCTAGATAGGCAAGCAAAAGTTCCTTTACAAGAGCACCCGTCACCAGCACGGGGAACGACCATTGGAATGAGATCCCATGTCCGTTACCGTCCGCTCATGAGCGAGCCCAGCGATCCAACCAAGAAGACGGTACCCGGGTGGGTGGCCACCATGGCTGAGGAGGCGGCTGCGGCGGCCCCTGGTGTCGTAGTCGGTGCCCTGGCAGCAAGTCCGCTCCTTGGCGCCGCAGGGGCAGCCCTTGGGATTGCGGTCAAGACCGGGGTCGCGGCGGTGCGTAGCGCTGCCGCGAGTCGCGCCCAGCGCAGGACATCCAAATTCGAGGAGGAGGTGGCCACACAGCTCGAATCAGGCGACCCGGAGGCGCTCGCGCGCCTTGAGGGCGACGAACGATTCGCCGAAGTCATCTTCCAGAACTACAGACGGGCGATGGACGCCCTGGACCCTGCGGTCATTCCCGCTCTTGGACAGCTAACGTTCGCGTACCGCAACCAGCGCCCGGATGGCTTCTTCAAGAGCCTGGGGCAAGTTCTCCAAGATCTGGCTGGGGGCGAGTTCAAGGCACTTAGGCAGATCATGTCGGCGATCAGCACCACGGCAACCCGGCGCGGTGGTGCCCAGACAATAGAAGTGACCCCCTGGAAGAACGCCGATGGTCGCCAAGAACTGCACCTTGCCGACCCGGAGGATCGGCAGGCGGCCCTAGCCTGTGTTGCCCCCGATGACGCTCTGCGTGTCCTCGACCTCATCGAACGACATGGGCTCGCCCCCGGATTTCAAGACTATGGTGCGGACCTCGCCTTTGCCAACCGCCTGGAGCTTGCGGTAGAGACGTGTGAGCGCGTCCTGACCATCATCGGCCGTGAAGACCTCGACCTTGCGCCAGCCGGAGCCAATTCGGGCGCCGGTCCGGTGAGCCTGGACGCGCGAGGCGGGCCCGGCAGGTGAGCCTGGACGCGGGAGGCTCCACGGGCCCCTCTTCACCTGTCCGACGTGCGATAGCTCCACCGGGCGCGGCTCACCGCCACCGCTCAACTGCAACACCGTCGGCCACCTTAGAGCCCACAGGGGCGCCGGGCTTCGAGCCCTCACGCTTGTCCACTCCCAGATTGCCCCCGTCTTTCAACTCGACGCAGATCGGCACGGTGCGCCCGCCTGAGAGGTGGGCGCGGAGATAGCGGCCATAGATGCGATCTCCTGTCGTCCACAGGTGCCCATCCAGTCGCGTCCCCGCAGGCGCCCTTTCTTCTGCCCTGATCAGCGCACCCGTCACGGGGCCATCCTTCCAGACGGTCAAGGGCTGCTCGCGCGCCTCTTCAACGCTCCCCTTGGTCACGTCAACGAGGATGAAGAGCTGTGACCCATGGCCGGGATAGGTGGACCAACCCAGCTCCTTCATCGCCTTAATGGCTTCCTCGGGGCAATCCTCGGGATCGGGGCGCGTCTGCACACCGGGGCAGCCCGCTTGAAACCACGCGACGGAGGCCAGGAGTAGCGCGCACCTCTCAGCCTTCGAGAGCACACGCCGGGGGCTAGCCTTCGGCGGGTTTGGTACCCCGCTGGTAAGCGTTGGGGAGTTGTCGGGTTGTTTCACGGAAGGGGTCGCCTCCTCTTGGGTAGGGAGCGGCGAGGCTAACTGAGCGGGGCGGCTTGTCGGCTTTTCGGCCAGCGGGCTCGAGGGTCGGGGTTGATCCGCTGGGGCGCCCATGGCCACGGGGGGCGGCTCCGGGTGCGCGGGCCTGTGCAGCACGAAGGCGGCGACGGCTGCCACGAGCACTACAAGCGCCAGCGGCGCGACGAATGCCGGACGGAGCCACCCCTTGCGCAGACGGTTCAGCGCACCCGCCCCCGCGACCGGCACGGCGGACGGATGGGAGGGGATGGGCACTGGCGGGGCCTCGACCTGCCCAGGTGCAATTTCGGCGGGTGCTGGCGGAAGCTGCGCAGCTACCGGGTGAACGCGGGTGCTGTGCCACTCCGGGCCCTCGAATTGCGCGAACTCCTCCAGCGGGCTCCGCGCATCCTTCGCCGTCGCGGGCCGCTCCTCTGGCTTGCCGTGGATCAGCATCAGCGCATAGCTGCTCAGCACTTCTGGAACGCGCCCCTGGGTTACCTTGAACGGGGAAGGAGGTGGCACCGCGTCACCGAGCGGGGGGCGCACCTTGCTGCGCTCAGGCGTGGGGTCCGTCAGCACGTCGTAGAGGTCGGCTCCGAGCGCAAAAATGTCATCGGTCGCATTGAAGGGGTAACGGGCCTCCGGGTTGAGCCGGTTTTCATTCCAGAAGCGCTGAGCCTCCGGGCTGCGGTTGCGCGGTGTTCCCGGGGGCAACGGGGCATCCGTCAACTCCTCGGCTGCCGCGTAATCCGCCGCGCCAAAGTCGATGATCACCGGCTCGCCGCCCTTGGTGACCATGATGTTTCGCAGGCTCAGATCCCGATGGAACACGTCCCGCTCGTGCATGTGCTCCAGGGCCTCAAACAGCTTGCGGAACAGAACGGCTACTTCATGTGGCGTCGGGTAGGTCCGCGCTACCCACTGGCCCAGCGTGTAGCCGTCCACGAAATCCAGGACGATGTAGAGAAAGCCCGAGCGAGGATCCGGCCAACGGCCCTGCGCCCACATGCGGATGATGTAGCGGTGGTTGAGCTGCTGGAGACAGGCCGCCTCACGTTTCGCGCGTGCATCCGTCTGCCGTGGATCTCCGCTCTGCTCCCGGTTGCAGGCCACCTTGAGCGCGAAGCGCTGGCCGTCCTTCTCCACCTCGTAGACAACGCCATAGGTCCCCGCCCCGATCTTCCGGACGATGCGCCAGCCGTCCACCATCTGGCCGGGTCTGAGGTCCCTTGGATCCACTTGAGCCACCATGCCGAGCACCTCTCGCCCGTTGCTACAGCGTCACCTGGGGAACGGATAGACAGCGGCTCCCGTCACCGTTGCACACGCGCAGCGCGTGCACCGCGCGCAGCCATTCCCCCGGCTCTCGCGCGGGCATTTCCACCTCAACGGCCACGCTCACCGCGCCCCCTGGGGGGATGCTTGCTTGCCTAGAGAGCACCGCGCGAGCGCGGCGCGGCTCCCCTCCCGCTGCGGGAGTCACCTCGGCCCACGCGGGCGCCCATGGTTCCGCTCCGGTGTTGCTCACCTCGAGCACAACCACGGTCCACGTTGACGCTCCGAGCCCCCTGCACTCTACGGGGCGAAGTTCGCCGCGCACATCGAAGCACGCGCGCCCGAAGTCCTCCCCCCTCATGCCCTTCAAGTCCACGACCCCCGCGAGCACTACCGCTGCCGGGCTCACCGCTGGAGGCCGGGCTTTCAACTCCTCCAGTTCCTTGGCTTGCGCCTCGCACCGCTCGCGCGTGGCGGACAGTTCCACGCGGCACGCCTCCACGGTCTGCTGCGGGCGGCGCACGTTGACCACGGTATCCGCCTTGCCCGGCTCCCCTGTGAGCAGGAACACAACGCTAGAGGGGAACCCCTCGCGGTAGGTGACTCGCAGTGCGAGCCGTTCGCCAGTCCCGAGCGCCGCTGCGGGCGAGAGCGTGACGGTGCGATCCCCCACGTCCACCACAGCGAAACGGGCGCGACCCTCCACCTGGACTGACTCACGCACGATCGGCGCATCCAGGAGGATGAGCGTCGGGGCATCAGGTGCCAGGTAGATCACCGGAGACTCGCCAGCCTTCCCCGTGAGCACGACAGAGCGCCCTGCGGGCGCGGCCAGTGCCGTAGCGGCAAGGCCCACCAGCAGGGAGGCCAACGCGAAAGGCGCGGAGCGCGTTTGAAGCAAGGCGAGGAACCTCCCAGGTAGGCCCACAGCCTAGCAGGCGAACAAGGGCGCCCGCGTCGAAGTTCCGCGCCCCAGACCATCCGCGCCGCCGCCCCTGCCTCGACGCGGGAGCGCCCCACCGGGCCGCGCTGGGGCGGCTGGACGCGCGCACCTCTGGGGCCGAGTTGGAGCTGTCCGACGCGGACGCGCGCGCCACGGGGCCAGCGGGCGGCCTGGACACGAGGCACGCACCACCGGGCCGAGCTGGCGCTGTCCGGCGCGCGTGCCCCGGGTCAAGCTGGCGCTATCCGCCGCGCGCACCGCCAGTGCCGCGCTGGCGCCATCAGCCGCGCGCCACGGGCCGAGCTCGATCTGTCCGCCTCGCAGCACCGGGCCGAGCTGCCATGTGCTCCGCCGTTCCGGTGGGGCACCGGGCGCCGGGGCTGATTCGTGCGTTCAGAACTGACCGGCGGCTAGGTCCTCGAGCGACTCGCGGATCAGGCCCTCGAACTTCGCGATCTGCGCCGTCGTCAGCTCTGGCATCGCCTGCTTGGCTCGCGACGGGACACCTAAGAGCTTCGTCCGGCACTTCCTGAAGACGTCTTCCAGCTCCGCGCGCACGCCTGCCGCCGGCACCAGCTCTCCCGCGGCCTCGCGAAACTCCAGCTCCGCCTTCCTCGCCTGCCAGTAAACCTTGACCGCGTTGTTCTCGGTGAGAGTGCTGGTCAGTCTCGCCACCGGGGGCGCGGGTTCCGGCGGCGGCGTGGTAGAGGGCGCCTGCAAATGCCGTGAAGATCCCTCGGCCCGGGGCGGCGTCTCCGCCGGGATCGCCCGCGCGTGCGCTTCCACCACGGCCACCGGTGCCTCGGACAAGTCCGTGTTCTCGGCCCACTCCCGGTCAGCTCGGACCGGATCCACGCTGCCGTCAGGCTCCAGGGTGATCCGGCCCCGGTCGCGCGCCCGTTGAACGGCCTGGAGCGAGCCCCCAGGGAGCCCGAGATCCGCGCGGTGTCGAGCGTAGGCGCGCAGCGAAAGACCCATGACACGGGGGAGTGTCACCTAGGCCATCGAATTTGACAACACGTGTGTCACCCTCCACCAAGGCCATTAACACGCGTCTACGCACCCGCAGGTCCCCAGGGGCCGGAAAGAACCTAAGGCGTGGGGGGAGGTAGGCAGACCGTTTGCGGTTACTGCGGTATCTGCGGTTGTTTTCAGCCCGTGATTCCTAAGATCGTGATGTGTGTTAGTTTCATCGTTAGCAATCTGCGTTCAAAACCAACCGCGATAACCGCTTCAACCGCAGTTCCCGTGGGGCTCGACCCACCACTTAGAGGCATGGCCATGTGAATCTGCCTCCCCCTGTAGGCGCAGTCCGGCGACGATCCGTCCCTTGTTACGGGCCAGCCACTTGCCGAACGTGCGCGCGTCTGGCCGGCCCCGGTTGCTGGCCACTCCGAGGACCGCCTCTCTGAGCGCCTGGAACGGTTCCGCTGTCTCGGGCCTCCGGAACTGTTCCACGGTCTCGAGCCCTTCAGCGATGCGCAGCACTTCCGCCGCAGTCCTGGCCGTAGAGCGTCCCGTACCGATGTGCGCCGCCCAACTGCTCAGCGTCGCTCGGAGCAGGACCATCAAGGGATCCTCGGCCCTGGCCGTCTCCATCGTCGCCGCTGGATCAGCACACCCGAGCCAGATCAACGCTCCCCGCACGGTGTCGCTCCACCCCTCGAAGCTGCCGAGCCGCGGCGCGAGCCCCAGTTTACCCGCTGCGACGTAGGCGCGAACGATGGTGAGCGCGGCTGCCACGTACCGACCACGATCGGCCAGCACCTTTTCAACCGGGTTGCTTTTGAACTGACGTAGCTCTGGCCGCTCCATGTTCGCTTCAAGCCGGGCCAGCAGGACGCGCCGAGTCGCATCCCCGAGGATCTGCAGGTTGTTCCCGGTCAAGAACACCGTGGAACGCGACTCCACGCGGGCGAGTTCGGAGCGTCCGAGGATCCTCACGTCCACCACGGGCCGCTCGATGATCTGGCAGAAGGCATCCCCTCCGATCCCGCCGTTCACGTTGTCCAGGGCGATCACAGGCTGACCTGTAATCACCGCTGCGCCGAGTCGTTTCTCGGATTCTTCCTCGGTCTGCCCGGCCGCCATGACGGGCATGGGCTGGCCGATGCAGATGGCCGCAGATGTGTCCCATAGGAAGGACTTCCCGGTGCCAGGCGTGCTGGCGGTCGCCGCATGAGCGGGAGCAACGGAGAACGCTCCACGCACTACTGGCGTGATCAGCCCACTGAGGCCAACGCTCCGACTCGCATCGTCCGCGAAGGGGAACTCAATCAGGAGATCCGAATAGAGTCCGAGAGCTTGCGCCGCGTCACTGCGCGTGGGTGCGTCGGGGATGGGGGGCATCGACGGCGGAGCCATGAGCACCAGGCGCGTTGCAGGGTCGAATCCCGGCCGGTCGAGGATCGTCCCGTCCGGCCGCATCGTCGGCGTGGTGATGAGTCCCGCGATCGCGTGGACCTTCCAGTCCCCGGCGCGCGCTACCCATGTTTGCGCGACCTCGGCCGGGGGATCGGCGGTGACCCATCCATCCTTCTTAACGTTGCGGCGCTGAAAGGTCGCGTAATGCGACATCAGATCACGCGCATACGTCGGGGTGACCTGAGTCAGCCGCGCAACCTTGGTGCGCCGCCCGTGAGCCGCTTCCACTTCCTCCACCACTGGCCGCACGAGCGCTCCCCCCCGAGAGAATACCTGGACGCCTGCGTTGAGAAGCGCCTGCTCTGCCTGCGTGGTGATCTCCGAGAGCTTGCCGGCTACGAGCTGAATAACAGGCTTGCGCTTGTACCCGCGGGGGTGCTGTGCGTACTTGAGCCCCCCGGGCAGCTTCCGGAGGAGCTCATGCTCTTCCCATGGTGGCTGGCACGTCTTGTTCCATTCCAGGATCAGCGGTTCCGCCTGATCCACAGGCAAAGCATGGTCGTTCAGCAGGATGGCGCAGGCAACGAAGGTGTGCTTGTCCCCTCCCTGCCCCTCGATGGCGGGCCCGTGTCGCCGGAGGTCCTCTCGCGCGGCCTCGATTTCCTCTTCCCGTGCTGGCGGGAAGTGCCCCCGCTCGGGCGCGTCATCATTCGCGACCTTGGGCGGTGACACCCGGTCAATCTCCGCCAGGAGCCACGCGGGGGCGTCTGCTACCGGCACGTCCCATGGAGCATGAATCCAGGTATAGGGCCCGCTCCCGCTGACCGAGGGTGGCGCCACGACATAGCCACGGTCCCCTTTGATATCGATCCCTGGAGCGATCTTCCCGTTGGAGCCCACCGGCACCGGGCGACCGGAAACCCGGAAGTAGTAGTGTTTGCCCCCTCCGCCCGTGCGCGACTCGACCGTCAGCGGGAGCTGCCCGTGTTTCTTTTCGAGCGCAGCAAGAGACTCGTTCCCACCGTTGCGCGGGTCCACGTCGAGGACGATGACCCCCGACGCCGCGCCGGCAAGCACGCCGATATTGACCTCCCCCGGGGGCCTGCGATCGATGAACGCGCACTGGTCGTCCAGGTCTCGCATCCGCGTCGTCCACTCCGTGAACCATGGATGCTTCCCCGGGGATTTGCACTCGGGCCCGAGCGAGCACGTGCAGGAGCCGCGGCGCAGACCATTCCCCGCGATGACTTTCAAGCCTTGCTCTGTAAGCCGGCGCGCGTCGTTCTTGAAGTCGTCTTTGGAAGGCTCGGGGAGCGGCTCGGGGCGGGAGGGGGCGCCCATGTCACGCCTGCTCGCAGGACTTGAGGTAGCGCTCGAGTTCCTCACGGGAGACGAAGGAGCGGCGACCGTCTTTCGTGAGCTTGATCAGCTTCTTCTGGACGCGATCGTAAAAGGTCGATCGGCTGTACCCGAGGGTGTTGCAGGCTGCGGAGATCGAGTAGCGGGCTGGTTCGGGGAGTCGGTCTTTCATGTGGGCGTCTCCAAGCGTTGACACCCACCGTTGTACGGACTCGGACGCCTTCAATCGCGGGGGAAAGCTCGATTTCCGCCCCTCTTTCCCCCTCAATCCCTGCGGAACGTAAATGGAGGCTGGGGATTGCGCTTCAGCACGTCACGGACCGTAGCCTTGATGTCACCAGGGTCAGCGCCGATGAACCCGAGCAGCCGGGCAATCGTTTCCTCGAAATGCGCTCGAAGGCCACGCTTAAACGTCTCGGGGTAGCGACTGCGAACGAGCGCAATCAGCTCATCACGCCAAGTTTCCGGCCGTCGGCCGCGCGTCATCCTTGGGCGTGCCGCTTGAGCTTCAGCCTCTGCTGAGCCAATCAGTCGAGCGAGGTCTGCCTCAAAGGTCGTCCAACTGATGTCCTTGGTTGCCCAGAGGGGCCGCTCAGAAGCGAGAGCCATCTGTAGCGCTCGCGCATGCACTACCATCCCTGAAAAGTGGCTGTATCGACGCTCGCGCTCTTCGTCCCGCGATGATGAGCGGGCCACAGGGATCCAATGCTGGACGGCCCAAACCAAGTCCGCGATCTCATCAGCGGTGAACACCCCCGCAGTAGCCAACCAGCGGGATAGCTCCTCCTCCTGATCCCGCGTAAGGGGACCCGTCCCGACCGGCCGCGTTGCCCTCACGCTGCACCCCGTTCAGCACGCACGAGCTGTTCACACCACCAGTGCGCCAAGCGGACCCGTTCGGGCAGTCGTGCGCCACGGTCATACGCCCGGACAATCTCGCTCGCGTGGACGTGGTCGAGCGCCATTTCGACGGCATCCGGATCGAACTTGTTCTCCTTGGCCAGCGTGGCGAACGCCGCGCGCCAGCCGTGGGGCGTGTGCTTGTCCTTGAGGCCGAGCGTCACCCGATACAGCTTGCTGAGCGACTCGGACACGATGTGCTCGCTGGGGTCCGTGAGGGACGGGAACAGCCAGCGCCCTGAGCCGTTCACCCTGCGCCACGCTCTGAGTTCATCCGCGATCGCGGGCCCGAGGATGACCCGGTGGTCGTGGTGGCGATCCTGGGCCTTCATCTTCGCGCGCGGGATGACCCAGGTTGGCACCTCCGCGTCCAGCTCTGCGAACTCGGCCCACTCGGCTGCGATGACGTTTCCGACGCGCGCTGCGGTGAAGGCGCAGAGTCGGTGTGCCATGCGGACGGCGCTGGACAGATTCGCCGCGCTCGCCTTCCGCAGGATGTCCCCGAGCGCGGCGAACTCCTCAAGCGCAGGCCGTCGGCCCTTCTTACGCTGCCGGGGGATCAGCTCTCGGGAGGACTCCGCCGGGTTGCGGGTACAGAACCCGCGCGCCATCGCGTAGCGGAAGATGCCCGCGAGGCTCTGCCGCAACTTCCGTGCGGTGTCGATGCTCTCGCGCTCAACAACGACGCGCTCGATCAGCGTGCCCACCATGGGATCGGTGATCTCAGCGACCGGAAAGCCCCTGAGCGACTTCGCGTAGCGCTCAAGCGTCTCGGCGGTCGTGTCGAAGTGGGCCTGGCTCCAGCCGGGCCGACTCTTCTCGAGCCAAGCCGCAGCGACGGACTCGAACGTGGTGCCAGCGGAGGTGACCGCAGCGGCGCGGCTCACACGCCGGGCCTGGACGGGGTCCCTTCCTTTCCCGAGGTCGTCTTTCACACGCGCTCGCGCGAGGCGCGCCGCTTGAAGCCCAATCTGGGGGTACGTGCCTGCGGCGAACAGTCGTTCCTTCCCCCCAAAGCGGTACTTCACGCGCCAGACGGGAGTACCGGCCGGAGTGACCGTGAGGAACAGCCCCCCGCCGTCGGAGAGCTTCCAGCTCTTCCCCTCGGGCGGCCTCACGTCGGCCGCGAGCCAGCCGCGCGCCTCCTTGACGTGCGCGTCGACCTCCTTGACGCTCAGCTTGTCGATACCCCCAGCCATGGCAACGCTCCCGGTTCGGTTCGGTGGAGTACCCCACCAGTACCCCCACCGTAGCCGGATGCAGCCGGACAGGACAAGATGACCCCGGACGCATAAACGCCCGAAATAAAAAGAAAACGGCACCCTTGCGGATGCCGTCGGATGCTGCCGGACGTAATCGAACGTCCGTTATGTGGAGGCGGCGGGAATCGAACCCGCGTCCGAAAGCCTTCGGCCCTTCGACCCTACGTGTGTAGTCCGCGCTTTGCTACGTCCCGAAGGCTCCCACGGACGGGATACTCCGAGCCTGTTCCCTCAAGCGGGGGCAGCGCCGAAGCCGGAAAAGGCCAGTGAGCCCCCTGAGGCAGCGACGAGGCTGGAGCCAACCCAGGAGCGCACACTGCGGCTGGATTGTGCCGGGCTGGTGCGCCGGGCTTTCGCGCTCGACGTGTTCGCCTGCGGCTGAGGGCGTGTCTCGGTCACCCTGGGTCGATCCGCTGCGACGGGGGCCGGTATTTGACGCCCGAGACGGTATTTTCATCGGGGACCGGCCGGGCGACCCCACGCTTCAGCCAGCAGCGGCCCTGCGGCCCCTGCACGCCGCGACGGACATAGGTCCAGGAGCCGCAGGCGTCGTCGTCGGCGCAGGCCTGCTTGCACTGGTCCCAATCGTGCGAACCGCCGATGGTGGCGAAGTTCAAATAGTCCGAACCCGGGCGGTTGATCCGCGATTCGAGCGTCATGTCGCGCGGCGTGATGAACCGGCGCGGAGCGGAATCGCAGCAGGGGTTCTTGACGATCGCCGGCTCGGCATTCTTCAGGTAACAGATACCGGTCGGTCCCTGGAAGCCGGGCTTGACCCAGGTATAGGCCTGGCAGGCGCTGTCGCCGCCGCAGCTCAGTCGGCAGGATTTCGCCGAGGGTGCCGCGAAGCGCGCATAGTCACGGCCGGGCAGGTCGACGCCATCGACGGCGAGTGCCGGTGTTGCTGCAAGGATCAACGCGCTCCACACCCATGCCATCCGCATGACGCACCCAGTTCATAGGCCTCATGCAGGTAGATGCCGACGTTGCGGTTTGTGACTTCGCTCTGGGAGGGCCCGGAGCTTGAACTCCACGCCCCTCCAGCCAGGCGCCCCGGCAGGCTCGCGCCCGCTACGAGCTACTGTCCCTGTCGGGTTGGCTTCCAGGTTGACAGTGATAGACGAGCCCCTCTCGGAGGGCTTCTCCTTCCTCATGATGACCGCTGACCTCATTCGTCGCCGCCTGGCCAACCAGCACCTCGGCAGCCGCCGGTTTCGCCGGCCACATGAAGTCGTGGCCTGGCTCGGCGCGATGCAGGCGCAGGAATACGCGATGGCCAAATGGGCCATCGGCTCGCCTACCTCCTCATGGAGGCGGAGCTCGAGGGGCTCATCTGCAGTGGACCGCGCGAGGGCCGGCAGTTCACGTATGCCCAGCTCGACGAGCGCGTGCCGCCAATGAAGCCCCTCTCTCGTGACGAAGCCCTGGCCGAGCTCACTCGCCGCTACTTCGCCAGCCGAGGGCCCGCCCTCTTTGCCTCGAGCAGCGACGCGGACGAGCTTGCCAAGGATGATGTGGGGCAGAGCTGCAGCTCGCCTCCGCCTAGCTCCGATTCGGGTTTGAAGCTCGCAGCGTTTCCTCCACCACCCGCAGATCCACCTCGGGCGGCCCCACGGCCTCGCCGTAGCGCAGCGCCCACTCCGAGGCCTCCTCGATCGACTCCGCCTGGAACATCGCGTACCCGGCGATGAGCTCCTTCGACTCGGCGAACGGTCCATCCATCACCGTGTGCTTGCCGCCTCGGAAGGTGTAGCGCCTGCCCTGCTGGCTGGGCTGGAGCCCGATGTGCGCGAGCAGGACGCCCGCCTTCGACAGCTCCTCGAGCAGGCCCGCGAGCTGCGCGCGCTGCTCCGCGGAGCGCGGGCGGCCGGACTCGGACTCGGCGTCGGCCTTGTACAGCAGCATGTAGCGGTGCGTCGTGAGCTTGGGGGGCACCGGCACCATTCCAATGTCCCAGGCCTCGGTGAGCGGGCGGATGTCGATCTCGGCTTCACCGAGGATGTTCGCCAGCCGCGCAGCCCAGGCGCTGGCGTCCTGGAGGGACGCCGTACGGACCAGGATGAATCCCGCGGGCAGCTCGTTGCCCGGCGTGAACGGCCCCTTCGTGACGGTGTGTCTTCCACCGGAGCTCCGCAGCCGCTCCCCGAGCGAGCTCGCGCGGAGCCCCTCTCCGCCCAGCAACACGCCGGCCTTCGCGAAGTCGCCCATGAGCTTCCCGACACGGGCGATCAACTCCGCATCCGGAATGGCGCCCGCCTCCCAGCGAGGCTCTGTCTTGTGCATCACGATGAATCGCATCGAGTGAAGTTCCTTTCCTTCGGTGGAGCTCAGGCGGTGAGGTATTCGACCACGGCCGGTGTGAGCACCTTCGGGTCGACGTTGTGCATCTGGCCGTCCAGCGTGCCCCGCCGCGCCCCAGGCACGGCGTCCGCGACGGTCTCCGCCGCCTTCTTCAGCTTCGCATCCGTCTTGCCGCCGTACAGGATGAGCGACGGAACCCGGACCGACGCCAGGCGCTCCGCCGGGACGCTGAAGTCCCCCATGATGTTGGCGTCGTAGGCAAGCGTGTGCGCGACAGCCGTGAGCTTCTTCCAGGTGCCCGGCATCAGCCGCATCATGAAGACGACGAAGCCCGGCGCGCCGACCATGTCCCGCATGAAGTACTTCACGGCATCGCCACGGCGGCCCTCGGCGAGGAGCCGCTGGAGCTGGGCTTCATGGTTGGCCTTCGCATGCCGCGCGTCGTGCGCCGCGACGTACGGAGGCTCGTAGGCCACGAGCTTCGGGATGTTCAGCCCGCTCGCCGCCGCCTCGAGCGCGAGCCCGCCCCCGGAGGACAGCCCCACCACGAACGCCGAGCCCCCCGCCGCCTGGAGGAGCGCGTCGAGATCCTCGAGCTCGCGCTCCTTCGCGTACGGCTGGGTGTCGCCGCTGTCTCCGCGGCCCCGGCGGTCGTAGGTGAACACCGTGAAGCGCTTCGCGAGGAGCGGAGCGAGCTTCGGCATGGGACCGAACTGTCGGCTGCACAGGGCGCCGTCCACGAGGATGAGGGCAGGGCCCGAGCCCGACTTTTCGTAGGCGATGGGAGTGCCGTCCTTCGAGATGACCTTGTTCATGGTTTCTCCAATGGCTTCGAGCGGCGTCATAAGCCGGCTCGCCCAGGTGGTCACTCACGAACTCGCGGCGAGAGGAGGGCGCGCACCTGGTGGCTGCGCAGATAGAGGCCACCCCAGACCAGCACCGCCACGTAGAGGGGAAACAGCGTGTGGCTGAAGAGAGGGCTCCCCATCCGCACGTGGGTCGCGATCGCGCCGCCGAACCAGCCCGTCAGCAGGATGGCTCCCAGCCCCCCGGTGCGTGGGAGGACATAGAGCACGACGCACGCGAGCTGGATGAGCCCCAGCCAGAAGACGGCACCCGCCGAGAACCCCAGCTCGGTCGTGCCTTGGACGAAAGGCGCCAGCTGGAGCACCTTGCCCAGCGAGTCGAAGGCCAGGAACAGGATCGCCAGGCCGCTCATCAGGCGCCCGGTCCACCGCGCCTTCCGTGAGCCGGTCACGGCCCCGGCGCCAGGCAGGGAGTTCACATCGAGAAGGTCACGCTGCGAGAGGGCTTCCATGGACGTCTCCGGTGTCTCCGAGGGCCAAATCCCCCGGGTTCAACGGGACGTCGACTGGGGCCGGGCAAAATCGACATCGCCCGTTCCGGGTCCTTCCGGTGGGCGTAACCGACCGAAATCAGGGCCTTTTGCGCCTCACCCTCCGCAGTTGTTCCACCTCACCCTGCGGGGCGGATAGAGGTCAGTGAGCCGACTTGCCCCGTTTATGTCGCTGAGGAAGGAGCCCCCGGGAGCGTGAACGCGAAAGTGCTGCCCACGTCGGGCTGACTCTCGACCCAAATCCGCCCGCCGTGGGCCTCCACGATGCCCTTGGAGATGTAGAGGCCGAGCCCCAGCCCTCTCCGGTCTTCGCCGCGCGCTTGCCAGAAGCGCTCGAACACAGCGTCCAGTTGATGGCTCGGGATTCCGGAACCGGTGTCCGTCACGGAGAAGCGGACGTCCTGGCCTACCGGCTCAACTTGCAGCGAAATCCTGCCTCCTGGCGGAGTGAACTTGAGGGCATTGCTCAACAGGTTGGCGAGCACCTGCAAGATGCGCTCATGGTCAAACTTCGCCATCAGCGTGTTCCCGCGTATCTCCACGTCGAACGAGAGGGACTGGGAGGAGGCCAGAGGTTGGAACGCCTCAACTGACTCCCGCACGAGCGCGGTCGCGTCCTGCAGGGCGGGGGCTACACGGAGCCGTCCCTCTTCGATGCTGGCCACATCCACCAGGTCTCCGATCAGCCGGTTCATCCGCGCCGTGAAGCGCTGGATCTTCTCGGCGGCTTGTACGGTCTTCCTGCCCACCTCGTCCTCGGCTGCATCCCGCTTGAGCAAGGCCGCCTGCAAGGCAATGCCCCCGAGCAGCGTGCGCAGGTCGTGGCTGACCATCCCCATGAACTGATCCCGCGTCGATAACCCCTCATCGGCGCGCGTGCGCTCCATCAGCAACCGCAGGTCCGTTTCCTCGCGTTCCAGGTGAAGGAGGGCATCCAGGGCGCGTCTGCGCTCGGCGCGCTCGTCTCGTCGTTCAGCGTCAGCCGTCGTACGCTCGCCCCGCAAGGCTGCATCCTCGTGTACCCGCTCCCTGGCAACGCTCTCACGAGTTTCCGCGGGCGTCTCACTTCGCGACAGCCGCACATCCGCCTTTTCGCGGGTCGCTCGTAAGAATTCATCCGTCCCTGCCCGTGCCTGTCGGGTGGCGGCATCCGCCTGGTCTTCAATCGCGGTTTGCACGGTGGCGTACTCACGGTCAGACTTCTCGCGCTCCGCGCGCAGGCTTTCATCGGTGCTGGCACGCTCAGGCTGCGGTTTCTTGTCCTTGGTCGGCATGGATCTGCCCCTTTCGCAGCACGCGCTGCGGGAAGAGTAACACACAAGAATCAGCCTTCCTGGACGCTCACCCACGCCCCATGTTCGTCATGGACGCTCGTCACAAGGCCCGCGTCTGCATGGTCTCGTGCCGGTTCCGTCGTAACAGTTCGCCGCCTCCCTCGTGATGGGGGAGGGTGAACTGTTACGACGCGTCGGACGCGGGCCTCGTGGCGAGCTCCAACACCACAGCGCGGCAAACATCCATGCGATCGCGCGCGCCCTTACATGGGGAGCGTCCGGCAGCAGGCCCCCGTGGCGCTCGGCGATATGGAACACGAGCGCTCCTGACTCGAGCAGGACGAGCTCGCCTTCCTCATAGGTCTGGATTTGCCCGAAAGGATGGGGTGCCCGATGCGCGGGCTCCTTCATCTCACCAGCGCTGGTGATGTGCTGATGGTGATGGTGCTGCGCAGGCTGGACGGAACGGGAATCCTGGAGGGATATCCGAACCTTTCCGCCTATGTCGCTCGCGGCGAAGCCCGGCCCGCCTTCAAGCGTGCTTTCGAGGCTCAACTGGCGGTCTTCACGGGCTCCTCCACGCAGGTGCGGAGGAGCTGAGCGCGGGGATTGGCGGTGCCCCGCACCCCCGCCCCTCGGGAGAGGGGCGAGGGCTCACGTGACTACTGGATGGTCCAGGCCACCGTGCCCGTGCAGCTCGTGTTCGAGTAGCAGCCGGCACGAATCTGATACGTGCCCGCCGTGGTGGCGGTGAAGCTCAGGCTCGAGCCCCGGCCGCTGCAGGCGTCATCGTTGGAGGCCACCTGCGCGTTCGCCGGGCTGTAGAGGCGCAGGTAGGTGTCACCGGTGAAGGTCGCCCCCGCCAGCCCGCAGGTGCCCAGGGTGATCTTCTGTCCGGCGGCCAGCGTGACGCTCTGGTTCACGGTGCTCTGCTGGGCGCTGTTGGTGTTGGTCGCGCTGTAGGTGTACGTGTTGCCCGTGGGAGGGGGCTGGCCGTCGACGATGTCCCACACCACTGTGCCGCCGCAGCTGGTGTTGTTGTAGCAGCCGGCGCGGATCTCGTAGTTGCCGGCCGTGGCCGCGGTGAAGGTGAGGCTGGAGCCGCTGCCGCCGCACGCGTCGTCGTTGGCGGCCACCTGGGTGGCGCTCGGCCCGAACAGCCGCAGGTACGAGTCACCCGAGACCGTGGCGCCCGTCAGGCCGCACGTGCCCACCGTAATCTTCTGGCCCGCGGTGAGGGCGACCACCTTGTTCACGGTGCTCTGCTGAGCGCTGTTGGTGTTGGTCGCGTTGTAGCTATAGGAGTTGGGCGGGGGCGGAGGAGGCGGCGGCGGCGGAGAGCCATCGCCGTTGGAGTCCGGGCAGTTCGCGCCGGGCAGGGCGCACGTGGGCAGGCTGCTGCCCAGGTGGCTGATCACCGACTGGATGGGCACGCCGCGGTTGGCGCAGTTGGCGCAGTGGTGCAGCGCGACGACCAGGTTGTCGCTGTGCCCCAGCACCGGAGAGCCGGACGAGCCTCCCTGCGTGTCCGCGAAGTAGCCCACGTCGCTGGGCCCACCCGACTGGCACGCCGCCTCGTTGAGGCTGTAGATCTCCGCGAAGCCGGACTGATCATTCGCGTGCGTGGACCGCACGGCGATCTTCTTGCCGTAGCCCGCCGGGTGCTGGGGGATGAAGATGCGCTCGTTGACCACCGCGCCCGTGCCGCGCAGCTGCAGGTAGCCATAGGTGTTGATGGGGTTGGTCGGCAGCTGGACCAGGGTGTAGTCGCGCGGGGCGTCCGTCTTCACCAGCGTCGCGGAGGTGGCGATGATGGTGCCGGGACAGCCGAACCAGCTCGCGCAGCTCGTCGAACAGCTCGAGCCCTCGGCCATGAACTCGTAGCTGGTGTTCTGCGCGGTCGCGGCCGTGTCGATGCAGTGGTTGTTGGTCATCAGGTGACCCTGGCTGCCCACCAGCCAGCCCGTGCACGCACCGCTGCCGTTGATGAGCAGGCGCGCCACGGGACGGGCGCGACCGTAGATGGCCGGATCGCTGCTGGCGTAGCAGGGCGCCCACTGCGAGTCGTCCGCGCCGCAGAGCGCCCTCGGCTCGATGCCCATCTCCGTGTTCGTGTAGCCACGGGCGAACCGGTCGATGGTGTAGCCGTGCTTGTTGAGGATGCCGCGGCGGCCGGAGTGGTCCTGGCTGTGCAGCTCGACGATGGCCGTGTCACCGGCGATGTGGATGGCCCAGAAGCCATCCCGGGCGCCCGGGTGCGAGTTGTCGTAGCGCCACGAGCGCGAGTTGTCCGGAGCGCGGACGACGACGAAGTCTCCCTCCTCCAACTCCAGGCGCTCGAAGTGCGGGGCGATGTACGCGGCGCCGGGGTGGTGGAGCACGTCCGTCCGGACGAGGCCGCGGGCGCTCACGTCGCGCGAGGCGTAGGGGTGAGCGGACTCGAAGCGCTGGTAGACATCCTCGCCTACCTTCGTGAGGCGCTGGGACGAAGCGGAGGGCTGGGAGGCCTCGCAGACATTCGAGGAGGGATTGGGGGAGGCCTGGGCCGCCAGCGGGAGCACCGCGAGCAGGCAGGCCAGTCGGATTCGGTTCATCACGACTCCTGGGGGATGGGGAAACACAGCCAGAGCTACATGTACTGGTATACTTGTAGACTCTGACGAGCAGTGAAATCCAGACTTCCCGCTCTTCTAGAGCTCGTCCTTGGCGAAGAGCTGGGAGGCCTTCACGAACTGTGGCGGCGGCCCGGCGACGCCAGGATGGCCCTCGGATCCGCTGGGCCCGCTGTTGCCGAAGCGGCCATCCTGTCCACGTGCTCCCTGCGCGCCATTGCCTCCAGAGCCGGGGTGGCCCGCGCCACCTCCATAACCTCCCGGCCCCGCGGCCCCCGGCCCATTCACGATGCGGACACGCTCCTTGAGCGCAGCCTGCTTGCCGTCGAACTTCACCGTGACGGCGCCGCCCTTGCCTCCAGTGCCGCCAGGCCCCCCGCTGCCTCCGTCACCGCCATCCCCTCCGTTGCCGTTGCAGCACTCGCCCGAGGTGCTCTCGCTGTAGCCCTGGTAGCCCATGTTGCCCGACCCTCCAAAGCCTCCCTGTCCCCCCCGTCCTCCCGACACGTCCACCGTCAGCGGAGGCCCCGCCGGATCCAGCACGTAGTAGGCCTTCCTGGAGCCGCCCACCTGCTTCACCCGCACGAGCACCAGCTGGCCCTGCTCCGGGTGCTTCACGTACGTCAGCGCCACCTCGACGGGCAGCGCATCCTTGCCGGGCCCCCCAGGACCTCCGGGGCCGCCCATCCCCCCGTTGCCGCCGTTGCGCTGGGTGGAGGAGCTGATCTGCGCGAAGGCACCCTGCTGCCCCTGCTTGCCCTGCTGGCCCTCCTCTCCCTGGAAGTTGGCGACGCGCTCGCACTTGAAGTCCGGAGTGAGCGTGAGCTGCGCCGTCACCGTGGGCTTGTCCACGGCCGTGGCGGTGATCACCACCGGCTGCTGCGCGGCCTTCGCCGTGTCGGCCACGAAGCTCCACTCGCCCCCCTCGGAGATGGTGCCGAGGCTGGCGCTCCACTGAACCATCTTGAAGTACTGCAGGCCCTTGCCGTCCTGGGCGCCCTCGTGTCGGTTCCCCTTGCCCGTGAGGACCAGCCGCAACGCGGGTGGCTTTCCTCCCTGGCAGTACGTCGTGCTCCCGTCCGTGGTGGCCAGCTCGATGGCCTCGACGTCCTTGGCGCTCAGCTGCTGCGCCTCGGCGGACGCCTGGGCCGCGGCCTGGCGGTCGCGTGCCTCCTGCGCGTCCTTCGCGGCCAGCGCCCCCAGCACGGCGGAGCAACCCGCCGACGACCAGGCCAGGGCTCCCAGAAGCGCCCACCGGGTCCACTGAACCGCCCTCGACTGTGTGTCCATGTTCCCTCTCGACAAAGCTTCACTCATGGTGACTCGGCTCTACGACACACTCCCACGCCAGGGTGGGAGTGAGGGCTCCTCCCACCGATCCACCGGGTGGAGGCGGTCCCTCGTCTTCAGCAGCACCGAGGAGACACGTGTCATGCCGAACCGTCGCATCGAGGGGATGCCGAGGGCGCGCTGGCTCGCCTCGAGCCCGTCGCCGCGTGGACACCGGCCTCAGCTCTTGCGCTGGCGGTCGAGCCAGGCGATCAGCCCCTGCGTGTTGAGCTGGAGGTCCCCGCCGAGCACCTCGTCGAGCTGCTCCTCGGACAGCATGCAGCCGTGACGGCGCAGCAGCCCGAGCCACAGCGCGCGCATGTCGGCGGAGATGGCCTCATGGCGGTCCGCGGCGTCGCGGTGACGGAGCGCGATGGCTACGAACTCGCGGATCTGCAGCTTCAGCAGCTCCCCGAGCCGGGGCACGTCGGTGACGCGGCTGTAGTGCGTGAGGTACAGCGCCCGCGGCGCGTAGCCGAGCAGCCGATCCACCGAGGCGATGAGCTGCTCCGGGTCGAACTGCGTCGGCGTCGTCGTGGGGACGATGAACGCGCCGCTCTCCGTGTCGAGCTCGCGATAGGACAGCCCGAACGTGTCACCGGTGAAGAGGTTCCGGTGCGACAGATCGACGATCGTGTGGTGATGCAGCGCATGCCCCGGCGTGTGCAGGAGCTCGAGCTCGCGGCCCGCAAGGCTCAGGCGCTGCCCGTCGTGGGTCGTCATGACGCGCTCGGCGGGAATCGGCACCAGCTCGCCATAGAGCTCGCGGTACACGTCCTCGCCGTACACCGCGATGGAGCCGGCGATGAGCTTCGTCGGATCGACCATATGCGGGGCGCCGCGCGGATGGAGGACGGCGCGAGCGTTGGGCAGCGCCTGCATGAGCCGCCCCGCGCCGCCGGCGTGATCGAGGTGCACGTGGGTCAGGAGCACGTAGTCGACCGCCTCGCGCGCGAGGCCGAGCTCGTCGAGCGCGGCGAGCAGATACGGCACCGAGTGCGTCGTGCCCGTGTCGACGAATGCGGCGCGGCCTTCGTGCGCGATGACGTGAGCCGCCGCCATGCCGGGGCGCATGTACTCCGTGTCGATGGCCGTGATGCCGTCGGGGTGCCGCTGCAAGCGAGGTCTTTCCACGGGGTGTGTCCTGGGCTGACGGAGGCTCGACGCGCTCCGCCGGGTTGGCCAGGAGCCGTGGCCGCCACGCGAGCGTCGCCGTCTTGGGTGGCCGTACGTCCGGCGGCACCATATAGCAGAAGCCATGAGTGAAGCACCCTCGGTCCGTCCTCCCTGGACCCTGCCCCCCATCCCCGCCGTGGTCCTGGCGGTCGTGAGCGTGCAAGGGGGCGCCGCCTTCGCCAAGGACTTGTTCCCGGCGCTCGGCGCGGCGGGCACGGCGGGCATGCGCATCGGGCTGTCCGCGCTCCTGCTGCTCGCGGTGTTCCGGCCATCGCTCGGGCGGTTCACGGGCGCGCAGTGGCGCGCCGTCATCCCGTATGGGGTGGTGCTCGGCGCGATGAACCTGACCTTCTACATGGCGCTCCAGCGCATCCCCCTGGGGCTGGCCGTCACGCTGGAGTTCGTGGGGCCCCTGGCGCTCGCGGTGTCCGGTTCGCGGCGCGCCCTGGACTTCCTGTGGGCGGTGCTCGCGGCGGCGGGCATCTCCCTCATCGCTCCGTGGCAGGGGGAGGCCAGCGCGCTCGACCTGTTGGGTGTGGTGCTGGCGCTCGTCGCGGGGGGATGCTGGGCGGCGTACATCGTGCTCGGCGGGCGCGTGTCCCGGGTGCTGCCGGGAGGGCAGAGCGTCGCGACGGGGATGCTGTTCGCGTCCCTGACGGTCCTGCCCTTCTCGTTCGCGGAGGGACTGGCGTCGCGCCTGACGCTTCCGTTGTTCGCGGGAGGGCTGGCCGTCGCGCTCCTCTCCAGTGCGGTGCCCTTCACCCTGGAGATGATGGCGCTGCGGGTGCTGCCGAGCCGCACCTTCGGCATCCTGATGAGCCTGGAGCCCGCGGCCGCGGCCCTCTCGGGCCTGGTGTTCCTGCGGGAGCAGCTCACCGTGACGCAGTGGCTGGCGCTGGTGTTGGTGAGCGCCGCGTCCGCCGGGACCGCGCTCACCGCGCGCCGGGTGCCTCCGCCCGTGGAGGCTTGAGGGAGGCTGGCCCGGGTGTTTCCCCGAGCCAGCTCCAGCCGGAGCCCAGCTTGTGATGGCTGCTAGTGGATGACGCCCTTGCGGCAGGAGCCGCCCGGGCCACCCAGGCAGTAGTAGCCCGTCGGGCACTGGCCCGCGGCGTCACACGGCGTGACCATCACGTCGATGATGCCGCGGCGGCAGACGCCGCCCGGACCGCCCACGCAGTAGTAGCCGGTCGGGCAACGGCCCTCGGTGTCACACTGCGGGAGCAGCGCCTCCACGTTGCCACGGCGGCACAGGCCGAACGGGCCGCCCACGCAGTAGAACCCCGTCGGACACCGGCCCTCCTCGTCACACTGCGGGAGCAGCGCCTCGACGACGCCGCGGCGGCACAGGCCGAACGGGCCGCCCACACAGTAGAACCCCGCGGGGCACTGGCCCTCTTCGTCACACTGCGGGAGCATCTGCTCCACCTCTCCTGGCTGCGCCACCACGTTCTCGGGCGTCGACGACAGCTCGGACTCGTCCGCCTCGATCGTGCCGCCACAGGCGCTCACAGCGAATGCCACCGCGAGGACCGCTGCACTCAGCCAACGCTTCATCATGTTCGTCTCCTGGGAGAGGGGGGTGAGACGCTCGGCATCCTAGCGCCGACCTGGAGCCCGTCAGCACAGGTTAACCAGTAACAGATGTCATTCCGGTGTAGTCGGAACCCTGCACCGGAGCCGCAGTCCTTGCGCCAGCACCTTTGCCGCGCCGCGACGCGCGGTCAGGGCTGAGGGGCCGGAGGCGGAGTCGGCGGCGGCGCCCACGGGCGGACCTCGATGCTGGAGCCGTAGCGGAGGGCCGGGTGCGCCCGCGCCACCTCCACCGCCTGGGGGAAGTCTCGGGCCTCGAGGAAGAGCAGCGAGGATGACGAACTGTTTCATGGGTGGACTCGCTCGGGTGAGTGGTTCATGCGCCACAACCCGAGCGTCAGCCGTCGCGGGCATGGCGAGCCCTCACCGCTCCCGATCGCCCTTGCGGCGGCGCTCGGGCTCCGGAGTCTGCGCGGGCAGCTGGTTCAGCAGCTCGACGCGGGCCCCGTCCGGCACCAGCGTGAGCAGCGCCCCGCTCTCCAGCAGCCGCTGGGTCTCCAGCAGCTCGAACGTCCCCTGCAGCACCTCGGGGTCCTCGCCAATCTTCTGGAGCGCCGCGCCGACGATCTGCGGCCGCAGCGCCGCGGCGCGGGCGAACTCCACCGCGCTTTGTCGCTCGGCGGTGCTGGTGATGATGCTGACCTGGTTGGCGCCGTCCTGGCGGATGGCGCTGGTCACCTGGCGCAGCCGGTTGACGACCTTCTCCTCGATCTGGCGAATCATCTGCGCGTCGCGGAAGTGCACCTTGCGCACGTACACGCTGCCCAGCTTGTAGCCCCACTCGTGGCTCTTGGGGCTCACCTCGGCGCGCACCGCGCGGCTCATCTCGTGCCGCGTCTCCAGCATGGCGGCCAGCTTCATGTTGGACAGGCAGCGCACCACCGCGTTGCTCACGTTGGCCGCCAGGCTGCCGCGCGGGTCCGCGTTCTCGAAGAGGAAGCGCTTGGGGTCCGAGACGTACATCTCGTACCAGATGCCGATGCCCATGGGCGCGCCCTCCTCGGAGTTCACCGCCTGGCTGCGCAGGTACTGCTGATCCAGCCGCAGATCCACCACGTGGCAGGTGCCCAGCAGGCGGATGAAGAGCCCCTTCCAGCCGAGCTTGGGCCACAGCAGGTGGAGCCCGGGCTCGTCCAGCGTGAGCACCACCGAGCCGAAGAGCACGTACACGTGGCACGAGCGCTCCTGCACGATGGTGTAGAAGCCGAACAGCCGCAGCAGCCCGAAGAAGATGGGCAGCGCCACGGCCATCCCGATGAAGCCGATGGCCGCGCCGATCAGGGTGCTAATCATGCTTCACCCCCATGAACACCGACTGCGCCTTCTGGTACAGCCCCAGGCGGATGTTGCGCAGGTAGGCCTGGAGCACGCCCGGGCCGCTGCGCTTGAGCAGTGACAACTGGTTGGACAGGGCCAGGAGCGGCTCCACCTCGGCCTGGGCCCGGAGCGTCTCGATCTCCACCGCGCGCCGGCTCTGGACGATCTTCTGGTCCGCGGAGGCCTGGGCCAGGCTGATGTCGCTGGAGACGTGGTTGTGCGCCGTGTTGATGGCGGCCAGGGCGCTCTCCACCTCCTCCGGTGGATCGATGCCGGTGATGAGCGAGGCCTCGAGCACTACGCCGTAGCGGGACTCGCTGCCCTTGCACTCGTGGTCCATGTGCTCGTTGAGGTCCCTCAGGTTCTTGCGCAGGTCATTGATGGAGACGCCCGACACGATGCTCGCCTCGATGCGGGAGACGGAGGGGTCCGGCGGGGCGGGGGGCGCCTCGAAGTTGGCGATGCGCTGGCGCAGCACGGAGACGAAGAAGCCCATGACGTGCGAGATGGGCTGCTTCACGCCGAAGAGGAAGGCGTAGAGGTTGTTCTCGGAGACGCGGTAGCGCAGCTGGCCGGTCAGCCCGGTGTTGAGCTGATCCTTGGTGACGGCCTCGATGACGGTGCCGTTCTGGTTGGCCTCCGGGTTGTCCGGGTCATAGGCCATGTTGAGCGTCTGCGTGGCCACCGACACCTTGCGCACCTGCTCCCAGGGCCACTTGAAGTAGGGGCCACCGGGGCGGATGACGAGCAGCTGCGGGTAGACGTAGCGGTCCTCGTCCGTGCGCGCGAGGCCCTCGGACAGCGGCCCGGTGCGGTTGGTGAGCCCCTCCGCCAGACGCTCGGCGCGGCCCAGGCGCACCTTCACGGCGCGCTCGTTCTGGTCCACGGTGAACAGGCCGCCCACCACGCAGCGCAGGAGCAGGTAGGCGAGCACGCCTAGCGGCACGCCGCCGAGGACTTCGAGGAGGAAGGTGTCGAAAGGGTCCATGGGGTGACTCTAATGGAACGCCCGCCGGGCAGGCAGTTCGTGTCCACCCTTATGGGATGGGCTCACTGCTCGCGCAGCCGGAAGATCGTCACCCGATCGTCCGGTGTGAGCCCGATGGTCAAGAGGAAGCTCTTGGCGCCGAACGGCACCTTGTACTTGTAGACCCGGTCATCCCCCATCGTGGCGCGCTCGAGCAGCACCAGCGGTCCGGCGGGCCCCAGGGTTTGCAGATGCTCCTGATATGCCTTCGCACGCTCCGGGGTGAACCCTCCACGCATGTAGGCGAAGTTGGCGGCGGTGAGCGTCCCGGCCCGGGCCTGCTCGAGAAACGTCGCGAGCTTCGTGGTGACCTGGGGCTCCGCGTCCGGGATCGGCTTGAGGGCCAGAAGGCCCAGCGCGGGGTTGAGGAGCGCGGCGATGCCGTCGGTGAAGCGGCCGGGGTTCGCGTCGCTGGAGTTGGTCAGCACGATGATGGAGAGCGAGTCCCCGAGGAAGCGGGCGTAGTGGGTCGTGAAGCCCTGCCAGGCGCCTCCGTGCTGGTGCAGCGGCTTGCCGCCGCGCTCGTCGAGCATCCACCCGAAGCCGTATGGATAGGTGGCCCCGCTGTTGAGCCGCACCGGGGTGAGGATCTCCTGCCAGCTCGCCGGGGTGAGCACGGCGCGGGCCTGGACGGCGGCATCCCAGGCGATCATGTCCCGCAGGGAGAAGTAGAGCGAGCCGTCCCCCGTGGAGTTGAGCGACGGCGAGACCCACTCCTGGTTCTTCACCTCGCCCTTGTCCAGGCGGTAGCCGGCCGCGCGGTGCGGGACGATGTCCGCCTCGCTGATCATCCTCGCCGTCGTCATGCCCGCGGGCTTGAAGACCTGCTGGGCGAGGACCTGCCCGTAGAAGACGCCCGCGGTTCGGTTGACGATGATGCCCAGCAGCACGTAGCCGCTGTTGCTGTAGCTCCAGCGCGAGCCGGGAGGGAAGTCGAGCGGCAGCGCGTAGCAGAAGCGCGCCAGCTCCTCATCGGTGTAGTCCTTGCGGTAGTCGAGCGTGCCTTCGAGATCCGGGATGCCCGAGGTGTGCGTGAGCAGGTGGCGCACGGTGATGCCCTGCCAGGAGGCGGGAGCATCGGGAAAGAACTTCGTCAGGGGATCGGACAGCGCCAGCTTGCCGGCCTCCACCTGGAGCATCACGGCCGCGGCGGTGAACTGCTTGCCGATGGAGCCGGACTGGAAGATGGTCTCCGGGAGGACGGGGACCTTGTGCTCGAGGTTGGCGAAGCCATAGCCCTTGGCCAGGAACACCTTGCCCTGCTTGACGATGCCAATGGCGACGCCGGGCACCTTCTGGCGCGCCATCTCCTCGCGCACGAACGTGTCGATCCGCGCTCGGACGGGGCCCTGGGCGGCGGCGGGGCGGGAGACGGCGAGCCCCAGCAGCAGGAGGACCGCGAACTTCGCGACGAGGTGAGAGGGGAGATGCACGCAAGAGCTCCTGAGGGAATCGCGGGGATCCGGGAAGGTGAGAAGATAGCCGAACCTCCATGGACACCGCTCCTCCCCTGTCCGACAGGCGCCGCTGGGCTGCCGTCACCGTGGGCCTCCTCCTGCTGGGGGCCGTGATGGTCTGGAACTTCTCCCGGGTCGCCGGCAATCTGGCGAGGAGTGCTTCCGTCCGGAACGTGACCGACCAGTCCCTGCGCATCGTCCCCATCGGGATGTCACCAGACGGCCCGGTGCCACTCCCCCTCGAGGGCTCCGATTCTCGGGGCACCCTGATGGTGGCTCCGGATGAGACGCTCGTCTTCCGGCACGTACCGGATGTGGCGACCTTCTGCTGGCTGCTCGTCGTCCCGCCTCAGGGGCCGATGCGCCTCATGGACACCCATACCGACAGGGCCAGGTGCAAGCGCGGCCTGCCTCCGTCCACGTCATGGTGGCACCCGTCGGCCGAGTACTTCATCGGGCCTCGGCTCGAGGAACTGCCGCCCGCGCCGCCAGAGCTCGTGCGCATCGGAGAGAGCGCCCCGGCCAGGCCGTGAGCGGATGGGGACCTAGAACTTCTCCGGAGCGGGGCGCACGTCCAGCTCCTGGGTCCACGCGGAGGGGTGCTGCTGGTGGAGCTGCCAGTAGGTCTCCGCGATGGCGTCCGGCGAGAGCATCGTCGAGGTGTCTCGGCCTGGCATCATTCCGCGCACGCGCGGGGTGTCGATCTGCCCGTCGATGACGACGTGGGCCACGTGGATGCCGCGCGGCCCGAACTCGCGCGCCATGGACTGCGCGAGCGCTCGCAGCCCGAACTTGCCCACGGCCAGCCCCGCGAAGCGGGCACCCCCTCGCAGAGAGGCGGTGGCCCCGGTGAAGAGCAGGGTGCCGCGACCGCGCTCGAGCATCGCGGGGAGCACCTCGCGGGCACACAGGAAGCCGCCGAGACAGTTCGCCCGCCAGGCGGACTCGAAGGCCTCCGGGTCGAGCTCCAGGATGCCTCCCATCTGGAAGGCGCCCGCGTTGTAGACGAGCACCTCTGGCGGCCCCAGCTCCGCTCGCAGCCGGGCGAACGCGGCCGAGATGGAGCTGGCCTCTCCCGCGTCCGCGGGGAACACCGCCGCCCGGCCGCCGTCCCGAGTGATGTCCCCGTGCACCTCGCGCAGCCCGGCCTCGCCTCGCGCGAGCAGCGCCACCGCATAGCCTTCCTTCGCGAAGCGTCGCGCCACCGAAGCGCCCAGGCCCGGCCCCACCCCGAACACGGCTGCCACCTTGGTCGTCGTCATGGCGCGCAGGGGTAACGCGAGGTGGAGCCGCGCGCCAGCGCCCGTTGAGCGGATATAAGGAAGTGAGCGATGAGCTGGGAGGAAAGGGATGGTGCGCGTCGTCGAGGGAGACCTGCTGGACCAGCGCGTGGACGCCATCGTCAACGCGTGGAACCGGAACATCATCCCCTGGTGGCTGCTGCTGCCGCAGGGCGTGTCCGGAGCCATCAAGCGGCGCGCGGGCCTCCAGCCCTTCCGTGAGCTGGCCCGCGTGGGCCCCATGCCCCTGGGCTCGGCCGTCGTGACCTCCGCGGGCCGCCTGCCGTATCAGGGCATCATCCACGTGGCGGGCATCAACATGCTCTGGCGAGCCTCCGAGCGGTCCATCCGGGACTCGGTGGCCAACGCGCTCGCGAAGGCGCGGGAGTACGGGTTCCGCTCGCTGGCGTTCCCCATCATCGGTGCGGGCAGTGGCAGCTTCGACGAGGCGCGGGCGCTCGAGGTGATGCGCGTTGCCTTGGAGGCCGGAGCGGGGGAGCTCGACGTGACGGTGGTGCGCTTCCGCCGCCGGTGAGACGAGCGACTCGTCTCCGGCACGCAGGCCGACTATGACTCGCGGGCATGAGCTCTCCCGCCACCCGCCTGCTGGACCTGCTGTGGGACCGTTATGCCGCCGAAGTGCCCTATGCGCGGACGTTCGTGCAGCTGTCCGGTGGCTCCTTCCGCAATGACCACGTCGCGCTGCGCACGCTGGCCCGGCCCGGGAGCGGCATCGCGATGTTCGAGCGCGTCTTCGAGCGCCTGGGCTGGCGGCGCGCGGGCGAGTACACCTTCCCGGACACGCACCTGGCCGCCATCTACATGTCCCATCCGGACGGGCTGCCGCGCGTCTTCATCTCCGAGCTGAAGGCCCAGGAGCTCTCGCCCAGGGCCCGGCAGCTGCTGGCCACGCTGCCCGAGGATCCACCGCCCCCCGAGTCCATCGAGGCGCTGGCCAGCTGGTTCTCCGCGCCGCCGCCGCCCCAGGAGTCCGCGCTGCTGGAGCTGGAGAAGGAGTCTCAGTACGGAGCGTGGCTGCTCGCGTTCGGCCGCAAGGTGAACCACTTCACGGGCGCGGTGGACGACGTGGAGGTGTGGCAGCGGCGGATGCGCGAGGCCGGCGTGCCCATGAAGGCGGACATCGAGGGCGCACCGGGGACACACCTGCGGCAGACGGCCACGCACGCGGCGCCGCTCCCCGTCACGTTGCACGGTGGCGGCACGCGCCCGTGGCCCTACGCCTACTTCGAGATCGCCCAGCGCGCCCCCGGCTTCGACGGCTTCCTCGGCCCGCAGGCCCGCGCCCTCTTCGACATGACGAAGCGCGATATCCAGTAAGAGGCTCACACCGCCCCGAGCCCCACTGCCTCCCGGGGAGGTGCCCGGGTCGGACCAGAGCGCCGCCGACTGGTATGCTTGTCATACCAGTTCGCAACGAGTCCGGCACCTGTGCTGGTCCGGCCCGGGGAAGCCGCCCACGACGTCGGCGAGGCTGGCTTCGTCCAACTCGTCGAGCGGCCTGCCGGCGGGGCACTCAGGCAGCGCCGCGCGCCCCTCGGCCGAGGGCCGGGTCCGGAGGGAGTGCCGCCATTGCTCGTTGTGATGGTCCTGGCGGGCCACCGGCAGCTTCCTCGTCACATCTCTCCCGCGGCCACTCCATCCGGGTGCCCACCCCCGGGCACCTGCAAGGAGCCGCATCATGAAGCGAGAGACCATCATCCGCGCCTGGAAGGACCCGCAGTTCCGCGCCAGCCTCACCTCGGAGGAGCGCGCCGCGCTGCCCGAGTGCCCGGCCGGCCCGGCGTTCACCGAGCTGGAGGAGAGCGCGCTGGAGGAGGCCGTCGGCGGTGGCGCCGCCTTCTACGAGTTCGATGAGGGGTGCATCTGCTCGAAGTACACGGGCACCAGGACGTTCCCCACCACCACTCGCGACTTCGTCATCAACCAGCGAGACCTGGTCGTCCTCGAGGCGTTCGACGTCGTGCGGTTCTGAGCCTGGCTCGTTCGCGTGGGCGCTCTCCAGGGCGTGAGAGCCGCCCACGTCCGGCCGACATCACAATCGCTGGTGGGCGACTCCTTCTGGATGCCCGCCCCCATACACACCGCGGGCTCATACAGGAGCCACCGATGAAGACCGATCTGATCATCCGAGCCTGGAAGGACCCGGAGTTCCGTGCCCGCCTCTCTCCCGAGGAGCGGGCCGCGCTCCCCGACAGCCCGTCGGGCCGGTCGATGACCGAGCTCAACGAGGAGGAGCTGCACGACATCATCGGCGGCAGGAGCGTCAAGGACGTGATGGGCGGCAACACGGGCTGCACCGGACCTGTCGAGCCCACGTGCGGCATCGTCATGTGTCCCATCCGCCCGCTGGAGATGTGAGCGGCTCCTCCCTTCGCTCCTGAAGCACCTCTCCCCTCATCGACGAGGCACGCATGCACGCGCGCTCACCCGCATTCCCCTGGAAGAAGGCGACGTTCCTCCACGAGCGGACCCCGGTGGAGGCCTTGGCCTCACCTCCAGGAAGCGAGGACTCGCTCCGGCGGGCCGAGCACCGCGCGAGCGCCTGGCGTCAGGTGATGTCCGTCGACGAGGGGACGCTCGAGGAGCGCCTGAGGAGCGTCGGGCTCGACCGGGAGGGTTTCCTTCACGTGCTGGCCCAGGCGGAGACCGACCCCCACGGCTCCGCCGACCAGTCCTGGGAGGAGCTCCTCCAGGAGGTGCTCTCTGACGGCGCCTCGGAGGAGCCGCTGCCCGCGGTGTTCGCCGCGCCCTCGGGCCCTGGCAAGCCGGGGCTGCCGTTCTCCGGCATCCTCCACCCGTTCCTTCGGCTCGGGGCGGCGCGGCTGCGAGCGGGCCTGGTGGAGCTGAGGGCGCGCCACCCTTCGGAGGTGCCGCTCGCGAGCCCCGGTGTCGAAGCCACTCTGCTGGAGGCGCTGGCCGTGCGGCTGCACGAGCTGGCCTCTCGTGTCCTCATCCTGGAGCTCAATGTGGCTCGGATGATGGACCAGCTCTCGGGGAGCACCCCGCAGGAGCGGTTCCACGATTTCGCCACGGTCCGGCTCCAGCAGCCGCGCGTCCGCGCCGCGCTCCTGGAGGAGTACCCCGTGCTGGCCCGGCTGATGGTCACCACCCTGGAGCGCTGGCGGGAGACCAGCCTGGAGCTGCTGGGGCACCTCGCAGCGGATCGCGAGCTGCTGGAGCGGACGTTCCTCGGGGGCGGCGCGCTCGGCACGCTCGAGGCCCTGCAGGGCGGCATCTCGGATGTGCACCGGCAGGGCCGCGGCGTCTTCCTGCTGCGGTTCAGCTCGGGGCTGCGGCTCGTCTACAAGCCGAAGTCCCTGGCGGTGGACGTGCGCTTCCAGCAGCTGCTCGACTGGCTCAACCCGCGAGGGCTGCGCCATCCGCACCGCGTGCTCACCGTGCTGGACCGAGGCACCTATGGCTGGGTCGAGTTCGTGCGCCCCACCGGCTGTGACTCGCGCCAGGCGCTCCAGCGCTTCTATTGGAGACAGGGCAGCTTCCTGGCGCTGCTCCACCTGCTGTCCGCCGTGGACTTCCACCTGGAGAACCTGATCGCCTCGGGCGAGTTCCCGGTGCTGGTGGACCTGGAGGCGCTCTTCCACCACCGCGCTCCCTTGGAGGCGGGAGAGCGGGCGCGCTCGCGCGCGTGGGGGCTGCTGAATCAGTCCATCGTCTCCGTGGGCATGCTGCCGCTGTTCCTCTTCGGGCGCGAGGGCAGGGCCGGGCTCGACATGAGCGGGCTCGGAGGCGAGGCCGGACAGCTCACGCCGCAACGCGTGCCCATGGTGGAGGCGTCCGGCAGCGACACCATGCGGGTGGTCCGCCGCCAGGGAGTGATGGCGGGCTCGAACAACCGCCCGATGCTGGGAGACGCGCCGGCGGACGCCTCCGAGTTCACCGAGGAGCTCGTCCAGGGCTTCGAGGAGACGTACGCCCTGCTGTCGCGCGAGCGCGAGGCCCTGGCGCCCCGGCTGCGCGCCTTCGCGGACGTGGAGGTCCGGTACATCGCCCGCGCCACCCAGCGCTACGCGATGCTTCTCCAGGAGAGCCACCATCCGGACTTCCTCCGCGATGGACTGGAGCGGGACAAGGTGCTCGATCACCTGTGGGCCGAGGTGACGCAGCTGCCCGCCCTGCGCAGGCTCCTCCCGTTCGAGCACGCGGACCTGCGCCTGGGAGACATCCCCTTCTTCACGGCGCGCCCGGGCCAGCGCCACCTGTGGAGCAGCACCGGCGAGTGCATCCCGGACTACTTCGCGCAGGACAGCCTGGGAGACGTGCTCCAGCGGCTCGAGCGGATGGAGCAGCGCGACTGCGCCCTGCAGGTGTCGTTCATCCGCAAGGCGATGGTGTCGCTCGACAAGGGCCGGACCTCCGCCCGGGTGGCTCCCGCCTCGGACGACGAGGCGCTCCTTCCCGCCGCTACACCCGAGGAGTGTCTGGCCGCGGCCGTCGCCATCGGCGAGGACCTCGCGGCCAAGGCCATCCGTGGGAGCACGGATGCGTGCTGGATCGGCCTGAACCTGGAGGACCTGCAGCAGTGGCGCTGGAGCCTGTCTCCCATCGGCATGGACCTCTACGAGGGGCTGGGAGGGCTGGCCCTCTTCTTCGGCTACCTGGCGCGGAGGACGGGGCGCGCCGACTTCGAGGCGCTCGCGCGTGCCACCCTGGAGCCGATACGGGAGGACTGGCGCAAGCCGGGCCGAGGCGGCGGCACGGGAGTGGGGGTGTTCGTCGGACGCGGCGCCGCCGTGTACGTGCTCGGCCACCTGGCCGCGCTCTGGAGCGAGCCCGTGTTGATGGAGGAGCTGCTGGCCGGGCTGCCCGCGCTGGAGGCGCTCGTGGACAGCGACGCGCGGCTGGATCTGCTGAGCGGCGCGGCCGGGCTCGCGGTGACGTTGATCGGCCTGCACCGGCGGACGGCAGACGCCCGTCTGCTGGAGATGGCGCGGCGGTGTGGGGAGCGGCTCGTGGCCACGGCGGTGCCCGTCTCGGAGGGTGCGGTCGGCTGGAAGGGCGAGGTGGGCGTGGTGCCGCTGTCCGGCTTCTCCCATGGCGCGGCGGGCATCTGCTGGGCGCTGCTGGAGCTGGCCGAGGCGACGGGAGACGCACGCTACCGGGAGCTGGCGCTCCAGGGGCTCACCTACGAGCGCTCGCTCTTCGTCCCGGAGCGGGGGAACTGGAAGGACCTGCGCGTCCCCGGCACCACGGACACCCACTCCATGGCCATGTGGTGCCACGGCGCGGCGGGCATCGCGCTCGGGCGGTTGCTGTCGCTCCGGCACCTGGACGGGCCGCGGGTGCGCGAGGAGCTGGCGACGGCGCTCGCGACGACGCTGCGCGGAGGCTTCGGCGGCAACCACTGCCTGTGCCACGGGGACGTGGGCAACCTGGAGGTGCTGCACCTGGCGGGCTCGGTGCTGGGCGAGCCTGGCTGGACGCAGGCGGCGCTCCAGCGCGCGGCCGTCGTCCTCCGCCAGGGCCGCGAGGGAGGCTGGCGCTGCGGGCTGCCCCGAGGCAGCGAGAGCCCCGGACTGCTCATGGGCCTCGCCGGCATCGGCTACGGCCTGCTCCGGCTCTCCGCGCCCGAGCAGGTGCCTGGCATCCTCTCCCTGGACGCGCCCCGCTGAGAGGGGCAGGGTGCATTCCTCCGTCAGGTCCGGATACAGTCCCCGTCGTTGGTGTGCTTTTTACACCAACCTGGGAGCAGGACCATGACTGTCGAGCAGCGTCGGTTCACCTTCTTCTGGCAGCAGGAGTCTCCCTTCTCGCAGTGGCACCCCGCGAAGTTCGTGGTGAAGGGCAAGCGCTTCACCTGCGCCGAGCAGTACATGATGTACGGCAAGGCGGAGCTGTTCGGAGACATGGAGGTGGCCTCGCGCATCCTGTCCTCCAGCTCGCCCAAGACGCAGAAGGCGCTGGGCCGCAAGGTGGGCCGCTTCGACGAGCGCGTGTGGCAGCGTGAGCGCGAGCGCATCGTGTACGAGGGCAACCACGCCAAGTTCACCCAGAACCCCGAGCTGCTGGAGCTGCTGCTGGCCACGGCGGGCACGGAGCTGGTGGAGGCCAGCCCCACGGATCGAATCTGGGGCGTGGGCCTGTCCCAGGAGGATCCCCGCATCCAGAACCCCTCGCAGTGGCGAGGGCAGAACCTGCTGGGCAAGGTGCTCACGCGTCTGCGGGAGGACTTGCTCGCCAGCCACAAGTGAGGCGCGGGGAGCTCACTCCTCGCTGAGGGGCAGGCGCACCAGGAAGGTGGTGCCCTTGCCCAGCTCGCTGTCCACCTGGATGCGGCCCTTGTGGCGGCTGATGATGGCGTAGCAGATGGACAGGCCCAGGCCTGTGCCCTGGCCCGCGGGCTTGGTGGTGAAGAAGGGCGTGAACAGCCGCTCCAGCGTCTCCTGGCTCATCCCCCGGCCCGTGTCCCGGATCCACACCACCGCCTCGCTGCCCTCGCGGCGGGTGGTGATGTGGATGTCGCCGCGCGGCTCGATGGCCTGCGCCGCGTTGAGCAGCAGGTTCATGAACACCTGGTTGAGCTGCGTGGGGTAGCAGCGCACCAGCGGCATGGGCCCGAAGTCCAGGCGCACCTGCACCTTGTGCTTCAGCTCGTGGCGGAGCATGCGCAGCGTCACCTGCAGCAGCTTGTTGAGGTCCGCCTGCTGCGTGGTGCCGGACTCCTCGCGCACGAACGTCTTGAGGTCCTGGATGAACTCGCGGATGCGCGCGGTGCCCTCCTTCGTGTCCGACAGCAGGTCGTCCATGTCCTGCAGCAGCTCGTCCAGGTGCTCCTGCTCGCGCACGGTGCGGATCTGCTCCAGCAGCTCGGCCACCGCCTCGCGGGCCTCCGGGGGCAGCGCCTCCTCCATCCGCATGTGCAGCTCGAGCAGCCGGCGCAGCACCGAGATGTAGCCGCCCAGCGTGGAGACGTTGCTGGAGACGTAGCCCACCGGGTTGTTGATCTCGTGGGCGATGCTGGCCGCCATCTGCCCGAGCGAGGCCAGCTTCTCGGACTGGATGAGCTGGGCCTGGCGCGACTCCAGCTCGCGCGTCGCGTGGCGCACCCGCTCCTCCAGCTGCTCCTGCTGGCGGCGTCGCTGCTCCTCCACGAGCTTGCGCGCGGTGATGTTGCGCACGATGCAGGTGCCCTCGTCCGGGCCGCTGGGCACCACGCGCGCCTCGTACTGGTGGATGCCGAAGGGCATCTCCATGGGGAACTCGAAGATCTCCAGCGAGCTGTCGTGGGTGACGCGCTGGAGCGCGGCCCGCAGGTGCGTCAGCAGCTGCTCCGGCAGGGACGTCTCGTAGATGTTCCTGCCGAGGAACGCGTCGGGGGACATGAACGTCGGCTCGAGCGCGGACGGCTTGAAGCCCAGGCACAGGCCATCCGCGCGCACCCGGAGGATCATGTCCGGGATGGCCTGGATGAAGGCCTGCAGGTGCTCCTGGGCGCGCCGGCGCGAGGTGATGTCCGAGTTGATGCCCACGACGCGCACGGCGCGGCCCTGCTCGTCCCGCTCCACCACCTTGGCCCGGCCCAGCACCCAGACCCAGCTCCCATCCTTGTGGCGCAGGCGGTGCTCGAACTCGTACATGGGGGTGCGCCCCTCCATGTGCTCGGTCAGCCGTCGGTGGGCCTCGGGGAGATCCTCCGGGTGGCAGAGGTGCTGGCTCCAGAACTCGAAGCTCGTCTTGAGGGTGGGCTCATAGCCCAGCATGAGCAGCCACCGGGGGCTGACGGTGAGCTCGTGGGTGCGCACATTCCAGTCCCACAGGCCGTCCTCGGCGCTGTCCAGCGCCAGCCGGAGCCGCTCGGCGCTCTCGGACACCTGCTGCTGGAGCTGCTTGCGCGCGGTGACATCGCTCTCGATGGCCACGAACTGGACGATCTTGCCGTCCGCGTCGTGCACCGGCTGCACCTCGATGAGGTTCCAGTAGGGCCGGCCGGACTTGCCGTAGTTGAGCAGCTCGACGGTGATGCCCTCGCCCCGGTGCAGGGCCTCGCTCATGGCCACGATGCTCTTGCGGTCCGTGTCCGGTCCCTGCAGGAGCTCGCCCGGCTTGCGCCCCACGGTCTCCTCGAGCGTGTAGCCGGTGATGCGGGTGAAGCCCTCGTTCACCCACTCGGTGCGCCCCGTGGAGTCGGTGATGATGACCGCGTTGTCCGTCCGCGCGGCCACCAGGGCCAGCTTCTTCATCAGCGCCTGCTGGGCCGTGAGCGCCAGCTCGCCCTGATGGCGCCGCTCGGCCTCTCGCCGGGCGTGGATCAGGGTGCCGCAGGTGGTGAGGACGGGCTGCAGGAACGAGACGTGGAACGCGTCGTAGCCCCCGGGCCGCAGGCCCAGGCCCACCACCCCCACCACGTCGCCCTGGAGCTTGAAGGGCATCCCGAGGAAGGCGGGCGGGTGCGCCCCGTCCAGTGCTTCGCCTGGGAGCGCCGGGGCCGGGAGCATCACGGGCTCACCCGAGGCGAGCGCGCCGCCGGCCAGGGTCCGCAGGTCCGCCAGCGCGTCGGGCCAGGCGCAGACGGCGTGGAGCTGGAGCGCCGGGGCGCCGTCCGGACTGCGCTGGACCTCCGCGATGACGCCGCGCTCGCTGCGCGTCAGCTCGACCATGAGCACCAGCAGCTGCTCGAAGATGGGCCGGTGGTCTCCATGGGTGATGAAGTCGGCGTGCACCTGCGAGAGCGCGTGCAACAGACGTCGGCTGGCCTCCAGCTGCTCCTGGACTGTCATCACCGGGCCAGACGAGGTCGGGCGTGAAGAGGATGAATCTCGCGCCTGAGCATCCGCCTGGGATGGTTGGAGAGGCATGGGGGAGTCCCGACGTAGGCCCGAAACTTAGCTCAAGTACCCTTTTTTCAGTGCACTGGCGCTTTGATCACACGGAGTGAAACTCCAGGGAAGAAACATTCCGGTGTGCCGCGACGGCGGGTGCCCGCCGACCTGGCGGACCTCCTGCCGGGTGAGTGGCACCCCCTGGGGTTTCCCGGGCAGGGCCTCCGGACCCGCTTTCCCAGGTAGGCTCGGTGGGGGGGAGACGCACGGCGTCAAGCGGGCTGGCCCCTGCTCAGGGCTTCACGGGCTCGGCGGGCTCCCTGGGCGCGACGAGCGAGGTGAGGACATGGTCCCTCCACTGCCCGTTGATGAGCAGGAAGTCGCGCGCGTAGCCCTCCACCACGAAGCCCAGCCGGCGCAGCACCGCCGCGCTGCGCAGGTTCTCCGGCAGGTGGTTGGCCTGGATGCGGTGCAGCCCCATGGCGCTGAAGGCGTAGATGCAGGCCGTTCGCAGCGCCTCGGTCATCAGCCCCTTGCCCTGGTGGCGGAAGTCCAGCCCGTAGCCCAGCTCGCACGCCTGCAGCGGGCCTCGGCGGATGTTGGTGAAGCTCACCGTGCCGATCACCGGCGCGGTGACCAGCGGCTGCTCGCGCGGCAGCACGAAGAGGCGCAGCCCCAGGTCATGCCGGAAGTCCTCCCGGTCCTGCGCCAGCCGCGTCCTCCAGTACATCAGCGTGAAGAAGGTGGGTGGGCGCGCCGGGGACACGGGGCCGAGGTGCTCCTCGTTGACCTGGTGGTAGGCGAGCACGCGCCCGGCGGCATCCGGGGGCAGCATCGCCAGATGTAGCCGGTCTGTGGTCAACAGGACGGGAGTAGGGTCGGACGACATGGCCAGGGAGTGGAGCGTAGCGCGGGAAGCGGCACGTGGCCTGTTCTTCCCGTCGCGGCGCCCTCGTCCGCCTGTGCCACCTTCACGGCTCCTACCGGGAGGGTAGGGCTCAGCGGACTTCGTTCCTCTGGCCGCTGCCGCCGACTCCCGTGCGGTCGTCCTCGCCCGTGGGCGTGCGCTGGAGGACGATCTCCACGCGGCGGTTGTTCGCGCGGCCCTCGGCCGTGGCGTTGCTGGCCACGGGGCGGTACTCACCCAGGCCGCGCACCGTGACGCGGTCCGGCGAGACGCCTTGGGAGATGAGGAAGTCACGCACCTGCTCCGCCCGCCGCAGCGAGAGCTCCTCGTTGTAGTGGTCCGGCCCCTGCGCGTCCGTGTGGCCCTCGATGGTGAGCCGGTTGTCGGCCTGCTTCAGCGCCTGGGCCACCTCGGTGAGCCGGTTGCGCGCGGAGGGCAGCAGGTCCGCCTGCCCGGAGGCGAAGAGCACGCTGCCCGAGAGCGTCAGCACCGTGCCTCGCGCGTCCTCTCGCACGCCCACCTCTCCGGCCCGCTCCAGCCCGGCGAGGGCCTCGCTGGCCCGGCGCTCCGCCTCCGCGCGGGCCTGCCGCTCCGCCTCGAGCTGCTCGGCGGCTCGACGCTCGGCCTCCTCGCGCGCCAGGCGCTCCGCCTCGGCCTGGGCCTGCGCCTCGGCCAGCCGCTGGGCCTGGGCCTCCGCCTCGCGCCGCTGCTGCTCCTGCAGCGACAGCTGCTCCATCTGCTCCTGCTGGCGGCGGGCCTCGGCCTGGAGCTGGGCTGTCTCCGCCTGGAGCCGCCGCGCTTCAGCCAGCCGCGCCGCCTCGTCCCTCATGCGCCGGGCCTCGGCGAGCTGCTGCTGCGCCGCGTTCAGCTCCGCCATCGCCTGCCGCCGCTGGGCCTCGCGCGTCTCGGCCAGCGCCTGGGCGGCCACGGCCCGCTGCCGCTCGGCCACCACGAGGCTCGCGTGCGCCTCGGCGATCTGCGCCTTGCGCAGCGCCACGTACGCCAGCGAGCGCGCGCGGGCCGACTTGTTGTCCCGGTCGTACTCGCGCTCGGCCTCGAGCAGGGCCTGCCAGGCCTCCTTCAAGTCCCGCGAGCTCTCCTGCTGCACCGTGGGGTTCGTCGAGGCGTGCTCGTACGCGGCACGGGCATCGATGAGCTCCCTGGGCGGCGGGGCATGCACGACACACCCTGTCATCAGGGCGGCGATCCCCGCCCAGCTCCACACGCGTTGCTTCCACCGGTGCATGGCGCGTCTCCTGTCTGGCCTACCGAGGGTTGCTGCTGCGCAGCGCCTCCACCTGCTCCAACAGCCGCCGCGCCTCGTTCTCCAGGGGCACCGCGCGAGCCAGGGCGAACGCGAGCTGCGCGTCCGCCGCCGCCTGCTGGAGCTGGAGGTCGGCGGCTTCGTACCGGCCCTCGGACATCAGCTGCTGTGCCGCCGCCACCTGCTGCTGGGCGAAGCCCAGGTACGTCGCGGCCTCGGGGACGCGCGCGGCGCCGACCTGCTCCGCGGCGCGGATGGTGGTCTGGGACTCAGCCAGCCGCTCCGTGGGCGGATCCGCGGTGATTCGCTTCGCGCCGCACCCGGTGGCCACCAGCGCCAGGGCCGCGGCGAGGATCATCTTCCGCATCGTCCACCTCCGAACCTTGCGGTGGAGGGACACGCAGGGCGCCCACCACCTCGGGCACAGAGGTGTGTACGCGAGGGCAGGCCGGCAATCCGCCTCGCGCGAGGCTGCCTGCTCTCCAGGCGAGACCTGGAGAGTGCGGAGAGGCACTTCTCGAGGTTGCCAGGGGGGGCGTAGCCGGAAGCAGCCCTCAAATTGTTCCACTCCAGGTGTGAGTAGTAGGCTTTCTCCATGGCAGCTCAGGGGTGGGTCCGTAAGCTTCTTCTGATCGCGAGCTGTCTCTGGCTGGGATGCTCAGCGCCACAAGCCCCTGAAGGAGTCTGGCGGCCAGGTCCCATGGAGGATGCAGCGCGGATTCCGGGCCCCATGAAGAACTTCGGCCCGTTTCCCTCGTACGCGGACGCGCTGGAAGCAGCCTGCCCGATGATCCTCTCCAAGCCCAACGCTGTCGTGGGCTACCTTCAAGGCGCCAATCCAGAGTTGGCCCGGCGGACCGCGACCGAGTATTGCGCCTGGCTGTACTACACCCCGGCACACATGTACGAGTTGAGCATGCTGACGGATCGATCAGCGCCCGACGATGTGGTGACTGGCAGAAAGAGCTGTGTCCTTCCAGCCTTCGTCAACGACACGCGTTACGAGTCAGCTGACCTGAAGTACATCATCGCGCTCCACAATCACCCGTTTGGGACACAAGTCTCCGAGCGGGATATGCGCTTCATCGAAGCGATGGCCAGCGTTCACTCATGGGTCATCACGACCAGGGATCACGGTCAGGTTCTGCTTTCCATCGTCGCGTTCTTCTCGAACTCGAAGGATCCTGGGGCGCCCACCTGCGATGGCTTCTATCAGTACATCCCTGCAACGCGCGCGATGGTGAGGTGGACCCGGCTGGGAGGGAAGTGGAAACAGGAGATCATCGCCCTTGCTCGGTAGCGCAGGAGCACTCGCGAGCCCGTCATGACCGTGAGAGAGTGGATACTTGCAGTGTTCATCGCCCTCTCGGGCTGTGCCCGCGCCCCTGGGCTGTCTCCAACGCCCGTGGAGAATGACCCGTCGATCATCTTCCCGGTCTCCACCGGGCAAGGCCTGGTCACGGTGGGGGGGCAGGGGAAGACGTATCAGCTGGATGGCGAAGTGCTTCGCGCCCTGAGGATCGTCGAGCAGGATCTCTTTCCCGCGGGAGCCTCCGAGCGGCCGTGTTGGGCCAGGCCGGAAGCGCACACGTACCGGTTCACCCGCCAGGGCGACATCATCTTTGTCTACGTCGAGGAAGATCTCGCCTACTGCCACCGCCAGGCTCCGGCGATGGATTCGGGCGCGAAGTATGCCATCAGCGTGGACGGACGCATCCTCCGGCGTGTCATTGGCTCCGAGCCTGACCATGGCGTCTGGCGCCTGAAGACGCCCGAGGGAGGGACGGTCATCGTCATCACGGAGCCGGGAGTCGTCCCTGGCCCGAGCGCATTGCAGACGCCTGACAGTGGAATCGTGAGGATCGTGACGGAGCCGGTGGATATGCCAGGAGTGGTCATCCTCGAGCGCCCCGAGGGGGTGGGTGAGGCACGGGAAGCGGAGCCTGGAGTCATTCCCGGGCTGACGATGTTGCCAGCGGATGCCGGGGTCCGGTGGGAGTACCTGGACGGAGGCCTCATGGCCGTGCCCCAACCTACCAGCCTGCCCTTGAATGACGGGGATGGAGGAGTACCCAGGTGAGCTGTTGTGGCATCTTCGAGGTATGAATCCACGTTGGTATCGACTGATGCTGGTGTCGCTGGTCCTCGCGGGCACGGTGGGGTGCGATCAGGCCACCAAGCAGCTGGCCATCTCGCAACTGCGCGATGAGCCCGCCCAGTCCTTCCTGGGAGGAGTCCTGCGGCTCGTCTTCGCCGAGAATGTCGGCGCGTTCCTGAGCCTCGGCGGCAGCTTCCCCCGCCCGGTGCGCTTCTGGCTGTTCACGGTGGTGGTGGGGCTGGTGCTCCTGGCGACCCTGGTCTACCTGCTGACGAGCCGCCGGGTCGGGCGTCTCTCCGTCGTGGCGCTGGCGCTCGTCGTGGGCGGTGGAGCGAGCAACTGGTTCGACCGCGTGGTGAACGACGGGCGCGTCGTGGACTTCATCATCCTGGGCATCGGCCCGGTGCGCACGGGCGTCTTCAACGTGGCGGATGTGGCCATCATGGTCGGCGTGGGACTGATGCTGCTGGCCGCGCGTAGAGAGAAGGACCCTGGAGAGCACCCGGGAACGGCGGGTCCCGGAAGCTCCCCGGCCTGAGGCCGTCCTGACGTGAGTCAGCGCTGAGCAGGCGGCGGCGCGCGTGGTAGACCTCGCCCATGCGCCTGCACCTCGTCGACGGGACCTATGAGCTGTACCGCGCCCACTTCTCGCCTCGTCCGGGCCACTCCGCTCCGGACGGGCAGGACGTGAAGGCCACCGTGGGCGTCATGTCCTCGGTGCTCGCGCTGCTGCACGACAAGGCCGAGGCCGTCACCCACCTGGCCGTCGCCTTCGACAACCCCATCCGCTCGTTCCGCAACGACCTGTTCGCCGGCTACAAGTCCGACGAGGGCGTCCCCCCCGAGCTGCATGCGCAGTTCGACCTGGTCGAGGAGGCCGTGCGCGCCCTCGGCGTCACCGTCTGGTCCATGAAGGACCATGAGGCCGACGACGCGCTCGCCACCGCCGCGGCGCGCTGGGCCGGCAAGGTGGAGCAGGTCCGTCTGCTCACCCCGGACAAGGACCTGGGCCAGTGCGTGCGCGGCAAGAAGGTGGTCCAGGTGGACCGTCGCCAGGAGAAGGAGCTGGACGAAGACGCCGTTCGCGCCAAGCTCGGTGTTCCTCCCGCCAGCATCCCGGACCTGCTCGCGCTCGTGGGAGACACGGCGGACGGCATCCCCGGCCTGCCCGGCTTCGGCGAGAAGGGCGCCTCCGCGCTGCTCACCGCCTACGCTCACCTGGAGGCCATCCCCGAGGACCCCTCCAAGTGGACCGTGCGCCCGCGCGGCGCCGACAAGCTGGCCGCCACCCTGCGCGAGCACCGCGAGGAGGCCCTCCTCTACCGCAAGCTCGCCACCGTCGCGACGGATGCGCCGCTCACGGAGTCCCTGAAGGACCTCGAGTGGGCCGGTGTCCCTCGTGCCGCCTTCGAGGCCTTCTGTGACAGGCTGGGCGTGACGACCCTCAAGTCCCGCCCCAAGAGATGGGCCGGCGCCCAGGCAATCTGAGAGAATGCCGCCCGCCCACCTCGGGTTGAACACCGCTATGTCCACACAGCTCAAGCCCCCCGCCTCGGACGACTGGCTCCCCTCGCTGGAGGACACGCCCTTCCAGCGCATCGGAGGCGAGGAGGCGGTGCGCGCGCTCGTGGAGTCCTTCTACGACATCATGGACGCGACCGAGCCGGCGCTCGCCCGGCTGCACGTGCTGGAGGACGGCAAGGTGAGCCGAGGCACGCGCGAGCGCTTCGGCCTGTTCCTTGTCGGCTGGCTCGGCGGGCCCCAGCACTACATCGAGCGCCACGGCCACCCCCGCCTGCGCATGCGCCACGGCCACGTGCCCGTGGACATCGCCATGCGCGATGCGTGGATGCGCTGCATGCGGAAGGCCATGGACGCCCGGGGCGTCACCGGCGGCCTGCGGCGCTTCCTCGAGGAGCGCTTCGCCCAGACCGCCGACTTCATGCGCAACACCGAGGGCTGAGCCCGCTCCACGCGCGGCTCAGCCGGGCCTTCAGGCCTGGGGCTCCTGCAGCTCCTCGATGCGCAGCCCTCCGGGTTGGATGCGCAGGCGGAAGGCGTCGTCCGAGTGCGCCGAGCCGCGCATCTTCGTCACGTTGATGGTCCGCACCAGGCTCTTGCCGTGCCGCTGGTAGTCCAGGGCGATGATGGCGTCCGCGATCGTCGAGAGGAACGGCGCGGTGCGCTCGTCCTCCTTCACGTCGTTGGTGGTCTGCGTCAGCAGCGCGCTGCGGCTGTGCTCGCGCACCAGCGAGGCGAACCCCACCATGAACTGGCGGAAGCCGCGGGGCGAGGTGGAGTGCGCCACCGAGGAGATGCTGTCCAGGACGATGAGCGAGGGCCTGAAGTCCTCCAGGCTCCGGCGCAGCTCCACCAGCAGATCCTCCGGGCTGGTCGCCTCCGGGTACCGGCAGTCCAGCAGGAGCCTGCCCTGCTTCACCAGCTCGTCCATCGGCAGGCCCATGCTCGCGAAGTTGCGCAGCAGCATGGGCCGCGTCTCCTCGAAGCCGTAGTAGGCCACCCGCTCGCCGCGCAGCGCTCCGGCGCGCGCGTACATGCCCGCCATGGTCGTCTTGCCGCTGCCGGCCGGGCCCCTGGCCATGGTGATCGAGTCGCGCAGCCAGCCCCCGTTCATCATCGAGTCCAGCCCCTCGAAGCCGCTGGAGAACCGGCTCGGCTCCGAGGTCTCGAAGGAGGACTGCGTGCCGAAGGGGAACACCATCAGCCCCTTGTTGGCGATGGTGCAGGGGTACTCGCCCTTCTGGTGCGCGCTGCGCCGGTACTTGTGGACCTCGATCGTCCGGCGCCGCCGCTCGTTGTCGATGAGGTTGCGCAGCACGAGCACCGCGTCGCAGACGAAGTCCTCCACGCCCAGCGTCGTCCGGGGGCCGTAGTCATCCGGCGCCTCGGCCGTCATCACCGCCGTCAGCCCGTGCCTGCGGAACGCATCGATGAGGTGGAAGAAGTGGCTGCGCAGCCGCTCCTCGCTCGGGCGAGGGCTGAACAGCGCGGTGGCCGAGTCGAGCACCAGCGCCTGCGCGCCGAAGTCCCTGGCCGCCATCTCCACCCGGTGGATCATGCCCCCCATGTCGTAGTCACCCGTGACGATGGTCGCCGCGTCCGGCAGGCGCGTGAGGTCCGCGAACCTCAGCGAGCCGTTGGCCACCAGCGCCGACGTGCCGAAGCCCAGGTTGTCTCCCGAGTCGATCAGGTCCTCGGGCACCTCCTCGATGGCGAACACCACCGTCTTGAGGCCCGAGCGGGCGAAGTGACACGCCAGCTGCAACGCGAGGATGCTCTTGGCCGCGCCGCTCTTGCCGGTGATGAGGGTGGTGCGTCCCTTGGGCAGCCCTCCGTGAGTGATTCGATCCAACCCAGGCACCCCGGTGGGCACCTTCACCACTGGACTCATTTCTTGTGCTCGACTTTCGCGTCGCTGAGCAGGTCAGCCACGGACTGGATGTGCTCCAGGGTTCCCAGCAGGTACACGCGCGGCTCGGGGCTGCGCTTCACGAGCGTGGGCGTGAAGGTGATGCGGTCTTCGTCGAACGAGGCCGGCCGCTCCTTGGACAGGTCCACGACGCGCAGGTCGATCTGCGAGGCGTCATACCCGTCCAGCAGCTTCTGGAGGTTGCGGAGGGCTCGGAGCGAGGCGGTGGACGCCTCGCTGATGTAGAGCGTGAAGGCGATGCGCTTCGGGTTGTCCACCTGGCTGTGTCGGTCGAGGGTGACTTCGAGGTGCGCCTTGGCCTTGGCGAGCTCCTCGTCGCGCACGGGGGCGAGGATCTCGCTCAGCTTCGCCAGCAGCTTGTCCACGTCCACCGGCTTGCGGATGACCCGGTAGGCGGTGACGTCATCCAGCCGCGAGGCGCCGGTGAGGATGAGCGACTCGCACTTGAGGATGCCCGCCTCGGCCGCCTGCGAGAGCATGCGCCCGCCGTTGAGGTCCGGCAGGTTGTAGTCGCTGATCACCAGGTGGAACTTCTGCGAGCGCAGGAAGGCCAGGCCCTCCGTCGCCGTCGAGGCCACCGTCACCCGGTAGCCGGCCGCCTCCAGCACCTCCTGGAGCGCCTCCTGGATGTCGGGATCATCCTCCACATAGAGGATCTGCAGCCCGAGCGAGGCTTCGAGGCTGCTCTTGCCAGCGGGGGCGGAAGCGAGAGGGGCCGCTCCGGCCTCGGGCTTTTTCGGATCAGTGGCCACTGGGCGACCCCATACCGCGTATCCGGATGGGGCAATAGCACGGAGGCGCCCTCATGACGGCAGGCACACAGGAGTGCGTCCGTTCGCTGCATTCCACTCCAAGGTGAGCAGCGCTGGCGAGGATGGGTTGCGTAAAAAGCACGGCCGTTCTATTGTTGGTCCACGATGCGAAAGGGCGAGCTCACACGGCAGGCGATTCTGGAGCGCGCGGTGCGCCTGGCCAGCCGCGTGGGCCTGCAGGGGCTGACCATCGGTGGGCTGGCGGAGGAGCTGCAGCTCTCCAAGAGTGGCCTCTTCGCGCACTTCCGCTCCAAGTCCTCGCTGGAGGTGGAGGTGCTGGAGGCGGCCACCGCGCTCTTCACGCAGGTGGTCATCCGCCCGGCGCTGGCCCGGCCTCGGGGTGAGCCGCGCGTGCGCGCCATCTTCGAGCGGTGGATGGACTGGGCTCGCAGCGCCTCGCTGGAGGGCGGCTGCATCTTCGTGGCCGCCGCGGCGGAGCTGGACGATGCGCCGGGCCCCGCTCGCGACAAGCTGGTGCAGAGCGAGAAGGACTGGCTGGACTGCGTGGCCCAGACGGCGCGCACCGCCATCAACGAGGGCCACTTCCGCCCGGACGTGGACCCCGAGCAGTTCGCCACCGAGCTGCACGGCATCATGCTCGCCTACCACCACGCGGCCCGGCTGATGAGAGACCCGAAGGCCGAGGAGCGCGCCCGCCGCGCCTTCGAGTCCCTGCTGAGCGCGTACCGCGCCCCCTCTGCCTGAGCTTCCCCCTGCTTCCCCGTCGTCTCCCTGGAGACTCGTCATGGCGAAAAATAGCACGAACGTTCGGACACAATTGACGCGGCTGGCGCTGCGCGCCACGGCCCGGGTGCTGGGCACGGTGGCGCCACGCCAGGCAGGTCGCTGGGCGGAGGGACTGTTCCGCACGCCCCGGCGCACCTCGCCCTCGCGCACGGCGCGCGCGGTGCTCGAGCAGGGGCAGCAGCGCTTCGTCGACTTGTGCGGCGAGCAGGTGGCCGTGTGGAGCTGGGGCGAGGGCCCGCGCGTGCTGCTGGTGCACGGCTGGAGCGGGTATGGCGGACAGCTCACGGCGTTCGTCGCGCCGCTGGTGGAGGCGGGCTTCTCGGTGGTGACGTTCGATGCGCCGGCGCATGGTGTCTCGTCCGGGCGCTACTCGTCGCTGCCGGAGATGGCGCGCGTCATCCGGGCCGTGGCGCAGGCCACCGGCGGGCCGCACGCCATCGTGGCGCACTCGCTCGGGGCGGCGGCCAGCGCCCTGGCGATGCGGGAGGGGATGGCCGTGGAGCGGGCCGTCTTCCTGGCGCCCCCCACGGATCCGCGCAAGGCGGTGGCCTTCTTCTCGCGGGAGCTGGCGCTGCCCGCGCGCGCGGTGGAGGCGATGGTGGAGCGGCTCGAGGAGCGCGTGGGGCCGCTGGAGGACTACGTGGTGCCGGACTTCGCGCCCTCGCTGAGGGTGCCGGTGCGCATCTTCCATGACGCGCGGGACGAGGAGGTGCGGGTGGAGGCGGGCGAGGCCATCGCCCGTGCCTGGCCGGGAGCGACGCTGGTGCGCACCCAGGGGCTGGGGCACTACCGCATCCTCTATACGCCGGCCGTCCTCTCCGAGGCGGTGGGCTTCATCGCGGAGAGCCGCCCGCGCAACGCCTGGCCCCGGGTGGCGGGGCCGACGCTGGAACTCGTCCGCTCGCAGCCTCGCGTGTGAGGGCCGCGGCCGCGTTCAGGGGAACTCGAGCAGGGGCTGCTCCAGCCCCGTGCGCGTCGGCAGCAGCACCTCTCCGGCGCCGTGACCTCGAGGGCCCGCGTCGAGCTGCTCCATCCGCTCGGCGAGGTTCAGCAGGTCGGGCCGAGGGTGGGCGGCGCCCATTCCCCGAAGCTTCGCGCGTCTGGAGGCCATGCCGCTCGCTCCCCGTGCAGGCAGCCGCATTCGCTCCCTTCAACCCAGGGAGGTTCGCGGGGGATGCCCTGGCAGTGACACCGCCTGCATCGCGGAGAGGGTGTGCCCAGTATCACTGCGGGGACATGGGAGTGCCCCGCAGTCCTATCGAGGGGCGTGAGGAGAGCGTGAACTGGGCCCAACCCACGTTGGCAGGAATGGCGCGCTTCTGTGGGCAGTGTCTGCTCATCGCGGCCTTCCTTTATGTCGTGGGTTACGTCGTCCGGAGCCTGCCGCTCGTCTTCCTGTCGCTGTTCGTCGCGCTGCTGCTGACCAGCCTGCTCCAGCCCGTGGCGGACTGGCTCGGGCGGCACCGCATTCCGTCCACGCTGGCGGCGCTGGCCGCCATGCTGCTCGGGCTCGCGTTCGTCGGTGGGCTGCTCGCCTTCATCATCCCGAGGACGGTCGCCGAGCTCTCGGCGCACGCGGACATGCTGGCGCAGCGGGCGCAGCACCTGGCGCTGTCCCTCACTCGCATCCTGCCAGGCCAGGAGGCCTCGCTGGACGAGCTGGCGCGGCGGGCCACGCAGTGGGGGCGGCAGAACGCACAGGTCCTGGCCACGGGCGCGGCCAGCGGGCTGACGGCACTCACGACGGTGGTGACCGGGGGCCTGCTGGTGCTCGTCCTCACCTTCTTCTTCGTGCGTGATGGGCACGGGATGGCGCGCGCGATCCTCCGCCTGCTGTCGCCGCGGCGACGTGCGCTGGCCGGCGCCGCCGCGGGTCAGGCCTGGCGGACACTGAGTGGGTGGGTGCGTGGCACGGCGCTGGTGGCGCTCATGGACGGGGCCGGTGTCGGCATCGGACTTCTCATCCTCGGTGTCCCGCTGGTCCTGCCGCTGGCGCTGCTCACCTTCCTGGGCGCCTTCGTGCCCGTCATCGGGGCGGTGCTGGCCGGCGCGGTGGCGGTGTTGGTGGCGTGGGCCACCGTCGGCACCCAGGCCGCGCTCATCACCCTGGGCATCGTGCTCGCGGTGCAACAGCTCGAGGGCAACGTCCTGCAGCCCATGATCATGGGCCGCGTCCTGCCCCTCCACCCGGCGGTGGTGCTCCTGGCGGTGACGGTGGGGGCCCTGGTGGCGAGCATCGCCGGAGCGTTCGTCGCCGTGCCCCTGCTGGCCGCGGTGACGGCAGGGACGCAGGCCTTCCTGGCCGAGGGGCGGAAGCTGCGGACGCGCGACACGGAGCCCTCGGAAACACCGGAAGAGCCGGCTGACGGCCAGGAGGGCCACCCGCCCGCGCACCACTGAGGGGGCGAAGAAGTCCTTGCACCCTGGCGGGAGCCGCCTGCGCCAAGGCACCTGCCTGACCAGGGAGGCGCCCTGGGCGCGGACCGGTCCCCAACTGGTATGACAAGCAGACCAGTACGCACGGGGCGCGCCCGACAGAGGGCGGACAGGACGCGGGTGTGGGCTCGACGTGAGCGCGAAGTAACCGGAGGCCGGCCCGGTTGGCTGGCGGACGGACGTCAGTGCACCGAGAGGAACACCCGGATCTGCGAGATGTGCTGGGTGGTGTCCGGGTAGTCGTGGAAGAGGCTGTCCCGCCGGAAGAGGACGACGCCCATGCCCATCCCCAGCGAGCGGTAGACGGGGAGATCCACCTGGACCGAGCCCGCGTGGAACAGGTGGTTGCCGCTCGAGCCGTTGAGTGTGTGGATCCACGCCGTCCCCAGCGAGGCCGTGGCGATCTCCCAGTCTTCGTGGAGGTACTGGGCCTCGAACTGGAGGTCCACGCCCGGGCCGTAGTCGTAGGTGCGGCCCTGCTCCTGGGCGTACTCGCTGGAGATGCCGCCGAGCACCAGCCCCTTCATGTGGAGGCCCGCGCGCAGCGTCGTCGCCGGGGAGAGGACGCGCGCGTAGAGGAGGCTGCCGCCGAGCGACTGGCCGCCGACCTCGTAGGCATGGACGTGCGTGTAGTCGAAGTGCTGCATCGCCCCCAGCACGAGCCGCGCGTCCTCGGTGCGCAGCAGCGAGGTGGAGGCCAGCAGCCCCTGGATGCGGGCATGGCTGACGAGGCGGCGCTCTCCGGTGACGAACTGCGCGACCACCGAGAAGGCGTCGAACGGGCGGCGGAGCTCTCCGTGCACCGCATCCCCGGAGCGCAGGTGGAGCTGAGCGAAGAGCTGGTTGGTGCCCTCCGTCAGGGCCTGCGTGTCCGCCAGCTTCAGGTAGCCGAACTGTCCCAGGACGATGGGGCGAGGCGAGGAGGTGGCCGGTGGGTTGGAGCGGGTCCGCCACGCCGCTCCGCGCACGAGCCGGTTGAGGCCTCGCGCGGGGCTCAGCGTCGCCGCGGAGAGCTCCCGCCTGAACCGCTCGAGGCCGGTGGCGCGCTCGTCCAGCGCGAGCCCCGAGAGCTGGTACAGCACCTCTCCCACCGCGATGCCTCCCAGGCTCGTGTTGATGAGATCATTGAAGGAGGGCCGCTGCGTCTCGGCCAGCAGCTCCCACTGGAGGCTGCCCAGGAGGGTGAAGAGGCTGGCGCCGACATACCCGAAGCCATTGTCCCGGGCGGCGTTGTAATAGAGGCCGCCGTGGTAGGGGTGGGCGAACTGATTGGTGCCGAACTCGTCGGTGTCCCAGATGAAGCCCGAGACCAGGTTGCTCTTCATGGAGTCCGGGCTGATGCGGGCCCACTCCCGGTCGAGCAGGTAGCGGTCCACCGCCCACACCCCCACGTTGAAGGCGGTGAGCTCGCCGAGCGCGATCCAGGGCTCCCGGCGGACGGGGGGCTCGGCGGGCAGGAGGGGCTCTCGCACGGCATCGGGCTTCTCGTCCAGGACGCGCGGCGCGTCGGCTGGCAGCGGGCGCTCCTCGGCCGAGGCCGTCTCCGGGCCCGCCAGCAGGAGCGCCATGCAGGGCGCGACGATCGAGAGGCAGTGAGAGTTCATCAGGCTGACCCGTGCCAGCGTTGAAGCTGGAGACTCCGGCTGGCGGGCCCAGTGCACCCGGGTACAGGGGATGTGCCGGGTTCCCTGCGGAGTGCTCGCCAGGGAGCCTGAGCCCCGGGCGGAGCCGCGGGAGAGGAGCATGCCCGGAAGATGGAGCGCGTCGTCGCCGCGCTGACCGCCGCTGGCATCCCGCGCAAGGAGCTCGACACGCGGCACGACTCCTCCCTCCAGGGGCCGTGAGGAGCAGCGGAGCCAGGCTGCTCACGCGCGGAGGCGCCTCAACGGCTCTCTCCAGGCAGGGGAGCAAGACGGGCTCTGGCGCACTGCCGGAGGAGCGGGCGGCGTGACAGGCCTTGTGGCTCGTTCCACGGCGTCCCACCTCAACAGTGGCGGAAGCGTCGTGGGTTCGCGACGGCACGCCTCAACGTCACAGGAGGCCAGTCATGGCACAGATGGAGACGCAGAAGTCCTCGCTGCAACCCTTCCTTCCCACCGGAAACGCCCAGCTCACCGATGAGCTGAAGGCGTGCATCAGCAACTGCATGTCCTGCTCCGCGGTGTGCCTGCAGACGGTGACGTACTGTCTCCAGCAGGGCGGGAAGCACGCGGCGGCCGATCACATCCGGCTGCTGGAGGACTGCGTGCAGATCTGCAAGACGAGCGCGGACTTCATGCTGCGCGGCTCGCCGCTGCACGCGCGCACCTGCGGGGTCTGCGCCGAGGTCTGCGACAAGTGCGCCGCCAGCTGCGAGCAGATGGGGGATGACGCGGCGATGAAGGCGTGCGCCGAGGCGTGCCGCCGGTGCGCGGAGTCCTGCCGCAGGATGAGTGCGTCGGCGTAGCGCCCACGGGTCCATGAGGGGCCGCGGTTTCAGGAGGGCTCCAGGGGCGAGCCCTCGCCTTCCTTCCGGGCCTCCTGGGCCTCCTGCTCTCGGGAGGCAAGTGGCAGGGTGAAGGCGAAGGTGGAGCCCTGCCCCGGTATGCTCTCCACGTGGATGAGATGTCCTTGACGGAGACGACGACGCCCCGCACGGCGCCGCTGGCCTCGCGCACGGGGGCCGCCGACGCGAGCACGGGGATCTGCCTGCGCACCTCGTTGGTCGGGGGCTCCACGAAGAGGATGCCCACGGGGGCGCTGTCCACCACCGTCTGGAGCAGGGCCCGCTCCCGCTCCGCCTCGGCGCGGGCCGCCTTGAGCCGCTCCAGGTACTGCTCGCGCTCCGTCACATCCCGGATGATGGTGGTGATGGACAACCCCTCCGGCGAGAGCAGGGGGCTGAGGCTGATGTCCAGCGGCAGCTCGGTGCCGTCCTTGCGCAGGCCCCGCAGCGCGAGCCCCTGGGCCATCTTTCGGACGTTGGGGGCCGCCACGTACTCCTCGCGGTGGCGGCGGTGGACCTCCCGCAGGCGCTCTGGGATGAGCCGCTCCACCTGCTGGCCGAGCAGCTCCTCGCGCCCGTAGCCGAACACCCGCTCCGCTTGGGCATTGATGAAGGTGATGCGGCCGGCGCCGTCCACGGTGACGACCGGATCTCCGCCCACCGGAAGAGCAGCTCGTCCCACCCCAGGTCCTGACCGCTGAAGTACTGGAACAGGGTGCCGGCGCCAATGAGGACGAGCCCCCAGGCGGCCACCAGTCCCACCCCCCGGCGCGGGCGGCCTGGCGCCGCCGGGTGGAGCAGCCCCAGGGCGACACCGCCGAGCATCAAGCCGAGCGCGGTGTTGGGAGCCATCCGGGGCAGGCCGGGCGTGATGGACTTCACGGAGGGCAAGTCCCACGCCCACCCCAGCAGGACCGTCAGCCCGACGAGCGGAGCGCACACCGCCGCGCTCCAGACCAGGAGCTGGACGAGGGGGAGGCCAGGGCGGTGCGAGCGACTGGACATGGGCGTTCCCGAAAGCGCGAGAGGATCAAGCGGGGCCATGCCCCTGGGGGCTGGCACGCATGGCCAGCGCGGCTTCTCGCGAGGTGGCGAAGGAGCGCTCGACGCTGGCCTCCAGCAGCTCCAGCTGCCGCTCCAGCTCGCCGCGCCGCAAGGCGGGAGCCACTCGCAGGAGATCCTCCAGCAGGAAGCGCAGGCGGCGGGTGATCTGGATGGAGCCCTCGCCGTACCGGCGCACCTCATCCAGGGCGAGCCGTACGTAGGAGTCCCAGTCGGGGCGTGGGCAGATCACTCGGAGCGCGCCCGTCTCATCCCTGCGAGCAGCCGAGGGGAAGCGCCGGCGCACCATGCGCCGCAGCAGATCGTGGAGCTGATCGATGGCCTGCACCGCCGTGGTGGGATCATTGATGCCGGGCGAGAGGGCCCGCTCGGCGATGTCCACGAGCTGACGGAAGCCAAAGGCGGTGTCCTGCTGGAGCGTGCGCTCCGCACCGAAGGAGAGCGCTCCGAGCAGCCTGCTCACGTCGAGGCGCGCGGCGTCACCCCACACCTCGAAGAGCGTGCCTCCATGAGGGACGAAGTCTCCCATCATGGGCACCAGCGCCAGGGTGACGCGGGCCTCCCGGGCACAGGACATCAGCCGCTCCGGGTCCACGGCGACGAGCACTCCGGGGGAGCGGGGCGAGGGGATGAGCAGGGAGGGCATCCCCGTGGGCCGCTCCTCGCCAGCCTCCTCCGCGTCCTCGCCGAGGCTCTCCGGATACATCTGCTCGAGCGTGCCGCGCGTCTCCTCGCCGATGCGGGTGAGGATGACCACGGCGCGGATGGATTGGGCGACGTGGTGGATGTAGTAGATGAAGGCGCCCACGCTGAGCACGGAGAGGACGACGGCGAGCCACACCGACAGCGAGGGCACATGGCGCTCGATGCCCTCCGAGGTGCCTCGGACGATGCGCAGCCCCAGCAGCGCGTAGACGAACGTCCCCACGAAGATGCCCAGGGCGAGCTGGCTCGGATGATCCTTGAGGAAGGTGCGCAGCACGCGCGGCGAGAACTGATTGCTGGCCAGCTGGAGCACGAGGATGGTGACGGAGAACACCAGGCCCGCCAGCGTCAGCATCGAGGACACCACCGCGGAGAGCACCGAGCGCGCGCCCTCGGGCCCGCCTCGGAAGAGGTACCAGGCGGGCTCATCGTGTGACAGGCGCGCGTCCAGCGCCTGCGAGCCAAAGGAGAGCCCGATCGCCGCCGCGACGCACAGCGCGGGGATGAGCCAGTAGTTGGATTCGAAGCGCCCGACGAGGCGGCTGAGCCATGGCTTCATGAGAGGGCCTCTGGAGGGGTGGAATGCTGCCCCTTGCCTGGGCGGTATGGCAGGGCGGGTGTTCCGGGATGTACGGTGGTGACCCTTCGGGGGCGGGCCACCTGTCGGCCAGCGAGCGATCCAGGCGGGCCTCAGGGAGGGGCGGGCGTGGCCGCCTTCACGGGGGCACTCTCGTCGGCGGGAGGACACGGCGCCAGCGAGAAGCGCACCCGCCACTCCGTGCCTGGGCGCAGGGTGACTCGCGGGTGCTCGGCCAGGAGCCCATGAATGGCGCTCGCGAACGTCTCTTCCTCCGCGCGGCGCCGGCCCGTCGCGGCGGGAGGCTGCTCCGCGCAGACCGACACCCGCGCGAGCTCCGCGGAGGCTCGCAGCGCTGGCGCGAGCTCGGCGATGAAGCGCACGTCCCCCTCCTCGCGGGTGAGCTCGGCCGTGGGGAGCGCGACGCTCGAGAGCGAGACGGGCTGTCCCAGCTCCTCAGTGAGGGAGCGCTCGAGCGCCTCGCGCCCGGGGGCATCCAGCCCCTGGCCCAGGTGGATCACCCGCAGCCCCAGCGTGTCCCCGCTCGAGCCGATGTCGATGGCGAGCGGGGCTCCGGCGGAGCGCGCGGGCCAGGCGCGCTCGAGGGCCTTCCGCACGAAGGCGCGTGAGCTGTCGAGCGTCTTCGCCGGAGAGGGCGGGGCGGGAGGCGGCAGCGGCGGGGGCTTGTAGAGCAGGGACTCGATGCCGGCCAGGGCGGAGGCATCCGCCACGGCCAGGACGTCTACCCGCGGCGTCACCCCGGAGATCTGTCGGATCTGCCCATCGAGGCGAGCGCGCGCGGCCTCGGCATCCGCGTTCTTCCCCAGGAGGATGACGAGCACGTCCACCTCGCGCCGTCCGACGCGGACACGGCTCTCCACCACGCGCTGCGGCAGGCCCTCCACCGTCCCCTGCACGGCGTTGCGGACGCGGATCTGCCACGCCACCTCATCCAGGGCCTGGCGCAGGGGCACGTAGACGATGGCCAGCAGCATGAAGGGCATGAGCACCCGCAGCCAGTGTCCCCAGCGGGCCTCGAAGAGCTGCTCGAGGCGCCGGGAGATGGCCCAGGTGATGCGGCCCTGGCTCCCCTCGCTCCGGAGGAACTCCGCCCGCTCGAGCTGGGCGACGTCCACGCGGTTGAAGCCCACCGCGATGAACGCCACCGTGGCGACCAGGACGATGGCGACCATGTTGGTGAGGAAGAGCATCGCCGCGCCCCCCGCCACCGGCCAGGCGCTCGTGCCCAGGCCGTAGCCGCTGGCGCACAGCGGCGGCACGAGCGAGATGCCAATCGAGGTGCCCGCGGCCGTGGTCGCCGTTTCCGAGGCGGGGCGGAGCGCGGAGTAGACGCCCGCCAGCGCGCAGAACCCCGCGGTCAGCAAATCCAACGCGGTGGGCGAGGTGCGCGCGAGGATCTCCGCGTTCAGCTCATGGAAGGGCAGCAGCAGCGTGAGCACCGCCGAGCTGCAGGTGGCGAAGGCGACGCTCATGGCCACGCGGAACCCCGAGCGGAGCACCAGGTACGGTGAGCCCGTCGCCAGCCCCATCCCCAGGTGCACGATGGGCCCCATGAGCGGGGCGACGAGCATGGCCCCGATGACCACCGCGGTGCTGCCGAGCACCAGCCCCAGCGTCGCGATCCCCACCGCCACGATGAGCTGGAACCAGTAGGAGGTCGACTCGCGCGCATCCCGGCGCATCATCGACGCGACCAGGGGCTCCCGGGCCGTGGGGCCGCACTCCAGCAGTGCCCCGAGCCGATCCTGGAGCCGGGTGAGGGAGCTGGCGCGCGCTTCGTCGCTGGGAACCGGGAGGGAGGTAGACATGCCTGCACCACTCTATATAGTTTGAGCTCAAACCAAAAGGGTGGGGCGGAGCAGTCGTCTGGCTCAGTGAAGGAAGGTCTCCTCGGGCTCGGGCGCTTGGACGTTGGAGAGGGTCTCGGGGCGCTCATCGCGCTGCTGGAGGACGGTCAGCGAGCCGTCGGTCTCGAGCACGACGGCCTCGACGGCTTCGAGCCGTGCCACGCCCTGGTCCCGCAGCACCGACAGCACCTCCGCCTCGACGATGCGCGCGCGGCGCATGGCCGAGGGCAGGAAGCGCCCCTGGTGGACCAGCAGCACGGGCTCGGACTTCACCATGCGGCTGAACCCGGGCCAGCGCACCGAGGTCCAGGTGACGAGGAACTGGAGCCCGATCAGGACGGCGAAGGCCAGCAGCCCCTCGGCCAGCGACACGTCCTTGGAGAGCAGCACCGTGGCCAGCGTCGAGCCCAGCGACACCGTCACCACGAGATCGAAGGCGTTGAGCTTGGAGAGGGTCCGGTTGCCCGAGAGGCGGAGCATGAGCACCAGCGCCGCGTAGGCGCACACCCCGACGAGGACTACGCGGCCCAGCGCCTGCCAGCTATCGAAGAACATGGGGATCCTCCCGCGGGGATGTGCTCGGGGTAGAGGTATGCGGCCGGGTGCGAGGCGGGTGCACCAGCTCCACGGTGGTGGAGGCCAGCTCGAGGTCCTCTTCGCGGAAGCGCTCGAGGATGCGCCGAGCGATGACGTCCTTCACCTCTCGCACGCCGTACGTGTTCACGAGGAAGCGCACGCTCAGCTCCACCCAGTTGTCCGTCAGCCGCAGATAGGCGCGCGGCTCCAGCTCGCCTGAGTGGATGAGGTAGCGCTCGCGCATGTTGGCCAGCTGCCGGTGGCCTTCCTCGATGATGCCGGCGGTGGCCTCGCGCACGGCGGCCAGCACGATGGCCTCGGCCTTCCGCGGATCCGTGTCGTAGCGCAGCGGCAGCCGCAGTTCCTCCCAGAGGAAGTTGAAGTTGCGCGTGTAGTTGTAAGTTGGCTGCTTGAAGACTTCCGCGTTGGTGATGGTGACGACGCGCCCCGTATACTGCCGGGCTCCCACCCAGTGGTGCGGGTCGGGGTGCAGCAGCGGCGGCACGCCCATCTCCATCACCGTTGTCTTGAGCAGGCCGATGTCCAGCACGTCCCCCCGGACGTCTCCAATCTGGATGCGGTCACCCAGATCGAACGTCTTGCCGAAGACGATGACGAAGTAGCCAGCCACGGACAGCACCGCGTTCTGTGATGCGAAGGCGAGCCCACCGGCCAGCAGCCCCAGGAAGGTGGCCAGGCGGGTGGGGTTGTCGAACCAGATGGACAGCAGCAGCAGCGTCCCGAGCCCGCCAAAGGCGAGCCGGATGTACTTGCGCGCCCAGATGGAGCGGCGCGACACGCCGGTGCCCAGCCCGACCACCACCCCCAGCAGCGCCCGCACGCCCATCACCACCACGAGGACGGCCAGGGACAAGACGACCTTGCGCAGCGTCTCGGGGTTGAGTCCGAGGATGCGGACACCGAAGAACTCCATATCGGGAAGCTGTGCTGGCACCTCGCGAGCCACAAGGCACGCGCCACCTGATGCCCCGCGAGCGACCGAGCGAGCGTCCCTGGTCTCGGCTATCTCCCCGTTTGCTGCCGCAACGACACGTTCGTACCCTCCTTGAAGAGTGCCCTTCATCCGCGGCAGACGCGCCGACAGGAAGGACGTGGAGAGCCATGGCGAAGGAGCGTCGCACGGGCCCGGTGGAGGTGCTTCGCAACCTCGCCCTGTCACTCGAGCGCATGGCGGCGCGTGAGGCGGCGAGCAGCGTGGTGCGCGGCGCGGCCGACGGGGTGCGTCAGGAGCTGCCGGAGATCGACGGGCAGCTGCGCGCGCTCCTCCGGGACGCGCTCACGGTGCTGGGGCGCATGGCGCACGAAGCGGCCGAGCGCGAGGAGGTGGATCCCGGCGCCGCGGCCCACTCGCTGGCGGCGTCGGCGATGAAGGGGGTGCTGGAGGTGCTGGAGCGGGAGTGGCAGGACGGCGGGCTGCCCCTCCACTCCCTCGTCGAGCGCATCAATCTGCTCTTCGACGAAATCATCGACTACGCGCACTCCCGCACGGACGAGATTCGCACGCCCGGAGAGCGGGCCCAGGCCATGGCCGAGGGCGTGGTGAGGGCGGCCGTGCGGGAGCTCCATGAGGCCGTGCCCTCCTTCGCGGAGGACATGAAGACGCTGGCTCCCCTGGGGGCGGGGATTGCCTCGCAGGTGGGCCGGGGGCTCGTGGAAGGAATCGAGTCGAAGCTCCGGGAGGACGAGGAGGTGCTGGTGGGCCTGCTGGAGCGCGCCGGCCGGGGGCTGGTGCGGGGCCTGGCCGCGGGCATTCGCGAGGAGCTGGCCTCCAGCCCGCTGGCCTCGGGTCAGGCGCTGGGCAAGTCCCTGGAGACGCTCGCCGAGCGCTCCGCCGCCGCGACAGTCCGAGGCGCGGGCGGAGCGCTGACGGAGCAGGTGCGCTCCTGGCGAGACACCCTGGCGCGCGACGGGACGCTGCGGCGGGCGAGCCGGGAGCTCGCGGGCGGCACGCTGGAGGCGCTCGGGGCGGGGCTGCGACGACCGCTGCTGGCCATCGCGGGCGCGGGCAGCGTGCTCGTGGCCCTCACCCTGTTCTCCGCGCGGTGGCGCCGCGCCTGAGGCGGCTCACCTGGTGGGGAGGACGGGTTGAGGCGGGCCGAACTGGTCTGCTTGTCATACCAGTTCGGTACCGGTCCGCGCCCAGGGCACCTCCCTGGCCAGGCCGTTGTCCTGGCACAGGGGCCTTCCTGCCGAGTGCACGTGCTTCCTCGGACCTGCCTAGAAGCGCACGAAGAGGCCCGCGCCTCCGGCGAGGGAGCCGTCCTTCGTGGCCAGCACCACCGGCACGGGCGCGGCCTGGAAGTCGGCGCGGCGCAGGCTGTCCTTCTCCGTCGGAACGCCCGGATCCGAGGTCAGCAGGTAGGTGAGCGCGAACGAGGTGACCACGCCCGCCAGGGACGTCAGCGGCACCGTGGTGCCGTCGGCGAGGATGGAGCCCAGCCAGAGCATCGTCGTGCCCACGCCGAGGGGCACCAGCGTGAGCTTCACCACGCGCCCGGGGTCCATCTCCAGCGGGATGGTGAGCAGGCCGCCCAGGGCCATGCCCACCGCGGGAGCCACGAAGGTGGGCATGTAGCTCATGTCGCCGCTGCCCGAGGTGTCGATGATGCCCTGGGTGAGTCCGGTGAGGGTCAGCGCGTAGAGGGACACCATGCCCACGAGCGCCGCATCCCCGGTGCTCACGTCGCCCCCGCCGTGCGTGACCGCGAGCACGGTGATGATGCCCAGCTGCGTGGCGCCCAGCGTCAGCCACGCCGTGTCGCGCAGGGACAGGTCCGCGTCCCGGCCGATGGCCAGGCCCGCCACGAAGGACGAGGCCGCCGCGCCCGACACCAGGAACGACTCGTTGCGATGCACGGGGACGTAGTACTGGTACAGCGTGGAGATGGTGCCCAGCGTGAGGCCGCCAATCACCGCGCCCGTGTACGCGTTGTTCTCGTTGTCGTCCTCCTGCTCCTCGTCATAGCTGTGCCCGAGCATGGCGCCGCTGACGATGCCGCTCATCACCTCGGTGAAGGCGAGCAGCGGCCCGCCCGAGCCCGCGGAGAAGCGGCTGTAGCGCACCGCGCGCTCACCCGGAGACTCGGCTGGGCCGGTGGCCGTGGGGCCGGCCGGCATCGGTGGGGGAGCGGGCTCGGTCGGAGCCGGAGTGAGGGGAGGCGGAGGCGGCGGCGACGGCTCGGTGACGGGCGCGTCGGGCTGCTGGGCGCTCGCGATCGTGGCGACGAGACTCAGCAGCAGGGCGATGGACCTCATTCGATGGTTCCTCGAAGGGGACGGATGCGAGGGTGTATCCAACAACACTCTTTGCACTTCGGGTCAGAATTGGATCGACATACCCGGGCCTACAGCGAGCCCGGTGTTGTGACGGCCCGCGGCAAGCACCACGGGGACAGGGGTGAGCCGTGGGCCGCTGGCCGAGGCGCGTTGCGGCGGCGGCACGTTGGAGGTGAGGGCGGTGATGAGCGCGGTGAGGCCCAGGCTGCTGGTCAGGGTGATGAGCACCACCCGGCCAGTGGTGGCGTTGCCGGACAGCGGCGCGGACAGGGCGATGGCCATTCCGCTCGCCATGAGCGGCACCGAGGAGATGAGCGCGAAGCCCAGGCCGTTCAGCTCCAGCGGGATGGAGAGCAGCCCGCCCACGACCATGCCAATCGTGGGCGCCATCAGCATGGGCGCGAAGTTGTAGCCCCGGCCGCTGTTCTCCGCGTCGTTGATGAACTCGATGAGGCCGGCGATGAGGGAGGAGTAGAAGGCCGTGAGGCTGATGAGCCCCATGTCCGCGCCGCTGAAGCCCTGGCCGCCGGAGGTGAGCGCCAGCGTGGCGAACAGCCCCACCTGCGAGCAGGCCAGGGAGAGGATCGCCCGGTCCCGGTCGCTCAGGTCGTTGCTGTTGGCGAAGCCGATGCCTCCCACCATGCTCGACAGCGAGAGGAGGGTGGCGAACAGCGCCTCGCTGCGCTCCACCGGGAGGAAGTACTGGTAGAGGATGCCCGCGGTGCCCAGCGTGAGCCCGCCAATCATGGCCCCTGTATAGAAGTTGTTGGTCTTCCCCTCGGTGTCATACGCCGAGCCCAGGACGGAGCCGCCGACGAGTCCCAGGATGACCTCGGTGACCACCACGGCGGGGCCACCGGGGCCCGCGGAGAAGCGGCTGTAGCGCGCCGCGCGCTCGCCGGGGGACTCGGCGGGGCCGGTGCTGGGGGGAGGTGTGCGGGCCCACTCGGGCTCGTCGGGCGAGGAGGAGCTGGACGGCGCGGCCTGGGCGAACGAGCGCGTCGGCTCCCAGGCGCCAGCCACCGTCGAGCAGAGGCAGAGGAGGAGGAGGAAGGGGCGCATGGGAGCCTCGGAAGCGTACGCCCATCTTCACTGCATGCTGGATGCCGAGCAAAGAACCGCCAGCCGGTGGGACACCTCCGCGGGAGGATGGCTCAGCGCGCCGTGGCGGCCTGTGCACGTCGCTGCACAGCAGCGGGGCGTGCCTGTCGCGAGCGCGGGGGGGGGCGTGAGCCTCGCACCCGGACGCAGGGTTGGATTCGACACCGTCTTCACGTCCCACACGAGCCCGAGCCACTCCATCCCTCGCACGGCCCAGAAGCCCGGGTCCGGCTGGCTCCAGCCCACGCCCATCTGCGCCGAGCTCGGGTACGCGTGGTGCGTGTTGTGCCAGGACTCGCCCATGCTCAGCAGCGCGAGCCACCCCGTGTTGCGGCCCTGCTCCGCGGCGCCGGCCAGCTCATAGGGCTGCTCGCCCGAGACGTGGCTCACGTAGTGGACGGCCCAGAAGCCATCCTGCGTGAGCGCCAGCCGGACGAAGATGCCCCACGCCACGAAGGCGGCGCCACCGGCGGCGTACAGCGCGAGCGCCAGCGGCACCTGCAGCCACAGCCCCGCGCGCTCCAGGAAGAGGAAGAGCGGACGCTCGGCCACGCTCGGCTCCACGGGCGGGTACACGGAAGCATCGCGCGCCTCGTAGTCGAAGAAGAGAGCGTAGCCCATCGCCTCGAGGAAGCCGCCCGCGTAGCCGAAGTAGGCCGGGCAGTCCGGCTGGTTCTGGTGGTAGTCACGCCGGTGGTGCATGCGCGTCATGCCGAGGATGCCCCCGAGGCCCGCCAGCGAGCCCAGCACCGCGAGCACCGCCTCCACCGCGCGGGACGTCTGGAAGGCGCGGTGGATGAGGCCGCGGTGGAAGCCCACCGACACGCCCAGGCACATCGTCACCGCGAGCAGCCCCGCGGCCACGGCCACCGCGCTCCACGAGAAGAACAGCGTGCCCCCCACGAGCGCTCCTACATGGAGCAGTGTCCAGCGGAGCACCTTGATCCAGCTCAGCCTCGTCTCACCCCCGGCACCGCGTGTGGCATCGTCCATGGCCTCCGGCTCCTCTCGGGCCAAAGCCATCGCAAGCGCCCTGCCAGCCAGCTCCCCTCGTCATTTCAGGCACTTGCGGGCCCAGGGCGGCCCGGGTGTCCACGGCGTTGACAGTCCGCGGTCAACGCCGGAGACGCTCTGGCGCTGGCAAGAAATGGTTGCCGCGTGAGGGGGCGGCGGTGGGAGCGTCTCGAAGAGGAATGGAGTCCGCTCCCCGGCGGTGCCTATCTTCACCCCATGAAAACTCCACGCTTCGTCCGATTCACACTGGGTCTGGGACTGTTCGCGAGTGGGGTCGCCCTGGCGGCCCCCAAGGAGCCGTCCATCTCCGTGCGCCTGCCCCGGGCGTCCTACAACGTGCAGCTCACCGGGAAGGATGTCGTCGCCCCGAGCCTCCAGCTCAGCCACTCGCCGCGAGGAGTCCGCGGCCGGGCCTATGACGCCGCGACGGACATCGAGTTCAAGGACGGCGAGGCCAACGGCACCATCGGCGGCCTGGCGGTGAAGCTGAAGATCAAGACCGAGGGCGACACCGTCAAGGCCGAGGGCGGCTTCGCGGGACGCCCGGTGACGGTGAGCTACAGCCCCAGCGAGCTCACCGTCTACATCAACGACTGCACCTGGCGGCTGAAGAACGACTCCGAGGGCTCCTACGTGGGCCGCCGGAGCTGTGACCGAGCCTTCCTGGGGGACACCTCGGTATCGCTCCCGGAGGTCTTCCAGGAGCTGTCTCCCGCCGAGCAGGTCACCCTGCTGCTGCTCTCCCTGAGCTGAGGTCCGCCAGCCGGGCGTGGGGCCGCTACGGCCGCACGTCCGCTCGCCGGTGGAGGCCCAGCCCTGTCGGGGTGCCCACCGTCACCCGGCTCGTCCATGGGAAGACCACCGCCAGCGCCAGTCCCGCCAGCCCCACCAGGGCGTAGATGAGGCGGGCGAGGGCCGAGGTCTGCTCCCGCGCTCCTCCGCCGAGGATGGCGTCGACCAGGTTCCAGTTGAAGAAGCCGATGAGGCCCCAGTTCACCGCGCCGATGATGGCCACCACGGCCAGGAACTTGATGAAGCCGCTCATCCGGTCCGTGTTGATGCGTTCCATGATCATGCCTCCTGTTCGCCGATACATCCGGCAGCGCCGTCAGGAGACGCTCCACGGTGGAGGCCGGGAGGCCTCCTGACACGATCAGGATGTGAAGTGTTCCACGGCTTGGCTTGCCCGCCTCGCCGCTGCGCCGCGCGCGCGGGCGGCCCTCGGCGCGCCCTCAGTCCCGCTGGCGAGGCAGCTCCACCGTGAAGGTCGAGCCCACGCCTGGCTGGCTCGTCACCTGGATGCGCCCGCCCATCGCCTCGACGATCTGCCGGGAGATCCACAGCCCCAGGCCGAAGCCGCCGTAGTTGCGCTCGGACACCGCCCGCTCGAAGCGGTTGAACAGGCGCGCCAGGTCCTCCGCCGCGATGCCGATGCCGCCGTCCCTCACCGACAGCCGCACCCTGTCGCTCGTCGTCTCCGTCACCAGCTGGATGGGGTTGCCCCGGCCGTACTTCACCGCGTTGGACAGCAGGTTCGTCAGCACCTGATCCAGGCGCAGCTTGTCCCACTGCCCCATCGTCTCCGCGGACAGCTGGAGCAGCAGCGGCGAGCCCGCGCGGGCCAGCTCCGGCTCGAAGCGCTCGGCCACCTCGCGCGCCAGCGCCGACAGCTCCATGCGCTCCGGCTGCAGCTGCAGCCGCCCGGCCGAGATGCGCGACACGTCCAGCAAGTCGTTGATGAGCTGCGTCTGCCGCCGCACCTGCCGGTCCACCGTCTCCAGGCTGCGCCGCAGCCGCTCCGGAGAGGGCCCCGAGGGCGAGCGGGCCAGCGTGGACAGCAGGCTCTGCACCTGGAGCTGGAGCGCGCTGATGGGCGTCTTCAGCTCGTGGCTGGCGATGGAGAGGAACTCCTCGCGCAGCCGCACGGCCTGCTGGGCCTCGTGGTAGAGCCGGGCGTTGTCGATGGCGAACGCCGCCTGCCGCGCCAGCTCCTGCGCGAGCGTCAGGTCCCGCGTGTCATAGAGCCGCTGCGTGGTGGCGAGCGACAGCACGCCCAGCGCCTGGCCGCGCACCACCAGCGGCACGCGCAGCGTGGCCTGGGCGCGCGGCGTGGACTCCTTGCGCAGCTCCGGCAGGCACGAGGCGATGATGCGGTGGATGGCCTCCGCCTCGGCCTCCGCGAGGGGAGGCTGGGACGCGGCCCCCGAGGGCGCCGAGGCCACGCACCGCAGCTGCCGTCCCTCCTCCAGCAGATGGACGCTGCAGGTGTCCGCCCAGGACGGCACGGCCAGGCGGGCCACGCGCTCGAGCGTCACCTCGTCATCCAGGCTGCTGGCCAGCTCGCTGCCCGCGCGCGCCAGGAAGCGCTGGGAGTCCTCCGCGCGCTTGCGCTCGGTGATGTCCGTGACGACGTAGACGCACTGCACCTGGCCGCTGGCCTGGCGCACCGCGGAGGCCCACAGCGCCACGTCGATGAGCGTGCCGTCCTTGCGCTGGCGCCGCGTCTCCACTCCCATGAGCGGCTCGCCCCGGACCACGCGCTCCAGGTTCTCGCGGAACTCCGCCTGCTTGCTCTCGGGCACCGCCACCAGCGGGCGGCCGATGGCCTCCTCCGCCGTCCACCCGAAGATGCGCTCGGCGGCGGAGTTCCACAGCCGCACCGAGCCATCCCGGTCCATGAGGAGGATGGCGGCGGGGGAGGCCTGGATGACGGCGGAGAGTGTCTGGTGGGCCTCGCGCACCGCGGCCTGGGCCTGCTGCTGCTGCTCCAGCAGCCGCGCTCGCGCCAGCGCCTCCGCGGCGGGGTGGACGAGCAGCTCCAGGAAGGCGCGCTCGTCCGCGTCGAAGCGGCGGGGCTCGGTGAAGCCCAGCACCAGCGCCCCCAGCGTGCGCCCCTCGGCCTTCAGCGGCAGGCACGCCATGGACGCCGTCTGGGGGAAGCCCGGAGCGCCCTGCGCCTCGGGCGTCTCCATCCACACCGGACGGCCCTCGCGCAGCGCGTCCATGAGCGGCGCGCCCATCACCAGCGGCAGGCGCTGGAAGCGCTCCACCACCTCCTGCGGATAGCCGAAGGTGCGCACCAGCCGCGCGTAGGCGCCGCCCGGCTCGATGAGCCACAGCCCGCCGCTGCGCGCCCCCACGGCCGCCACGCCATGGTCCACGACGATTTCCGACACCCGCGTGGCGGTGAGCGCCTGGGACAGCTCGGCGGTGACGGCCTGGAGGCGGGTGGTGCGCTCGGCGGCGCGCTGGGCGTCGGCGCGCGCCTGCTGCTCGGCGGCGTAGAGCCGCGCCCGCTCCAGCGCCTGGGCCGTCTGCCCCACCAGGTCCTTCAAGAAGGCGCGCTCGCTCTCGGAGACGGGCCGTGGCGCCAGGAAGCCCAGCGTGAGCGCGCCCAGCGCCCGCCCCCGAGACAGCAGCGGCAGGCTGATCAGCGCCTTGGTGGGGATGTCCGGCCGCTGGGCGGTGGCGGGGTAGCGCGCCGCGAACTCCTCGTGCGTCTCCATCCACAGGGCCTCGCCGGTGCGGTAGGCCTCCGCCGTCGACAGCGGCGCGCTGCTCGGGAAGCGGGCCAGGCGCTCCTGGCCGCCGGGGGGCAGGTTGCGGCTGCCGAGCAGCTCCAGCCAGGACGGATCCTCGCTGGCCACGGCGAAGACGCCCTGGTCGGCGCTCAGCGCATCCATGGCCTCGCGCATCGCCACGCCGGCCACGTCCGCGGGCGTCACCGCCTCGGAGAGCGCCGCGGTGGCGCGCTGCATGCGCAGGATGCGGTTGGCCGCCACCTCGGCGTCATGGCGGGCCTGACGCTCGGCCGCATAGGCGCGCGCCACGTCCAGCACCACGGCCGCCCGGTCCGCCACCTCCTGGAGCAGCAGCCGCTCGGTGTCCTCGAAGGGGCGCACGCCCAGGCCGCGGGCCACGGTGAGGGTGCCGAGCGTGCGCCCGCGGGCACGCAGCGGCAGCACGAGCACGTCGCTGAAGGGGAAGCGCTCGGCGGCCGCGCGCAGCGAGGGGGCCACGGCGCGGCGCAGCACCTCGGGAGGCAGGGCCGACAGCAGCAGCGACTCGCCCTTCTTCATGACGATGCCGGACAGGCCCTCGTCCGCGCGCTGGGCGTCGGAGGTGTGCGCCAGGAAGGCGTCCCGGGAGGACGGGTCCGCGTGGGCCATGGCCACGGGGTTGAGCCACTGGCCGTCCTCGGAGAGCAGGCGCACGCCGCAGGCCTGGCCCAGCAGGGGCACCACCAGCGCGCAGATGCGCTCGAGGACCGCGAAGGCCTCGAGGCTGGCGTCCGCGAGCACCCGCGAAGCCTCGGCGAGCCATGCCAGCCGCTCCTCGAGCCCGAGTGGACTGGATGCGTATTGCTGTGTCGGACTGGAACTGGCTGAAACCATTCCGAAGTGGGCCCCCAAAAAGGCGATCGCACATGTGAACAACGGAATGAGCAAAGGTGATTGAGCTCCAGTAGTGCACCGGTTGACATACCTACATGGGCTTACCTGTCAGCACGCGTTCCCAGTCAGACTTCCGCTGGGGCTGGAAAGTGAGTGACAGCGGCATGCGGTACGGGTTGCTCCCGCTGGGGGTTCAGCTAAAGCGGGGCCCGTGAACGCGACCACGGAAGCCCCTGCCCCCTCGGCCGAGGGGCCAAGTCCCTACAAACGCACGGCGCTGCTGGCGCTGGGAGCGGTGGGCGTCGTCTACGGCGACATCGGTACCAGCCCCCTGTACGCGCTGCGCGAGTGCTTCACGGGGCCGCACGGCATCCACCCCTCGCATGAGAACGTGCTGGGGGTGCTGTCGCTCATCTTCTGGGCGCTCATCATCACTGTCTCCGTGAAGTACTTGGTGTTCGTACTAAGGGCGGACAACCGGGGCGAGGGCGGCGTGCTGGCGCTGATGGCCCTGGTGGGGCAGCGCGCGCGGGGCAGCCGCCCGGCGTCGAGGACCCGGCCGCTGCTGATGATCATGGGCATCTTCGGGGCGTCGCTGCTGTACGGCGACGGCATCATCACCCCGGCCATCTCGGTGCTCAGCGCGGTGGAGGGCCTGAGCGTGGCCACGCCCATCTTCGAGCCCTACATCCTGCCCATCGTGCTGCTCATCCTGCTGGGGTTGTTCCTGGTGCAGCGGCACGGCACGGGGGGCATCGGCAGCGTGTTCGGCCCCTTCATGTGCGTGTGGTTCGTGGCGCTGGCGGTGCTGGGGGTGAAGGAGCTGGTGCACAACCCGTCGGTGCTTTGGGCGCTGTCGCCGGTGGAGGGCGTGTCCTTCTTCATGCGCAACGGGCTGCATGGCTTCCTGGTGCTGGGCGGGGTGTTCCTGGTGGTGACGGGCGGCGAGTCGCTCTACACGGACATGGGCCACTTCGGCCGGGGGCCCATCCGCCTGGCGTGGTTCGCGCTGGTGCTGCCCTCGCTGATGCTCAACTACCTGGGGCAGGGGGCGCTGCTCTTGAGGGCGCCGGAGGCGGCGCGCAACCCGTTCTTCCTGCTGGCGCCGTCGTGGGCGCTCTACCCGATGGTGGTGCTGGCGGCGGGCGCGGCGAGCATCGCCTCGCAGGCGGTCATCTCGGGGGCGTTCTCGAACACGCGGCAGGCGATGCAGCTGGGCTACTGCCCGCGCATGGAGGTGGTGCACACCTCGGCGGAGGAGAAGGGGCAGATCTACCTGCCGGGGCTCAACCTGCTGCTGCTGCTGGGCGTGGTGCTGCTGGTGCTGGGTTTCCGCAACTCGAGCGCGCTGGCGGGGGCGTACGGCATCGCGGTGTCCACCGCCATGCTGATGACGACGATGATGGCGTACGTGGTGGCGCGCGAGCGCTGGAACGTGCGGCGGGCGGTGGCCATCCCGGTGCTGTCGCTGTTCCTGGGGGTGGAGCTGGCGTTCTTCAGCGCCAACGCGGTGAAGATCCCCGAGGGCGGCTGGTTCCCGCTGGTGCTGGCGGTGAGCATCTTCACGCTGATGACGACGTGGAAGCGGGGGCGCGAGATTCTGGCGGCCAAGCTGCGCGCGGCCAGCATGGACCTGAAGGACCTGCTGGAGAGCTTCAAGGGAGAGCACGCGCCGGTGCGGGTGCCGGGCACGGCGGTGTTCATGACGGGCAACCCGGAGGGCTCGCCGCCGGCGCTCTTGCACAACCTGAAGCACAACAAGGTGCTGCACGAGCAGGTGGTGCTGCTGACCATCCTGTCGGAGGACGTGCCGCACGTGGCGCCAGAGGAGCGGGTGGAGGTGCAGCCGCTGGAGCTGGGCTTCGTGCGGCTGATCGCGCGCTACGGCTTCATGGAGAACCCGAGCATCCCGGACATCCTCAAGCGGGGACGGGAGCAGGGGCTGCAGTTCCAGCTGATGAGCACCTCGTTCTTCCTGGGGCGCGAGACGCTGATTCCGTCGAAGAAGCCGGGGATGGCGATGTGGCGTGAGTCGCTGTTCGCGTGGATGAGCCGCAACGCGCGCAGCGCCACGGCGTTCTTCCGGATTCCGCCCAACCGCGTGGTGGAGCTGGGCACGCAGGTGGAGCTGTAGCTGCGGGCTTATTCAAGATGAGGCGTGCATGTACCTGAGCAGGATCCAGATCGAGAACATCCGAGGGTTCCGCTCGGGAGACCTGGGCATCGAGCTGGACATGCGTCGGCCAGATGGACGCTACGCGGGCTGGACGGTTATCGCTGGTCGCAACATGTACTGCGAGGACAGCGCGGGCACGGACATCGAACACTTCTGGCCCAAGTCCGAGTACCCCGAGAAGGCGTTCTCCTGGACCAACTACCTGCTCGCATGCAGCGGCTGTAACAGCAACCACAAGCGAGAGAAGTTCCCGCGTGATGAGGCAGGGGCTCCGCTGCTCATCGATCCCACCGTGGAGGACCCGAGGACTCATCTCGCGCTCTCGCTGAGGACCGGTGAGTACGTGGCTCGGACGCCGAAGGGCGAACAGAGCATCGCTGTCTTCGGCCTTCACCGCGACATCCTGGAGAAAGGCCGCCGCGACGCATGGATCCGGATTCCGGCGATGCTGCGCCACTATGACGAGGCGTGCGAGGAAGGCGACTGGCGGCGTGCGCTCGAGGTGCAGCGCACCATCTGCCGCTCTCCCTTCGCGAGTGTCTTCGCGAGGTTCATCGAGGTGGCGACTGGAGCCTCGGCGGCGACATTCATCAAGGCGGAGATGCTCGACCTCCTCGACAAGTACGCCGACATCAAGACGTGGCTCTGAAGGGGACAGGCCTCAGCGGGAAGGGTTGAAGGTGTTGCCGCTACCGGCTCCTGTGTTGGCTCGACGAGCCACTGGCTCTTGGTCTGCCGCTGCCGCGAAGGCCATCGGGCAGAGCGGGCCCTCCGCAGGGGCAGGATCTGGGTGACCTGATGGGGCTCGCTATCGGACTCGACCGCTGGTTCTCGCCCTTCTTCACGCTGTACGTCGGCGCGGCGGTCGCGAGCGCCCTTGAGCACGCGCACACGGCGAAGGAGGAAAAGGGCAATCCGCTGGGCATCGTCCACCGGGCGATCGACCTGAGCCATCTCATCGGCCGGAAATGCTCCTGGGCGGCCGGGTGGATTCACGCTCGGATCTCTTCGCGCTCGGCTCGTCATCGGCGACCGCGTGATCAGGTCTGAAGGAGTTCCTGCACACGAGAGGGAGGCGCCTGCGTCAGGGGAGCGGTCTGGCCAGGGAGGCGCCCTGTCCGCGGACCGGTACCAACTGGTATGACAAGCAGACCAGTAAGGGCAAAGTGCGCCCGGCAGGAGAGTGCACTGGACACGGGGTTCCGGACCTGCTCAGGGCACCGCTCAGGTTGAGACGTATCGCCAGCGGTAGACGGGGAAGGTAACAGGGGAGAGCGGGACGCCGGGGCGGGCGGACCCGTCCCAACGGGGGGACCCGCCCCGCAGCGAGGGACCCGCGACCTGTGGCTCCCAGTTCCGTGGCTCCGTGCCTGCGGCGCTCGAGCTGTGCCTCCAGTCACGGCTGCACCACTCGCTGCACCCCGGGCTTCCTCCCTGAAGCATGTTGGCCTACCGGACGGCGCGCGCGCCCTCTACCACCCGGCGCGCGATGGCCCGGCTGATGCGGTGGCCCAGCTTCTGCTCCACGTCCATGTAGATGGGCGAGCTGTTCAGCTCCAGGAACACGAAGTCCTTGCCGCGCTGCTTGAGGTCGATGCCCGCGAACACCAGCCCGCACGCCTTGGCCGCCGCGCGGCAGAAGCGCTGGACGGGCTCGGGCAGCACCACCTCGCGGTACTGCGCCTCGCCGCTGCTGTAGACGGGGTCGTCCCGGAAGTCGAGGTGCTGGCTGGGCGTCTCGATGGCCACGCACGAGACGAGCTCATCGCCCACCAGCATCACCCGCAAGTCGTCCCCCGGCACGCGCTCCTGGAAGATGACCGGCGAGGCCGTCACCGCGTCCAGCCGCTCCAGCGCCTCGGCGTCCAGCGCCCGGGTGATGGCGCCGCCCAGCACCGGCTTGTAGATGACGTCCTTCACCTCCGCGTGGAAGGCGCGGATGGCCGCCGGATCATTCGAGATGAGCGTGCGCGGCACCTTGGCCCCCAGGCTGCGCAGCGCGTGGAGCTGGTAGGGCTTGAACTGCATCACGCTGGCCGCGTGCGGGCCGTTGACCAGCGTGGCGCCCCGGTGCGACAGCTGCAGCAGCCACGCCAGGAAGTAGGACGCCCGCTCGCGCGTCTGGGTGAAGGTGGTGAACCAGTCCTCGTAGAGCACCAGCGTGTCGTCCTTGCGCATCGCCGGCACGTAGGGCGCGGGGACGGAGCGCACGTAGAAGCCCCTCACGTCATCCACCGGCTTGCCCAGGTAGAAGGTCTGCCCGTCCAGCATGGAGAGGGGGAGGCCCTCGTCGAGCGCGCGGCTGTCCACGTACAGCGTGTCCGCGCCGAGCGCCGCCGCCTCGCGAGCCACCGCGGCGCACTGTGGATCGCCGCTGTCTCCGAAGATGCCGATTCGCATGGTCCCTCCCCCCCTCGAGGATGAAGACTTCCCTCGCAGGCAAGCAGGACTCACCTTCCGCGTATAGATGGGTGGGTGGCAACCCAGCCCCCACCCCTTCTGGAGGAAACATGACGGCTCACCGAAGAGGCTCGTCCTTCATCCGGTACGAGCTGCCCGTCGAGCTCGAGGAGAAGCCCGCGCACGGCAAGCCCAAGCCCAAGCCCATCACCAGCATGGCGGTGGGCGAGGAGAGCGGGACGCATGGCCCCAAGAAGGCCGTCACCACGATGGGGCTGGCCGAAGAGGGCGGCAAGCACGGCCGCTGAGCCGGGCTCCTGGTGGAGGAGAGTGTCCTACATGCGGCGCGCTTCTATGCGCCGAAGTGGTACGCGGAGAGCCGCACGCCCATGAACTTCCCGCTGTAGGCCGTGGTGCCCCGATCGGCCCCCGCCGCGCCGGCGATGACCATCAGGGGCAGCAGGTGCTCCTCGCGCGGGTGGGCCAGCCGCGCCGCGGGGGCGCGAGACCACTGCGTGAGCCGCCGGTCGCGCTCCGGGGCGTCGAGCGTGGCGGCCTCGCGCAGCCAGCCATCGAAGGCCTCGGCGATCTCGGGGGCGCGCGGGTCGCGGAAGGCGCGCAGGTTGTGGAACGTCATGCCGCTGCCGACGATGAACACCCCCTCGTCTCGCAGCGGTGCGAGCGCGCGGCCCATCGCCAGGTGCTCCTCCGGATCGAGCCCCTGCTTGAGCGACAGCTGCACCGTGGGCACGTCCGCGTTGGGGTAGGTGAGCTTGAGGGGGACGAACGTCCCATGGTCGAAGCCGCGCTTGGAGTCCATGGCCGTCTGGAAGCCCGCCGCGCCGAGCAGCTCCTGCACCCGCGCCGCGAGCTTCGGCTGACCCGGGGCGGGCCAGGTGAGCTGGTAGGACTCGGGCGGGAAGCCGTAGTAGTCGTAGTACATGGGCGGGCGCTCGGCCGTCATGACCGTGGGCACCGGCTCCTCCCAGTGCGCGGAGACGACGAGCAGCGCCTTGGGCGGCGTCTTCGGCAGCGCGCGCACCGAGCGCAGGTAGTCGGCGAGCGCGTCGCAGTCGTTCTTGTCGAAGCCGAGCTCGACGAAGGGCCAGGGGCCACCGCCGTGCGGCATGAAGACGACGGGCATCCGCTCCTGGGAGCCAGCTTTGCGGCGCTCGTCCGATGAGGCGGCCGTGGCGGCGGGCAGCGCGGCGAGGCTCGCGGCGCCCACGAGCCCCACGCCGATGGCCTGGCGGCGCGTGAGTCCTTCATCGTGCTCGTTGCTCATGGTGCGTCTCCGGTACGGATGCTCAGTCCCGTGGATCATGCAGGTGTTGCAGGGCTCGCACTAGGGGGACTTCTGGCATAACTGCGTTCCATGCCTGGAACGCCGGACCTGAACCTCCTGCCCCTCTTCGTGACGGTCGCGGAGACGGCGAGCATGTCAGCGGCTGCCCGGAAGCTGGGGCTGCCGAAGTCCTCGGTGAGCCGGGGCGTGGCGGGGCTCGAGGCCTCGCTGGGCGTGCAGCTGTTCCACCGCACCACCCGCAGCGTGGCGCTCACCACCGCGGGCACCGCCTTCTATGAGAGGGCGCGCCCGCTCGTCGCCTCGCTGCGAGCGCTGACGGGGAGCCTCCCGGAGCAGGAGGCGGAGCCCTCGGGCGAGCTGAGGGTCACCGCGCCGGTGGACATGGGCCTCACCTTCCTGCCGATGCTCTCCGCCCGGTTCTCGGCGCGCTACCCCGCGGTCACCCTGGACATCCGACTGGCGAACAGGCGGGTCGACCTCGTGGCCGAGGGGTTCGATGTCGCGCTCCGGGTGTCGGGCCCGCTCCCGGACTCGACGCTGGTGGCCCGGAAGGTGAGCGCGGTGGACATGGGCCTGTATGCCGCGCCGACCTACGTGGCACGCAGGGGCCAGCCGCGAGCCCCCGAGGACACCGGCACGCATGACTGGGTGCTGGTCCACCGGATGAAGGTGCCACCTCCGCTGAGCGCGCCGAGCAAGCCCCGGCTGGTGACGGACGACCTGATGTTCGCGCACCGGTCGATCCGCGAGGGGCTGGGCATGGGGGTCCTGCCGACCTTCCTCGCGCGACAGGATGTCACCTCGGGACGGCTCATCCGGGTGCTGCCAAGGTGGGCGCAGCATGGCGGGAGCCTCTTCTTCGTGCACCCGCGCGCCGAGCGTGTCCCGAGGAAGGTGGCGGCCTTTCGGGACTTCCTGCTCGACTTCGTGGCCACCCACCCCCTGTCGTCCAAGATGGACACGACACCCCCCAGGGAGGTCCGCCCCCGAGGGGGATTGCGCTAGCATCGCCGCCGCAGCCCACCTCTTCACGGGGCGGACCATGAGCGGAGCCGCGGACGTCGACCTTTTGAGAGAGGGCTTCTTCGCGAATCCCTTCCCGACCTTCGAGCGCCTCCGCACGGAGCTCCACGTGCGCTTTCCTGGTGCGAGGACATGAAGGTCTACCTCGACGATGAGCGGGCGACCCCCGCCGGATGGGTGGCGGCGAGGTGGCCGGAGGATGCCATCGCGCTGCTGCAGACCGGCCAGGTGACGGACATCAGCCTCGATCACGACCTGGGAGACGATCTCCACGGCACGGGGTACGACGTCCTGTGCTGGATCGAAGAGGCAGTGGCGACACGCGGCTTCGTCCCTCCGCGCATCTCCATCCATTCGGCGAACGCTTCGGCCCGGCGGAAGATGGAGCTGGCGGTCGAGCGGATCGAGCGGTTCCTTCGACAACGAAGGTAGCGGGGCTCGGCAGCGGTTCTGGAGAAGGAGACGGGCGTCGTGCTGCACCGGGCTTTGCGCTCGGCACTCCGAGGCGGTAATGAGAAGGAGCCTGGGCGGGAGTCGTAGCGCAGTGGCCGACGCGCCTGACTGCTAATCAGGAGGACACGGGTTCGAATCCCGTCGGTTTCCGCCCAGGCACTCCCCCCGTTGCGCTTCCCCTGTCGAGGCGGTAGCCAGGAAGTGCTCGGGCAGGGGCTGTAGCGCAGTGGCCGACGCGTCGGTACTCATAATACCGAAGGACGCCGGTTCGAATCCGGCCAGTCTCTGCCCCGAGCGCTTCTTCAGGAGGGCTGGAGGATGGCCATACAGGAGCCGACGGAAGCGGACGTGGCCCGGTGCCTCGCGGTGCTGCGCGCCATCGTGAAGCTCCCGGCCGATCATCCGACCCGCTGCGCTGTCGAGGACGCCGCCTCGCACGTCCATCGCGAGTCCAAGAAGCGCCGCCGCCGTCAGCGTGACGTGGCCTCCCGGCAGGCGGACCGCTCTCTCATGGAGACGCTCGCGAGCGCTCGGAGCGAGGTGGCCGGCGTGCGCAGCCTGTCCGCCTCCGTGGAGCCTTCCACCCAGGAGCTCCTGCGCACGCGCCACTGCTACGGCTGCAAGGGGCGCTATACCCGGCTGCACCCCTTCTACCTCTCGCTCTGTCCCGAGTGCGCGCGCTTCCACGAGGACAAGCGCACGCAGCGGGTCTCCCTGGAGGGCCGTCGCGCCCTGATCACCGGAGGCCGGGTGAAGGTGGGCTTCCAGCTCGCGCTCAAGCTGCTGAGGGATGGGGCGCACGTCCATGTCCTCTCGCGCTACCCCCGAGACGCCGCCCGGCGCTACGCCCAGGAGCCCGACTTCGAGCAGTGGCGGGAGCGGCTCGTCCTCCACGGGCTGGATCTGCGCTTCCTGCCGGGCGTGGTCGCCTTCACCGAGCACCTGCTCGCCACCGAGTCGCACCTGGACATCCTCGTCAACAACGCCGCCCAGACGCTGCGCTCCACCGCCGAGCAGGACACCGCGCTCCATCAGCGGGAACAGGAGCTGGCGCGCACCCTGCCCGCCGCCGCGCTCGGCCGGGTGCGCGAGCTGCCCTCGGAAGTCGCCCGCCACTCGAGGCTGCTCGCCCTCCCGGAGGGAGCCCTGGCCCCGGAGCCGCTCGGTGCATTCCTGAAGGAGCGCGCCGACGGGAACCTCGAGGACCCGCGCCCGAGCAACAGCTGGGTGCTGCGCCTGGACGAGGTGCCCCCGGTGGAGCTGCTCGAGGTCCAGTGCGTCAACGCCATGGCGCCGTTCCTGCTCAACAGCCGGCTCAAGCCGCTGCTGCTGCGCTCGCCGTGGGCGGACCGCTACATCGTCAACGTCTCCGCGGCGGAGGGGCAGTTCCAGCGCGAGGGCAAGACGGTCTTCCACCCGCACACCAACATGGCCAAGGCGGCGCTCAACATGATGACGCGCACCTCGGCGGCGGACTACGCGCGCGACGGCATCTACATGAACAGCGTGGACACGGGCTGGTTCACCAACGAGAACCCGCACGAGAAGCGCGAGCGCATGGAGGCCGGCGGCTTCACTCCGCCGCTGGACTCCGTGGACGGCGCCGCGCGTCTGTACGATCCCATCGTGCAGGGAATCCGCGGGCAGCCGGTCCACGGCCACTTCATCAAGGACTACCGGAGCGCTCCCTGGTGAGGAGCGCTGGAAGCAGCGCACGGCCCGCCGCCTCAGTTCCAGGTGATGTCGTACTCCACGCGGTCGATGCCCTGCACGCGCGCCCGCGCCCGGCCCTGCACGTTGAGCAGCTTCAGCGAGCCGATGAGGATGCCCTCGTGGTATGCCGGAGGGATCATGTCCCCGTTGGCGCGCAGCACGCCGGACTTGGGGCTGATGACCTGGTACTCGCGGCGCCCGTAGGTGACGGCCGTGTTGTAGCCCACCTGCGCCATGGAGAAGAGCTTGTGCGGGTCGCCCCGGGCCAGCACGTTGAACAGGAAGCGCCCCGGGCCCGAGTTGTAGCGGGTGACGCTGGTCTCGCCACACGCGCGGAACACCGCCTCCGGAGAGCCCAGCCGCGGCTCGAGCAGATCCGCCACGCTGAAGAGCAGGTGGAGGAAGTCCTTCACCGGGTACATGCGCAGCTCGGAGTAGTCCTTCGCCAGCTCGCCCGTGCGCAGCTTCGTCAGCGCCGCGGGCCCGGCCTGCTGCTCGACCAGGTGGAACACCGTCGTGAAGAACAGCCCCAGGGCGTTGTCCCCGGGATGAACGGCCGTGAGGCGAGCCAGAAGATCAGCCTTGTTCGCCGGCATGTATCACCCTCTGCCTTCCCGACTGCTGGCAGTGGGGGAATTGTAGAGCCGCTGAGACAAAACATGGAATGCAGGTACAGCCCTCACATCTCGTCGAGCAAGACAGGCGAGAACTTTGCGGCGTCACAAGAAGCGAGCACGTAACGCACCCCGGCGCGCATGCCGGTGAAGCCCGCGGCGATGCCCTCGGCGTGCAGGTGGCCGTAGACGCACACCTTGGGCTGGAAGGCCTCGATGGGCTCGCTGAAGGCGGTGGCCTTCTCGTTGGCGTACAGCGGGGGGAAGTGCACCGCGACGACGCGTGTGAGTGGCGTGGGGCTCGCCTTCTCCTTCTTCATCGCGTCCTCGAAGGAGAGCTTGAGCCGGTTGACCTCGCGCTCCACGTAGCCGGCGTCCACGGGCTCGTCGCCCATCTCTCCGCCGGGCATGGGCGGAGCCTCGGGCGCCGTCCACAGCCGCGAGCCGGCGATGAGCCACGGCCCCATCACCACCGCGCTGTTCTGCACGAAGCCCTCCAGCGTCTTGAAGGGCTCCAGCAGCTTGCGCAGCTTGGACGCCGAGTCTCCCCACCAGTAGTCATGGTTGCCGCGCACCAGCACCTTGCGTCCGGGCCGCGCGTCCAGCCACTTCAGGTCCTCCAGCACCTCCGGCGGCCGCGTGGCCCAGGAGATGTCTCCGGCGACGATGACGACGTCCTCGGGGCGCACCTTCTCATCCCAGGCGCGCTGCAGCGGCAGGGGATGCTCCGCCCAGCCGAAGCGGTGCATGTCCTTGTTCCGGGTGGAGGGCAGGTGGGTGTCGCCGATGGCGAAGAGGCGCATGCCACCCTCATACCCAAGCCCGCCACCGATGTCGGCCCCCCTGAACGCCGAGCCCTCTAGATACATGCGATTATTGCGAATCCATCAAAACATGCTTTGCCGGAGAGCGACTCAAAGCAGGTCAAATGAGACATCCCCTCCGCTCTCATTCGAGTCAGCCTGGCAGGCGTGCCGAACGGAGCTGTTTTCTCCCGTGGAAACAAGGGGTTGGAGCCGTGGGGCGAAACTCGCTTTTCAAACTTCGGATGTAGGATGGAGCATGGATGCTCCACTTTGCCCGCTGTGAAGGCTGAAGCTCCGAGGGAAGAGGCGTTGGCACGGAGGCTGCTATGCGGACCCCGCCGGCGCCCTCGTCGATGAGGGCTCGCCGACGTAGCGCATATCCCCCCTCCGAAGGAGCATCCATGTACACGTTGCGCAAAGCGCTCGTGACCGCCACCGCGGCCCTGTCTCTGGCGGCCTGTGGTCCCCAGCAGAGCCCCGAGTCCCCCGAGCCCGCGCAGACCCCCTCCAGCGCCATCGACTCGGCGCAGGACGTCCTCAACCGCGGCTCCACCGGCCAGCTGGATCCGCTCTTCGATGCGGCGGCCCGTGAGTTCAACGTCCCGACCGACCTGCTCAAGGCCATCTCCTTCAATGAGACGCGCTGGCAGATGGTGCACGGCGAGGTGGAGTTCGACGGCATGCCGGCCGCTCACGGCGTGATGGCCCTGCGTGGCGAGGCGCTCGAGCGCGGCGCGGCGCTGGCGGGTGTCTCCGCCGAGCAGGTGCGCAACGACGCGGCGGAGAACATCCGCGCGGCCGCGGCGCTGCTGTCCGCCCATGCCGACGAGCTGAAGGTGGACCGCGCGGACCTGGGCGCCTGGGCCCCGGCGGTGGTGCGGCTGAGCGGCATCGACAACACGGACGCGCAGGCCGAGTACATCCACAAGCAGGTGTACGCCACGCTGCGCAGCGGCGTGGTGGCCGAGGGCGCGGACGGCAAGGTGACCGCGTCCATCATGCCCACGCCGGTGGAGGCGAAGTTCGCGGCGCCCTCGCTGCACGCCCTGGCGGTGGACTACCCCGGCGCTATCTGGCGCCCCTCGCCCAACTACAACGCGCGCCCGGCGGGCACCGACATCTCGATGATCGTCATCCACACCTGCGAGGGCAGCTACTCCAGCTGCTGGAGCTGGCTGACGAACTCGGCGTCGGGTGTGTCGGCGCACTACGTGGTGAGCGAGGGGGGCGAGGTGTCCCAGCTCGTGAACGAGGCGAACCGCGCCTGGCACGTGGGAGCCACGTATGACTGCAGCCTCAACGGCAGCGTCTCCTGCGGGCTCAACGGCACGTCGGTGAACCACTTCTCGGTGGGCATCGAGCACGGCGGCTTCGCCAGCCAGACGACGTTCCCGGCCGCGCAGATCGACTCCTCGGCCCGGCTGTCCTGCGACATCGCGAAGGGCCAGGGCATCCCGATGGACAGCTTCCACATCGTGGCGCACGGGCGGCTGCAGCCGGCCAGCCGCACGGACCCGGGTCCGAACTGGCCGTGGTCCAGCTACATCAGCAAGATCAACTCGGCCTGCGGCAACACGACAACCGGCCTGATCATCGACAGCAACAACGCCAACAATGACACCAGCAAGGGGAAGATCGAGACGGTGTCGGCCAACTGGACCTCGTCCACGAACGTGGCGGGCTACTACGGCACGGGCTACTTCGTGGCGCCCACGCAGGCTGTTTCGGATCCGGTGACCTTCTCGTTCTATCTGTCGGCGGCGGCGACCAAGACGATCGACGCCTGGTGGACGGCGGGTACGGACCGCTCCACGACGACGCCCTTCATCGTGTACAACGCGGCGGGTACCAAGCTGGCCACGGTGAACGTGAACCAGCAGCTCAATGGCGGCAAGTGGAACACGCTGGGCACCTACAGCTTCTCCGCGGGCTGGAACAAGGTGCAGGTGAGCCGTTGGACGACGGCCGGCGCTCAGGTCGTCGCCGACGCCATCCGCGTCCGGTAGCCAGATGAGCCAGGGCCTCGAACCTCATCGTCCCTGGCCGTGGTGGGCGCGGCTGTGTGCCGCGCTCGCCCTGCTGTGCGTCGGCTGTCCCGCGGGGAAGTGTGGCCGTGGGACGACCGGCGTCGGTCCGCTGTCCGAGGAGGAGCGGCGGGCCATCCCTGGCGTCATCGCCTTCATCTCCGAGCGGGCGACGCAGAAGGACATCTGGCTGGTGAAGCCGACGGGGGAGGAGACGCAGCTCACGAAGAGCCCCGAGGAGGACGACTTCACCGCGGCGCCGGCTCCCGACGGCAAGGCGCTGCTGACGATCGCCACGCGCACGGTGGACGGGCTCCACCTGGAGCAGCTGCGGCTGCAGCCGCTGGATGGCTCGGCGCCGGTGCCGCTCAACACGCCTCGGGCGCGCGCTCGCAACGCGAGCTGGTCCCCGGACGGGCGCTGGCTCGTGGCCGAGTCGGACGCGAAGAGCTTCAGCGACCTGGTGCGGATGGAGCCCAGGCCCGGCGTGGAGGAGAAGCCGCTGACGTCGGTGCGCGAGGGCTGCTTCGAGCCGTCGGTCTCTCCCGATGGGAGTGAGATCGCCTTCGTGTCCAGCCGCGAGGGGGACCCGGAGATCTACGTGATGCGCGCGGATGGGACGGGCGAGCGCCGCATCACCGCCTTCCACAAGGAGGATCGCGAGCCGCGCTGGAGCCCGGATGGGAAGTGGCTCTCGTTCATCAGCAACCGCGAGGGGCGCGAGCGGTTCTTCCTGGTGCGCCCGGATGGGACGGGGCTGCGCGCGGTGTCGGGCACGGCCTCCCAGAGCGACGAGCGCGAGCTGGCATGGAGCCCGGACGGCCAGAAGGTGGCCTACGTGGAGCGGCTGCCAGATGCGAAGAGCCGCATCTGGGTGGCCAGCGTGGCGGGCGGCGAGCCGGTGGCGCTCACGGATGGGAAGACGCGGGACGACGAGCCCGCGTGGAGCCCGGACGGGAAGTACCTGGTCTTCGTGGCGGAGCGGAACGGAGACACGGACCTGTGGCTGATGCGCGCGGACGGCAGCGGGCAGACGCGCCTCACCACGGCGAAGGGCGCGGACTGGCTGCCGCGGTGGATTGCCTCTCCCCGGTGAGTCGGCTCAGCGCGCTTCCGAGCGCTGTCCCGCGAGCCGCTGGAAGCGCGCCATGAAGCGCCGGTCGATGGCGTCCTTGAGGTGCCACATGGCCCGGCCGTGGAAGGCGAGCCCCTTCCAGGCGGCCACCGCCGTCCCGTCTCCGGCGTTCATGAGGGAGAGGAAGCCGGCCTGCGCATGGTAGGGCCGCAGGGCGCCTTCGCCCGTGAGGGCCGCGCGCAGGTTGGCGCTGAGCACCGGCCCCTGGCGCACCGCGTACACCCCGGCCTTGGGCACGCGCTGGCCGCTGATGAAGCCCGCGCAGTCTCCGGCGGCGAACAGCTCCGGGTGCGAGGGGCTGCGCAGCGTGTCCTCCACCGCGAGGTAGCCTTGCGCGTCCACCGCCGCGCCGCTCGGGGCGAAGAGCTCCGGTGCGCGGGCCCCCGTGGCCCACACGCAGGTGGTGAACGGCAGGGACTCGCCGGACTCCAGGCGTGCGGAGCCGGGCTCCAGGGAGGCCAGGGCCGCACCGGTCCGCAGCTCCACCCCGCGCTGTGCCAGCAGCCCGCGAATGAGGCGCCGGGCGGCACGCGATGCGCCGCGGGGAACTTCCTCTCCGCGCTCGAGGAGCAGGGTAGGGCGTCGGGTGCGCGCCTGGAGGCACAGGGCCAGCTCCACGCCCGCGGCCCCGCCGCCCACCACGAGCAGGGGGCCCAAGGGTTGGCTCGCCTCGGAGAGCACCGCGAGCGCTCGCTCCAGCGGCTTGAGCACCAGGGCATGCTCCTTCACGCCGGGCAGCTCGGTGCCCGCGGGGAGCGAGCCGATGTCGAAGCTTGCCACGTCATAGCCGAGCACGCGGCCATCCCCGAGCTGGAGCTCACGCTGATCCGCCCTCAGCGCCAGCGCGCCGCTCGGCTCCAGCCGCGCCTTCGCGGCCCGCGCGAGCCCCTCCAGCTCGAAGGAGAGCTGCTCCAGCGCATGGTCTCCGGCGATCCAGCCCGGCAGCATGCCGCTGTAGAGCTGCCGAGTCCCGAGCGACACGAGCACCGTCTCCACGTCGGGCAGCGGCGCACGCGCCAGGGCCTCCAGTACATAGAGGTGGGCATGCCCGGGGCCTACGAGGACCAGCCGCTTCATGAAGGCACTGCTAGCACGCCCTCGCCTTCGGGTGGCACCTGGCTTCAGCGCCTCCCGCCGCGGCTGGGCGCGTCCAGCCGCCTACGGAGCGATGGTGCCCGGGAAGAGCGAGAGGACCAGGCCGTGGCCGGGCATGGCACCCGCGTTGCGCCACACGTAGTCCTCCGAGCCGTGGATGCTCAGGCGGAACGTCTCCACCTCCGCGCCCGAGTGGACATAGAGGAAGAGCCCGTTGGCGCTGGTGCCCTCCTGGCCCGCGCGGGACAGGTCCTCGCTGGGGTAGTAGAGCCGATCGGCCAGGTCGCCCCGCTCGAGCCGCACGCGGGCCCCCGACACGGGCTGGCCCCTGGCATCCACCACGCGGCCCAGCACGAAGCCCGCCTCCTGCAGCGTCCGCGCGCGGCCCTCGGTGTGGGCCAGCACGGCCTCCTCGCCCACGGCGCGGGTGAGCGCGTCATGGAAGGCCACAGGCAGCGCCCAGACACGGGCGTCGATGACGTCCGTGCGTGGACGCGCGCCGGTGAAGGCGGTGTCGAAGATGATGGTGGAGCTTCGCGCCAGGCTCTCGTGCAGGACGCCCGCCGAGAGGCTCAGGTGGATGTCCTTCACCTGGACATCCGAGATGGAGAACCCGTCGTCCTCGCCGAGCGTGCCGGCGCCGAAGGTGGCGCTCGCATCGTTCACTCCCACACGCAGGGGCTCCTCGATGACGAGGGGAAGTCCCGCGAGGGAAGCAGGCGGCTGTCCTTGTTCAGCCAGCCACCGCGCGGCTTCGGGCAGCAGCTCCGCCCGGCCATTCACGGTGATGAGGAGGTTGTCCAGATCGACGATCTGGGCGTTCTCGGTGCGCGTCCCCGGATCCGGCATGGAGCCAGGACCACAGGCGACGACGTTCAGCCCGAGGAGGGCACAACAAGCGAGCAGGCACGAGGACTTCATGACTGCTCGCCAAGATTTCCATGCACCCGCGGGGAGGCAATCCACCCCGCGGGAGACCGTCCCGTTGCGGACGATCCGCTACCAGCCGCTGGAGCCCGAGCCCGAGCGGGACGAGCCGCTGCGGGGAGACGAGCCGCTGGAGCCGGACGGGGGCGGACGACCACCGCTGCTGCCCCGGCTGCCGCCACCGCTGTTGCCCCAGCCGCCGCTGTTGCCGTCGCTGCTGCTGCTGCTGCCACCCCGGTAACCACCGCCGCTGCTGCTGCTGCTGCTGCTGCCACCGCTGTTGCCCCAGCCGCCGCCGCTGTTGCTGTCGCTGCTGCTGCTGCTGCCGCCCCGGTAGCCACCGCCGCCACCGTTGCCACCGCGATAGCCGCCACCGTTGCCACCACCGTTGCCGCCGCCGTTGCCACCGCCGTGGTTGCCGCCGCCGTTGCCACCGCCGTGGTTGCCGCCGCCGTTGCCCCAGCCCCCACCGTTATTGCCACCACCGTTGCCACCGCCATGGCCGTAGCCGCCACCGTTGCCACCACCGTTATTGCCGCCACCGGTGCCCGGCGTCTGGCCGCCGCCGCTCGGAGGAGGAGGGTTGTAGCCGCCGCCGCTCGGAGGAGGAGGGTTGTAGCCGCCGCCGCTCGGAGGAGGGTTGCCCCAGCCGCCGCCGTTGCCCGGAGACGAGGAGCCGTGGCCTACGCCACCCGGAGGCGGGCGGTAGCCGCTGCCGCTGTTGCCGTTGCTGTAGCCACCGTTGTGGCTGGGCGGCTGGTAGGCCGGACGCGAGGGGTAGGTGGGCGCCGGCTGCGAGTAGCCCGAGGCGGGCGAGGCGCCGTGCGTGTAGCGCGGGTTGCTGTACACGTAGCCCGAGCGGCCGCGGTCCCAGGAGTAGGTCCAGCCGTCATACCGCCGCGGGTAGTAGTCGTGGGAGTGCCGGCCGTGGAGGCCGCAGTGTCCGCCGGCGGGAATCGGGTGGTAGTCCGTGTACCAGACCACCGTGGGGCCCCGGTACCGGTACACGTTGTTCGTGTACGTGTAGTACTGCACGTTCGGCGCGTAGTCGTGAACGTGGTCGAACTCCTCGAGGCACCACCCGTCGCCGTTGTCGAAGGGGTGCGGGCCGGTGAAGCGGTACTGCGTCACCTCCACCGTCCGATAGGTGCGCGTGTGACCGTGGTACGGCGTGACGACGCAGCCAGTGCCTGCCACCAGGGCCAGCGGCGTGAGGAGTGTGAGTAGGTGACGCATGTGAGGAGTCTCCCAGGCCAGAACACGCCGGCCCGTTCGGGTCTTGCGTAGACATTCGAGCAGACGAGCAGATCGGAAAGAAATTCAAGCCCCCGAAAACCGATCACCGGCCCGTGTGTCTCTCCCGCCTACACGGACCCGGCGAGAGGCCGGTCGTCCTCGGAGTGCTGAGCCCACATGCCAGGCCCTGGAAAATGGGCGGCTTACGCGGTCGGGACTCGAACAGTCCTCGTCCGGCAGGCAGGATGGGGGGACGATGACCGACTCGAACCTTGGCGGCATGGGCTACGGCCTGGCAGGCGCGCGGTGCGCCATCCACCCGGAGCAGTCCGCGACGCGCACCTGCACGCGGTGCGGCAGCTTCATGTGCTCCATGTGCGCCGAGGGGGGCGCGCAGACGCTCTGCCCCGCATGCCAGCAGCGCCTGGGCATGGAGTATCGCTTCCCGCTCGACCGCGACAACTGGACGTTCAGCGCGCTGTGGGACTACTGCTTCGAGATCTTCAAGCGCGACTGGCTGATGCTCGGCGTGGCGATGCTCGCCTTCTTCGGCATCCTCTTCGCCGTGCAGCTCGTCGGTGGCCTGCTGCCGACCATCGGCGAAGCGCTGGACAACACCGCGCTCTCCGTCCTCTTCACCATCATCAGCACGGTGCTGCAGCAGGCGGTGCAGGGCATCCTGGGCCTCGGCCTGATGCGGATGGTGTTCGACGTGCTCAATGGCAACAAGCTCGACATCGGCAGGCTCTTCAGCCAGGTCCACAAGACGGGCACCTACCTCCTGGCCATGCTGATCGTCGTGCTCATGGTCGGCGTGCCCATCGGCGCGCTCGCGGGCATCGTCGCCGGCCTGGGCTACGCCATCGGCTGGGACGCGGCGCTGCCCATCGCCATCGGCGTGGGCGTGCTGGCCCTCTTCCCGCTCATCTACTTCACCATCCCGCTGTACCTGCTCCAGGCGGAGATCGCCTACAACGACGAGGAGCCTTCGGCCACGCAGATGATCCGCAACTGCTACGCGTACGCGCGCGGCGAGCGGCTCTCCATCATGGGCGTGAGCCTCGTGGGAGGCCTGGTGGCCATGTTGGGTGTGATGGCGTGCTGCGTGGGCGTGCTCCCCGCCTCCGGTCTCACCTACCTGCTGCTGGGCGGCCTCTACCTCGCCCTGCGCAATGGCGCGGACGTGGAGCGCGGGAGCTGAGCGGGGGCCGCGGGCTGCCGCGGCCTCACCTCGAGGCTCACCTCAGTGGACGATGCGCTCGGACGAACCACCCGAGCGCGACGCCGCCAGCTTCCCCATGCAGGTGAGGATGTGCTCGCGGTACTCGGCCACGTCCCGCAGGCCGCAGACCATCCACCGGCCGGCGATGACGAGGGTGGGCACGCCGCGCACGCCGCGCCCCGCGGCCAGCCGGTGCTCGTCGAGGATGAGCCGGCGCGTCTCCTCCGAGTTGAACGCCGCGGAGAAGTCGTTCATCGCCAGGCCCACGCGACTGGCCAGCTCGAACACCACATCCGTGCGCGCCACGTTCACGCCCTGCTCGAGCGCCGCGCGCTGCATGGCCCTGGCCAGGTACGTCCGCGCCTGCGGACCCTGGAGCCGCGCGGCCTCCAGCGCCGCCAGTCCCGGGAGGCTCGAGCGCGGAGGATCTCCGCCCAGCCACAGGTCCGGCGTCAGCAGGCGCGCCACGGGTTCGGGTTCCTCCCGCGCGCGCTGCACTTCCTCGGACAGACCACGAAGCTCTCGCTCCGTGGGGCGTGTGTCCTGGATACGCAGCGGGTAGGGGCGGACGCGCCACCGCACGGTGTCGCCAAACTCCTTGCGGAGGACCTCCAGGCGGAGGTCGGCGAGGTAGCACCAGGCGCACAGCACATCCTGGTAGACGGTAATCTGCAGCGGCTTGGGCAGCAGGGCTCTCATTCGGAGGCGCCCAGATTAGAGGGGCGATCCGCCGATGCCAATCCCCTCCTGACATTCGGCGGCTACGCTCATTCCCGAAGGATCCACCAAGTGGAGGGCTCGGATGCCCGCCACCCCTTCAGCACCTCAACTGACCCGGCGCTGGCTCCGCTCGGCCGCCTGTCTGCTCTCGGCGAAGGCCAGCGCGTAGTCAATCATCTCCCCGGCGATGTCCTGACGGGTAGCCGCCTCCAGGCCCTCGAAGCCCGGGCTGGAGTTGATTTCCATCAGCCGGGGCCCCTCGTTGCCCTCCAGCATGTCCACCCCGGCGATGCCCAGGCCGATGATGCGCGCCGCCGTCACCGCCGCCTCGATATATGCGGGCGGCAGCTGGATGGGTTGACCCTCGCCGCCCCGGTGGATGTTGGAGCGGAACTCGCCCTCCTTCTTCGCCTGCCGCCGCATCGCCCCCACCACCCGCTCGCCCACCACGAGCGCGCGCACGTCCTTCCCCTTGCTCTCGGCGACGAACTCCTGGAGGACGATCTCCTGCCCCAGGTCCCAGAAGGTGTCCACGATGGTCTGCACCTCGGACAGCGTGTGGGCAATCATCACCCCGACGCCCTGGGTGCCCCGGATGAGCTTGATGATGAGCGGCAGCCCGCCCACCTCCTCCACCAGCTTGCGCACGTTGCTCCGGTCGTGCGCCATCACCGTGCGTGGAATGTCCAACCCTGCCCGTGACAGGTACTGCAGACACCGCAGCTTGTCCCGGCTGCGCGCGATGGACTGCGCGGCGTTCACCACCGGCACGCCCATCATGTCGAAGTGGGTGACGACGGCCAGCCCGTAGGCGGTGATGGAGGCGCCGATGCGGGGAATCACCACGTCCACGCCGCGAATCTCCACCCCTCGGTACATCATCCGAGGCTGGCCCTTGGCCAGAATCATGCTGCAGCGTAGCGTGTCCAGCACCAGGGGACGGTGCCCGCGCTTCTTGATGGCCTCCACCAGTCGGCGTGTGGAGTACAAGGAGCGCTTGCGCGAGAGGATGACCACGGTCTTCTTGGCGCGGCGCCGCGAGGCGCGGGCCGGAGGCACGGGCTCACTCGCGGGTGCCGCGGGCTGCGCCGGGGCACGCGCTTTCTTCGGCTTCGCCTTGCGGGGGGGCATGGAGAGCGTGCAAGCCTAGCACGAGCAGCCAGCAACCAGGCGGATCTCACGCGTCTGTTTGCTATCTTGCGCCGCCGATGAGTACCAAGGCCCCCCACCCGGATGAGATAGGCACCAACCCAGGACCGGTCGCCGAGTTCGGCGCCGATCCCACCGGCGAGCCCCCCAGCCACACGCTGGTGCTGGGCGGCGTGGCCACCGCCACCACCGTCAAGCTCCACAAGTGCCGGCTCCAGGTCTCCGCCGGGCCGGACGAGGGCCGCGCCGTCGTGACGGACAAGGAGCGCCTGCGCGTGGGCGCCCACCCCCAGAATGACCTGGTGCTGGTGGAGGACCGCGCCGCCAGCCGCCACCACTTCGAGATCCAGTACACCGAGCGCGGCTACCTGCTGGTGGACCTCAACTCCACCAACGGCACCTTCCTGGACGGCCGCCGCATCGAGCGCGCCTACCTCTCGGCCAACTCGCAGATTCGCGCCGGCTCCAGCGTCATCACCTTCTCGCCCATCGACGAGGAGGTGACCATCGAGCCCGACCGCGAGGGCGAGCTGTGCGGCATGGTGGGCCAGAGCGTGAAGATGCGGCAGATCTTCGGGCTCATCAAGCGCATCGCCCCCATGGACGTGTCGGTCATCATCCAGGGCGAGACGGGCACCGGCAAGGAGCTGGTGGCGCGCGCCATCCACGAGCTGTCGCTGCGCAGCCGCGGGCCCATGGTGGTGCTGGACTGTGGCGCCATTCCCCCCAACCTCATCGAGAGCGAGCTGTTCGGCCACGAGAAGGGCGCCTTCACCGGCGCGGTGTCCAGCCGGCCCGGCGCCTTCGAGCGCGCCGCCGGCGGCACCATCTTCCTGGACGAGCTGGGCGAGCTGCGCCTGGACCTGCAGCCCAAGCTGCTGCGCGTGCTGGAGAACCGCGAGGTGCGGCGCGTGGGCGGCAACGACGTCATCGAGGTGGACTGCCGCGTGGTGGCCGCCACCAACAGGGACCTGGTGAAGGAGATCGCCGCGGGCAACTTCCGCGAGGACCTGTACTTCCGCCTCTCCGTCATCCACATCCACCTGCCGCCGCTGCGCCAGCGCCGCGACGACATCCCCAACATCCTCAAGCGCGCGCTGGCCGAGCCCGAGGTGGTGGAGCGCCACGGCCGCAAGCGCTTCTCCCCCGAGGCCCTGGGGCTGCTGATGTCCTACGCGTGGCCGGGCAACGTGCGCGAGCTGGTCAACGTGCTCTCCCACGTTCTCACCTTCTCGGAAGGTGAGGAGATCCTCCCGGCGCACCTGCCCCCGCGCGTGCGCGGCCAGGCCCGCGAGGGGCCGCTGCCCTTCAACGAGCACCTCTCCTTCAAGGACGCCAAGGAGCAGCTGCTGGAGAACTTCGAGCGCGAGTACGTCACCAGCGTGCTCGCTCGGTGTGAGGGCAACCTCTCCCGCGCCGCGCGAGAGAGCGGCCTGCACCGCAAGTCCATCGAGCGGCTGGTGAAGAAGTACCAGCTCGACGCCAAGGGGATGAAGCCGCGCTGAGCCTGGCTGCTCGCCGCTCGCCTCCTGGGCGGGGCAGGGGGCGCGGAGCCCCTGTGGGTTCTTTGACAGAGGGCGCGCCGTAGGGGGATGTCTTCCCAGCAAGGACCCGTGGGTAGCTGGACCTACCTGCCATGTCACATGGATGTGACGGAGAAAAAGACGGGACCCACACTCGCGGTCAAGATGACGGATGGCGGGGACGCCCGGAGATGCCGGATCGTGGGATCAGGCCGATGAATACCTTGAGTCCTACACGTGGAAGCCAGTCGGGGCAGGCCGCGGTGGAGGCGGCGCTGACGCTGCCGCTGGTCGTGTTCCTCATTCTCGGCACGATGCAGATGTTCCTGGCGTTTCACGCGCGGGTGCTGGCGCACTACGCCGTCTTCCAGGCCACGCGCGCCGGCAGCATCTCGCACGGCGACTGCATGCGGATGCAGGACGCGGCGGTGCTGGCGCTGCTGCCCTCGTTCCGCTCCTTCCTGGGGGCCAGCACCGCGGGCTCGAGCCGTCCGGAGAAGCTGGCCAACGCCTTCGGCGAGTACAAGCGCAACGGCCACCGCTTCCTGCCCGCCGCGGACGGGGGCCATGACGGCAGCATCGTGTGGATCATGCGCGAGCTGGGCGGCAACGCGAGGAGCGTCTCCGGCTCCCAGGACCGCGGCTTCGACAGCCCCGGGCACCTCATGCGGCTCGAGACGCGCATGGTCTACTGGTTCCCCATGAAGGTCCCCTTCGCCAACTGGGTGATCAGCCGCATGTTCCTGGCGCGCCTGGGGCTGGAGGAGTACCACGCGGCCAATCCCTTGCTGCTGGCGGAGAAGGACGCCGCCTGGGTGCAGTCGCCGGACGGCTTCAGCCTGCCGGGCGCCATGGCCTCCGAGCTGATGTCCCGGGTGGGGCGCCAGCAGTACACCCTGCCCATCGAGACCACCTTCACCATGCGAATGATGACGCCTGCCAAGGCCAACCGCTTCGCATCGATGAACTGTCCCTGGTGAACCATGCGCACTCTCGTTCCTCAGCGTGGGCAGACCCTGGTGCTGTTCGCCCTCACCCTGCTGCTGGTCTCTCTGATGGTGGTGATGACGCTCTCGTTCTCCGTCAAGGTGCGTGAGCGCATCGAGCTGCAGACGGTGGCGGACGCCACGGCCTTCACCAACGCGGTGGCCACCGCGCGCACCTTCAACAACATCGCCGTGCTCAGCCGCGCGCAGATTGCCCACGGCGTGGCGCAACTGGGCGCCCAGAGCCTCATCAGCTGGACGACGCTCTACCGCTCGTACCTGGCCGGCGCGAAGAAGTCCTTCAAGGACTCCCAGTGGCCCTATGAGCTCAACAGGGACATCGGCTGCCCCTGCGCGTGGACCAACAAGCTGTGCGCGAAGATGTGCAAGTGCGGCAAGAAGGGCGTGAGTGACCTGAAGAAGCTGCAGAGCGCCCTGCAGAAGGAGGACACCCGCGTCGACAAGATCTTCAAGAGCATGGACGCGGCGGCCGGGCGCGAGGTGCTCTACATGCAGATCGCCATGCTCGCCATGTACGCCGAGCAGCAGGAGGTGTTCCTCCGGCTGAAGGACAAGCTGGAGGGACAGGAGCTCGCCGACCCCATCCTGGACAAGGTCTCCGAGGGCGGAAACCGGGCCGAGTGGAGGGCGCCCCCGGCGGGTGGCTCCGTCTCCAAGGACGAGGTGGCTGGTGGCGCGGTGTGCACGGGGGATGGCGCGGTGTGTGATCCGCTGCCCCTCACGGTGGCCAACTCCGTCAACGCCGCCATGGGCAGCCGCGGGTGGACCTTCACCACCAAGCGCAGCTACGACATGCCCCACCTGATCAACATGCTGCGCGTCGTCCGGGCGCCGGACATCGCCATCCCCCACAGCGGCGAGGGCAACGCCTTCTTCACCCAGAACGGCCCCATGGGGCTGCTGCCTCCCTACGCGCCCACGGCCGCCGCGCATGACGAGGGCAGCGTCTTCACGCTCTACATGCACATGGCCAATGGCGGCGGCCTGCCGTGCCCGCCCGTCATGCCCGGCTCCGTGGGCCCCAACCAGATCAAGGTGGACCTGAAGGCGGGCATGATGCCGCAGCACAGGTGGATGGGGGGCCAGGACCAGAGCCCCTTCGTCCACTTCCTCACGCCGTGCACCGGCGGCCCGTCCAGCTGCCCGGGCGTGTGGCCCGCCTTCCTGGACTACAACGTGCTCCAGGTGGCCGACGAGGGCAACAACTTCGGCCAGCCCAAGAACTTCGCCGTCATCCAGCGCGACTCCAGCCAGCGCGGGGCGGACCCCTGGAACCTCGAGTACAGCTTCCAGTTCACCCCCACGAGCCCGGGCACGTTCGACGCCAGCCTGAATGATCCGATGAAGAACGTCGCCACGGGGTTCTCGACGGGCGTGGCCTACTACCACCGGGGCAGCGCCGTGCCCATCAACGTCCCCGTGCTCGGCGGCGACCACTGGAGCGAGCCGCCCAACCTCCTCAACCCCTACTGGCGCGCCACGCTCGTCGCGCCGGACGTGGACGATGATGCCCGGCAGGATGCGGTCCGGGCCCTGAACTCTTCGGGCGCCGGCGAGTACGGCGCTGCCTTCGATGCCCTCATCCAGCAGGGCTATGGGGGTTACTGATGAAGACCTCGTTCCCGGTTCGCCGCGCTCGCGGCCAGGCGATGGTGGAGACGGCCCTCGGCGTCACGGTGCTGGTCAGCATCATCGCCTTCGGCATCTACCTGTCCGAGGTGGGCTTCCTCTCGCTCAAGGTGCAGGAGGCGGCCGTCTCCGCCTTGTGGGATGGCACCGCTGGGGACATGCACATCATCCCCATCTCGTACTCGCAGGCCGGCGACTCGATGGATGACGCGGCCGACAACGCCGAGGCCCGCTACGCGGACTTCAACGGCCTGTCCTCCGTCAACGTCGGCGGCAACATCACCCAGGTCTTCACCCGCGGGCAGAACCTCACCGTCGACTGCGACATGGGCGATGGCCCCGAGTTCCGCAGCTCCTTCCCGCTGCTGACGCTCATCTACCGCGACAACGAGGGCACCACCTGCACGGCCGGCGCGGACATCTCCGCGTTCGGCTTCCCGCGCTCCTTCCTCGACAACGGCTCGGGCGCGCTCTACCAGCAGCGGCACCTGGAGAACTCCGGCGCCAACCTGCGCGTGTGCGCCGCCGGGCGCGCGGTGGGCGGCGTCTGCCAGGGGGGCTACTCCATGCTGGTGGATGACTGGGGGCTGGCCGGCCGCCTGGAGAGCCTGCCCTGCAACATGCTGGGTCAGGACATGGCCAACATCCCCTGTCCCAACCTGCCCTTCTACGCCGCGGTGCGAGGCGCCTATGAGCCCTCGGCCCTGCTCATCCCCATGAGCTCCTACTACATGGCGGAGGCGGTGCTGGCCATGCCGCCCCCCATCAACGAGCAGCAGTTCTGGATGAGCGCCGCCAACGAGGAGACCAACTTCATCCAGTTCCCCCGCATCATGGGCTTGAAGGGCAACGAGATGTGGACCACCTCGCCGGGCTCCCTCATCGGAATCGACACCTTCCCGTACGGCATCTCCTACGTGACTCGCCGGGCCAACGGGAACTGCTTCCTCGGAAAGGACTGCGACTGATGCGACGCACCCGTGTTCTCGTCCACGCCCGGCTGCTGGGAATGCTCGTCCTGGGGCTGGCCGCGCCCGCGGCCCTGGCGGACCAGGGCAAGTGCGAGGCCGACTGTGCCTCCTCCGCCGGCCTGGAGATGCAGAGCTGCCTGGAGCGCTGCCCCGAGGCGAGGGACCCCACCAAGGCCAGCAGCTTCCAGGCCTGCGCCCTGCGCTGCAAGAACAAGTTCGAGCAGAGCATGAGCAACTGCGCCGATCGCTGCCCCACCAAGGAGGGCAAGGACGCGCCGGCCAAGAGGAAGCGGAGCCGCAACTAGCGCGGGCCCGACGAGGAGCGGATGCGGATGCGCGGCTCGAAGTGGGGATGGCTGGCCCTGGTGGCGCTGCTGGGCGCGAGCGAGGCGGCCGCCCAGCGGATGCCCTTCACCTGGGACGTGCCCAAGGTGGTGGGCGTGGTGGACGTGCCCGGGGTGATGATGGCCGACGGCATCCCCGTGAAGATCCGCGCGGTGCGCAGCAAGGAGAAGCCCGAGGTCATCCTCCAGCACATCGTCGACCGCTTCGAGGACTGGGGCTTCTACATCCCTCCCATCGAGACGCAGGCCCAGCCCTTCCGCGAGCCGCAGATCACCGCCTTGGACCTGGAGAGGCTCATCTCCTACACCGCCATCTTCCAGCCGGGCCCGGACGGCACCACCACCGTCTTCCTCGGCGAGGCCAACCTCTCGCAGCCGCCGCAGAAGTCCTCTCCGTTCGCCCCCGTCCACCCGGGCGCCAAGGACGTGCTGCACACCGACACCGAGTCGGCGCGCACGCTCACCTACGCCGTCGCCGCCAAGCCCGAGGAGGTGCAGGCCTTCTACCGCAAGGAGCTCACGAAGCAGGGCTACACCGAGACGGAGCCGAACCTCTACCGCAAGGACTCGGACGAGCTGCAGGTGCTGGTGCGCGCCGCCAAGGCGGGCCAGAGCTCCGTGGTGGTGATGCGCCGCGCCGCGCTCGACATTCCTCCTCCCTAGAGAGCTGCACGCGCCCCGGCACGTACGCTATCCTCGCGCCCCTGGAGGAGCGACCATGGCAACCTTGAAGACACTGTCCGGCTGGACCCTCGCCGCGACCCTGGGGCTGATGATGGTGACCGGCCCCGCCTTCGCGAAGAGCAAGGAGAAGCGGGACCCCTGCAAGCGCTCGTGCGCCGCCTCGAACAACGTGGGCGAGCAGTGCCAGAAGAGCTGTCCCAACCCCGAGGGCAGCACCAGCGGCGCCTTCCTGAAGTGCTCCAAGGCCTGCAACGAGAAGGCCGAGAAGGCCTTCAAGGACTGCGTCTCCACCTGCAACGAGAACAAGCGCTAGGCGGCTGATCCCGCCCCCGTCGCGTCGTTCTGGTCAGTCCTGCTGTAAAAAGTACAGATTCATGGGGGCTTTGGGAGGCCACATGTAGCGAATGGCCGCATGTCCTCCTTCCTTGCGGCCAGTTGGCGGATACACCCTCCAGCCCGGTGCGGCGATGATACCGGGTGCATGGTTTCCCAACGCTCGCGGAGCAAGGAGTCCGGGCAGGCCGCAGTCGAGGCCGCCCTGACGCTCCCCCTCACCGTCTTCCTGGTCCTCGGAACGTTGCAGCTCTTCATGATGCTGCAGGGCCGCATCATGGCCGAGTACGCGGCCTTCCAGGCGGTCCGAGCCGGCTCGCGCAACCACGGCGACTGCGTGCCCATGATGCATGCGGCGCTCGCGGGGCTGCTGCCGAACGTCGTCTCCTATATGGGCGGTGGCGGCGGGCAGCCCGGGCAGAAGCTGGCGCAGGCCTGGAGCCAGCGCATCGGCAGCCCCGACAACCCCGATCCCAAGTACCAGTCGGGCATCGACGGCAACCACACCGGCCCCATCTTCTGGATGGCGCGCGAGCGGCCCCTGACGGGGGATGTGTCGGGGCAGGAGGACGCGGCCTTCGATGATCCGCGGGACCTGTCCGGCGACCCGAACAACGGCGGGCTGCGCCTGGAGGTGCGGCTGGTCTACTGGTACGCGCTGAAGATTCCCTTCGCCGACTGGGTGATCAGCCGGATGATTCTGGCCTACTTCGGCCTGCAGGACTACAACTACGCCAACCCGCTGATGCTGGCGGAGCGCAATGCCGGGTGGACGGCGGCGGGCTCGCCGCCCACGCTCGACTCGCTGATCCGCAACGAGCTCGTCAGCCGGGTGATGAGCGGGGAATACGTCTTCCCCATCCACGCCACCTACGGGATGCGGATGATGACGCCCGCCAAGAGCGTGCACTTCTCCACCCAGAACTGCCCGGGTACTCCCAATGGACTGTGAGGATGTGATGAGGCCCTCCCTGCGCCAGCGAGGCCAGACGCTGGTCATCTTCGCGCTCACGCTGCTGCTGCTCACGCTGATGGTCTGCATGACGCTGTCCATCGGCATGAAGGCGCGCGAGAAGATGGAGCTGCAGACCGTCGCGGACGCGGCGGCCTACTCCCAGGCGGTGGCCACCGCGCGCGCCTTCAACGGCGCCTCCCTGCTCAACCGCGCCTTCATGGGCCACATGGTGGTGATGACGGGCGTGGAGAGCCTCATCTCCTGGAGCGGCTACTACCGCGCCAGCCTCGACGGCGCGCGGCAGGCCTACGACGTGGCGAGGGCGCCGTACGTCGCCCTGCTCCCGTGCTGCCTGCCCAACTCCGGCTGCTCGCAGTTCTGCTCCTGCGCCAGGCAGGCCCTGCAGGACATCAGCGACGCGCAGGATGATCTGCGGACCGAGGACGACAACGTGGAGAACACGTGGCAGGGCCTGGACGCGCGGGCCGGCCACGAGGCGCGGGCCCTGCAGCTCGGGTCCATCTCCCAGGCGCAGCGGGATGCCTACACCGAGCTGGAGCGGATCCTCACGGACGCGTCGCTGGCCCAGCGCATCGCCGACCAGGCCAACCAGGGCGTCATCAGCGACATCACGGCCAGCACGGGCGCCTCGCAGGTCAACACCGACGAAATCAAGGGCGACGAGAGCTGCAACGGCGATGGCGCCTTCTGCACGCGCCGCAACGCGGGCAACAAGAACCACTTCATCTACGCGGCCATGGGCTCGCGCGGCTACGCCTTCGTCACCGGCCGCGAGGGCGGAGCCGACCCCATCAAGAACAAGCTGCAGTCGGTGATCCCCCAGCGGGACATCGTCAACACCCTGGAGGACGAGGGCAGCGGCTACTTCGCCTCCACGAAGAACCACTCGCGCAGGCCCTCGGAGAACGGCGCCGTCTGGGGCGACGACCACGGCTCGCTGACCCTCACGTTCGGCCGGGGGCAGGCGCCCTGCCCGCCGACGTCCATCGGCAACGGCAGCATGGAGGCGCACGTGAAGAGCAACGACCTGCCGAACCCGGAGCAGGACGAGCACGTGTGGACTGGCGGCAGTGACGCCGCCAGCGGCCGCGACCGGGAGCACACGATGGGTAACTGCACCCTGTGCCCGGGTATGTGGCCGCCGCACGCGGACTACAACTACAAGAACGTGGCCACCGCGGAGAACGCCTACGGGCAGCCGAAGAACTACGCCGTCATCCAGCGCGACCTGCAGAGCCGCAACCCGGACCCGTGGAACCTCTTCTTCCGCTTCCGCTTCGCCACCACGAACAACGAGTTCGACAACCGGGGCATCCGCCTGTCGGACGGCACGGACATCTCCAGGGCCACCGCGCTCTCGGCGGGCATCGCCTACTACCACCACCGGGGTGGCAACGGGCTGCAGGCGTGGGTGGAGCCGCCCAACTTCCTCAACCCCTTCTGGCGCGCCACGCTCATCTCCGCGTGGGTGGACCGGGCGGGGCAGGATGACGTCGGCCGGGCGCTCGATGCCTCGGGCGCATCCTTTACTCGGGAAGCTTATGACGCCCTCAGGGGCGTGGGGTACGCGGCATGGTGACGACGCGACAGAGGCGAGGCCAGGGCACGGTGGAGCTGGCCCTCGGGCTGCTCGTCTTCGTGACGATCCTGGTGTTCGGCATCCACTTCGCGGAGATCGGCTTCCTGTCGCTCAAGGTGCAGGAGTCGAGCGCGACGGCCATCTGGGATGCCACCCAGGCGAAGATGCACGTGCTGCCCGACCAGTGGGACCTGCTCAACCCCAGCACGGTGGCCCAGCGCGCCACCAGCCGCTACGCGGACCTGGACGGGCGCTCCTCGAGCTCGGGCGGCGGCATCATCACCTACGTCTTCACCCGGGCCCAGAGCCCCGAGGTGCGCTGCCAGGCGGAGGGGAGCATCACCCACGCGCCGGCGCCCACCACGGATGGCGTCTACCAGGCCACGCTCGGGGGCATGAGGTGCTCGGCCCAGGCCACCATCTCCGCGTGGCAGTTCCCCACGAGCTTCCTGGACAGCGGCGCGGGGAGCTTCTTCCAGGAGAGGCACCTGCAGACGACCTCGATGACCATCTGCGGCGTCAACCGCGGCGGCGGCTGCCAGGCGGGCTTCGGCATCCTGCTGGATGACTTCGGCCTGGCCACTCCCGAGGAGTCGCGGAACTGCCAGGTGCTCGATGACTCGGGCTGCGACAACCAGGCCTACTACCAGTCGGCGATCCGCGTCTTCCAGCGGCACCCCTGGGGCAACGCGGGGGCCGCCGAGCGGCTGGCCCGGGCCACCATCGGCCAGGTGCCCATCCAGTCGGGGAAGTTCTGGATGAGCTTCAACGTGAACGGCAACAGCTACACGGACGACGAGAACGGCGGAGACCAGGATCCCGGCACCTGGGTCACCACGCCGGGCACGGACAGCCCCACGCAGGCGTATGTCGACTCCGTGGGTGAGCGGAAGCCATGCTGGATGGGTTTCGAGTGCGACCACAAGTACTACCAGTGAGAGCCGCGGGCCTGTGCCTGCTGCTGGTGGCGCTGCTGGGGGCCGGTGAGGCCTCCGCGCAGCGGCTGCCCTTCACCTGGGACGTGCCCAAGGTGCTGGAGCAGGTGGAGGTGCCCGGCGTGCTGAGGGCCGACGGCATCCCGGTGAAGCTGCGTTCGGTGCGCAGCGCGGAGCGCCCCGAGGTCATCCTCCAGCACATGGTGGATCGCTTCGAGCGGTGGGGCTTCTACATCCCGCCCGACCATCACCGCACCCAGCTCACGCGCGAGCCGCAGCTGACGGCGCTGGATACGGAGCGGTTCATCTCCTACACCTTCGTGCTGCAGCCCAACCCGGACGGCACCACCACGGTGGTGCTCGGGGAGGCCAACCTCTCGCAGCCTCGCAAGCAGACCTCGCCCATCGCGCCGGTGTTCCCCGGGGCGAAGGACGTGGTGAACAGCGACCTGGAGCTGGCGCGCACGCTGACGTACGTCATCGCCGCGAAGCAGGACAAGGTGGAGGCCTTCTACCGCGAGGAGCTCACCAAGGCGGGCTACACGGAGCAGGAGCCGCACGTGTACCGCAACGGGAACGACGAGATGCAGGTGAGGGTGCGAGACGCCAGGCCTGGAATGGTCTCGGTCGTGGTGCTGCGCCGGACAGTCCCCTCGAGCGAGGCTCCGGACGCGCGTTGATGGGGCTCGGGGGGGCGTGCTACGGCCGCCCTCATGAGCGACACGGGCGCGCCGACGAAGGACTACAAGGACACCCTGAACCTCCCGCGGACCGGCTTCCCCATCCAGGGCAACCTGGGGAAGCTCGAGCCGCGGATGCTGGCGTGGTGGGCCGAGCAGGGCATCTGGGCCCGGCTGCTGGAGAAGAACGCGGGCGGTGAGCCCTTCGTGCTGCCGGACGGCCCGCCGTACGCCAACGGCCACCTGCACGCGGGCCACGCGCTCAACAAGGTGCTCAAGGACATCGTGGTGAAGTACCGCGGCCTGAGCGGGCGGCGGTGCGACTTCATCCCCGGCTGGGACACGCACGGGCTGCCCATCGAGCAGGCGGTGGAGAAGCGGCTGAAGGAGCAGAAGACGGACAAGCGCACCCTGTCGAGGGACGCGTTCCTGGAGCGGTGCCGCGAGTACGCGCTGGAGTTCGTGGACATCCAGAAGGCGGAGTTCCAGCGGCTGGGGGTGTTCGGCAGCTGGGAGGCGCCATACCGGACGCTGGACTTCGCGTACGAGGCGCAGGAGCTGCGCGAGCTGGCCACGTTCGCGCGGCGGGGGATGCTCTACCGGCGCAAGAAGCCGGTGTACTGGTGCGTGTACGACGGCACGGCGCTGGCCGAGGCGGAGGTGGAGTACGAGCCACACGAGAGCCCCTCGGTGTACGTGGCCTTCCGCGCGGGGCCGGAGCTGGCCGAGCGCTTCCCTTCGCTGAAGGGGCGCGCGGTGGACTTCGTCATCTGGACCACGACGCCGTGGACGCTGCCGGCCAACCTGGCCATCGCGGTGAACGCGGGCTTCGAGTACGTCTTCTACGACGCGGGCGAGCGCGTGCTCTGCGTGGCCAAGGACCTGCTGGCCAAGGTGCTGGCGGAGGTGAAGGCGGACGAGCTGGTGATGAAGAACGCCCGGCTGCCGGGTGGGGACGTGGAGACGGTGGGGTTCGACGACTTGCGCAAGGTGGTGGCCTACGCGAGCGGCGAGGACCTGGAGCACCTCACCTATCGGCACCCGTTCCTGGAGCGGACGGGGAAGGTGGTGCTGGGCGAGCACGTGACGCTGGAGGCGGGCACGGGGCTGGTGCACACGGCGCCGGGGCACGGCCAGGAGGACTACGAGGTCGGTCTGAAGTACGGGCTGGACATCTACAACCCGGTGCGCGCGGACGGGCGCTACGACGAGACGGCGGGCGAGGGGCTCCAGGGGCTGCGGGTGTTCGACGCCAACCCGCTCATCATCGACAGGCTGGCGGAGCGGGGCGCGCTGCTGAACGCGAAGACGGACACGGTGGAGCACAGCTATCCGCACTGCTGGCGGTGCCGCAACCCCATCATCCTCTCGGCGACGTCGCAGTGGTTCATCGCGCTGGACGCGCCGCTGCCGGGCGGGAAGACGTTCCGTCAGCAGGTGCTGGAGGAGGTGGACAAGGTGCAGTGGGTGCCCGAGTGGGGGCACAGCCGCATCCGAGGCATGCTGGAGGGGCGGCCGGACTGGTGCATCAGCCGGCAGCGGACCTGGGGTGTGCCCATCCCCATCGCCTACTGCGAGGGCTGCGGCGAGGCGGTCATCTCCCCGGAGCTGATGGAGCGCGTGGCGGCGGCGGTGGAGAAGGAGGGCGCGGGCGTGTGGTACCGCACGCCGGTGAAGGAGTTCCTGGGCGCGCAGGCGCGGTGTGGCTCGTGCGGCGGGAGCGAGTTCCGGCGCGAGACGGACATCCTGGACGTGTGGTTCGACTCGGCGTGCATGTTCTCGGCGGTGCTGGAGCGGCGCCAGCGCATCCCGGCGGACCTGTTCCTGGAGGGGAGTGATCAGCACCGGGGCTGGTTCCACTCGTCGATGCTGGTGTCGGTGGGTACGAGGGATGTGTCGCCCTACCGGGCCTGTCTCACGCACGGCTTCGTGGTGGACGGGCAGGGCGAGAAGATGTCCAAGAGCAAGGGCAACGTCATCGGCCCGGACAAGATCATCCAGAAGTACGGGGCGGAGGTGCTGCGGCTGTGGGTGGCCGCCAGTGACTACCGGAACGATGTCCGCCTGTCGGACCAGATCCTCCAGGGGCTGAGCCAGGGGTACGCGAAGATTCGCAACACGCTGCGCTACGCGCTGGGCAACCTCTTCGACTTCGAGCCGGCGAGGGACGCGGTGCCCGCGTCGGAGCTGCTGCCGCTGGACGCGTGGGCGCGGGGACGGCTGGCGGAGGTGGTGGCGCGGGTGCGCCGGGCCTACGAGGCCTACGAGTTCCACCTGGTGTACGCGACGGTGGTGGACTTCTGCGCGGCGGACCTGTCGGCGGTGTACTTCGACATCCTGAAGGACCGGCTGTACACGACGAAGGCGGCGGGGCGGGCCCGGCGCAGCGCGCAGACGGTGATGCACGAGGTGGCCTCCTCGCTCCTGCGGCTGCTGGCGCCGGTGATGAGCTTCACGGCGGAGGAGGCGTGGCAGCAGCTCCCGGGGCGGCCGACGGAGAGCGTCTTCCTGGCGGGCCTGCCCGAGCCCGTGGGAGCGATGGAGCCGGCGCTGGCGGAGCGCTACGCGAAGCTGTTCGCGGTGCGGAGCGCGGTGCAGGGCGTGCTGGAGGAGGCGCGACGGGAGAGGCGCATCGGCGCCTCGCTGGAGGCGCGGGTGGTGCTGACGGCGAGCGGCAAGGCGCGGGAGTTCCTCGAGGCGAACCTGGGAGAGCTGCCGACGCTGTGGATCGTCAGCCAGGTGGAGCTCGCGGAGCAGCCGGGGCCCCAGGCGCGGACGCTCTCGGTGGCGCAGGCCCTGGGGGAGGGCGCGGCGGTGACGGCCGAGGTGCTGTCCGCGAAGGGCGCGAAGTGCCCGCGCTGCTGGGTCTACTCGGAGGCGGTGGGGCAGGGCGGCGAGGTGTGCCCCAAGTGCCGGGAGGCCTTGGGCTGAGGCATCAGGCCTCGTGCTCCAGCTCGCGCAGCTTGTCCACCAGGGCCTGCATGCGCTGGTGGTGCGTGCCGGGCCAGTAGACGCGCCGGCACTCCGGGCACTGCTGGAAGCGCGAGTGCGTGGCGGCCACGCCCTCGGGGATGCGGTCCAGCACCTCGCCCTTCTCGGCCACCGCGAGCGAGGCGTTACACGCCAGGCAGCGGGTGAAGGGGCGCATCCTCGAGGTGAGCTGGTAGCGGCGCACCACCTCCACCAGCTGGTGCGCGGGGTCCGTGTTGCGCGGGTAGTAGCCGTGCCGCACCTCGGCGCGCTTGAGCAGCCCGAGATCCCGGGTGAGCACGACGCGCTCCTCGTCCCCGGACAGGCGCGCCAGCACGTCGTCCGCGAAGTCGTTGCGCCACAGCGTGTCGAAGCCCAGCATGCGCAGGAAGCCGGACAGTCGCCCCAGGCCGACATCCAGCGCGAAGCGGGGCTCGGCCGGCAGGGGCAGCCCCACGCGGGTGACGGGCGTCACGTCGAGCGAGTGGAAGGCGGGATAGGCCGCCACGCGGGAGCCGTCCTCCACCCGGTGTGAGAAGCCCACCGCCGCGCCGTCCACGAGGATGACGTCCACCTCGGGGTGGGGCGGGCCGAGCGACTCCAGCAGGTCCTTCACCGAGGGCGTTCCGGCGAACGTGTGGACGAACTCGGCGCCGCGCCGCTCGGGCGGGAGGAAGTCGTTGAGTGCGCCGTAGAGGCGCACATGTACCTGCTTCGACGTCATTGCTGCCGGGCTCCCGCAGACCCCGGAGGTCTCACGATGTGCACGCTACGTCTCCGCCCCGGGAGGTTGTCCACCTTTCACGGTGTCACATGCGCGGTGCGGCGCGGATTCACGCCCTGTCGGAGAAAGCAGGCAGCCTCGACGTTTTTTTTCAAAGGGAGTGCACTGCCTCGCTGCAAGTGCTCGTATAATCGGCCGGTCACTCACATGCCGGCGCAGACGATGGCCGCTCCCCCGGCAGCAAGGAATCGGTTGTTTCATGAAGAAGATGCTCTCTGGCCTCCTGGGGGCGGGGCTGGCGCTGTTGCTGGTGTTGCAGGCCTGTGGTCCCGATCACGTCCCGCCGGTGCCGCCACTCCCGGATGGTGGTTCGTGGGTCGACTGCGACGAGCAGGACGCGGGTGCGTGCGCTCCCGGCGAGCAGTGCCGGTATGTGGATGTGTACGAGCGCTACCTGTGTCTGCGCCCCTGCGAGTCCTCGCAGGCGTGTGAGGACCTGGGCGTCGCGTGCTGCGGCGGCAATGAGGACGGCGGCGCGGGTGGGTACTGCCAGCCGAAGGACCAGTGCGACTGGCTGGATGCGCAGGACGGAGGCACGGGCGGCAACACGGACGGGGGCCTCGGGGACGACGGAGGAGTGGGCTCCACCGACGCCGGCACGGACGCGGGGAGCACCGCGGATGCCGGCGGGACGACGGATGGCGGTGGGAGCGTGGATGCGGGCCCGACTGTGGATGCCGGGCCGAGCGTGGACGCGGGCCCGACTGTGGATGCCGGGCCGAGCGGCGATGCGGGTCCTGTCGGCGACGCGGGTTCTAGCGGAGACGCTGGCCCCATCGGAGATGCGGGTCCTGTCGGCGACGCGGGTCCTAGCGGAGACGCTGGCCCCATCGGAGATGCGGGTCCTGTCGGCGACGCGGGTCCTGTCAGCGACGCGGGTCCTGTCAGCGACGCGGGTCCTGTCAGCGACGCGGGTCCTGTCGGCGACGCTGGCCCTATCGGAGATGCGGGTCCTGTCGGTGACGCGGGCCCCATCGGAGACGCGGGCCCCATCGGAGACGCTGGCCCCATCGGAGACGCGGGCCCCATCGGAGACGCTGGCCCCATCGGAGACGCTGGCCCCATCGGAGACGCTGGCCCCATCGGAGACGCGGGCCCCATCGGAGACGCTGGCCCCATCGGTGACGCTGGCCCCATCGTGGATGGCGGCTCGGATGGCGGCTTCCCGAGCGATGCCGGCTGGGATGGCGGCACGAGCACGGACGGAGGCACGGATGGCGGCTCCACGGGCCCCACGCTCATCCGCCTCATGGCCGCCAACACCACCAGCGGCAACCTGCAGAGCTACGACCAGGGCGAGGGCATCCGCATCTTCCAGGGCACACGCCCGGACGTGGTGATGATCCAGGAGTTCAACTACGGCTCGAACTCGTCCGCTGCCATCCGGCAGTTCGTCGACACCGCCTTCGGCCCGAACTTCTTCTACTACCGCGAGTCGGGAGCGCAGATCCCCAACGGAGTCATCAGCCGCTGGCCCATCATCGCCTCGGGCGAGTGGACCGACACGCAGGTGAGCAACCGTGACTTCGCCTGGGCGCGCATCGACGTGCCGGGGCCCAGGGACCTCTGGGTGGTGAGCGTGCACCTGCTCACCAGCGGCAGCGGCGTGCGCAACACCGAGGCCACCAACCTGGTCCAATACATCAAGAACAACGTCCCCGCGGGCGACTACCTGGCCATCGGCGGCGACTTCAACACCGACAGCCGCTCCGAGTCCTGCTTCGGCACCTTCTCCCAGGTGGTGTCGACGGCCAGCCCCTACCCGGCGGATCGCAACGGCAACGACGACACCAACGCGAGCCGCTCCAAGCCGTACGACCACGTGCTCGTCGACGGTGATCTGCGCCAGTACCAGGTGGCCACGGTGATTGGCGGCAGCACCTTCCCCGGAGGCCTGGTGGCGGACACTCGCGTGTACTCCCCCATCTCGGAGATTGCCCCGGCGCGGTCCAGCGACAGCGGCGCCTCCAACATGCAGCACATGGCCGTCATCAAGGACTTCCTCATCCCCGGAGGCTCCGACAGCGCGAGCATCACGGTGAGCTCACCCAACGGAGGGGAGAGCTGGGTGGCGGGCACCTCCCGCGCCATCACCTGGACGGCCTTCGGGGTGACGAACGTCAAGCTGGAGTACACGGTGGATGGCAGCACCTGGACGACCATCACCCCGAGCACGGCGGCCTCCACCGGCAGCTACACCTGGACGGTGCCGTACATTGCCTCCTCCGCCGCGCAGGTGCGGGTGAGCGACGCGTCCAACTCCGCGCTCAGTGACACGAGCAACGACACCTTCACCATCATCGTTCCGAGCCTCACGGTGAGCTCGCCCAATGGCGGCGAGAGCTGGATCGGCGCGAGCAGCCATCCCATCACCTGGACGTCCTCGGGCGTGACGAACGTGAAGCTGGAGTACACGCTGGACGGCAGCACCTGGACGACCATCACCTCGAGCACGGCGGCCTCCACCGGCAGCTACACGTGGACGCTCCCGAACGCCGGCTCCACCACCGCCCGGGTGCGAGCGAGCGACGCGTCCAACTCCGCGATCACCGACACGAGCGACGGCACCTTCACCATCACCGGCGCGAGCGTCACCGTGCTCTCGCCCAACGGCGGCGAGAGCTGGCAGGGTGGGAGCAGCCAGAGCATCACCTGGACGTCCTCGGGCGTGACGAACGTGAAGCTGGAGTACACGCTGAACGGCAGCACCTGGACGACCATCGCCGCGAGCACGGCGGCCTCCGCGGGCAGCTACCCGTGGACGGTGCCGAACATCGCCTCCACCGCCGCGCAGGTGCGCGTGAGCGACGCGTCCAGCTCCGTCGTTCGAGACATCAGCGACGCGGCCTTCACCATCCTCTCGTCCGGAGGTGGCGACCCCACCGGCGTGTTCATCAACGAGACGCTCGTCAACGAGGTGGGCGGCAACGAGAACACCAGCACCGAGTTCGTGGAGCTGGTCAACTCGAGCACCGGGCCCGTGGACATCTCCGGCTGGACGATCTCGGACGCCGCGGCCCTGCGTCACACCTTCGCCAGCGGCACGGTGCTGGAGGCGGGCAAGGCCATCGTCGTCTTCGGAGGCGAGGCGGGCATTCCGCCGGGGCTCACCAACGCGGTGGCCGCGTCCACGGGCAAGCTCGAGCTGTCCAACAGCAGCGACACCGTGACGGTGAGGACCTCGGCGGGCACCACGGTGGACGTCGCCACCTTCAGCGGGACGCTCGTGCAGGAAGGCATCTCCGCCAACCGCAACCCGGACGGCGCCCTCGGCGGGCCCTTCGTGCCGCACAACACCCTGTCCACCCTCAAGACTTCACCGGGGACCCGGGCCGACGCGACTCCCTTCTAAGGAGTCGTGCCGCGGCCCGGCAGCCGCCGGGCGATGAAGGGGATGCGCCCCACCAGGGGCGTCAGCACCAGCGTGGCGAAGATGCGCGGCACCTGCAGCGCCTTGGTCAGCACCCAGGCGATGAACAGCGTGCCCGCCGTCCCCCCCGCCCCATCGAGCTGCACGCCCACCCGCTGACCGAGCGTCTGCAGGTCCACCCCCGCGCTCAGTGCCACGGCGAACCCCGCGACGCTCAAGGCGAAGATGGCCAGGTACACCCCGATGGCCAGGGGCCCGTACTCCCGGAAGAGCACGGTGAAGCGCTCCTTCACCGACGGCTTGGCCGTGGCTTGAGCGGGGGCAGTGTCGGTCGAGGTGGGCTTGTCCACGGAGGGTTCAACAGGCGCCATGGCCTCACCATGCCCGAAATGAGGGCGGGCGGGAAATCAAGGCAGGCGGGCACGGCGAACAGGCTCTCTCCGGGTTGTCAGGAGTTGGGGGAGCGGGTTAGACAACAGGGTGAGATGAAGAACCTGCGCTTCCTCGTGATCGTGGCCCTCGGCGTCCTGGCCGCGGATCAGGTGACCAAATACCTGGCCGTGGCGAACCTCACCGAGGCGCTGGATGGGCGCACGGGGCTGGCCCGGGTAGCGGGCTACTTCTCCGAGCAGAACCTGGACAACCAGCCCCCCATGGAGCAGGGGCGCTACCGCGCCACCCGGCCCTACCGCTTCATCGAGGACTACTGGCACTTCCGCTACGTGGAGAACCCGGGCGCCGCCTGGGGCCTGTTCGCCAACCTGCCGGACGGAGCCCGCCGCGCCTTCTTCCACGTGGTGAGCCTGGCGGCCCTGGGCTTCATCTTCGCCATGTACCTGCGGCTGGAGCCCGAGCAGCGCCTGGTGCGCGGGGCCCTGTCCCTGGTGGCCGGCGGCGCGCTGGGCAACTTCATGGACCGGGTGGCGCGCGGCTACGTCATCGACTTCATCGACTGGCACTGGCGCAACCAGCCCGGCATGCGCTGGCCCACCTTCAACGTGGCGGACGCCGCCATCTGCGTGGGCGTGGCGCTCATGCTCATGGACTCGCTGCGCGTGCGCCGCGCCGAGCCCGCCGCGCCGCCGCTCGCCGAGAGCCCCAATTCGTGACGGGCGGGGGGCTTGTGGTGTAAGCCGCCCCCGTGCCGCGCAAATACCTCATCCTCCTGCTCATCACCGTGGGCGTCGTCGCGCTCGATCAGTGGTCCAAGTATGACGTCGTGGCGGAGCTCACCACGCGCTTCGACGGGCTGAACACGACGGGAGAGCGTCTGAAGGCGATGTACGGCGAGCCGCCCCCGCTGGGCTTCGATGGCCGCCACTTCCGCTCCAAGCGCTCGGTGGTGGTGTCCGAGTCCTACCTGCGTCTGCGCTACGAGGAGAACCCGGGCGCCGCCTGGGGCATGTTCCGCAACCTGCCGCCCAACCTGCGCGGGCCCCTGTTCCACGTCGTCAGCATCGGCGCGGTGCTGCTGATCAGCTACTACTTCTCCAAGCTCTCCGGCACGGACCCCAAGGAGAAGTGGGCGCTGTGGGGCCTGTCCCTGGTGCTCGGCGGCGCGCTGGGCAACTACATCGACCGGGTGGCTCGCGGCTTCGTGGTGGACTTCATCCAGGCGCACTGGAAGGACCAGGCCTACTGGCCCTCCTTCAACGTGGCGGACGTGGCCATCTGCGTGGGGGTGGGCATGCTCATCCTCGATGCCTTCGTGCGCAAGGAGCCGCCGAAGTAGCCCCCGGCCACCTCATGCCCGGGCGCCTGCCCGGCGAGCGGCCAGGAACACCCGCCATGTCTCCGACGTTCTCCGGCGGCGCCAGCGGGTAGGCTGGGCGCCGTCGTCTCCTTCCGGCAGGGCCCCATGCTCCCCGTCCTCTTCCACCTCACCTTCGAGTCGCTCGCCTCGCAGCTCCTCCTGTACGCCGTGGCGCTGGGGGTGGTGGGCTACATCACCTGGAACGGCTGGCGCGGCGCGCTGGGGCCGCTGAGGAAGGACGGCTCGCGCGCGCCGGTGTCCCAGGAGGACCGGCTGAAGCGCGCGGCCCTGTACGGCGTCATCGGCGCGGGGCTGGCCTTCTTCGGCCTCAAGTACGCGCTGCCCGCTGGCGCCTTCCCCGGCGGCAAGGGCGAGGGCATCCCGGTGCACACCTACGGCCTGCTGCTGGCCACCGGCTTCTTCTGCGCGGCGCACGTGGCGGCGCGGCTGGCCCAGCAGGAGTGGCGCAAGGTGGAGTGGGTGGACGGCCAGGGCTTCGTGGACACCGAGGGCCCCCGCCGGCGCGAGCAGGTGCTGGACCTGGGCGTGTGGGTGCTCGTCGGCGGGCTGCTGGGCAGCCGCGTCCTCTTCATCATCGTCAACTGGAAGGACTACGCGAAGAACCTGTGGAGCATCTTCGCCCTGGGCGGAGGCCTGGTCTTCTACGGAGGCCTCATCGGCGCCGCGCTCGCCGCATACGCCTTCACGCGCGTCAACCGCATGGACTTCCTGCGGCTGGCGGACCTGGCCATCCCCACCGTGTCCCTGGGCCAGGCGCTGGGGCGGCTGGGCTGCTTCGCCTCGGGGTGCTGCTGGGGTGGGCCCGCCGGAAGCCATGCCCCTCTGGCGGTACGCTTCCCCGGCTCGGGCCTGGCCCAGGACGTCTTCGGCCGCATCGCCGGCACGGGCAGCGCCGCCTACAGCTCCCAGGCCACCGACGCTCGCTACGTCGTCGAGGCCACGGGGGAGGTGCTCCACCAGGCGGCCCCCGGCGCGGTGCGCATCTCCGAGTGGGTGACGCAGCACGGCACCACCCTGCCGGTGCACCCCACCCAGCTGTTCGAGTCCCTGGGCCAGACGGTGCTCTTCGTCAGCCTGCTGCTGTTGCGCAGCCACCGGCGCTTCCACGGGCAGATCTTCTCCCTGTGGCTCATGGGCTACGCGGTGCTGCGCTCCACGGTGGAGCTGTTCCGCGGCGACACCGAGCGCGGCACGCTGCACGGGCTGCTGTCCGACAGCGCGCCCTCGCTCGCACACTGGGTGCCACTGGAGGCGTGGTACAACATCTCCACCAGCCAGTTCATCTCGCTCTGTATGTTCACTTTTGGGGCTACGCTCCTGTACCAGCGAAGCCGCCGGCTGGGCGGGGAAGCGAGCCTGGGGCCCACTCCCAGCCCAGCCTGAGGTTGATCGCCGGGCGCGTCTTGGGGACACTCTGAGGTTGCATGCCGCAGGAGCCTGGAAAGCCTACAGCCGCCGCCAAGTCCTCACCCAACGTGAAGGCCCTGGGGGATGACGACGCGTCCAAGAAGTCCAACAACGAGAGGGCCACCCAGGAGTGTCACGAGCTCGAGGAAGAGCTGGCGGCGCTGAAGGTGGCCTACGAGCAGTACTTCCTCGGCAACGAGCGGCTGCCTCCCGTCCGCTCGCACGAGGACTTCAAGAAGCGGATCCAGAAGCTGAAGACGAGCCTGGTGCGCAACACGGCCGTGAAGTTCCGCATCTCGTCGATCCACAACAAGTTCCTCACCTACGAGCGGATGTGGCAGCGCACGCTGCAGGAGATCGAGTCCGGCACGTACAAGCGCGATCTCTTCAAGGCCAAGCGCCGCAGGCAGCAGGCGGGCACCAGCGGTGAGCGCCGCCAGGGCGCCATCGAGCTGACGGAGGAGATCTCCGAGGACGATCTCGAGGAGGTCGCCGACATCATCCCCAACGAGCCGAAGCCCGCGGCGGCCTCGGGCTCGCGCTTCATTCCCCAGCCGGTGGACGAAGCGCCGGTGGCCGTGCCCTTCCGGCCCGTGCCCTCGGCGGCGCCCGTGCCCGCCGTGCCGGTGGTCCCCACGGTGGCGCCGACGGTGGCGCCGGTGGCGGCCTCTTCCGGCACGCCGTTCCGCGGCACGCCCGTGGTGGCCCCCGTGCCCTCGGTGCCCTCGGTGGCGCCCTCGGCGGGAACTCCGGCGCGGGGCACCTCCGTGGCGCCTCCGAGCGTCGCGCCGTCGAAGGCGGTTCCTCCCGGCGCCACGCCCTCGAAGGGCACGCCCTCGATTGCTCCCGTCGCGGCGGCGAAGACGCCCACCATTCCTCCCGTGCCGGCCAAGACGCCCACCATTCCTCCCGTCGCGGCGGCGAAGGCGCCGACGATTCCTCCGGGCGGCACCCCGTCGAAGGGCTCGCCCACGATTCCTCCGGGCGGCACCCCGTCGCGCGGCACCTCCGGCATCTCGGGTACGCCCGGGCGCGGAGTGCCCGCGTTCGGCGCGCCCTCGCAGGGCACCTCCGGCATCGCCGCGGCGCTGGAGAGCCTCACGGATGAGCCGCTGGGCAAGCCGGCGGCCCCTGCGGGCACGGCCTCGCGTCCTCCGTCCTCGGCGGCCGCGCGTCCGGGCAGCCCGTCCACGGTGGGCTCCAAGCCGAACATCCCCGCCGCGAAGCCGCCGTCCGCGCCCTCGCAGCCGCCCAAGCCGGCCGCGGCGTCGGCGGGCAACCTCTCCGACGACAAGCTCAAGGCCGTCTACGACGCGTACGTCACCGCCAAGCGCCGCAACCAGGAGGACACCTCGAAGATGTCCTACGAGTCGGTGGCCGCCAACCTGCGCAAGCAGGTGCCGGAGCTGCTCAAGCAGCACAACGCCAAGTCGGTGGAGTTCAAGGTCGTCATCAAGGACGGCAAGGCCACGCTCAAGGCCGTGCCCAAGTAGGCCTCGCGGATGAACGAGGACGCCGAGTCACTCAAGGCCCGGGTGCGCCACCTGTCGGTGATGATCTTCGACATCGACGGCACGCTCACCGACGGGCGCATCTTCTGGGTGCCCAACTCCGGGTGGACGCAGATGTACAGCGTGCGCGACGGCATGGGCATCAAGCGGCTGCAGGAGGTGGGCATCGAGGTGGCGGCCATCTCCGGCGGCGACAGCCTCTCGGCGCAGATGCGCATGCAGTCCCTGGGGCTGCGGCACGTGCACTTCGGCAGCCAGGACAAGGTGGCGCACTTCGAGAAGCTGCTGGAACTGCTGAAGGTGTCCGCGGACCGATGTGGCTACATGGGGGACGAGGTGGTGGACCTGCCGCTGCTCAAGGCGGTGGGCTTCTCCGCCGCGCCGCCCGAGGCCCCGGACGAGGTGCGCTCCCAGGTGCACTACGTGGCGCAGAAGCCGGCGGGGTTCGGCGCGGCGCGCGAGGTGTGCGAGTTCATTCTTCGTCACCGGCAGCGGGGCTGACGGCCCTCTGGGGCCTCCGAGCCCACCGCGAAACGTTGGGTCCTGGAAACCCGACCCTGCTCGATGGGGGGCCGGGTTGTCGGCCTGGAAGGTGCTTCCTACCTTGGCTTGCGCGCGCAGGCGGCTCTCACGGCGCGAGAGGCGAGGTAGGAGATGGTGGTCGGGATGCGGCGGGTGGCTCTGGGGGTGGCGGTGGTGGCGCTCGCTCTGTCGTCCGGGTGCGCGGAGCCCCCGTCGGACGCCGAGGCCCGACTGGCCGCGCTCGAGGCCGAGGGCGAGAAGATGGACGCGGCGCTCGACACCGTCGAGGAGCGGCTGCTGGGCAATCAGGCGCGGGTGCACCTGTGGCGCGAGCTGGGCGAGCGGCACAAGCAGGTGTCCGCCGTCCACTGCAAGCACGCGGACGCGAACATGGCGGCCCTCATCCAGCACGAGGAGAAGCAGTGGGAGAAGGCGCGCAAGCTGCGGCGGCGCCACAGCGTGGCGGCGGTGGACACCACGGTGCTCACCTCCGGCAAGGCGCCCCAGACCAGCCACGAGTGAGCGCGGGGAGTGCCACCGGGGGCGCCGCGCTCGGGGATTAGGCAGGCGAACAGGGTGGCTGATCCGTGACGGGGCGGCGGAATCCAGCTAGAACGGGCGCGTGCGACTCCTCTGGCTCGGGGCGCTCGTCCTGTCCGGGACGGGGCTCCTGGGATGTAATGACATCGAGGTCTGCGGCTCTCGGCAGGAGGAGGTGCTCGCCACCGACGGCGGCGTCTACCGCTGCACCACCGCCGAGGACTGCCCTCGCTCCTCGCGCGTCTCCGTCTGCGTCACCGACGTGTCTCCTCAGCAGGAGTGCGTGAAGTGCCAGGCGACGGAGTGCAACAAGGTCATCCCGGAGGCCTGCAATTGAGGCGGGCTGTCGTCGCCTGCGCCCTGCTGGGGGCCCTGGTCGGGTGCAACGAGACGCCCGCCGACCACCTGCAGCGCGCGCGCGACGCCATCTTCGAGAAGAACCCGGACGAGGCCCTGGTCGAGTACCGCAAGGCCTTCGACATGCTGCGCCGGGATGACTCGCCCCAGTCGCTGGTGCTGCGCGCCCGGGCGCTCAAGGGCGCCGCGGACGTGTACTGGCTGGAGCAGCGCAAGGTGAAGGAGGCCGTCAGCGTCTACAAGGAGCTGATTCAGCAGTGCCCCGAGTCCCCCGAGGCGCTGGAGGCGCGCATCATCGTCGCCGAGCTCTTGCGGGTGCACTACCGGGACCTGCGCGGCGCCATCGATCAGCTCACCGCGGCGCTCCAGCGCAACCCGCCGCAGGGCGCGGAGCTGCAGTACCAGGTGGCCAAGCTCTACTTCGAGCTGGGCGACTACGCGCAGTGCGAGCTGGAGGCGCGCAAGCTGGGCGAGCGCTTCGCCAGCAGCACGTTCGTGGATGACGCGCTGTACCTCCAGGCCCAGGCGGTCCACATGATGGAGCCGCGGCGCCAGGAGGCCTCGCGCCTCTACGCGGACCTGCGCACCCGCTTCCCTGAGTCGGAGCTGGCGCCGCACGCGCTGGTGGAGATGGGGAAGATTCGCGCCGACTCGGGGGAGAACGAGAAGGCCATCGAGATGTGGGTGGACGCGCTGAAGACGCACCCGGATCCGTCGCTGGTGCAGGACTACATCACCCGGGCGCGCCGGCGCATCACCAGCACCACGCCCGAGGCCGTGGGCCAGAAGGCGTGGGCGTTCGACCATGGCAAGGCGCCGGCTCGGGCACCGCGCAACTCGGTGGAGGCCGTGGGTGGCACCGCCGAGGAGGCCGCGAAGGACCACGGCGACTGAGGTGCTCCGGCCGGCTCAGCCCGGCAGGCCCTCCACGGTGGCCTCGAGCAGCGGGGCGGGGACGCTGGGGTCATCCGCGTCCGCCACCAGCAGCAGGTGCACCCGCCCGCCCTCGAGGCGCGCGCTGACGCCCTCCAGCTTCACCTTCGCGTCCACCGCGTCCAGGAACAGCGGCGAGCCGTCCGAGGCGAGCAGGCCCACCGCCGAGCCCGTCACGGGGCCGTCCGCGTAGGCGTCCCGGGTGTCCTCGGCGGCGGCGGTGAAGACGATGCGCCCGTCCGGCAACGCGGAGGCGTCCGTGAAGGACAGGCGCACGCCGCCGGCCCGGCCCAGCTCCCAGCGCCGCACGGTGCGCACCAGCTCGGGGCCCATGGCTCCGCCGGACTCGAGCGCGCGCACGAGCCGCTCCTGGTCCAGGTCCACCAGCGCGTCCGTGCCCTGCTCGCCGTTGCCGCGCTGGAGCAGCCGCAGCCGTCCCCCGGCGACGGCGGCGCCCTCGATGTTGAGCGGGCCCAGCTCGCGGGAGAGCTGCGCGTACAGCCCGGTGAAGTCCAGCGCGCGGGCCGTGCCCGTCACCGCGCCATCCGCGGCGAGGGGAATGACGGCGCCCTGCTGCCGCGCCGCCGTGGAGCCCGAGGGCAGGGCGAGCAGCGCGCCGTGGGGACAGCCAGCGAAGGGCGCCAGCAGGCAGAGCGCCTCCAGGTCCGGCTTGGCGGCCTTGCGGGCCACGGGCTCCAGGGGCAGCTCGCCCGGGAAGAGGCGGAGGCTGCGGCCGGGAGCCGTCCCCTCGCGAGGGAAGACGGCGAGGTGCAGCGCGTCATCCGCGACGACGTAGAGCCACGAGCCCACGGCCACGAGGCCGCTGGCCGCCGAGACGTGAGCCGGGCGGCCGGGTGCCTCGGGTGCTTCCAGGGTGAGGGTCCGGCGCTGGGTGGTGCGAATCATGGGCGCAACCCTATGCCGGAGCCGGGGAGCAGACGATCGCCAGCTCACGGCAGGTGCTTGTGATGGAGCCAGGTGCGCGGGCTTACAGAAGAATACACGCCCCTTCCATCGGGCGAGCCAACCGCGGGCCTGATCCGCGCCTGCGTGGTATGGAGCCCGCCATGAACCACTCCCAGAGCAAGGCTCTCTTCACCCGGGCGCAGGAGCGCATTCCGGGTGGCGTGAACTCGCCCGTGCGCGCCTTCCGCGGCGTTGGTGGCGACCCCGTCTTCTTCCGCGAGGCGACGGGCGCGTGGATGACGGACGTGGACGGCAACCGCTACGTGGACCTCGTCGGGAGCTGGGGTCCGCTCATCCTCGGCCACGCCTATCCGCCCATCGTCGAGGCCGTCATCGACGCGGCTCGCCGGGGCACCTCCTACGGCGCCCCGCACCCGGGCGAGGTGGAGCTGGCGGAGCTCATCTGCGCCACCGTGCCCAGCGTGGAGAAGGTGCGCCTGGTGTCCAGCGGCACCGAGGCCACCGTGGCGGCCATCCGCCTGGCGCGCGGCTTCACCGGCCGCGACTCCATCCTCAAGTTCGAGGGCTGCTTCCACGGCGCGGGAGACCCGTTCCTGGTGAAGGCGGGCAGCGGCGTGGAGACGCTCGGGCTGCCGGACTCGCCGGGCGTGCCGTCCGCGCTGGCCAAGCTCACCCTCACCGCGCCCTTCAATGACATCGGCGCGGTGGAGCGCATCTTCGCGGAGAAGGGCAAGGAGATCGCCTGCGCCATCATCGAGCCGGTGGTGGGCAACATGGGCGTGCTCATCCCCAAGCTGAACTACCTCAAGGACCTCCAGGAGCTGTGCCGCAAGCACGGCGTGCTGCTGGTGCTGGACGAGGTGATGACGGGCTTCCGGCTGGCGCGCGGCGGAGCGCAGGAGCTGTTCGGGCTGCAGCCGGACCTGACGACGTTCGCCAAGGTGGTGGGCGGCGGCATGCCGCTGGGCGCGTACGGCGGCCGGCGCGACATCATGGCGAAGATCGCCCCCGAGGGCCCGGTGTACCAGTCGGGCACGCTGTCGGGGAACCCGGTGGCGGTGGCCGCGGGGCTGGCGTGCCTCAAGGCGCTGGCGGCGCCGGGCACCTACGCGCGGCTGGAGCAGATCAGCAAGCTGCTGGAGGACGGGCTGGAGGCCGAGGCGAAGGCGGCCGGCGTGCCCGTCACCATCAACCGCGTGGGCAGCATGCTCACCGTCTTCTTCACCAGCAGCCCGGTGTACGACTACGCGAGCGCGAAGAAGGCGGACACGGCGCGCTTCGGGAAGTTCTTCCACGCCATGCTGCACGAGGGCGTCTACCTGCCGCCGAGCCAGTTCGAGGCGGCGTTCGTCTCGCTGGCCATCGGTGAGCCGGAGGTGGCGCACATCCTCGCCGCGGCGCGAAAGGCCTTCCGCGCGCTTGGCTAACCCCCGAGAGCCAGAGTCCCCTCGCGGGCCCTTCCGGTTCGGTCCCTACACCCTGGCGCGGCGCATCGGCGCCGGGGGCATGGGAGAGGTGTACCTGGCGCGCGAGGAAAATCCCCGTCGCGCGTGCGTGGTGAAGAAGGTGCTGCCGAGGCTGATGGAGAACAAGCAGTTCATCGGCCGCTTCCGGGACGAGGCGCGGGTGGTGGTGCACCTGCAGCACCCCAACATCGCCCGCGTCTACGCGATGGGCGAGGCGGAGGGGCAGCTCTTCCTGGCCATGGAGTACGTGCAGGGCAAGACGCTCAGCCGCCTGGCCTACCGCATGCGCCAGCGCGGCCAGGTGATGACGCCCGGAGTCATCCTCCAGATTGGCATCCGGCTCTGCGAGGGGCTGGCCTACGCGCACGATGCCCGGGACGGCTCGGGCCAGCCGCTGCACCTGGTGCACCGGGACTTGTCCCCCGCCAACGTCTGCATCTCCTACGACGGAGAGCTGAAGATCATCGACTTCGGCGCCTCGCAGTCCACGCTGAAGGAGCAGCAGACGGCGCCGCGCGTGGTCATCGGCAACCTCACGTACATGTCCCCGGAGCAGGCGCGGAAGAAGTTCGTGGACCGGCGCGCGGACGTGTACTCGGCGGGCGTGGTGCTGTGGGAGCTGTTCTCGTGGAACCCGCTGCCGCAGAAGGGCGAGCCGCTGGAGCGCTGGCGCAAGGCGGCCTACCCGAAGTGGGATCCGCCGAGCCGCTACCGCACGGGCGTGCCGCCGGCCGTGGACGCGGTGGTGATGAAGGCCCTGTCCACCGAGCCCGACCAGCGCTTCCCGGACGCGGCGGCGCTGGGGGCGGAGCTGGCGCGGCTCAAGGCGAAGCTGGCGCCCCAGGTGACGGACGAGGACGTGGCGCGCGTCATGTGGGACGCGTTCGCCGAGGAGAAGGCCGCGGAGGACGCGGTGCTCGCGGAGCTGCTGGGCAAGGACCCGTCGCGAGCGCTCACCGAGCAGGCCATCCCCGCGAAGCTGGCGCCCCCGACCGCGCTGGCCTTCGAGCACAGCGGGCTGGAGGCGCCCGAGGACTATGTCCCCGGCGAGGACGCTCCCCCAGCGGGTGCCGCGGCCAGGCCGGCTCCCGCGGGCCGCAGTGAGACGCGCGAGGCCCGTGTCAGCTTCGGCATGGACGTGGCGGGCGATGGGGACGCGGACGTGGGCATGGTGGAGGCGCGCCGGCCGCAGCTCGTACGGGACCTCGAGGACGACGAAGAGGACATGCTGACGCCCGCGGTGGAGAGCGGCGCGGATGCCCGGCGGCGCTGGATCTGGCTGGCGCTCGGTCTCTTCCTGGGCGCGTGCGCCGCGGGGTTTGGCGTGGTGTGGCTGCTCGCTCCATGATGGATGGAGCGGGGTACGAATGATCCGGATCAAGCGCGTGCTGATGGTGTTCTTCTCGGTTGTAGCGCTGGGCTACCTCGGCCTGATGGGGGGCATGTTCGCGATCCAGCGCTCGATCCTCTTCCCGGCGCCGCGCGGTCCCCAGCAGGCGCCCCCCGAGGGGCCAGGCTTCCGGCGGCTCACACCGCCCGGAGGGCCGGTGGTGGACGTGTTCCACCTGCCCGCCCGGCCGGGCCAGCCGACGGTGGTGCACTTCCACGGCAACGGCGAGCAGCTCCAGTGGCTGGTGGACCTGGGCGAGGCGATGCACGAGCGAGGGCTCGGCTTCCTCGCGGTGGAGTACCCGGGCTACGGCACCAACCCGGGCACGCCGACGGAGCAGGGCATCTACCAGGCGGCGGAGGTGGCGCTCGCGGAGCTGCGAGCCCAGGGCGTGAAGCCCGAGTCCACGGTGCTGAGTTCCCACAGCATGGGCGGGGGCCCGGCGGTGGAGATGGCCAGGCGCGGCCACGGCGCTCGGCTGGTGCTGACGGCGCCCTTCACCTCGGTGGTGGACATGGCGAACCTCGCCTTCCCGTTCCTGCCCACGCGGCTGCTGGTGAGGGACCCGTTCGACAACGCCTCGAAGGCGCCCGGCATCGACATCCCGGTGCTCATCTTCCACGGGGACCGGGACGTGGTCATCCCCGTCGAGATGGGCCAGCGGATGGGGCGCCTGTTCCCCCGCGCCACGATGGAGGTGGTGCCGGGAGGGGGGCACAACGACCTGCTGACCCGGACGTATCCGGTGCTCGTCGACCGCATCGCCGCCTTTGCTCGCGGCGAGCCGGCCGTGCCCGTGTCGCGGGGCGGCCCGTAGACGCAGCCGCCCGCGGTGCGGGGAGGTCAGCCGAGCGTCTGGCTCAGCCGCTCGAGCCGGCCCAGCCACTCGGTGCGCTGCGCGTCGCGCGCGGCGCCCGTGGGCAGCAGCTCGTGGGTGAGCGCCACCTCGGTTCCCTTGGGGAGCTTGCGGAACTCCACCGTCACCAGCGTGCCGCCGAGCGCCTTCTTCCCGCCCTCGCCCACCCAGGAGAGGACGAGCATGTCATCGGAGATGTCGCGGAACTCGCCCACCACGGCGGTCTTGTCCCCGGCGACGATGGGATAGTCGAACCGGAACGTGTTGCCGAGCTTCGGCTTCCAGTCCACCGCCGCCATGGGCCCCCACCACTTCTGGAGGGCGTCGGGGTCCATCCACGCCTTCATCACCTTGTCCTTCGACACGTTGAAGGTGCGGGTCAGGTACAGCGCGCTCTCCGTGGCGGGGTTGAGGCTGAACTTCATCGACCATCTCCTTGCGGGAACGAGAGTGCGCGCGAGCTTTCCAGGCATGGATCTCCCTGGCCAGCGTCTTGGACGGGGCGCCGCTTCGAGCACGCTGTGCCTGCAAGCCTTCATCCCAGGCGGTAGGCTGGCATACCCACACATGCCTCTCGTCACCGAGTCCTACACGTCCCAGCGTCAGCGCTGGCCCACCTCAGGGCGCCACATCCTGGCCCAGCACGATGAGCGCTCCGTCGTCGTCTACCAGGCGTATGCGCCGCGCATCGGGCGCTTCGCGGCGGAGCACCGCTTCTTCGGCGGCGACTTCAAGCTGACGCGCATGAGCTGGATCAAGCCGAACTTCCTCTGGATGATGTACCGCTGCGGCTGGGCGACGAAGGCGGACCAGGAGACGGTGCTCGCGGTGCGGCTGCGCCGCGAGGCGTTCGAGTCGGTGCTGGCGCGGGCGGTGCACTCCAAGCACGTGCCGGAGGTGTACGGCACGCCGGAGGACTGGAAGGCGGAGATGGCGCGCTCGGACGTGCGGCTGCAGTGGGATCCGGACCACTCGCCCACGGGCGCGCCCCTGGAGCGGCGAGCCATCCAGCTCGGGCTGCAAGGAGAGACGCTGCGGCGCTATGCGAAGGAGTGGCTCCTCGACATCGAGGACATCACGCCGTTCGTCCAGGAGCAGCGCGAGCACCTCACGAAGGACCGGCTCGACCAGCTCCTCATCCCACGCGAGACGGTGTTCTGGCCCGCGGACGAGGCCACGGTGAAGCGCCTGGGGCTGGCCATGCCCCCGGAGGGAGCCCAGGATGGACGGGCACGTACACCGGGCTCACCCTGATCATCCCAGGCAGGGCTGACTCGGAGAAGGAACCACACCCGCGAGGGAGGCCCGTGTGCCAGGGCCGCGGCCGGGCCGGGGAGGCACCCTGTCGGCGGACCGGTACCCAACTGGTATGACAAGCAGACCAGTTCGGACAGCTTGCGACCGACAGGCGGGCGGACCGGACGCGGGGGCGGGGGGCGGGTCCGCCGGGCCGAACGGGCTCGGCACACGCTCCCTCGCCTGCCCTGCGGCCTCGCAAGGGGCCCTCCGGGGTGACGCGAGCGAGCGCGGTTCGCACCTTGGAACAGGAGGTGCCGGGCATGGCGGACAATCCGATCGACAAGCAGCACCAGCGAGAGCGGGAGCAGGAACGGGAGCGGCTGCGCGAGCAGGAGGAGAAGGACCTGGAGGTGGAGGCGCGCCGAGGCCCGCGTCCCCTCGAGGGCTTCGCCGGTGGGCACACCACCTGGACGGGCCAGCAGGACGACGAGGCCGCCGCGCAGGTACACGCCCAGGACGCCGAGGCGTCATGGGAGGCGAGCGAGCGTCAGGCCCGCCTGCAACCCGACACCGAGCTCCGAGGCCGGGACGAGGACGCTGAGTAGCGCAGGCAGGGAGAGGAGCCCGTCGGGAGTCCTCCTCTCCCCGCCCGCTTCGGTCACCGACCGCCGGAGCCGTCCAGGTAGTCCCAGGTCCGGTTGTCGGTCTCCGAGTCGCTGCCCAGCATGTTCAGGGGGTGATCCGGGTTGTAGTAGTACGTCTTCTCCAGCTCGCGCTCCCAGACGAAGAGCTGGTGGGCCGAGTAGAGCTGCTGGTTGAGGTTCATCGCGTAGAGGCTCGAGCCCTGCGGCGCGGCGGCGCGAGCCGGCAGGTTCAGCAGCACCTGATCCGGCCGCGGGCGCTCACCGGCTGGCGGCACGTAGGTGCCCCGGATCTTCACCATGTAGCGCCGCCACCGCGGCAGCTGGAGCACCCGCTCCAGGTCGTCGTTCACCGCCTCGTAGGTGACGTTGGTGCCCGGCTTGATCTGCCGGTGGTGGTCCTCGCGGGAGACCTCGTCGGCGTAGAAGTCGCGCAGCGCCCTCAGCGTCCACCCCTCGCCGCGGGCGCGGAGGATCGTCCGGCGCCAGCCCAGCCCGTGCAGCGCCCACTCGTGGGACAGCGTCTGCGCCATCCCCGCCGGGTGCCACGTGGACTGGCCGCTCAGCACCAGGCGCAGGTGCAGCCGCACGTGCCGGCGCAGGTCGAACCCCGGCAGCTCCCTCGACAGGGTCCGCAGGGGCAGCCAGCGTCCGCCCGGCGTGGTGGTGTCCGAGGGGTCCCTCACCTCGACCCGGCAGAACCCGTCGACCCCCTCGTCGTCCTGGCGCCGCAGCTCCATCACCAGCGGGATGTAGTCGTCCGCGTCCCTGTCGCAGAAGGGCGCGATCACCTCGCGCTGGAACACCTCCGAGCCCTCGATGATCTGGAACAGGGGTGGGATCAGCGTCCGCGCCGCGGCATAGCCCTCGATGGGCGGCCACTCGTTGGCGGAGGCGCCCGAGTCCTCCACGGAGCCTCCGCTCGAGGGCTGGGTGCCGCCCGTGGGCTGCGCGCCTCCCGAGGAGGAGCCTCCGCCCGTGCCGCCGGAGCCGCGGGGATCGCCGTTGCGGACGGCCACCTCGTCCTCGCCGACGCTCACCTCCATCCCCGGAGCGCCGCGCACCGCGTCGATGGTCTCCATCAGGTCCATCTGCTGCAGCGGCGTCTCCCGCTTGGAGGGCGCGGAGGAGCCGCCGAGCTGGGACTCCAGCAGCCGCTCCTTCCACTCCTGGTTCTTCTCCGGGTACCTGCTCGGGGGGAAGGCCTTGTCGATCTGCTCGCCCAGGTTGGCGGCGTTGCGGCTGGTCTGGGCCGCCAGCGCCAGCTTCGTGGCCATGTCCGCGTAGGACTTCGCGGCCTCCTGGTTGGACGTCATCGCCGCCAGGGCGTTCTTCTGGTTCTGGTCCAGGCCGGTGAGGTTGGCGAAGGGGCTGGCCTGGCCGAGCGCCGCGAGGATGGCGCCCGCGCCCGTTGGATCCGGAGCCGCCGGAGCGTTCTGGATGCTGACGATGGGCTGCGACATGGCGGTGGGCTTCGTGTCCTGCGGCGCCTGGTAGCGGCTGTCGGTGCCCACCGGGTTGATGGCGGTGGGCTCGTCCCCCGCGGACTGCTCCCAGCGCCAGAAGCGCGTGTCGTCGATGCGCTCGCAGGCGTTGCAGGCCCCGCGCACGGCCTCGGCGAAGACGCCCGGGGTGGGCACGCTCAGGCGGAAGGCGACCTTCTGGCCGCCCTCGCGCTCGGCCTCCGTCTGGTAGTGCTCCAGCAGGGACGCGAAGGCGATGGCGCCGCTGCCGCTGTCCTCCGCCCGGCCCAGCTCGTAGGTGGGGTCCAGGTTGAAGCCCCGCGCCACCGGGAAGATGAGGCAGTTGCCCGCCACGCCCAGCAGGCGGTTCTCCACCAGCGACGCCAGCGAGCGCCCCAGCACTCCACGCCGCGCATAGACGGTGTTGAACTCGTCATGGGCCAGGTGGATGCGGTCCAGCATCATGTACCGCCGGTGCGCGGTGATGCCGTGGCACCAGATGACGTGGTGGTAGTACTCCAGGTTCTCCCCGTTCAGGTGCTCCCTGAGCTGCTGGGCCAGCCGCTGGTCCTCCTGCCAGGGGTTGCGCTGCTCCTCCGGGGTCAGCGGCGTGGGCAGGAAGATCTGATCGGCGAAGGCGATGTCGTTGCGGATGGTGCGGTTGTTGAGCAGCACGCCGGTGTGGTGGCGCGTCCGGTAGCGCAGCGTGCCGCGCTCCACCACCGCGAAGCTGCCCGACAGGCTCAGGCTGGGGGACAGCAGCCGCAGGCCGACGATCTGGCTGCGCCGCAGGTCCGTGGGCGTCCCCGAGAAGCCCTGGCGGCTCACCCCCGCCGCCAGCGCCTTGGTGTCCTGCAGGCGCGTGGAGCGCACCGACACCGTGAGCAGCCGCCCCGGCGCGTAGTCCGTCAGCAGCGTGCAGTCCAGCTTGAGGTCCCTCACCGCCGTCCCGTCCGCGAGGATGGCCTCGATGCGCAGCTGCTCCACGAAGTTGCGGGCCATGGCGGGCGCGTGCTTCTCCTGGAAGACGCGATCCTTCTCCTGCGCCGTCAGCCCGTGCAGCCGGTTGCGGATGCCGTTGATGTCCAGGCCGCGGAAGACGGTGGACAGGGGGGCCCAGGTGGCGATGTCGAGCGAGCCGTCCTGCTGGTCGGCCGGGCGGTGCAGGTGCAACTGGAGCTGGAACTCGCCGAAGACATCCTCCACGGCCTCCTCGCAGAAGGGCAGGAACGTCACGCTCCCGTTGGCCTCGCGGCGCTGCGGGAAGTCCACCCCCTGGTAGCCGCGGGAGATGCGCTCGAGGGCCTCGAAGCCCTTGAGCAGCTCCTGGCCCTTGGGCGTCTCCGGGGCGTAGAGCAGGTGCTCGGCCAGGCACTCGCGCCAGCGGAGGGCCTTCGCGTCCGTGAAGCGGCTCATCATCAGCGGGACGAACAGGCACTCCTGCACATCCACCAGCTCCTGCTGGACGACGAAGTGCCGGAGGATCTCGAAGTACTGGATGGTCAGCGCGTGGCAGTGGTTGTGGTTGGCCACCACCTCCGTCTGCACGGAGAACGTCTCGCCCTGGCGGGCGCTGGTGACGACGGTGGCCCGCTGGCTGCGCACCGCGGAGGTGGCCTGCATGGTGGCGTCCCGCAGGCGGTTGTGCAGGGTGGACGTCATGTCGCGGGTGCTGTCCTGCCACGCCGACGAGGTGCCCGAGCCGCCGGAGATGTTGAAGCCGGTGGACAGGCCCAGGGACACCCCGTCCTTGCTCCCGCTGCCGGCCAGCCCCAGCCCGAAGGAGGAGCCCCGGGTGCGCGCCTTGCTGCCGCCCTTCATGGACTCGCTCATCGTGCCGCTGAGGATCTCGTCGATGTCGCGGTCCCGGGAGAGGCTGTGGCTGAGCTGCTCCTGGACGGAGGAGCTCTCCTCGCGCGAGGCCTCCTCGGTGCGGTTCCAGTCGTAGATGACGAGCTGCTTCTTCTGCCCGGGCGCCAGGGGCAGCGAGTAGAGCAGGTCTCCCATCGAGTAGCCGTCCGCCTTGAACGTCTGCTTGAAGTGGAGCACGTGGCCGTGGGCCAGGGTGACGGCCTGGTAGAGCTCGAAGCCGGTGGCGTCGTCGTCCCAGCGCAGGGGGTTCTTCGGCCCGAGCGTCTGCCGCAGGGTGCGGTGCAGGTGCTTCGCGTAGCCGGCCGTGTCCGCCGGGTTGCCGTTCCACTCCCACGGCGGGCTCTCGCCGATGGGGACGAGCTGGCCGCGCGGATCCGTGGTCCGGACGATGGCGTAGTGGCTGAACTCCTCCAGCGTCCGGTTGGGCACGGTGAAGTTGACGCACGCCCCGCCGATGTCCTGCGAGTAGCTGGACTCGCCGGAGACGAGCTCCTCGGTGCCCGGCAGGCGCGGCGTCGGCTCATGGCAGGCGCAGTCCTCGTCACCTCCCTCGGCGGTGGGCCGGGCCTCGATGACCAGCTGGGTGAAGGCGGGGAAGTGGCCATCGGCCTGGAGGAGCAGGGGGCACGGCTGGTCCGGGCGCGTGGCCGCCACCGCGTAGGCGCCGGTGAACGGCGCGTTGGGCACCACCGCCGAGAAGCTGCCGCCCGCCTGCGTGCTCACCGTCGTCAGGGGCACGTCCACGGGCTCGCCGTTGGCTCCCAGGTGCTGGCCGTAGAAGATGATCTGCTGGCTCTTCATGGCCTTGCCGGCGCGGTCCACCAGCCGGCCCTTCAGGACGCGGGTGCTCGCCGGGGCGCTGGGGCTCGCGGCGACGACGCGGGGCGTGAAGGGCTCCACCGTCACCTCGAGCGAGGGGAGCTTGAGCGCCTGCTTCAGCGTGAGCTGCTGCGGCGAGACGATGCGCGCGGGCAGGCCGTTCGGGGTGCGCACCACCAGGGTGAGGGGGCTCTCGGAGAAGCGGCCCGCGGCGACGAAGTCCACCTGGAAGCCGCCGTTGTGGCCCAGCACCAGCTGCCGGTGGATGGGGGTGGCCTTGTCATCCAGCGCGATGGTGTCCGGACAGGAGAGCTCCAGGATGTAGCCGGCGATGGACTCGCCGGCCCGGGTGCTGAGGACCGTGCCTCGGAGCGTGCACAGCTGCAGCTCGTCCGCGATGGCCGCCGTGGCCGCCGTGGCCGCCGTGGCCGCCGTGGCGCTGCTCACGGGTTGGATCGTCCCGCTCGAGGACGGGCCCTTCACCGCGTCCGTCACTGTGAAGACGGGCGCCTCCGCCAACACCACTCCCGCCCTGCTCGCGTGGGTGGGCGCGAGCACTTCCATCTTCTCGACGGCGGCGGGTGGCGGCAGCTCGAGGACGACGCTCCGGGCCTCCTCGAGGGGCTTGCTCTCCGCGATCAACACCGCGTCCAGCGAGGGCTTGTCGGGGAAGCTCCGCTGCGCGACGACGGCTCCCTCCAGCCGGGCGAACAGGGTGAGGGGATAGGGGAGCTTCGAGGAGGTGAGCCCCTTGAACAGGAAGTCCCCCTGGGGGCTCGTCACCTCGCCGGTGAAGAGGGGGGCTTCGAGCTTCTGTCCCAGCAAGAGCTCGAGGGAGGAGAAATCCGTGCCGTGGGGGCCGCGCAACTGTCCGTGGAGTTTCATGCACGGGCAGTATGTTCAGTGATCAACAGAAGCAAAGAACCCATCGGATCGGCGAGACGTGGGCTCGTGCGTGTGACCCAGGTAGGCAGGCGTGCAGCGGTGCCTCCAGCCGCTGTCAGACGGAGGCTTCGAGCGCGGGCAGCGCCTGGCGGCTCTTGGAGAGCGCCATGCCGATGTTTACCGACGCACGGCAGACGAAGCAGACGGCCTGCGACGGGTTCTTCTTCCCGCGCATGAAGATGTGCAGGAGGTTCTCGCTCATCACGAAGATCTCCTGGAAGTAGTGCCGGCCATCCTCCTGCTGCCCGCGCGAGCGCCGGAACAGCTTCTCGATGGTCGAGACGCTCGGGCCCTGGAACAGGTCGGCCGTCGCGGCGGCCACCAGGTCCAGCACCTCGGCGGGGTGGGAGTCCACGGTCTTGGAGCCCAGCAGCATCCCGGTGCTCATGTCGACGTAGCCGACCGCGACACACTCCGGGACCTGGGTCTGGGCCGTAACCAACGCTTTCTCGAGAGACATCGTGTGCCTGCGCTTTCTATGTGTGGCGTGAGGTGGGGTGGTGAGGAGGGAGCTGTGGCCGCGGAGACCCTCGCCATGCGTCCGTGGCCCTGCTTCAAGAGGTAGAGGCGTTCGAGTGCGGCTACGCTGTGGTCGGGGTCACAGCCGCTCCTCGCACTCGAACTCCTCGCGAAAGTCATCGGGAGAGATGCCGTGCTCCTGCAGCGGCTTGCGCAGCCGGTAGCGCGTGACGCGGGCGCTGGAGAGCACGTAGGAGCGGATGACGTGCAGCCGCTCGACGCGGCGGGTGGCGCTGGCGAGGTGCTCGGCGTTGGCCGTCACCCGGCGCCGGGCCATCGCGCGGAAGAAGACGGGCACCCGCTGCAGCAGGGACTTGAGCAGCTCCTCGGCCTCCGGCTCCCACGTGAGCTCCGTCGGGAGGGCGGGGACCACCCCGCGCTCGTCCTCGCTCAGCTCGCGCCAGACGATGAGGGCGTTGCCGTCCGCGTCCGCTACCTGCGCCAGGAACTCACCCTCCATCCGCATGGGCGCGTACAGCTCCCGGGCCCCCGCGTCCGTCAGGGCTCGGGCTACCACCTCCACGTCCCCCACCGACAGCCGCAGCGTGACGGGGTGCTCCACCTGGCGCGTCTCCACCAGGCGCAGCAGGCAGGAGCTTCCATCCAGGTCCACGAAGCCCGGCCCGCGCCGGCGCTCGGAGAAGCCGAGCCCTCCGCCGTACAGCCGCAGCGCCGCCTCCAGGTTCGTCACCGGCACGTCCACGTGGCTGAGGCCGAAGATCATGGCTGGCCTCCTTCCCCGCGCTCCGAGCGCTTGGCCGGCGCCACGAAGAGCTCCTCGACCAGGCTCCTGAGCGTCAGGTGGCAGCGGGCCAGGACGCTTCCCACGTTGGTGGCGCCGTCGAACATCATCCACAGGTAGACCGAGGGGTGCGCCTCGCAGCGGCTCAGCACGTGGACGGTGTCCTCGGCCACCAGCAGCACCTCGCGAGGCAGCGCGCCGGACGGCTCGGCCCGAGCGCTCAGCACCTCCATGAGCCAGCCGGTGATGCTGCCCAGCTCGGGCTCCAGCGCTGGCATGAGGGAGCGCTGTCCGCAGACATGCCGGGCATCCATGTCCAGCAGCGCGCCCGCGAGCGCGCCCGGGGGCAGCAGCGCCGCCAGCCGCTTGCCCACGCTGGCGTGGTCCGCCTCCGCGTGCTCCAAGGCACAGCACCTGGGCGAGGCCAGCGGCACCACCGGGGCGGGCTCCTCCAGGAGGACGCTTGCGAGCTCCGCCGGCACCTCGTGGGGCTCCAGCAGCTCCGCCAGCGTGAAGCCCACGCCCGCGGAGTAGGTGCGCGCCAGCGGTACGAAGATGGCCTGGAGCTCGTGCTGCAGCTCCGTGAGGGCGCTCAGGTGATGGGCGTTGTGCAGGCGCAGGCACTGCCACAGCTGCTTCTGCTCGATGAGCCCCCAGGTCAGCAGCGTCTCGGCGAGGTGCTGCCGCGTGCGCTGGGACTCCTGCAGCGCGGCGTCCAGGTCCTCGGCGGTGATGGCCGAGTTCGCCAGCAGCGTGTCCCGTGCGCGCGACCGGGCCCGTGAGCAGTTCACCCAGGCGATGCTCCCCTTGTGGAGATAGATGTGTCCGATCTCCTCTCCCGCGCGGACGACGACCTCTCCCCCGTCCGCGTGCGCGAGCCCCTCGCTCAGGGCCTGCATCACGCGGGGTGCCAGCAAGCCCTTGTGCGTCGGCTGCACGCTCGCTCCGTCGCGAGGCACCACCGTCAGATGGAGTCTGGTGCGAGGCGAGGAGTCCTCTCGAGGCTCGAGTCCCGTCACAGCCTGAAGCGACACATGGACCTCCAATCGTTCGCACTCTCACGCCAGTGCACGATCCAGAGCCTTAGCAACCGGGATGCCGGACCTTGCTTGTCTTTCAAACCTGCGGAATGTCTGTGTCTGGGAGCTTCCCGAACGTCCGCAGTGCGCGCCCGTGGTGTGCAGCGAGACTTTTTGCCTCACTGAGCCGGTCCGCCCGGATTCCACCAAGGATTTCCGCGAGATGGGCTCGCGAGCGCGATGCGTGCGGGGCAATGTGTAGCGTTCTGCCTCAGCAGGCTTCGCCCACGCTGGCGCCAATGACAGGCGATCAGCTCCGGACGGGGCTGTCCTGGAGTGTATGGGTCCAGGTATGGCTCAGGCCTTCAGCCACGACTCGAACTCGGTGATGAACCGGAGCTGATCCTCGGACTGCACCCAGCGCGGGTTGATGCCGCGAGCCTGCTCGAGCGCTTCGCGGGCCGCGTGCCCCTTCCAGACCAGGTAGGCCACCAGCATGGTGCCCGTGCGGCCGAGCCCCGCGCGGCAGTGCACCGCCACGGGCTGGCGTGCGGCCAGCCGTCGATCGACCTCCTGGCAGAACCGTCGGGCCTCCTCCAAGGAGGGCGCGCGCATGTCTGGGATGGGGAAGCGCAGGTAGTCGATGCCCAGCTCGGGGAGGACCTGGAAGTGCTGCTCCTCCTCGAGCCCCATGAGCACCTGGATGCCCACCCGGGTGAGCGCCTGGAGGTCCTCCTCCAGCGAGGACACGATGCCGGGACGGGGTGTGCCTCCCAGCAGGCCGGGCAGCAGCCAGCAGAAGCCTCGGGGACCGCGCGAGGCCGCCACCGTCGCGTCGCGGGCCTGCGGGGGCAGAGGGGGCGGCGGAGCCTCATCGGGAGAGAGGTCCGCGGGCTGCGCATCCGGGCTGGGGACCGAGCAGCTGCCGGTGTCCACGAAGCTGCGCGCGGCCCTGCTCCGAGGCGCCGAGAAGAAGTCGTGCGTGGGCGCCACTTCCTGGATGCGCCCGCCGGCCAGCAGGGCACACCACTGTCCCACGGCCCGGGCGTGGCCCTGGTGGTGCAGCGCCACCAGCACGGCGCGCTCCTGGCCCTGGAGCCGCAGCAGCTCCAGCACCGCCTGCGCATCCTGCTCGGACAGGCCGGTGGTGGGCTCGTCCGCCATGAGCAGCGCTGGTGAGGCGCACAGCGCGCGGATGATCAGCAGCCGGCGCTGGACGCCCAGGGGCAGCTCCAGCACGCCGCGCTCCTGGGCCTGGGCGAGCTCCGGCAGACCGTGGCGGGTGAGCAGCTCGACGATGAACTCCCGCTGCTGCCCGGGCGTGAGCCGATCCCGGTGGGGGAGCGCCGAGATGACGTTCTCGCGCACGGTGGAGCCGAGCAGGCGGGCCTTCTGGAGGATGAGGAAGGGACGGTGGCTCGGGGACAGCGGCGCGCCCTGATAGGAGATGCTGCCCCACACCGCCAGCTCTGGCTGCATGTCATTGAGGCCCGCCACGGTGCGCAGCAGCGTGGACTTGCCCGCCCCGCCAGGCCCCAGGAGCACCCCGACGCCTCGCGCCGGCACCTCCAGGTCGACCTCCGCCAGCACCACCTTCAAGCCGAAGGACACGCCGAAGCGGCGCAGAGACAGCACCGTGTCGGCTCCGCTGCTCGCCTGCTCGTCGCGCGATTCCGCCATTGAGCTCCGTTCGTCACCAGCGTCTCAAGCCTGCTCGGGCCTGTCCACCATCGCCAGGTGCGGCGCAGGGAGCCCGAGGGAGCCCCCGGGCCGCTCAGAGGCTCAGGCCCTGCTCCACGGTGGAGAGCGCGAGGCGGGCTCGACCGAGGTTGGCGCGCTCCCGGTCCAGCACCACGGAGACGAACACCGAGGCCCGCGCCCGTGAGGGACGGATGAGGTAGTAGTACCGGCCCACGGTGATGAGGGTCTCGTCCAGCTCGCCCGCGAGCTTGGAGGAGTCCTGCTGGAACGCCTGGAGCGCCCGGCGCTGGGCCTGGAGCAGGGTAATCTGCGCGGCCGTCGCGGCTTGGGGATCTCCCGGCGGGGACGCGCCGTGCCTGGCGAGCAGCGTGGCGCTCTCTCCGTCCACGACACACGAGCGGATGTAGCCGTCCAGGCCCGACAGCCGCTCGAGAGAAGCCTTGAGCGTGCTCTTCATCGACTTCCTCCCGCGGGATCCTGCGAGGCCTGGGCGTGAGGCCCTGCTTCCTTCAACGTGAGTCGCGCCAGCCAGACGTTGCCGGCGGAGCGCTCCATCACCAGGTGGAAGAAGCCACCGTGAGTCCCTCGCGCCGCGAGGAAGAGGTGGTGGTGCTCGGCGGTGATGAGCATCTCCTCGAGCCGCTCCTCCTGCGTCGCCAGCTGCTCCGCGGCGGCGAGGGCCTCGCTGAACGCCCGGACGGCGGCATCCCGCTGCGGCCCGCTGGGCTCACCCTCTCGCGCGCCGCGCACGTGCAGCATCGACAGGCTCACGAAGCCCGCCATGCCGCTCACGCGAGGGAGCGCCTCCGCCAGCAGCGCCTCTGCCACGCGCGGCTCCACGCTCTCCGGCCTGGCCGGTGGTGGCTCCGAGCTCGCCACCTGCTCCACGGGGGGCGCCGCCACGGGGGCCTCGGTGAAGTCGGCCCACTCGTCCGGGGGAGCGCCGCCGGCCGTGAGCGAGGGAGCGCGCCGGGCCTCGTCGATGCGGCGCTGGGCCTCCATCAGGAGCCCGGTGGCGCTCTCGGCCAGCGTGCGCTTCGGAGGCGCGGCGTTGCGCTCCATCGCGAACTCGCCGCCCTCCCACGAGAGGATTTCATAGAAGGCGGCCTCGCCCTCGAGGGTGCCGGCCTCGGCGTGGACGACGGTGCCCCGGTCGAACCAGATGGCGCCGCGCTGGTCGCCGTGCCAGATGCGCAGGCCTCCGGTGGTGCTGGAGAAGCAGAAGAGCTGGACGAGGTCCGGCAGCGTGTCGAGCGACACGGCTCCCGAGAACCCCTCCTTGCGCTGGTGCTCCAGCAGCTCGTTGACGAGCGACGCCAGCCGCGCCAGCTCGAACGGCTTCTCCACGTAGGTCACCGAGCCCATCCGCTGCACGTCCATCCGCATCTGCTCGGTGGGGTAGGCGGTGGTGATGATGAAGGGCAGCCGCGCGTTCCGCTTGCGCGCGTGGATGAGCAGCTCGATGCCGGAGACCTCCGGCAGCCGCACGTCGCTGATGACCAGGTTGAAGTCCTCCTGGGAGATCAGCTCCATCGCCTTCCGGCCGTGGGTGCAGCCCTGGATCTCCACGCCGGGCATGGTGCGCACCAGACGGTTCTGGAGGCTCCAGAGGATGTCCTCTTCATCGTCGACGATGAGGATTCGGGACTTCATGGCGGGCCCTCCGTGGCGACAGGCAGGTCGACCGTGAACACCGTGCGCTGCCCAGGCACCGACTGGAACCTCAGGTGTCCCTGGTTCTGCTCGACGAGCTTGAGGGCGATGGACAGCCCCAGCCCGGTGCCCTGCGGCTTGGTGGTGAAGAAGGGAGAGAAGAGCTGCGTCCGCAGGGAGGCGGGGATGCCCGGCCCATCGTCCTCGACCTCGAACAGGACGCGAGCGGGCGGCTCGCCCGTGGTGCTCACCCGCAGGCCCACCCACCCGGAGCTCCCCGCGGCCTCCAGCGCATTGGTCAGCAGGATGCCGAGCACCTGGACGATGGGCCCCTCCTCGCAGAGCACCGCTGGCAGGTCGTCGCGCACCTCGAGCACCAGCGGGTGGCTCCGGGCGCGCAGCAGGCGGGGATCCAGCGCGTCCCGAGCGGCGTGGACGAGCGCGGCCGGCGCGTGCCTTGCCCTGCGGGCCTGTCCGCGACGGGAGAACTGGAGCGAGGTGTTGACCAGGTTCTCCATCCGGCGGACGAGGCGCTCCATGCGGACCATGTGCTCGTGGAAGGGAGCCTCGGGGCTGCTGCCGTGGAGCACGTCCTCCAACAGGCTCTTGAGCGCGGCCAGCGGGTTGCGCACCTCATGGGCGAGCCCCGCCATCAACTGGCCCATCATCATGAGGCGCTCGGCCTGGCGCGCCTCGGCCTCCACGCGTCGGTAGTCCGTGAGGCTGCGGAACATGCAGACGTACCCGCCCGGCGGGTAGAGGTGGGCGGGGAGCGAGAGCAAGGAGACCCCGATGGACTGGGGCTCGGTGCCACCCTGGGGCGTCAGCTTCACGTCGAAGCGCATCTCGCTGCTGCCGAGCTCCAGCGCGGACTGGCCAGGCACTCCCCAGGGAAAGGGCAGCAGCTCTCGCAGCGGAGTGCCGATCAGCGAGCGCTCATCCCGGCCCAGGAGCTTCATGGCCGCCGCGTTGGCGTAGACGACCCGCTCTTCCGCGTCGGCCGCGAGCAGACAGCTCGGGATGGCCCTCAGGATGAGGGTTTCCCATGAGGGGGCGTGTGGGGCAGGAGTCGTAGCGGCGATTGGGGACTCCTTTCTGGGGAGGAGTGGGGCCAGGACGAACTCGTTCAGCCGTATCAACTTATTGTCTCATCGATAAACCTCGTGAACACGTCTCGCCACGGTTTCAGGAGCGTGTCTGGGTATGCGCGCGGTGTGTCGGGTGGGGAGGGTCATGTCTCAGGATCCGAGAGCGGAAAAGGCCCGCGAAAAGTCCCCGGAATATCTGGCGCGGCCGGCGTAACAGGGGCGGACACGGCGGGCTGGACCGCTGGTCCTCACGCTGGAGCCAGACATGAAGGTGTCGTCTCGCGCGCCGCTGCTCGCGGTGGCCGCCGCTTGCTTTTTCCTCGGACAGTCCGCCGAGGCGTCGATCTCGGACGCCAACCGGTGGATCTCCCTGCCGGAGAGCATCTACGTCTACACCGCCTCGTCGCGAGATCAGGACGGCGACGGGCTCAAGGATGATCTCGAGCACCGGCTGGCGGACACGTGGCGCCCGTACTTCGTCTTCGACGAGGCGGAGAACAACGGCTCGAACACCTCGCAGCTGAGCCTCCAGAGCTGGGAGCCGCGAGTGCTCTTCCAGGTGCGGCCGGAGGGCTGCACCACGTGCTCCGGCGCGCGGCGGCTGCGCGTCAACTGGGCGTTCCTGTTCCGGATGGACGGAGGCTACCGCGCCTCGACCTGGTGCACCAATCACCACTCGGGGGACTCGCAGCGAGGCGTGTACGAGCTGGTCTCGTTCGACGGGGGCGTCAACTGGGCGCTGGACCGGATCGACATGTGGGGCTTCGGGTGGGCGTGGGCGAACGCGCCAGGGCTCTCGTACTCGGCGAGCTACAACAACATCGGTGGGGCCGGCTACGCGCGCCCGCTGCCCATGGTGTGGATGTCCGCCGGCAAGCATCACCAGTACTACAGCGGGAGCGCCTGCGAGAACGCGGGCGGCACCTGTGACGACGACTGTGGCGGCGGCGCGCAGCGCATCGCCAACCTCACGCCCTGGGGCTACTTCACCAACGTGGGCGAGCCGACGAGCCACCCGCTCTGGTCGGGCTACATCAACCAGCCGTTCACCAATGATCTCTGGCACATCGGCTACCCGAATGAATACACGTGGTGGGCGGCGTGGCAGCGCTCGGACTGTGGCCACATCTTCACCGGCGGCATGAACCCCGGCCCCAACAACACGGGCGCGTATCAGACCGGCGCCGGCAGCACCTGCACCACCCCGGTCTACGGGCTCTTCGACTGATCACCCGCACACGGGGAGAACGAACATGTCACGCACGTCGAAGCTGGGGTTGTTGGGGACCGCCGTGGTCCTGCTGATCGGCCTGGGGATTCTGCTCTCGGCCCCCGCCGAGTCCGCCGCGCCCGTGGAGGAGGCGGCCCGGGCCGCGCCTCCCGTCGCGCCTCCCGCGAAGTCCTCCTGCGCCATGCCGGAGCGTCCTCGGCTTGCCGCGGCGCCTCCCACCGCGGCCGAGCCCGCGCCGATTGCTCCCGAGTGGGCCGGCGCGGGAGCCATGCCCACCGAGAGCCCCCGGCAGGAGCAGGAGCTGCGGCCCATGCGCGTTCCCTACGCGCGGTTCGCGGAGCAGTTCGACACGTTCTTCCCGTACATGCACGACGCGCCGCCGAGCCCCGCCCACGCGCTGGAGTACCACCAGTACGCGGACGAGATGATGGCGCAGCTCCACCTGGGCGGCAGCCGCGACAACCTGGAGATGGCGCGGCTCATGCTGTTCGACCGGCTCGAGGCGCCCACGCGCAAGCTGGAGACGCAGGAGCAGATGGTGCGGCGCTTCCTCACGGGAGCGTTCGCGGAGGAGACGCCGGTGGCGGAGGTGCTGCGCTTCGTGCTGGAGAAGAGCGGCAACGCCGGGCCGCCGATGCGCGAGCGCTCGTGGGACATCGGCGACAAGCGGTTGACGGTGAGCGTGCCCGAGGTCTACGGCATGGTGGTGCTCACCGTCACCGCGCGCGGCTGAGTCCTCCAGGAGCGGGCTGTCGGTGGCGAGCGGTTACGCCGAGGGCTCCTGCGGCAGCTCGAGCGTGAAGGTGGCGCCCTGGCCGGGACCGGGGCTGCTGCAGGACAGCCGTCCCTTCATCTCCTCGGCGGCCAGCGCGCTGATGTGCAGGCCGAAGCCGTGGCCTTCCTTCTTGGTGGTGAAGCCCTGGGTGAACAGGCGCTCCAGATGCTCCGGGGAGATGCCCACCCCGTTGTCGGCCACCTCGATGCGCAGCGGGCTGTCCTCCGCCGGCCGCTTCACGCGGATGGTGAGGACGCGGTCCTCGCGCGGGCTGGCCACCAGGGCATCCCGCGCGTTGCTCAGCAGGTTGACGAGGATCTGCAGCAGCTTGTGACGATCCAGGGACACCATCGGCACCTGCGAGTAGTCGCGCTCGATGCGGATGCCCAGCCGCTCGAAGGAGACGGCGTGCAGGCGCAGCGCCTCGTCGATGAGCTGGGGCACGGCCACATCCTCCACCGCCCCGGCCGACCGCGCGTACTTCTGCTGCATGCTGACGATGGACTTGATGTGGTCCACGCTCTCGCTCAGCGCGTTGAGCTCCTTCAGGATGGACTCGCGCTCCTCCAGGAGCTGGTCGGACAGCGCCAGGAGGTAGCGCGGCAGCTTCCGGCCCTGCGGATCCTGGCTGAGGAAGGCGCCGAAGTCCGGGTCGTGCTCGCGCAAGAGCTGCATGGCCTTGGCCAGTCCCGAGACGCGGGACTGGCGGACGCGATCCGTTAGCAGCGCGGTGGAGATGTTGACGCTGTTGAGCGTGTTGCCCACGTTGTGGAGCACGCCCGTGGCGATCTCCGCCATGCCCGCCTGGCGGGAGACGTCCACGAGCGTGCGGTGCATCTCGCCCAGGCGCGCCTCGGCCTCCTTGCGCGAGGTGACGTCCCGGCTGAACAGGGTGAGGCCCACGGCGCGCCCGTCCTCGCCCGGGATGGGGCTGACGCTGACGTCCACCACCATGCGCCTGTCCCCCACGGTGAGCTCCTCCTCCACGCGCAGGCGCTGGCCCTGGAAGACCTGGGCCAGGCGGGGCCCCCACACCCCGCCCAGCTCCCCCATCGAGCCCGGCGAGAAGAGCGGTCGTCCCACCTCGAGCGTGGCGCCGAAGGTGTACTGGTAGGCATTCCTCGCGGACGCGTTGGCGGTGATGACGCGGCCCTGGGTGTCCACGGAGAGCACCACGTCATCGGTGTTCTCGATGAGGGCGCTGAGCTTGCTCTGGCTCTCGCGCAGTTCCTTCAGCGCCCGCTCCAGGGTGGACTGCGCCGCGTCCCTGGCCGCGCTGTGCAGCAGGCCCAGCCCCCAGGCCCCCACGAACGCGAGGCTGGCGAAGGTGTGCGCGAACCAGAGATCGGCCGGAGGGCTGGTGCCCGCCGCGGCCGCCTTGTGCGTGACATAGAGCGGGTAGCCGACGCCCAGGGTCGCACTCAGTAGCAGGGTGATGAGCAAGGTCTGCCGTGGCTTCAGCAGGTACACGGCGAGGGCGGGCAGCAACATGGCCGCCGCATGCGTGCCCCCGTAGGGGTTCTTGGAGTGGAACAGGCCCGTGACGAGCCCGCAGCCCAGCGTGAGCAGCAGCACCATCGCGGGAGCGGTGGGCTGGCGGCTGCGGCGCGCGAGGAGCAGCGTGCTCAGGTAGCCGACGCCGACGAAGAACCCCACGAACGGAGCGGCGTTCAGCCACAGGGCCCACGCCAGGTACGGCACATCGAACACCAGCAGGAAGAAGGCGGCGCCCACCATGATGCGGTGGCGCACGAGCTCCGCGGGCGAGCCCTCGCGCAGCGGCTGCGAGAGCATGGAGTCCAGCAGCCGCAGGAACCAGGAGCGAGGCTCGGGACGCGAGGGGGACCGCTCCCCGGGACCAGGGGACGGCGAGGCGGACGGGGGCATGTCGGGCGAGGAGGGGGGAGCCATGAGGGAGGTGCTCTCGAAGCCTGGAAGCCGTGACGCGGTGAAACACGTGTTTCATGATGACGCGCCGTTCGTCATTTTCTGCACGCCGGGCGATCCAATTTCCCGGGATTTCTTCAATACATCAGGACGCAGCTCTCGACCCTCGAGGGGGGCCCGTGCGGAACCTGATGACACTGCTGGTGGCAGCACTCGTACTCGCATCGTGCGAGTTCCCGTTGGGGACCGGGCTGACCGAGCCGGAGGCCGTGAAGACGCAGGCCCAGTCCCTCGCGGTGGGGAGCCGGCTGCGGAAGGCCGAGAAGGCGGTGCGAGGGCGATACATCGTCGTCCTGGAGGAGAAGGTCGTGGCCGGGGCGCAGGTGGCGGCATTCGCCAGGCAGCTCGCGGCGCCTCATGGGGCCACGGTGGACCGAGTGTACTCCCATGCCCTCCAGGGCTTTGCCGCGACGATGCCGGAGGCCGCCGCGCTGGCGCTGAGCAAGGACCCGCGTGTGCGCTACGTGGAGGAGGACTCCGAAGTCTCCGCTTTGGCCACACAGGAGTTCGTGTCCTGGGGGCTCGACCGCATCGACCAGCGGGCTCAGCCCCTGGACCGCCAGTACCACTACAGCCTCACTGGCAGTGGGGTTCACGTCTACGTCCTGGATGATGGCATCCGCACCACCCACCAGGACTTCGGGGGGCGGGCGCACGCCGAGTGGTCCATCTTCGGGGACGCCAACAATACGGGCAGCTGCAACAGCCATGGCACGCACGTGGCGGGGACGATCGGCGGCGCCGAGTACGGCGTGGCCAAGGGGGTGACGCTGCACTCCCTGCAGGTGCTCAACTGCCTGGGCGTGGGGCTCACCTCCTGGGTGGTGGCTGGCATCGACTGGGTCACCGCGCACCACCAGAAGCCGGCGGTGGCCAACCTGAGCCTGGGCGGCAGCTGGGAGGGAGCGGTGGGTGACGCGCTTGCCCGCTCCATCAACGCCGGCGTCTTCTACTCGATGGGCGCGGGCAACGATCACATGGACGTGTGCTACCGCCTGCCGACGGGGAAGCCCTTCGCGGTGATGGTCGGGGCGACCCAGAGCCACCTCGACTGGCCGGCCGACTTCTCCAACTACGGGCCCTGCGTGGACCTCTATGCGCCGGGCCAGGACATCGTCTCGGCCTTCGGGGGCAGCGACAACCAGTGGACCACCCTCAGCGGCACCTCGATGGCGAGCGCGCACGTGGCGGGTGTGGCGGCGCTCATCCTGGAGGAGCATCCGGACGCCTCGCCCGCGGAGGTCAAGGCGGAGCTCCTCCGGCGCGCCACGCAGGACAAGGTCGCCGCGCCCGGGAACACGACGCGCCGGCTCCTGTACACGGAAGGTTGCTCCGGGGCGGACCAGACGCCGCCGCAAGTCACCGTCACCGCCCCCACCTCCGGTGCGAACCTGAGCGGCACGGTGACGCTGGCCGCCACCGCGACGGACAACGCGCCGGGACTGACGGTGGAGTTCTTCCTCGACGGCCGCTCGCTCGGCTCGGATGCCACGGCGCCCTATGAGCTGGCCTGGGACAGCGCGACCGAGCCCAACGGCTCGGGGGTGCTCACCGCCCGGGCCTTCGATACGAACTGCAACTCGGAGGAGAGCGCGCCGGTGACGGTGACGGTCGCGAACACGGAGAACGCGACGTTCGATCCGGTGTGGGGCGTGCCTGCGTGCGCGGCCGTGGGCAACCGGTGTGACTCGATGCAGCTGCTGGAGGGACGGGGGAGCGTGGGGCCCGAGCCCCATCAGCCCAACACCCTGGGCGGCGCCTGCGAGGACGGGACGGCGGGCAGCTCGCGCTTCACCCCCTCCTTGGATCGGCTCGTCGTCTCGCGGGCCGACGGCACCGCGTTCATTCCCGGCAAGGAGGTGCAGGTCCAGGCCACGGTCTTCGCGAGCATGAACCACCAGCAGGAGACGCTGGAGCTCTACCTCGCGGCCGACCCCGGCAACCCCACCTGGACCCATGTCGACACCCTGACGCCGAGGGAGTTCGGGACCCAGGTGCTGTCGACCACGTACCTGCTGCCGGCGGGTGGGAGGCATGTCCTCCGCGGGGTGTACCGCTCGGGGGCGGGGAACGGCTCGGCCTGTGTTCCGGGCTCCCTCAACGATCATGACGACCTGCTCATCTCGGTGGGTCCGGAGGTGGCGGACCTCACCCCGCCGACCGTGTCGATCTCATCGGCGTCCCAGGGATATCCGCCGTCGAGCAACTACCTCATCGAGGTGGCGGCCAGCGACGACTTCGGCGTGCAGCGCGTGGAGGTGTACGACGGAGACACGCTGATCATCACCGACTACCACCCGTCCTACTCGGGAATCTGGAACAGCTGGACGGCTCCCAACGGCACCCACACGCTGACGGCTCGTGCGTATGACGCGGTGGGGCACGTCACGGTCTCGGCGCCTGTCCAGGTCGTCGTCGACAATGATCACGAGCCGCCGCAAGTGTCGCTCGACCAGCCGCTGGATGGAGCGATCGTGAACCAGTTCGTCTGGGTCACGGGCACTGCCAGCGACGACAGGGGCAGGGTGCGCGTCGACATCATCGTGGACAACACCCCGCTCTTCTCGCCCCAGTCCACCTCGCCGTTCAGCTACAGATGGAACAGCCGCACGGTGCCCAACGGAGTGCACACCTTCACCGTGAGGGCCACCGACGCGTCCAACAACGTCACGATCCGCACGGTGAGCGTGCTGGTGGACAACGATTACTTCCCTCCCCAGACCGCGATCACCACGCCCTCGGAAGGAGCGGCCTTGAACGGCACGGTCTCCCTCGAGGCGACCGCGAGCGACGACCGGGGCATCCAGCAGGTGGAGTTCTACGTGGACGGCGATCTCATCGAGGCCGACTCGACGGCGCCGTATGCCATCTCCTGGGATTCGGAGAGTGTGTTCAACGGCAGCCACACGCTGACCGTCATCGCCCAGGACGTGGGAGGCAACCGGACGACGAGCGCGCCCGTGACCGTGGAGACGAGCCACCCGGGCAACGCGCGGTTCGATCCGGTGTTGAAGGTGCCACGGTGCGACACGGTGCTGGCTCACTGTGACACCCGGACCCTCGTCAAGGGCAGGGCGCTGCTCGGCCCCGAGAGGAACAGCCCCAACACGCTGGATGGATGCGCCGACGGCCCCGCCGGGTCCTATCGCTACGACGAGTCCATCGAGCGGATCCGGATCATCCGAGAGGATGGCACGGCCCTGGCGGCCGGGAAGCGGGTCCGGATCGAGGTCGATGCGTGGGTCTTCAACGCCGCCTACAACACCCTCTACCTCTATGGCGCGACGAACGCGACCCAGCCCTCGTGGACGTTCATCACCAGCGTCAAGCCTCCGAGCGGGAGCGACCAGAAGCTCACGACGCTGTCGGCGGAGTACGTCCTGCCAGAGGGCGGCCTGCAGGCCGTGCGCGCGGTCTTCAAGCTCATTGGAGGGGAGGGAGCCTGCAACGAGGCGGCGAACAACCCGTACCCCGAGTACACCGACCGTGACGACGTGGTCTTCGCGGTCGGCCAGGAGACGGACTCCGTTCCACCGCAGGTGTCGATCACGGCTCCCAGCAGTGGGGCCACCGTGACGGGGACCGTCACGCTGACGGCTGCGGCGAGCGACAACTTCGGCGTGGTGTCCGTGGACTTCCATGAAGGAGCGACGCTGATCGGTACGGCGACCTCGGCTCCGTACAGCGTGAGCTGGGCCACCCGGAGCGGCCCGAACGGTCCCCGGACGCTGACAGCGCGAGTCCGCGACGCGGCCGGGCACGAGGTGCTCTCCGAGCCGGTGACGGTGACGGCGGACAACGATCTGATGGCGCCGGTGGTGACGCTCACGGCTCCCGCCGCAGGTGTGAGGGTGAGCGGGACGGTGACGCTCTCCGCGGAGGCCACGGACAATCTGGGGGTCACCCGCGTCGAGTTCTACAGCGGCACCCGGCTGCTCGGCTCCGATACCACCGCGCCCTTCAGCTACGCGTGGAGCACGACGAGCGAGCCGAAGGGCCAGCACCTCCTGAGCGCCAGGGCCTACGACGCCACCGGCAACGTGGGAACCTCGGCGCAGGTAGGGGTGACCGTCTCGGTGGACGCCACGCCTCCGTCCGTCTCGATCACCGCGCCGGGCAGCGGGGCCGTGCTGGGAGGGACTGCGACCATCTCGGCGAGCGCCAGCGATGCCTACGGGGTGAGCCAGGTCGAGCTGCTCGTGGATGGGACGCGGGTTGCCGCGGACACCTCCGCTCCCTACAGCTTCCAATGGGACACGAGGACGGCGACGAGCGGCGGCCACACGCTGACCGCGCGGGCCACGGACACCTACGGCAACATCGCCACCTCCGCGGGGGTGAACGTGACGGTCGACAACGCGGCCCCGACCGTGGCGCTCACCTCTCCGGCCAGCGGGGCGACGCTGAATGGCCAGGTCTCCCTCGAGGTGGACGTCACGGACGCGACGGGCGTGGCCCGGGTCGAGTTCCTCGTGGACGGAGTGGTGCTCGCCAGCGACACGACGGCGCCGTTCAGCGCGGTCTGGGACAGCGGCTCGTGGGCGAACGGGAGCCACACCCTGTCCGCGAAGGCCTATGACGGAGCCAACAACATGGGCACGAGCGCTTCGCTCACCGTGACCACGAGCCAGCCCGGGAGCGCCGTATACGACTCGGTGCTCTTCGCGCCGAAGTGCGCCACCGTGAACGCCGTCTGCGACACCGTGACGCTGGTGGCGGGCCGGCACACCTCGGAGCCCCACGGGACCAATACGATCCATTGGAGCTGCTCGGACGGTCCCGTCTCCGGCATGGAGGCGATCCACCGCATCAAGCTGTCGTCCGTCAGTGGAGGGCTCCTCGCCCAGGGGCAGCGCGTCCGGGTCGACGTCTACGCCTACATCCACGACACCGCCGCGGATGCGGTCGACCTGTTCTACACGGGGACTGCCACCCAGCCCTCATGGACGTACCTGACCACGTTCACGCCGAGCGCGAGCGGGGGCCAGGTCTTCTCGACGGAGTACGTGCTGCCCATGGGCTTCCTGCAGGCGGTTCGGGCTCAGATCCGCAGGGGCGCCGGCAACGGTACGGCCTGCAGCTCCGGCTCCTATGACGAGCGGGACGATCTCATCTTCGCGGTGGACTCGGACCCGGTGGTGGCGCTCACCGCGCCTTCCAGCAATACGAAGGCGAGGGGCGTGCTCTCGTTGACGGCGACGGCCTCGGATGACGTGGCGGTGTCGCACGTCGAGTTCTTCGCGGATGGACTGCTGATCGGCACCGACACCAGCGCGCCCTATGCCGTGAGCTGGGACAGCGCCTCGGTGGCGGACGGCATCCACACGCTCACCGCGAAGGCCTACGACGCGAGCGGCCGCGCTGGAACCTCGGCCGCGGTGGGGGTGACCATCGACAACACCCAGCCGGGCGTGGCGCTCAGCTCACCCGCGCAGGGAATGGCCATCCGAGGCAGTGCCACGCTCCAGGCCTCCGCCAGCGACGGCCTGGGCGTGACGAAGGTCGAGTTCTACGACGGCGTGACGTTGATCGGCACGTCCACCACGCCTCCATATTCGATGAACTGGAGCACGTGGGGCGTGACGGACGGAGCCCACATGCTCACGGTGAAGGCCTATGACATCGTCGGCAATGTCGGCACCTCCGCGGCGGTGGGGGTGACCATCGACAACACCCTGCCGACGACGGCCATCAGCGCTCCCTCGCAGAACGCCCGGGTGGGCGGGACGGTCCAGGTCAGCGCCACGGCCAGCGATACCGCTGGGGTGGTGAGGGTCGAGTTCTACGCGGACGGGGCGCTGGTCGGCACCGACACCAGCGCGCCCTACGCCGTGGGCTGGAACAGCGCCGGGGTGGCGGACGGTGCCCACTCGCTCACCGCGAAGGCCTACGACGGCGCCGGCAACGTGCGCACGTCCGCGGCGGTGGGGGTGACCGTCGACAACACCCTGCCCGATGCGGCACTCACTTCACCCTCGCAGGGAGCATTCCTCCGAAGCGGCGCCACGCTCGCGGCCACGGCCAGCGATTCCTCAGGGGTGACGAAGGTCGAGTTCTACGATGGGGCCACGCGGATCGGCACGTCCTCCTCCGCGCCCTACAGCTTGCTCTGGAATCAGGCGGGCGTAACGGACGGCGCCCACACGCTCACGGTGAAGGCCTACGACAGCGCGGGCAACGTCGTCACCTCCGCCGCGGTGGAGGTGACGGTGGACAACACCCTGCCGACGACGACCCTCGGCACTCCCGCGCAGAACGCTCGCGTGCGAGGGACTGTCCCGGTCAGCGCCACCGCCAGCGACAACCTCGGAGTGGAAAAGGTCGAGTTCTACGCGGGCTCGGCGCTGATCGGCACGGCCACCACGGCGCCGTATGCGGTGAGCTGGGACACGACGGCTCAGGCCGATGGCAGCGTGACGCTCACCTCTCGGGCCTATGATCTGGCAGGGAACTCCATCTGGTCCCTTGGCCGCACGGTGACGGTGGACAACACCGCGCCCACCGTGGCGATCACCTCTCCGGCGAACGGCTCATCGGCGTTCCTGAGCACCACCATCCAGGCGAGCGCCAGTGACAACGTCGGTGTCACCCAGGTGGTGTTCTACGACGGGGGCGCGGTCATCGGCACGGACACCACGGCGCCCTACAGCGTGAGCTGGGGCCTGCTGACCGTGCCGAAGGGATGGCACACGCTGACGGCCAAGGCCTATGACGCGGCGGGCAACGTCACGACGTCGGCGGCCATCTCCCTGAAGGTGAACTGAGCCGCCGGGCTACACCGCGATCTCGGCCGTACCGGGATCGCGGCGCATGGGCTGGGCCTTGCCGTAGGTGAGCGAGCGCCACAGCCACTCGGCGGGGCCGAGGCGGAAGCGTGACAGCCACAGGTGGCTCACCAGCACCTGGACGGTGAAGATCCCCAGGCAGAGCCCCACGCACAGCGCGGGCCGGGCCTTGCCGATGAGCCCCAGCCCGTAGCCATAGAAGATGAGGACGCTGATCACGCTCTGGGACAGGTAGTTCGTCATCGCCATGCGGCCAGCCGGCGCGAGCACCGAGAGCACGCGCCGCCAGAAGGCGCGCTGGAAGAGCAGGGCGAAGGCCGCCGCGTAGACAGCCGCCAGGCCCAGCTCGCCCAGCGTCCGCACCGGACTCATGACGTGGGGCAGCCAGGGCAGGGAGGCGGGGGACAACACCTTGCGGCTCACGAGCTGGGTCACCAGGATGCTGGCGCCGTTGCCAATCGCCCCCGCCACGAATCCCCAGAGGAGCAGCTTGCGGAAGAAGGGCCGGTGCTGGACCACGTCGTGGAAGACCCTGTGGCGGCCCGCCAGCAGGCCCAGGAGGAACCTGCCGAGGATGGGCAGCAGGAAGAGCAGGTGCAGCTTGAGGAACTCCCGCACGTAGCCGACGGCGCCGACTCGCACCGCATCGAGGTAGCTGCCATGGGTGAACGCCTCCAGCACCTGGGCCTTGGTGGCGGCGGAGCGCTCCGAGGCCTCCTTGGCGGCGGCGGCCAGGGCCTCCGCCGAGCCGCGCGGCTCCAGCAGCTGCGGGACGAGTCCGGTGACGACAGGCGCCAGGAAGATGAAGACGCAGGCCCACAGGAGCAGCGTCTTGTCGGAGCGGCTCCGGAACAGGAGGAGCCCGAAGCCCATGAGGGCGTAGGAGGTGAGGATGTCACCGAACCAGATGAGGAACATGTGGCCGAGGCCAATGGCCACGAGGATGCCCAGGCGGCGGGCATAGAGCGGGACGATGGACGTGCCGCGCTGCTCGGCTCGACCCATCTGCACGGCGAAGCCCAGGCCGAAGAGGAACGAGAAGAGGGTGATGAACTTCCCGAACACCAGGAACATCGTCGCGAAGCGCGCCACGCCGTCCAGGACGGACGCCTCGCGGTTGAGCGCCTCGATCTGGGGGCGCGACATGAACGCGAGCCCGCTGAACCACATGTAGACGTTGGAGATGAAGACGCCGCTGAGCGCGAACCCTCGCAGCGCGTCGAGGAGGACCAGACGCTCGCCGCTGTCCAGCGGTTGAGCGGGGGCGGCCGGCACGGAGTCAGCGGGAAGGGAGACGCTCATGGGCTTGGGAGGGGTTCAACGGTCGGCGAGCTCCAGGAGCTTCTTGACGGTGTTCCAGTTGCGGGCCGTCGGGGTGACTCCCAGGCGGAGCCCGCTGAGCAGGGTGGCCAGCTTGGACCTCGCCATGCCGTTTGGGAATCGGGCGTAGATCTCCCGCCCGGTCCAGCGGAACTCGTCCGGCAGGTACGCCGCCGCGTCGATCTGCTGGATCCGCTTCGCATCCGGGACGTCGGACAGGAACGTCACGGTGAACTGAGTGGGCGCGTCGTCCGCGCCCGGGAGCGGGTTGGCGTCGATCACCGCGGCCAGCTCATCCCGCGTCCGGAGGATGATGGAGACCTCGAAGCCGAACCCCTCGACGATGCCGGCCTCGATCTGCTTGATGAGCTTCGCCGGGCTCTTCTCCTTGCTCGTGAAGACGGCATTGCCGCTCTGAAGGAGGGTGGCCACGTCGGTGTAGCCGAGCCCCTCCAGCACCTTGCGGAGCTGCGCCATCGAGACCTTCTTGTTGCCACCTACGTTGATGCCGCGCAGCAGGGCGATGTACCGGGTCATGGCCGTGCGTCCTAGCACACGGCCGGCCCGCGACCTGCCGCTTCATCCGCGAGGAGGGCCGGCCGTAGTAGAAGAGGAGTACCTCGACCATGCCCCGCCACCACGACTTCCAGAGCTTCCCTCGCTCCAGCCCACGACAGTCGCTGTGGATGGTGGCAGCGGTGCTGGTGCTGCTCGGCGTGTCCTGGACCGCCAGCGCTCAGGCACCCGCTCCGGATGCGGGCCCGGACGATTTCTTCCACCGCGAGGACGCGGCGGGCCCGCCTGTCTGCAAGGGAGGGTGGTGCGCGCGCGTCGTCAGCTCCTGCTGCATGAGCGGCCACGCCAGCTATTGGGTCATCCTGCGTGATCCCCAGGGGAAGATCACCGGGCCAGGCGAAGGGACCATCGGCTCACCGCCCTACTTCGTGCTGGATGAGCGCGGGCGATTCAAGCAGGAGATGGGTGTCATGGTCTGGGAGTCCCCATCGGAGCAGGAGGAGCCCGAACCTCGCACCTCGGATGCGCCCCAGCGGACGCTGAGGGCGGCGATCGCGGCGTGCAAGAAAGCCGGCCCAGCCTGCGCCAGCCAGTTCGTCACCGCGAAGGGCACCTGCAACCGGCGCGGCTGCCTGGTGAGCGTCCAGAGCCAGGATGAGGAGGCCTCCTGTTTCATGTGGCAGGCCCGGGGCTCCGAGAAGATGGAGCTGCTCGCGCTGTATCCGCAGCCCTTCGGCTACTACGGACCGACAGCCTATCTCTCGGAGAAGTCCGTCGACGTCGGAGGGTCGGAATGCAAGAACGGGTGCTCCGGGGATATCGGATTGGGGGCTCACGCGCTGCTGCTCGATCGGCTCCGACGGACCTCGGAGCCTGGCGAGATTCCCGAGAGCGCCGCCTCCTGGAAGGACACGCGTCAGATCACCCCCGTGGATGCATCACGGCTCCGGCAGGTGACCTATGGCATCTTCTCCTGGGATGGCCCCCTGGACGCGGCGGCGCGCTGGCAGCTGGCGCTGACGGCCGAGCACCTTCAGGTGATCACCACCGTGGTCGACGACACGCTGGAGCTCCAGGCCTGCGCGGATGGCAAGCGGGCCGCCGTGAGCTGCGATCACCTCGAGCTCCTTGCCGAGGATGGACCGGCCCGGGGGACGATGCTCTCGGTGCTCCTGTTGCCCAAGGGGGCCGCGCGCGTGGAGCGCTGGCGTGAGCCGGGCGGCAAGGATGTCCAGGAGCCCCTGGAAGCGGCTCGGTGCTCGTGGACACGCCCCACGGCGAGGCAGGCCCCCCGTGCGGCCAACGAGCTCCGGGTCCAGTGCGAGCTACCTCGGCAGGCGCTGTGGGGCACGGACTCCACCCGGAAGTTGACCCTCCGCTACTCCGACGCCGAGGACGGCCGGCAACAGTCACTGGTAGCGGCCACGCAGACCTTCCGGGCGTCCACCGAGTACCCGCCCTTGTTCGTTCCCAAGGTTGACGGCTGCACCTCGAAGCCATGATGGCGCCAGAGGACCAGGAGCGATGGGAGCGCATGCTGTCCCTGGACGCGCGCGGTCGCCGGAAGGAGGCCCTCCAGGTTGCCGAGGAGCTCGCCGCATCCCTTCGCCAGTACCCGGAGGAGTGGAAGGAGCAGTGGGTCGTGTCGGTCTGCGAGGAGCTCATCGACAGGAACCCCGTGCCACGCGAGCTCGGCATTCCGCAGATGCGCTACCCGCTGCTGCGCGACCTCATCTATCCGGTCCTGCTGCGGAGGTACGCCCGCCGCGATGCGGACGCCGCCCGGTGGTTCGCATGGCTGATGAGGCGCTACAGCAACGCGGGCCGGCTCTGGGAACAGCTACCTCCGGACGCGCAGACCTCCTTCGCCATGTTGAGGAGGGCGGCGGAGTGGAGTCCAGACGACGTCCGGGTCACCGTGCCCCTCGTGGAGCACCTCACGGCGTGGTTCCACCACGCCATGCACGAGCTACCCATGGGCGTCCTGTACGGAATGAACGGGGCGAGTGTCGAGCAGTGCGGCGAGATGCTCGAAGAGCTGGAGCGCCTGGAGGGATTGATTCGCCGCCTGGGGTGGGAGGACCGGTATGCTCGGATGCTCGAGTATTGGAGACGCCAGGTGCGGTGCTACGCCGCCTACCTGTCGCAGGGAGAGATCCGACCCTACGAGGCCTGGCTCGAGCTGCACTTTCCGGACTGGCGGCTCCGAGGATGAGCGGGGAATGAAATGAAGACGGCTCGTGCAGCACCCAAGACGATCGACGAGTACATCGCGGCCTTTCCACCCGACGTCCAGGAGCAGCTGGAGAAGATCCGGAAGACGGTCCGAAAGGCGGCGCCCAAGGCGGAGGAGGCCATCAAGTACGAGATGCCGGCCTTCCTGCTGGAGGGCAACCTGGTGTTCTTCGCCGCGTACAAGAAGCACATCGGATTCTTCGACACGACGACGGGAGACGGAGCCCTCTCGGACGAGATGGCGCCGTATGCGGGGCCCAAGGGCTCGTTGAAGTTCCCCTACGGTGAGCCCATCCCGTTCGGGCTGTTGAGCAAGATCGTGAAGTTCAGGGTGAAGGAGAACCTGGAGCGAGCAGCAGCCAGGTCCAAGAAGAAGACGAAGTGAGGAACGCTCGATGTCCAGGCACATGGCGGAGGACTGGGCGCGCTCCCTCGAGCGCTGGGAGCGCTTCGTCACCCACCGCTGGGAGGAGTCGCGAAGAACGCGGCGTGAGCCCTGGCGAACGCCTCGAAGGACCGGGGCTCACGGCCGGTGACGCGCGAGACGGTGTCGGTCACCCGGGCCTCGGCGCCTTCCCGGATGGACTCGTCGAGCTGGACGAGGAACCGTGCATACCGCTCTGGCATCCCCGCGCTCATCATGTGACGCCGGGCCTCGTCGGGGTCCACATGCTTGTGTCGTATCGGGCGCCCGGCCACCTTGGAGAGCACCGCCGCGATGTCGTCGTATCGCAGCGCCTGTGGGCCGGTGATGACGTGCGCGGTGTCATGGGAGGACTCATCCGCGAGCGCCCGGACGGCCACCTCCGCGATGTCCTGGGCGTCGACGAACCCGACGCGGCCCTCGCCCGTGGACGTCATCAGCAGCCCGTCTCGCTGGAGGCTGGCCCCGTGGTGGTGCCCAGGGCTCACGAAGTTCTGCATGAACCACGACGGCTGGAGCACGGTCCACTCGGGCGCGCGTTCACGGAGCATCCGGTGCACGGTCCCCAGGCCCGGCGCTCCCTCCGGCACCACGGAGGCGCTCAGCACGACGACCCGTCGGACTCCGCGCTCCAGCGCGCGCTCGATGAAGGGCAGCATGATGGGGGAAGGGTCCTCCACCAGGACGGGGGCGATCAGGTACATCCGGTCCACACCGGACAAGGCCTCCTCGTGGCTGGACGTGTCGGCCCAGTCGAAGCGCACGTGCTCGAGGGTGCTGTCCGGCGGAGGGGCGCTCCGGCTCGCGGCCCGGACGGTGAGGCCAAGCTCCTTGAGGCGAGAGACGACGTGACGTCCGGTGTTGCCCGTGGGCCCGGTGACGAGGACACGCGCCGGGTTCCTGCTTCGAGAGGGCCTCATGACGCACTCACCATGCGCTGCAGGTTCGCCTCGCCGCCGAAGGCCTTGAGCCCCGGGATGGGGTCCCAGTACTCGCGGTAGAGGGCAATCTTCCCGTCCCGCGCCTTCACCAGCATGACGTAGTCCTGCTCGTACGGACGCCCTGTCATGGCGATGGTTGCCGCGCCGTGGACCTCCGCGAGCGCCACCTCCGGATCGGTCGTGAGGTAGCGCCGGAGGTTCGTGAAGACGAACCCCAGGAAGTGCTTCGGCGTCTCGATGAAGTACCGGCGGATGGCCTCCTTGCCCTCCAGGCGCGCGGGCACGCCGAGGGACGGGGCATAGGGGAACTCGACGATGGCGTCCTCGGCGAAGAGCTCGAGCCAGCGCTCGATGTCGGTGCCGATGAGTGCCAGATGCGCGTCCAGCAGGACGCCAGCGTTGCGAGAGGATGAGGCGAGAGTCATGGAGAGCTCCTGGTTTGTGATGGCCAAGAGATGCTCCAGAAGTTATGGACTCTCAATGCCTGCGGGTCCAAATCTATTGCCTGAGCGTCCAGGCTATCTGGACGGCCACACCGACGTCGTCTCGGACGTGCTGGAGACGATGCGGTTCACCACCCTCCTCTTTGGCCGCTTCGAGCTGGCAGCGCCCTGGGCGATACGCATGCCGAAGAAGCCGAGCTCGGCCTTCTACGTACTGGCGCGGGGCAGCATGCGGCTCCGGATCGACGGGCAGGAGGAGCCCCTCCTGGTGTCCGCGGGAGATGTGGTGCTGGTGCCCCATGGCTCGGCCCACGTGCTCGACGATGGAGCCCGAAAAGCCCTCTTGCCTCGGGACTTCATCCCCCCGGAGGAGCTGCGTGGCTCGCTGTCGGCGCCGCTCCGGCTGGGCGGCGACGGTGCGAGCAGCCTGCTCATCACCGGCTGCTTCCAGTTCAGCGCGGGCGCTCACAGCCCCCTGCTCTCCACGTTCCCTTCCGCCATCCATCTCTCCACGAACGATGCGCGGGCTGCTCCCTGGCTGGCCTCGACGGTGCAGCTCATCACCGCCGAGAGCTCGGCCTTCGAGCAGGGCAGCGCCATCATTCTCGGGCGGCTCGCGGATGTCCTGCTCGTCCAGGCGTTCCGCAGACAGGCGGCGGCCTCCAAGGGCGCGGGAGCGGGACTGCAGGCGCTGGCGGACCCCAGCATCGGCGCCTCGCTCGGGCTGATGCATGCCAGGCTGCGCGAGCCCTGGACCGTGGAGAGCCTGGCGGCGGCGGTGGGGATGTCACGCTCGGGGTTCGCGGCGCGGTTCCATGCGCTCGTGGGGGAGCCACCGCTGCAGTACCTCGCCCGGTGGAGGATGACCAAGGCGGCGCAGTGGCTGCGCGAGACGAGCGACAGCCTTCCCCAGATTGCCGATCGCGTGGGCTACGTCAGCGCCGTGGCCTTCAACAAGGCGTTCAAGCGGTGGCATGGCGTCGGGCCCGGAGCGTACCGGCGGGCCCAGTCCATGGGACGCCGCGACTTGCCCTGATCAAACCGCGGTCCAGCGAAGAGACCTTGCCAAAACGAACGGGCGATGGTTAACCTACAACCATATGGTTGTACATCGACAAGAGAGCGAAGAGACGCTCAACCAGATCTTCCGTGCCTTGGCCGATGGCACGCGGCGCGACATCCTGGCGCGGTCGCTCACGGAATCGCTGTCGGTGTCCGAGCTTGCCGCGCGGTACGAGATGAGCTTCGCCGCCGTGCAAAAGCACGTCGCCGTGCTCGAGCGCGCGGGGCTCATCCAGAAGCGTGCAAACGGCCGCGAGCAGCTGGTCTCCACCAACCACGCGCGGCTCCAGCGCGCCAGCGAGCTCCTCGACTACTTCGAATCCATCTGGCGCCAGCGCATGGCGCAGCTCGACGATGTTCTTCTACCGAAGGGAAGATGATCATGCCGCTGACCTCTGTCACCAAGGACGTCGCAAAGCTCACCCTCACCGTCGTGGGCGACTATCCCGTTTCGCAGAAGCGCCTCTGGGAGGCCTTTGCCGACCCGCGCCAGCTCGAGCGCTTCTGGGGACCACCCACCTGGCCCGCCACCTTCACGCGTCATGACTTCAAGGTGGGCGGTCGCGCCGAGTACTTCCTCTCCGGGCCGAATGGAGAGAAGTGGAGCGGCTCCTGGAAGTTCACCGCGGTGAATCCCATCAGCTCGTTCGAGGCGAAGGACGGCGAAGACAACGCCGAGGACGAGAACATGCCGGCGGCGATGAAGTTCACCTTCGAGACCACGCCGACGGGCTCTCGCATGACCTGCGTCACGCGGTTCTCGAGCGTTGAAGCCATGGAGACGGTGGCAAAGGGCATGGAAGAAGGGCTGCGCGCGGCCATGCCCCAGCTCGACACAGTGCTTGCTGGGCCGAGCGCATCCGCCGCGCATGCCTAGGGAGGTGGCGGACCTGCGGGGGCTCGTGTTCGAGATGCGCTTCACGGGCCGTGGGCTCCACTACGGTCTCATCTGTGGAGTCCTGCGCGAGAGCGGGCTGCTCGGCGAGGGTTGAGGACAGGCGGCTCGGGCTCCGTGCGCGGTTTATCATCCGTTTAAAAACGGGGCGTAGGGTCCCGCGCATGGACCCCAAGAACCCCCGGATGATGGACGAAGAACCCACCCAGGGCGCCGCGAGCTTCAAGAGCTTCCTGAGCCTGATCGCCACCACGAAGCCTTCGCTGCCCCTGCTCAGCACCGCCCTGGCACTGAGCGTGAGCTCGACCGTGGTGAGCCTGGTCGTTCCGCTGTTCACCAAGAACCTCGTGGACGCCTTCTCGCTGGCGGCCCTCGACTACCGCCAGATGGCGCTGATCGGCGTCGCCTTCACGCTCCAGGCCGTGACGAGCGCCACCTCGATCTACCTGCTCACGCTCGTCGGCCAGCGAATCGTCGTCGGCATCCGCGATCGGCTGTGGAGGAAGCAGCTCGCCCTGCCGGTCCGGTACTTCGATGCGCACCACGCTGGAGACCTCATCTCCCGCATGGCCAACGACACCGCGGTCGTCAAGGCGCTCATCACCGACAACCTCTCGGGCTTCGTCTCGGGAATCATCTCCCTGGTCGGAGCGGTCAGCCTCCTCATCGCCTTGAACGGGAAGATGGCCCTGGTGATGCTCGTGGCCCTGCCCGTCTGCCTCGGAGTGTTCGTGCCCCTGGCGCGCACCATGCGCAAGGTGGCCATGGGCACGATGGACGAGAACGCCCGGTTCACCTCGCTGCTGGCCCAGGTGCTCTCGGAGATCCGCCTGGTGAAGGCCTCCAACGCGGAGGCGCGCGAGTACCGCAAGGGCCGGGAGAACATCGAGCGGCTCTTCCAGCTCGGCCTCAAGGAGGGGCGTGTCCAGGCCATCATCGGGCCGGTGATGGCCCTGGTGATGATGGGCCTGCTCGTCCTCGTCATCGGCTACGGCGGGCTCCTGGTCTCGTCGGGTCAGCTCTCGGCGGGAGCGCTGGTCGCGTTCATCCTGTATCTGATCCAGGCCATCTTCCCCGTCGGGCAGATCACCCACTTCTTCGTCCAGCTCCAGAAGGCGCGCGGCGCCACGCAGAGCATCATCACCCTGCTGGAGACGCCCGAGGAGAAGCCGGAGGAGGGCGTCCACCTCGAGGCGGCCCGCCTGCCCATCCGCTTCGAGCGGGTGAGCTTCAGCTACCTGCCGGGCGAGCCCGTGAGCCGGGAGCTGAGCTTCAGCCTGGAGCCAGGCACCGTGACGGCCATCGTCGGGCCGAGCGGCGCGGGGAAGACGACCCTCTTCTCGCTCCTCGAGCGCTTCTACGAGCCTGAGTCCGGCGCCATCCTGATCGGCTCGAAGCCGATCCAGGAGTTCTCCATGGCCTCGTGGCGGCGCCGCATTGGCTACGTGCCTCAGGACTGTCCCCTCATGGCGGGGACCATCCGCGAGAACATCGCCTATGGCCTGGAGCGGACGCCGAGCGATGAGGAGGTGGCCGAGGCGGCGCGGCTGGCCTACGCCGACGAGTTCATCCGCGGCCTCCCCCACGGCTATGACACGGAGGTGGGCGAGCGGGGCGTCAAGCTCTCCGGCGGGCAGCGGCAGCGTATCGCCATCGCCCGAGCGCTCCTGCGCGATCCCGACATCCTGATGCTGGACGAGGCCACCTCCAGCCTGGACAGCACCTCGGAGCACTTCGTCAAGCTGGCCCTGGAGAACCTGATGCGCGGCCGCACCACGCTCATCATCGCGCACCGGCTGTCGACGGTGATGGACGCCGACCTCATCCTGTTCGTCGAGAAGGGCCAGCTGACGGGGCGTGGCACCCACTCCGAGCTCGTGGGGAGCCACGAGCTCTACCGGACCTTCGCCGAGCAGCAGCTGCGTCCACATGAGGGCGTCGAGGCCCGCGCCTGACCGGTGGCGCCCCCGCGACGGGCGGAGGGCTCCTTGTAGAATGCGAACCCAGGAGAAGGCATGGCGAGGATCATGGTCGTCGATGACGACCCGCACATCCGCGAGGTGGTCCGACACTTCCTCGGGGCCTCGGGCTTCGACGTGGTCGAGGCCCCGGACGGCCGGGAGGCCCTGCGCCTCCTGGAGCGGACGCGGGCGGACCTGGTCGTGCTGGATGTGATGATGCCGAACATGGATGGCTGGCAGCTCTGCCAGGAGCTCAAGCGCCGCCGGGAGCTGCCCATCCTCATGCTGACGGCGAAGGGGGAGACGTCGCAGAAGCTCAAGGGCTTCGAGCTCGGCACCGACGACTATCTGGTCAAGCCCTTCGAGCCGGCCGAGCTCGTCGCCCGGGTCAAGGCCCTGCTCAAGCGCTACCACATCGAGGCCTCGCAGACCGTGCAGATTGGCGGCCTCGTGCTCAGCCGGAAGACGTACCTGATCCAGGCCGGAGAGCAGAGCCTGACCATTCCCCTCAAGGAGTTCGAGCTCCTCTTCAAGCTGGGCAGCTCGCCGGGGAAGACCTTCACCCGGGAGCAGCTCATCCAGGCCGTCTGGGGCTCCGACTTCGAGGGGACGGACCGCACGGTCGACGTCCACGTCAACCGTCTGCGCGAACGCTTCCCCGAGGCGCGCTTCGGCTACCGCATCACCGCGATCCGGGGACTGGGCTATCGGCTGGAGCTCACGCCGTGAAGGCGCCGCTCATCGACTCGCGTCGCCGCCGGACGCTGCTGACGGCGCTGGCGGTCATCGTGGGGCTGGCGCTCGAGTGGACCGTCGTGTCGTGGCTCGAGGGGCTCGCCCTGACGGCGCTCGGAGTCCGGCTGACCCCCTATGTCCGGGGGCTGCTCGATCTGGTGCTCACGCTGGTCCTCTTCGGCCTCATGATGTACTTCGTCGCCCGGTATCTGGTCGGGCGGCGGCTGGACTTCTTCCACCTCATGAGCGACGCGCTCAGCCGCATCGCCCGGGGCGACTTCTCCGTGAACGTCCCCCTCGACCGGGTGGGCGAGAACGCTCCGGCGAACCTGTTCCGCAAGGTCGCCGTCGATCTCAACCAGATGGCCGAGGCGCTCCAGCGGATGGAGACCATGCGCCAGGAGTTCATCTCCAACGTCTCCCACGAGATCCAGTCTCCCCTGACGTCGATCCGGGGCTTTGCCCAGGCCCTGCGGGAGGGTGGGCTGCCCGAGGAGACCCGCCAGCACTACCTCGCCACCATCGAGGCCGAGAGCCGGCGTCTCTCGCGACTGAGTGAGAACCTCTTGCGGCTCAGCTCCTTGGACTCGAAGGCGCACGCCCCGGCCCCGAAGCGCTACCGGCTGGACACCCAGCTCCGAGACGTCGTCCTGGCGGCCGAGCCTCAGTGGACGGGCAAGGGCATCGACGTCGAGGCGGACCTCGAAGCGGTGCTCCAGTCCGCGGATGAGGACATGCTGAACCAAGTGTGGACCAACCTCGTCCACAACGCCATCAAGTTCACTCCGCCCGGAGGGAAGATTGGCATCGCGCTCCGGCTCGAGGACGGACACTCCGTCGTGCGGCTCTCGGACTCGGGCATCGGCATCGCGCCCGAGGATCTGCCCTTCGTCTTCGATCGCTTCTACAAGGCGGACAAGTCCCGCAGCCGCGTGGACGCCTCGGGTGGAAGTGGGCTGGGGCTCTCCATCGCCCGGAAGATTGTCGAGCTCCATGGCGGGCACATCGAGGCCCGGAGTGAAGGCCTGGGGAGAGGCTCCTGCTTCACCGTGAGCCTCCCCTCGGCGGCGCTGCCCGAGCAGATGAGAGGCACTGGCACCTGACCGAGAACCCCTCGCTGCTCAGCTTCACGTTCACCGCTCTGGGAAATGCCGCTGCGCGTCAGCCGTGCAACTTGCTCGCCAGGGCGATTCTCAGAGGGGACGAGACCCGAAGAGGGCCGAGGGGACTGCCAGACTGGAGCCAGTCTTCGAAGAAAGAAGGACAAGTTGGCAGGATCGCTTCGAGAACATGGATTGTGCGAGGATGAGACCTCCTGGGTAGGCAGGAGGTCACGCACACGTGGAAACGAGCATCCTCACGACCGTCTTCCTCCCCGTGGCCCTGGGCATCATCATGCTGGGACTGGGGCTGTCCCTCACGGTGGCCGACTTCACCCGAGTGCTGACGTTTCCGCGAGCGGTGCTCGTGGGCCTGGTCTGCCAGATGGTGCTGCTGCCCGGGGTGTGCTTCGCCATCGCGAAGCTGAGCGGGCTGTCGCCGGAGCTGGCGGTGGGACTGATGCTGCTGGCGGCCTCGCCTGGCGGCGTCACCTCCAACCTCTATAGCCATCTGGCCAAGGGGGATGTGGCGCTCAACATCACCCTCACCGCCATCAACAGCGTGCTCACCGTGGTGACGCTGCCCCTCATCGTGAACCTCTCGCTCGAGCACTTCCTTGGTGAGAGCCGCGCCATCCCGCTCCAGTTCAGCAAGGTGGCGCAGGTGTTCGTGGTGGTGCTGGGGCCGGTGGCGCTGGGCATGGTGCTGAACAAGAAGTGGCCCCGGGTGTCCGAGCGGCTGACGAAGCCGGTGAAGGTGCTGTCGGCCCTCTTCCTGGTGCTGGTGGTGGCGTCCACCGTGTTCAACGAGCGCGCCGTGATGGGCACCTACTTCCGGCAGGTGGGGGTGGCGGTGCTCGCCTTCAACGTCGCCAGCATGCTGGTGGGCTACTTCGTGCCGCAGTTGCTCCGGCTGAGCCAGCAGCAGGCCATCGCCATCGGCATGGAGATCGGCATCCACAATGGCACGCTGGCCATCGCCATCGCCTACAGCCCGCTCATGCTCAACAACAGCACCATGGCCATCCCGCCGGCTGTCTACAGCATCCTCATGTTCTTCACCGCGGCCCTGTTCGGCTACGTGGTGAACGCGCTCCAGCGCTCCTCGGCGGTCGCGCCCTCCACCACCGCCTCGCGCAGCTGAGCGCTGCCCGCGCCGCCGTCTCCCTCGGAGAAGCCCCCATGACCCGCGCTGTCCTGCTCGTGTTTTGTCTCTCGTTGCCTGCCCAGGCCCTCGCCCAGGCTTCCGCGCCCGTGCCGGAGGTGCCCTCTCGCCGGGTCGTCGTCAACGGGCTGCTCGCGGCGCGCCTCAACCCGCTGGGGCTCGAGGCCCAGGCGCGCGTGGGCTACCAGTCGGTGCTCTACCGAAACGACGGGGCACTCTTCCGGGACAACTTCTTCTTCCTGGGCACCTATCCCCGGCTCAACCCCGCGGGCATCAAGGTGGGGCCCGTGGCGGAGATCCAGCCCCTCTCCATCTTCAACCTGCGGCTGTCGGCCGAGTACATCCGCTTCTTCTCCACGTTCGGCCTGCTCCAGTCGCTCCCCTCGGCCAACGCCGACTACTCCCAGGAGACGCTGGATGCGGGCGAGGCCGCGGGGATGAACTACGGCACCTCGGGCATGCGGCTGGCGGTCGAGCCGCTCGTGCAGCTCCGGGTGGGCCCCGTCGCGGTGCGCAACCGCTTCGGGTTCGAGTTCTGGCGCATGAACCTGCGCGACGGGGACCGCGTCTGGTACGAGCAGACGCTCGACACGCTGGTGCCCGGCAGGGGTGTGGTGCTCACCAACGACCTGGATGTCCTCTTCATGGGCATGCCGCCGCTGGTGGTGGGCGCGCGCTATTCGATGGTGGAGCCCCGCTACTCCTCACGCCAGCTCGTCGCCAACGAAGCGCTGTCCGAGGAGAACGGCCACCACCGCGTCGGCCTGCTGGCGGCCTACATCTTCTATGACGAGGGCTACACGGCCTTCAACAAGCCGGCCGTGCTCCTCAACGTCGCGTGGTACCTCCAGCACCGCTTCCGCACCGGCCAGGAGGTGAGCCGGGCCATGCCCTACCTGCTCCTGGCCTTCTCCTTCCAGTCGGACCTGCTGGACGTGAAGTAACGCCCTCGGCACACGGCTCCCTTCACTCAACCCATTCGAGGGGTCCCCTGGCGGGCGCGCTCTGGGCCAACTGGTATGGTTGTAGGACCAGTTGGCTCGAGGTCTTGCCCCTCGGCGCACTCGGGACGAACGGGTACGGCTATTCCACAGATTTGTAAGACACTCCATCAAGAGTCGTTGATTGCTTCCTGCGGAGTCCGCGCCTGGATCCAGCTCACCAGCTCGGTGGGGCTGGTGCAGATGGCGACCGCTCCCGCCTCTTCCAGCTCCTCGCGAGAGCCGTACCCGTAGGCAACGCCCACCGGCACGAGCCCGTTCTGTCGGGCCGCCCGGACATCCTGCGCCCGGTCGCCCACCATGATGCACGCTGAAGCCTCGAGGCCCTCTCGCTCCAGCGCGTGCGCCAGCAGCTCGCCCTTGTTGTCGAAGCGGCCGTCCAGCTCGGCCCCGTACACATGGGCGAAGAAGGCACGCAGGCCGAAGTGGTCGATGATGCGCTCGGCGAACACGCGAGGCTTCGAGGTCGCCACGAAGAGCCGCCACTGGCTCTCCGCCAGCGCGCGCAGCATCCCCGGCACCTCGTCGTAGAGCCGATTCTCCAGCGCCCCCTGTGCGGAGTAGCGCGCCCGGTAGAGCGCCACCGCCTGCTCGATCAACGGCGGCTCACTCGTCCCGAGCAAGGTGGCCATGCCCTGGCGGAGCGGGGGACCGATGAACACCGCCAGCTCGGCCGCGGCTGGCACGGGACGCCCCAGCTCCGCCAGCGCATGCTGGAAGCAGGAGGTGATGCCCTCGAAGGGGTCCGTGAGCGTCCCGTCCAGATCGAAGAAGATCGCCTGTCGTCCCGCAGCCCCGGTCATCGCGCCTCCGTGTCCCACGCGTCGGCGAACAGATAGCAGACCTCGAGGCGATGGGCCGATGATGCGAGCCGCGATGACGCCCCCGCGCCTCACCTTCTTCTGCGAGCTGGCAGCCGAGCCCCTGCAGGCCCTCTTCGAGGAGCCGGCGGTGCTCGAGCACCTGGTGGCGCTGAAGGCGTCCGTGAGCCTGGGCCTGGTGGACCTCGCCCCCGAGCGAGCCGGAGTGGTGCGACGCCTCCACGCGGCCGGCATCCCCGTCATCGCCTGGCAGCTGCTGCCCACCGAGCAGGGCTACTGGTTCAACCTGGACAACGCTCCCCAGGCCGCCGCCCGCTACGCGGCCTTTCGCGAGTGGACCGCCGCGCACCAGCTTCGCTGGGACGGCGTGGGCCTGGACATCGAGCCGGATCTCCACGAGCTGCGCCAGCTGCTGTCCCGGCGCTGGCGCCAGCTGCTCGTGCTCCTGCGGCGACTGCGGCGGGGCGAGCGGCTGCGTCAGGCCCGGGACGCGTACCTCGCGCTGATGGCGCGCATCCGCGAGGACGGCTATCGGGTGGACACCTACCAGCTCCCCCTCATCGTCGACGAGCGCCAGGCGGGCTCCACCCTGCTGCAGCGGCTGCTGGGCGTGGTGGACCTGCCGGCCGATCGCGAGGTGCTGATGCTCTACTCCAGCTTCGTGCGCCCCCATGGGGCGAGCCTGCTGGAGAGCTACGCCGCCCAGGCGGGCTCCGTCGGCGTGGGCAGCACGGGCGGGGGCGTGGAGCTCCCCGGCGCGGGCGCGGCGCCACCCCTGTCCTGGGAGGAGCTCTCGCGGGACCTGCTCCTGGCCCGGCGACGGTGCGCGGACCTCCACGTCTTCAGCCTGGAGGGCTGTGTCCGCCAGGGCTTCCTGCCTCGGCTCCGGACCTTCGACTGGAGCGCGCCGCCGGAGCCCGCAAAAACAAAGACCCGACGCATGGAGCTCATGCGCCGGGTCGCGAGGGCGATGTCGAGGGCCTGCGCGCTGCTGCTACCGCGCTGAGGCCCTCGCCTCGAGGTGATTACAGCAGCTTCATGTACGCGGTGATGTCGGCGATGTCCTGCTGGGACAGCGGCACGCCGAGGAAGTCGAACAGGAGCTTGTACTGCACCATCACCTGGTCGAGGTTCTTCGCGGAGTTGTCGTGGAAGTACGGCGCCGTGTTCTTCAGGTTGCGCAGCGACACCATCTTGAAGACACCGTAGTGCGCCGGATCGCCCGTCAGCAGCATGAGGCCGGGGTCAGGCGACAGCACGGGGACCTCGGCGCCGTTCGGCAGGGTGACGATGAACTCCTGCGGAGGGTTGGCGCCCAGGTTGCCCTCGGACACGCCCGCGGAGGAGAAGCGCGTGCCCGCCGGCAGGCCCTGCGGGTTGAACTCCGTCATCTGGTTGAGCAGCGGGCCGAAGTGGCAGTGGCCGCACACGGCGTTGGGCGCGAAGAAGGCCGCGCCACGCTTCTCGGACGCCGTCTTGCCCGCGGGCAGCGGCGGCGGCGTCCCCGTCAGCGCATAGGCCGCCATCTTCGCCGAGGAGAAGAGCACCTTCTCGAAGTCCACCAGCGCGTTGAGCTCCTGCTGCGTCGGGACGCGGCCGCCCTGCGCGTGGCCGGCGATGGCGTGCATCGCCTGGGACTGCAGCGTCGGCTCGCGGCCGTCCCACATCACCACCGGGTCGAACCGCGGGCTGTCCAGCGTGCTGGGGATGCCGCGGCGCAGCTTCACCGTGCGCGCCGTGGGGTTGGCCGCCAGCCGGATGTTCGGCGCCATCGGGACGTCCACCGTCACCGTCGCGTCGTTCAGCAGCCGCGAGTAGCTCTTGCCGTCACCCGCATCACTGTCGATGGCGCGGAAGAGCGGATCATTGCGGTTGCGCTGCCAGGCCGCCTGCGCCTGCGCCGGCGTCAGGCCACCGGTGCTCAGCGTGTGGCACGTCGCGCAGGTGCGCCCGTTGCCCTTGAAGGTCTCCTTGGTGAACAGGTAGGCGCCGTGCACCGTGCTGGCCAGCGTCGCCTCCTGCTCCGCATCCCAGGTCTCCTCGACCTCGGTCTCCTCCACCTGCGGCTGCTCGTCCGGCGTCGTCGGGCCACCGCAGCCTGCGGCGGCCAGCATCATCAGAGAGGTCAGGGTGAACCGCTTCAGCGAGAACGGATTCATGATGGAGGGGGCTTTCCTCCCCAGCGGGGAATTGGGGTCGCGCCTCCGTAAAGCAGGCAACGTGCCAACCCGAGCCCTTCCAGGGTTTCCGCGCAAACCCCTGAAACAATTCACCTTCTCGATTCGATGGTGCCAAGGTAGGTGGATGAATGACTACGACAAGGCTGCACCATCTCGATTTGGCTGTATTGTAGGTTTTTAGGAGCAAACCACTCCTTTCTCAAAAAGTGCGTGAGAAAACAGCCAGTTAAGGCTCAGTCCAGAATTCCGGGAACAGTGGATAACTCGTGTACCATGGCTGTCCGAAAACAGGACAGTGGGGCGAGGGCCCGGATCAGCAGCGCATCTCGACGAGGATGTTTCAGCGGAGTGCTCGTCGGCGCAGCGCGCCATCCGGGCCCGTGAGCGCGGCCCACCGCGTCACGCCTGGCTAGCGGTACTCCACCGTCAGCACGGCGCCGCTGCCCTCGGTGAGGAAGAGGTACGAGGTGCCGCCGGGGTTCTGCGCGAAGAGCAGGCGCGCCTGCGTCCTGCCCGTCTTGTTGATGGCGGCCAGGCCGGCGGCGTTGAAGTCGGTGGAGCTCTGGGCGCCGGTGGTGAACTTGATGAGGTTGGCCACTCCGGAGGAGGTGGCGGCGGCGGTGAAGTCCGTCGTCTCGGTGGTGGCGGCGCCGAACGTCCCGCTCTTCAAGTCGATGTTGAGGGTGTTGCCCGAGGGGTCCGCCCACGGGTCCCCCATGCCGGAGGAGAACGTCACCTTGAGCGAGGCGCGCACGAGCGTGGCGGTGTCGGGCAGCGAGGAGGTGTCGAAGGAGAAGAACGCCCGGTTGTGCCTGGCGTCCGAGCCCTTGCCGACGGCCGGCGTGCTGAAGGTGCCCACCGCCGGGGACGAGCCGTCCGCGTTGGCCTTCACGTAGCCGTCCTCCGCCGCGATGCTGGTGAAGGAGACGGTCGTCGTCGTCCCGCCGCTGGTGTTGCTCACCGTCACCGAGGTGTCGTTGTCGGTGCCGATGTTGTTCGCCGCGTCGTAGGCCTTGGCCATGAGCGAGTGGCTGCCGTTGGCCACGCCCGCCGTGTTCCAGGTGAAGACGAAGGGGGCGGCGGTGTCCGTGTCGGCCAGCGCGCCGTCCACGTAGAACTCGACGCGGCTCACGCCCGCGGCGTCCGAGGCGCTCGCCTGCACGTCGACGGTGCCGCTCACGGTGGCGCCCGAGGCGGGGGCCGTCACGTTCACCGTGGGAGGCGTGGTGTCCGCGGAGGCGCTCGGCGGGCCCACGGTGATGCTGTCCACCCACGCCTTGGCGCGGCTGGTGTTGGAGCCGGTGTCCGTCGCGGTGACGACGAACTTCAGCGTCACCGTGCGGTTGGCGTACGGGGACAGGTCGATGTCCGCGCGCTGCGTCCACGTGGACTCCGTGAGCGAGCCCAGGCCGCTCTTCGTCACCGAGTCCACCACATGGTCGGTCCCGTCATTGACGATGACGCGGAAGGAGGCGGTGGCCATGGTGTTGGCGCCATACAGCTCCACCTTGCGCCAGAAGCCCAGCCGCGCGTTGGAGGGCAGCGTCAGGCTGACGCTCGCCGTCCGGGTGGCGGTGCCGAAGGAGGGAGTGGCCGAGCCGAGGATGGACCTGCTGCCGGTGGTGCCCGTCTGGTCGCTGGCGTCCAGCGCCCACTCGGTGAGGCTCCAGCCCGCGTTGTCCGGGCCGTTGTTGGAGAAGCGCTCGGTGAAGCGCACCGAGCCCTGATCCACCGTCACGGAGACGGTAGCGGACAGGGCGGTGTTGCCCGCGGCGTCCGAGGCGCGGGCCTGCAGCGAGTGGCTGCCCGTGGCGTACGCGGTGGTGTTCCAGGTGAAGGCGTAGGGGCCGGCCTGCCGCGCGGACACGCCCTGGCCCACCACGGCGCCGTCGACGAGGAACTCCACCTTCGTCACGCCGGTGTCATCCGACGCGGTGGCGGTGATGTCCACGGCGCCGGCCACGGTGGAGCCGGCGGTGGGGAAGGTGAGGCTCACGGTGGGGGGCGTGGTGTCGGAGATGCCGCCGGTGACGGTGACGGAGACGGAGGCGGACGAGGCCGTGTTGCCCGCGGCGTCATGGGCCTTGGCCAGCAGCACGTGGGTGCCGTTGGTCGCCGCGGCGCTGTTCCACGTGTACGCATAGGGCGAGGCCGTGTCGGTGCCCACCAGGGTGTTGTCGATGAAGAACTCCACCTTGGAGACGCCCACGTTGTCCGAGGCGTTGGCCGTCACCTGCACGGTGCCGCTCACGGAGGCGCCGTTGGCGGGCGCCGAGAGGCTCACGGAGGGCGCGGCCGAGTCGGAGTTGTCGAGCCCGAACCACTTCGCCGCGTACCAGGTGGAGCAGATGTCCGTGTCGAGCACGTACGCGCCCGCCGTGCCGCACGCCACGCTGGAGCCGGGGAACCGGAAGGCGGGGTCCACGGCCGTGCCGTGCCCCATGCCCGTCAGCGCGTACGTCTCCACCAGGGCCCTGCCCGCCGTGTCCCTGTAGACCTTGTGCGGGTAGCCGGCCACGGTCTCGCTGACGTCCTCCGTCGCGTCGATGCCGTGCACGGCGGTCCACTGCTCCACCGCCTCCGCCATGTTGGTGTTCTTCACGGTGTAGTCGGAGGTGCCGTGCCAGATGGAGATGCGCGGGTAGGGGCCGGTGTAGCCGGAGTAGGCGTTGCGCACCAGGTCCCTCCACTGCGTGGCCGTCTTGTCCGAGCCCGGGCTCATGCACGAGAAGGCGTCCGTCATCGAGGTGGCGCACTTGTAGGGGATGCCCGCCATCACCGCCGCGCCGGAGAAGACGTCCGGGTAGGTGGCGGCCATCACGTACGTCATCGCGGCGCCCGCCGACAGGCCGGTGACGAACACGCGGCTGGAGTCGATGGAGTGGTCCGCCTTCATCTTGTCCACCATCTGCTTGATGGAGAGCGCCTCGCCCTGGCCCCGGGAGATGTCTCCGGGCTCGAACCAGTTGAAGCAGGCGTTCTGGTTGTTGCCGCTCACCTGCTCCGGGTAGACGACGTGGAACTTGAGCAGATCCGCCAGCGCGTTCCACCCGGTGGACGTGTAGCCGCTCGCCGTCTGGGTGCAGCCGTGCATGGCCACCACCAGCGGCGCGTTCGCGGGGGCGCCGGCCGGCACGTACTTCCACATCTTCAGGTTGCCGGGGTTGGTTCCAAAGCCCGTCACCGCCGTGAGCGCGCTCTGGAGCTGCACCGGCTCGAGCCCTTCCTCCGGCGGCGGCTCGATGGGAGCCAGGCCCTCGCACCCGAGAACAGCCAGGGCGAGGAGTCCACAGACGAGACTTCCAGGACGCGTCTTCCGCATGAGCCCTCCCTTGTGAATGCGGCGCGGACGGTAGCACTTCGCGTGAAATGATCTCCTGATTCCTGAATCAGACGTCAACTTCACCACGAGGGATTTCACGACGCGGCGAGTCGACGCGGTTCTCGTCCGGGTGCGTCAGGCCTCGGCCTGGAGCGGCGCCTGGGCGGCCTCGGGCTCGCAGGGGAGGAAGAGGCGGAAGGTGGTGCCCTGGCCCGGCTCGGACTCGAGCGTCACGCGGCCCGCGTGGGACTCGACGATGCGCTTGACGATGGCCAGGCCCAGCCCCGTCCCCTTGGCCTTGGTGGTGAAGAAGGGCTCGAAGATGCGCGAGCGCAGGTCCGGGTGGATGCCCGTGCCCGTGTCGGTGAACTCCACCTGCACCTCGGGCCGCGGGCCCGTCGCGCGGCACACGCCCACCCGCAGGGTGCCGCCCTGCGGCATGGCCTGCACGGCGTTGAGGGCGAGGTTGAGGAAGGCCTGGCGGATCATCCGCTCGTCCACCAGCACCGGCACGTCGGCCTCCAGGTCCCACTCCACCTCCACCTTGCCGGTGGCGTCCGTCAGCGCCGAGCGCACCGAGTCCTCCAGCAGCTTGCGCAGCGGGATGGGCGTGGGCGAGGGCGAGGGCGGCCGCGCGAAGTGCAGCAGGTCGTCCACGATGCGGTTGAGCCGGTCGGCCTCCTCCGCGACGATCTCCACCAGCGGCAGCGCGGGGTTGGAGGTGCCGATGAGGCGGCGGATATAGGAGACGGAGTTGAAGATGGCGCCCAGGGGGTTGCGCACCTCGTGGGCCACCACCGCCGCCAGCTCGCCGAGCGCCGCGAGCCGCTCGCGCTGGACGAGCTGCTCCTGCGTGCGGGCCAGCTCCGCGTAGCTCTTCTTGAGGTCCTCGATGAGGCGGGCCTGCTCCAGCGCCAGCGCCAGCTGGTTGGTGATGGCGGAGGCGCGCTCCACCTCCGAGTCCGTGAAGCGGCGCGGCCCGGACGTCTCGAGGATGATGGCCACGCCGATGGCGCGCTCGCGCACCACCAGGGGCAGCATCAGCGCGGCGGTGATGCCCAGCTCCTGGGCCAGCCGGTGGAGGCTCGGATCCTTCTCCGCGGCCTCCACGATGATGGGCATGCGCGTCTGGAGCGTCCTGGCCGAGAGCGAGCCATCCTGGGGCCGGATGGACACGGACAGGCCCTGGAGCTCCGGCTTGTGGTGGACGGAGGCGCGCAGCTCCAGCCGCTGGCCCTGGGCGTCCAGCAGCAGCAGGGCGGCGTCCGGCGAGCGGGCGATGAGCGCCAGGCCCTCCACGCCGATCTGCATCAGCAGATCCATCTCCAGGGTGGCCACCATCTTCCGGCTCACCTCGTGGATGAGGGCGAGATCATCCGCGCGGCGGCGCACCTCGGTGAGCAGGCGGTGGGACTCGGTGGCGGCGGCGAAGTGCGCGCCCATGGCCTGGAGCGTCTCGCGCTCCAGGTGCGACAGCCCGCGGCGCTGACGGAAGGCGACCACCAGCGTGCCCACCAGGCGCGAGCGCACCCGCAGCGGCACCACCGCCACCGTGGAGTAGCCCTGGCGCAGCATGTGCTGGCGCGTGGGGCCGGTGCAGGACTCGGCCTCCAGCACCAGCGCCGAGCCCTGCTCCATGGCCTGGCCGGAGATGCTGCCGCGCACCGGCATCCGCCCGTACTGCTCGGCGCTGATGGCGTCCAGGCCCTGGGCGTACACCAGCTCCATCTCCTCGGAGCCGTCCTTGCGCAGGAAGAGGCCCAGCGCCTGGCAGTCCAGCAGCCGGGTGATCTCCTTGGTGCCGGGGCCGAAGAAGTCCCGGGGCTCGCGGGCGGTGGCCGCCGTGGAGGCCAGGCGGTTGAGCGCGGCCAGCGAGGTGTTCTGCGCGGACAGCTGGGAGATGGTGAGCGCCGCGTCCAGCGCGGCGGACACCTGGGCGCCGAAGAGCCGCAGCGGGGGCAGCTCCTCCTCGCGCAGCCAGGGCGTGGCCACCACGAGCACCGCCCGGCGCATGCCGCTGACCTCGATGCGCACGCCGATGACGTGGAGCCGGGCCTCGGTGAGGCGCTTGCGCAGCCGGTCCGGGAGCTCCTCCCTCAAGAAGTGGAAGGCCTCCCGGGCGAACTCGGGGGCATACGCCGAGCCCTCCTGCCAGGTGCGCTCCAGCAGGGGAGACCAGAGGCCCGTCATCCCCTCCCTCCAGGCGCGCTCCATGGACGGCTCGGAGAGCTCGGGGGGCACGTACAGCCGCTCGAGCAGGGCCCGCTCGCCCACCGGCATCACGTAGGCGAAGGTGAAGCCCAGCTCCACCAGCCCGTCGAAGACGCGGGTGAGCACCTCCTTCTCGGTGCCCATGCCGGGCAGGCTGGCGCCCAGCTCCGCCAGCCGCTGGAGCACGGTGCGGTGGTGGGCGCGGGCGCTCATGTCCCGGACGAGCAGCAGCGCGTCCTGCCCCTCGACGGAGATGGACACCTCCACGCGCCGCTCCCCGGCGGGGGTGCGCAGCAGGAGCTCGAACACCGAGGGCACGTCCTCTCCGCGCATGCGGCGCGTGTGGCGCTCCAGCAGCGCCTCGCCCTCGGGGAAGCGCCGGAGCAGCTCCTGAACGGAGCGCCCGATCAGCTCCCCGGTGGGGCGCCCCAGCAGGTCCAGCAGCGACGCATTGGCGTAGATGACCCGCCCGTCCCGGATGACTCCAAGACAGAGGGGCATCGCGTCGAAGTGCCGGTACTGCGTGCCGGCTTCACTGGACGTCGTCACAGGCGCGAAACATCGCACCCGGGACCCTCCGAGGGGAAGCGACCGTCCCGACTCGGGGGGGCCCCACTGTTGGCCGGGTGGCGGAGACTCAGGCGCTGACGTGGGGGTGGGTCTTCTCGTAGGTGCCGATCAGCTCCGCCTCCGCGAGCACGTGGCCTCGGATGGCCGCGAGCAGCTGGTCGCGAGTGGGCGAGCCCAGGTCTGGCAGCACGGTGTCCAGGGCGTACAGGCGGTAGAAGTAGCGGTGGCGGCCGATGGGCGGGCACGGGCCTCCGTAGCCGGGGCGCTGCCAGTCATTCAGTCCCTCGAGGGCTCCTCTGGGCAGCATGTCGGGGCGTGCGCCCTCGGGGATGTCCCGGGTGCCGGGAGGCAGGTTGTAGAGGAGCCAGTGGCACCAGGTGCGCTGGGGGTGGCGAGGATCCGGCGCGTCGGGGTCCTCGACGACGAGGGCCAGGCTGCGCGTCCCGGGGGGGACTTCTTCCCAGTGGAGGGGCGGGGACCTGTCCTCTCCCTCGCAGGTGAAGGCGATGGGGATGGTCTCGCCGTCCTGGAAGCGGGGCGAGGTGAGGTGGAGTGGCTTCGGCATGGTGTCCTCCTCCCATGAGCAGGGAGTCCCTTCTCAAGCTGGCGCTGGTGGGGCGGTGATGGCGACTGTGGAAGTAGCGGGACGTGGGCTCGCGCCCCTGGTCTAGAGTCAGGCGCAGTGAAGCCACCAAGGAGCCTCGCCGATGGACCTGGAGCATGGCCTCGTCCCCATCATTCCCTGCGATGACCTCGATGAGAGCCAGGCCTTCTATGAGCGCCTGGGCTTCAAGGCGGAGTCGATCTACCCCGCGGAGCGCTACCGCATCCTGCGGGACCCGAGTGGGGCGCGCGTCCATCTGACCGGCACGGTCCCGGGTTGGGTGGTCCCCGAACGCAACCCCTACGGCGTCTACTTCTACGCCCAGAATGTGGACGCGCTCGCCGCCCGCTTCGGCCGCCAGGCGGAGGACAAGCCCTGGGGCATCCGGGAGTTCGCGGTCTCGGATCCGAGCGGTACGCTGGTGAGGGTGGGCTGGCCGCGCTAGCCGCGCGAGCGGCCCCGCGAGCCCGACGGGCCCTCCCGTTCCCCAACCTGCGCTTCCCGCAGCCCTAACCCGGACTGGTACCTGGGCCCCCCCCGCCGACGGTAGCGGTTGCGCATGCCGCATCTTCAGTGCTAAGCGGCGCGCGCGCGTGGATTCTGGCGGCGGCGGCGGCGGCGGAAACCTCAGGCTTTCCCGGGAGTTGGTGAGGCGTCCGATGGCAGAGGAGCCCCGGGAACAGGGTGGAGAGGGGCAGGAAGGCAGCGAGCTGGGCCCGAGCGCCCGGCAGATGAGGGCGGCCATGCCCTACATCTCCGCGGTCTGGAAGATGGTGGGCGGGACGGCGGTGGGGGTGATCGGCGGGCTGCTGCTGGACCGGTGGCTGGGGACCAAGCCCTGGATGCTGGTGGGGTTGAGCGTGGTGGGCACCGTGGTGGGCTTCTACGGGTTCCTGCATGAGATGACCCGGCTGGGGAAGAAGAAGTGAAGGACACGGCCGGGGCAGGGGAGACCTTCCAGAACCACGCGATGGTGGCGGCGGGGGTGGCGGTGGTGGGCATGGCGCTGGCGGCGGGACTGCCGCAGGCGCCCGAGCACCGGTGGCCGGCGTTGTGGGGCACGGGGTTGGCTGCGCTCACCGGGGTGGTGTCGCTGGCGCTGAAGCGAAGGGCGGTGCGGCGCAGCCTCCCGGCGGCGCTGAAGGTGGTGGGCCTGGTGTTCGCGCTCCGGGCGGTGACGGTGGGGGCCGGGCTGTACGCGATGGTGTCGCGGGGAATGGGGCCGTGGGGATTCGTCGTCGGCTTCTTCGGCGTCTACTTTGTGCTGCAGTGGGTGGAGATCAGCTACGTGAACGCCGCCTCCAAGAGCGCGGCGAGCGGAGACGAGTGATGCGCAAGGCAATGGTCCTGTTCGCCAGTCTGTTCGCCGGTATCGCGCTGGCCGCGGAGCCGTCGGCCGCGGCGGGCGATCAACCCAAGGAGGACGTGGCCGGCTTCATCATGCACCACGTGGCGGACTCGCCGGAGTACGAGTTCGAGATTCCCCTCAGCCACGACCACGTGACCATCCACCTGCCGCAGATCCTCATCCCCCTGAAGGAGGGGGCCTGCGCGGCGCCCGCGGGCGAGCACGGCGCGGCCGAGGGCGGACACGGCGCGGCGCACCCGGGGCTGCTGGCCGGCTGCCTGGACCTGTCCATCACCAAGCACACGGTGATGATGTGGCTGGCGGCGCTGCTGCTCATCGGCTCCATCCTCATCTGGAGCAACCGCGACAAGTCGAAGCTGGTGCCGCGCGGGGCGGGCGCCAACATCTTCGAGATGCTGGTGCTCTTCGTCCGGGACGAGCTGGCCATCAAGAACATCGGCAAGGAGGAGGGCCCGCGCTACGTGCCCTTCCTGCTCACCGCGTTCTTCTTCATCCTCTTCATGAACATGCTGGGCCTGTTCCCCTGGATGGCCACGGCCACGGGCAACATCGCCGTCACCTGCGCCCTGGCGCTGTGCACCTTCGTCCTCACCCAGGTGGCGGGCATCCGCGCGGCGGGCTTCGGCGGCTACCTGGCGCACCTCACCGGCGGCGTGCACTTCGCGCTGTGGCCCATCATGATTCCGGTGGAGATCCTGGGCCTGTTCACCAAGCCCTTCGCCCTCACGATGCGTCTGTTCGCCAACATGCTGGCGGGCCACATCGTCATCTTCTTCCTGCTCGGCCTCATCTTCATGATGAACAGCGCGGCGGTGGGCCTGGTGGCCGTGCCCTTCGCGATGGGCATCTACTTCCTGGAGCTGTTCGTGGCCTTCGTGCAGGCCTACGTCTTCACCATGCTCTCGGCGCTCTTCATCGGCATGGGCGTGGCCATGGGCCACCACGGTGACCACGCCCACGAGCACGGCGAGGGCCACCACGAGGGCGCGGTGAGCCACGACCACGGCCGCGGCCACCACGTCTGAGCAGGCTCCTCTGAGTTGGCGGGGCCTCCGGTAGCAGCGGGCGCCCCGGAAAGAACCCGGCGATTCGAAAGGTCGCCGGAGGTAGTCCAAAAGGGACGACGACCCCCCCACAAGCGGGTCCTACCTACGAAGAAAGAAGAAGTGCTCCCATGACCAACCTCGCTCTCGCGTTCCTCTCCGCCGGCATTGGCGCCGGCCTCGCCATCATCGGTGCCGGCCTCGGCATCGGTAAGCTGGCCGCCTCCGCCATGGAGGCCACGGGCCGTCAGCCGGCCGCCGGCGGCGACATCCGCACCTCCATGATCATCGCCGCGGCGCTCATCGAAGGCGCCACGCTGTTCGCGCTGGTGATCTGCATCCTGCTCGCCACCAAGACCTAGTCGAGCAGGCAGCAACCCCGGTCCGGCGCTCGCGCTTCTCCGCGGGCGCCGCGCCGCGGCCCGCTCCCCCCGTGGAGCACGAGGCCCCAGGCCTCCGACGTCGTGAACTCTCGCCGTACCCTCCCGCCCTTCCGCGAAGGATGACTTCGATGAACACCCTCCTCCTCGCCGCCAGCTTCCTGGAGGTCCGCCCGGGCCTCATCTTCTGGACCCTCATCACCTTCATCCTCGTCCTCGTGGTGCTGCGCTGGAAGGCGTGGGGCCCCATCCTCTCGCTCGTCGAGGAGCGCGAGAAGCAGATCGCCAGCGCCATCGAGAGCGCCAAGCGCGAGCGCGCCGAGGCCGAGAAGCTGCTGGCCGAGCAGAAGACGGCCATCGCCCAGGCCCGCCAGGAGGCCGCGGAGATGATGCGCCGCAACCAGCAGGACGTGGAGAAGTACCGCGAGGAGCTGATGGCCAAGAGCCGCAAGGAGGCCGAGGAGTTCAAGGCCCAGGCCCGGCGCGAGATCGAGGACCAGCGCGCCAAGGCCGTCGCGGACATCCGCGCCATGGCGGTGGACCTGGCCGTCGAGGTGGCGGGCAAGCTCATCGCCGAGCGGATGGATGACGCCAAGCACCGCGCGCTGGCCGAGCAGTTCGTCAAGGGCCTGCCCACGCCGGGCGGTACCCCGCGCGCCTAGCCCGGCTCGCCGGGAAGCAGCCCGCCGCCGGAGCTGTTCCAAGGAACCGTCATGGGTCTCTCCATCGGAATCGTCGGGCTGCCCAACGTGGGCAAGTCCACCCTCTTCAATGCGCTGTCCGCCGCCGGTGCTCAGGCGGCCAACTACCCGTTCTGCACCATCGAGCCGAACGTGGGCGTGGTGCCGGTGCCGGACGAGCGGCTGGACAAGCTGTCGGTGCTCATCAAGCCCCTGAAGAAGATCCCCACCTCGCTGGAGTTCGTGGACATCGCCGGCCTGGTGCGAGGCGCCTCCAAGGGCGAGGGCCTGGGCAACCAGTTCCTGGCCAACATCCGCCAGGTGGACGCGGTGCTGCACGTGCTGCGCTGCTTCGTGGATGACAACGTCACCCACGTCGAGGGCGGCGTGGATCCGGTGCGGGACCGGGACGTGGTGGACACGGAGCTGTGCCTCAAGGACCTGGAGACGGTGGAGAAGCGCCGCGAGCGCGCCCAGCGCAACGCCAAGATGGGCGGCAAGGCGGGCGACGAGGCCAAGGCGGAGCTGACGCTGCTGGACAAGGTCAAGGCTGGCCTGGACGCGGGCATCACCGTGCGCGGACAGAAGCTGACGGACGACGAGCGCGCCGCCATCCGCGAGCTGTTCCTGCTCACGGACAAGCCGGTGCTGTACGTGGCGAACATCTCCGAGGGGCAGATCGGCAAGGAGGATGAGTCTCCGCACGTGCGCGCCGTGAAGGAGATGGCCCAGAAGGAGGGCGCCGAGGTGGTGGTGCTCGCCGCGGCCATGGAGGCGGAGATCCAGCAGTTGCCCGAGGAGGAGCGGCCGGGCTTCCTGGAGAGCGCCGGGCTGAGCGAGCCGGGCCTGCACAAGGTGGTGCGCGCCGGCTACAAGCTGCTGGGCCTGTTCACGTACTTCACGGTGGGCGAGCAGGAGTGCCGCGCCTGGACCATTCACAAGGGCTACAAGGCCCCCCAGGCGGCCGGCGTCATCCACTCGGACTTCGAGCGCGGCTTCATCAAGGCCGAGGTGATGCGCTGGGAGGACCTGATCAAGCTCGGCAGCGAGTCCGCCGTGAAGGAGAAGGGCCTGCTGCGCGTGGAAGGCAAGGAGTACGTCGTCCAGGACGGCGACTGCATGCACTTCCGCTTCAACGTGTAGTCAGCCCCAGCGCCCCAGCCCGCGGCTGCGGGCGTAGAACCAGAAGGCCGTCACGACGAGCGCGATCACCGTATTGAGGATCGCCGAGCGTCGGTGGCGGCCTTCTTCGTCCGGGTAGCGGATGGCGAGCGTCCACTCGCTGCCCAGGCGCAGCACCAGGAACGCGAAGATGAAGATGGGCCCGAGCAGGGGCGGCGCCACGCCGGGCTTGAGCGTCACCGCCAGCGCGCCGATGAGCGCCGCGGTGCCCAGCATCCGCGAGACGATGAGCCAGGGGGGATAGGAGCGGGTGGTCGTCACGGGTCCACCCTATTGCTCGGCCGGCTCGAGGACGACACGAATCGTGTCGAAGTAGAGCGCGGTGTTGCCTTCGAAACCCGAGTCCGTGCCGACCAGCAGCCAGAGCCGACCCTCGCTGTTCGAGGTGATGCGGAGCGGGTCGTCCCGGTTGTCCCGGGTGATGCGCCGGTAGGTGGGGCTGGTGCAGTCCGTCGAGCCATTGGCGATGTCTCCCACTACCTGCGCGTTGGCGCCGCCCTCCGACTGGTTCCCCTTGTCCACGTTGAGCCGGTAGTGGCCCGTCTCGTTCGTCACGCGCGCGGGCTGGACGCTCGCGGCTCCCACCTTGAGGAACACGCTCTCGCCCGGAGCGCCGCCGATGCCCGTGCAGCCCGTGGCCGCGTTGCTCGCCAGCTCCAGCTCGAAGACGAGCGAGTAGGGCGTGTCGGGCCTCAGGTCCTCCACCGGGTGCGCGACGAACATGAAGAGGTCGTCGCTCACGTTCCTTCCCGAGAGGAAGAGCGCGCCTCCCATGAGCTGCGTCTCGGTGGGGAGCTCGCGGCGCTCGAAGAGGAAGTCGACGCTCGGTTCCTGGATCGGCGCCAGGTCCGTGAAGCCGGAGCTCCAGCCCTGCGTGCTCCCGTCGAAGGTGAAGAGCAGATCGCGCCGCCCGTCGGGCCCGTCGATGGACTCCGAGCAGGCCGATGACAGGCCCAGCAGCAGGCTCAGCAGCAGGGGATGTGGCCAGCGATAGGAACGAGGCATGGTGTCTTCCTGGTGCGGCGCGGGCCCCGACCGCCCGTGCGTCGGTCCTCATGTTGGTGTCGCTGCTCCGGGAGGGGAGTGCGGGCTGCTGGAGCCTGCCGCGGGAGCGTCCGCCACCTCGCGCTGTGTGTGGGGAACCATGACAACCGGTGAACGATCGGCCCCAGCAGATGTACTCCGGTGCTCGGGAGGCGCCTCCGCCAAGGACTGCCCGGCCAGGGAGGCCCCCTGTGCGCGGGCCGGTACCCAACTGGTATGACAAGCAGACCAGTTCGGACAGGCAGCGACCGGTCAGGGGGTGGACTGGTGGGGAGGCGGCTCCACGTACCTCGCACGTGGGCGCAGCAGGTGGCCCTGCTCACGCTGCTCCAGCACGTGGGCCACCCAGCCCGCCGCGCGCCCCACCGCGAACACCGCCGCCGCCGCGCCCGGAGGCAGCCCCAGCGCCGCCGACAGTGCCACGAGTCCAAGGTCCACCGTGGGTGGCGGGTGCCCCGCCTCGGCCATGGCCTCCACCACCGCGCGCACCATGCGCACCGCGGTGGGCTCCGGCCGCACGCCCCACGCCACCTCCAGCAGCGGAGGCGTGCGGGGATCTCCCTCCGGGTAGAGCGGATGTCCGAAACCCGGGACGGACTCGCCCCGCCGCAGCCGCTCGCGCACCACCGTGGCCGCGCGCTCCGGGCGCCCCACCTCCTGCATCAGCGCTTCGATGCGGTCGCAGGCGCCGCCATGCCGCGGGCCCGAGAGCGCCGCCAGCGCCGCGCTCACGCACGCATAGAGGTCCGCTCCGGAGGAGGCCGTCACGCGCGCCGTGAAGGTGGAGACGTTCAGCTCGTGGTCCGCGCACAGCACCAGCGCCCGGTTGAGGGGCTCCACCGCTCGCCTCACCTCCACCCCCAGCGCCCGAGCCAGCGAGGCCGCCACCGTCTCTTCCTTCAGCGCCTGCGCCACCCGCGACGCCCCTTGAGCTCCGCCCACCCACGCTCCGAGCTGACGCAGCACGCGTCGGGCCCGGAGCCGCTCCTGCTCCGGAGGCGCGGCGAAGCGAACGGGGTCCGCCGCCGCCAGCAGCGGCATCACCGCCGACAGCACGGTGAGCGGAGGCGCATCCCGGGGCAGCAGGCCCACCAGCGACGAGGGGGGAAACGGAAGCTCGGGCGCTGGCCACTGCATGGCGGTGTCCGGCAGCTCGCCCGTCCACAGCAGCTCCGCCACCTGCTCGAAGGAGCGCCCTTGCACCGCCAGCTCCACCGCCAGGTGCTTGCGATAGGCCAGCCCCTCCGCCCCCACGCGGGAGATGGACGAGTCGATGACGGGCTCGCCCCAGCGCAGCGCTCCCGAGGCCACCGCCGCGTGCCCCGCCCGGGCGTCGTGCCGCGCCTTCAGCCGCTCCAGGTCCGCGCGGACGTACCGGTTCTCCTTGGTGCCCGGCTCGGGCACACACCGCACGAGCCCTCGGCTCACGTACGTGTAGAGCGTCGCCCGCTTCACGCCCAGCAGCGCCGACGCCTGGGCCGCCGTCATCAGCTCCTCATGTCGATCATCGAATCGAGCTTGAGCCCGGCCATCGCTCCGCTTCACCATGCCTGTCGAAGCCTCCGGGAGAATTGTCGACTCGACTCGACTTGCTGTCGAGATGAACCTCGGAGCGGCAGGGAGGACGGTCATGCAGGCGGACTTCGGGCGGACGGCGGACGACTACGCGAAGCACCGCGCGGGCTTCCCAGAGTCCTTCTTCGAGCGGCTCGTGAAGGAGGGCGTCCTGCGGCCCGGGCTGCGCGCCGTGGACCTCGGGACGGGCACGGGCACGCTGGCCCGAGGGCTCGCGCGACACGGGTGCTCCGTCACGGGGCTCGACATCTCGGAGCCCATGCTGGAGACGGCCCGGCGGCTCGCCTCCGAGGAGGGGCTCTCCATCGACTACCGGCGGGCCCCGGCCGAGCGCACCGAGCAGACCTCCGGCGCGTTCGAGCTCGTCACCGCCGGCCAGTGCTGGCACTGGTTCGACCGGCCCGCCGCGGCCCGGGAGGCCCTGCGGCTGCTCGTGCCTGGAGGCCGGCTCGTCATCGCCCACTTCGACTGGCTCTCCCTGCCGGGGAACGTCGTGGAGGCCACCGAGGCGCTCATCGACACCTTCAACCCCGGCCCCCTCCAGCCCTACGTCCGGTACGGGCACGGCATGGGCCTCTACCCTCAGTGGTTCCAGGACGCGGGCGCCGCCGGGTTCGTCCGCCTGCAGTCCTTCTCCTTCGACGTGGACGTGCCCTACACCCACGAGGGCTGGCGAGGCCGCGTCCGCGCGAGCGCGAAGGTGGGAGGCTCGCTCCCGAACGACCAGGTCGCCCGCTTCGACGAGGCTCACGCCGCGCTCCTCTCCGCGCGCTTTCCGCGGGATCCGCTCTCCATTCCCCACCGCGTGTTCGCCCTCCTGGCCACACGCCCTTGAGCCAGGGCCTTCCCTTGGCCCATCCCCACGTCGGGGTGTGTCGCCTGCCGGTGCCTGGAGCGCTCTGCGCCATCCCGCTTCCGTCGCGGCGGGGGTAGGGTGCGCGCCATGGCTTCCCTGCCCGATCTGCTGGCCCGAGAGCGGCTCCTGAAGGACCGCGCGGCCGTCACCGAGGTGCTCGTTCCCGGCGAGCCGCCAGAGGTGTCCCTGCTGCGCCTGTGCGACGCCGGCCTGCTCCACGGGGGCCTCTCCGTCGCGCTGGGTGTGCGGCCGGACGAGCTCGTCGGCCCGCTCACCCAGGCCATGGGTGGCGCGGCTCGGGGCTTCAAGCTCGTGGATGTGCGTGAGCGCCGTACGCTGGAGCTGCACGTGCTCGTCGGCGAGAACACCGAGCGCTGGGAGGTGGAGGACCTGAGCGCGCTCGTCCACAACATGAATGATCTCTACCGGGAAGCCCCGGACGTCCGCGCCATCGCCGTGCTCGGCGAGTGGATGGATGCGCTCCAGCTGCTGTGCGTGGACAAGCGAGCCCTGCCGCGCCTGCTGCGCCAGTCCTTCTTCGCTCCCGTGAACGCGCGCGACCTGGCTCCGATCGCCGAGGGATCGTCGAGGAGCTGACCCCCAGGCTCGACCTCCCTTGGCAAGCTGGGGCAGCATGGCCCCATGCGGATCCAACTCTTCCTGCTGGGCCTGCTCGTCTCGGGAGCGGCGCTGGCTGAGCCGGACACCTTCGGGCTGGGGACAGGCCGGAATGGCTCCCTGCGGGTGGATGCTCCCAACACGGTCATCAACCGCTACGGGCAGCTCACCCTCAGCGCGCCGGCGGGGACGAAGGAGCTGACCCTCACCAACTCAGGACTCTTCACGGTGGGAGGGCTGGTGCTCATCCATCAGGCCGCGGGCCTGCAGCCCGCGCCCGTCTCGGGAGACCAGCGCCCCATCAACCTCAGCAGCGGCCCCGTGGGGCGCTTCGAGTACGCACGGGTGGAGAGCGTGCGCGACACCGGGCTGGTGCTGACCGCTCCGCTGCAGCACAGCTACGCGGCGAACGTGTCGCAGGTGGTGAGCGTGCCCGAGTACACGACCTTCCGGGTGAGCGCGGGAGCGTCCGTGAGGGCCCTGCCCTGGAATGGGAGCGTGGGCGGCATCGTGGCCCTGCTGGCCACGGGGCGGGTGACCGTGGAGGGGGCCATCGTCGCGGATGGCGCGGGCTTTCGCGGCGGCGCCTTCGTGAACCACCCCAACCTCGAGCAATGCATCTCGCTCGATGAGGCTGCCGGCAACGGCGGTTCCTATAAAGGAGAGAGCGTGGTGGCCGGGCGCTTCGGCGCCGCGTCCGGGCGGGGCAACCTGGCCAACGGCGGCGGGAGCGGTGTGTGCCACAACTCCGGGGGCGCCGGAGGAGGCCACGCCGGCATCGGCGGCAAGGGCGGGTTCACCGTCGAGAGCAACAGTGAGCGGGGCGGTCTGGGCGGAGCGCGCGTGGCCTACCTGCCCTACGAGCAGCTCCTCTTCGGAGGTGGAGGCGGCGGCGGAGGTGGGCATGTGGATGCCAAGACGGCGGGCGGCGCCGGAGGAGGAGCAATCCTCATCCGCGCGTCGGAGATCTCCGGCGCGGGTCTGTTCAGCGCGATGGGCGCCACGGGGACGTACACCGCGTCCTCGCTCGATGACGGAGCTGGAGGCGGTGGCGCGGGAGGCTTCATCTCCCTGCGTACCGCGCAGGGGCTGAGCTGCAACCTGGCGCGGGCGTCGGGAGGGGCGGGAGGAGACGCCCTGAGTCCCGACAATGCGTCCGGCCCCGGCGGAGGGGGCGGCGGCGGCATCATCTTCCTGCAAGGCAATCCCATCAGCTGTCAGACCTCGGTCGTCGCCGGGCTCGGCGGACAGTCGACGGTGACGGGCGACACCAATGGGGCGGGACCGGACTCCGTCAACAGCGGCGACTCCCAGGGCGACGAGCAGCAGTACCCGCTGCCGTACCAGGTGCCTGCCACGCCCACGCTGACCCAGCCCGCGAACGGGGCCACGGGGCTGCCCCGGCGGCCTCACATCGAGGGCGCGGCGGATCCTGGTGTCGTCGTCCACCTGTTCCTGGATGGCGAGGCCTACACGCGGGTGGTGGCGGGCGGCTCGGGCGTGTTCACGTACGAGCCGCCGCTGGACATGGCTCCGGGCGCGCACACGCTGCAGGCCTCGGCGGAGGTGTTCGGCGCCTACAGCCCGCGCTCCACGGTCAACCAGTTCGACGTGGGAGCAGACCCAGGCGATGGCGGCATCCCGGATGGAGGCTCCACCCCGGATGGAGGCTTCACCCCGGATGGAGGCTCCACCGGGGATGGAGGCCTGTTCGGAGACGCGCCCATCCTGGTCGTCCCCATGCAGGACGAGGCGGTGGAGGCGCTGACCTCGTTCGCGGGCATGAGCCCCAGCGGAGCCTCCGTGAGCATCGAGGTGGACGGCGCCGAGGTGGCCCGCGTGCCCTTGGATGATCAGCGGCGCTTCCGCTACACGCTCACCGATGCGCAGAAGCTCGCGCCGGGCGCTCACGGCGCCATCGTCCGTGCCTGGGACCAGAATGGCTTCGCGGGCGCTTCCTCCGGCGAGACTCGCTTCGAGGTGAAGTCCCCCCAGGTGCTCGAGGCGGGCTGTGGCTGTGGCGCCTCTCCGGGCGCGGGGATGGGCGCCCTGGCGCTGCTCGTCGGGCTGGGCGCGGCGCGGCTGCGGCGGCGGGAGTAGGCCGCTCAGGGCGTGCCGAGGATGAGGCCGAGGGCCGCCACTGTCCGCGCGTCCCCTCCCTCGGCGAGCGTGGGAGGCAGCTCGAGGTACACCGGACTCTCGATGCGTCCTGCGCACGAGCGCCAGCCCTCGTACCGGCTGCTCGCCACCGACGATGCCCGTCACCTGGTCCCGCTTCAGCACCGGGGCCGAGCCGCGTCCCTTATTCCCGGCGCCGTGAGCTGCCGGGTTGGATCTCGGGCGCCGCTCCGGGCTCCTCGTTATGCTGGAGTACTCGAGTCTGGCGGCAGGGCCTGCGCCGCGGATGGAGCGACGGATGGCGGAGTCCTCTCAGGGCTTGGAGCGCGAGCAGCACGACGGTGTCCCGCTGAGCCAGGTTCCCATCGGCCTCATCATCCGAGGCATGGTCGCCATCGTGTTCGTGGTGGGCCTGGTGGGCGGCCTGCATGGCTACCTCGGGCTGCGGCTGGTGTCGGAGCCGAACCTGGGGCAGCCGTGGGAGGCGCTCGGCTACGCAGCGCTGGCGCTGCTCTTCTTCTCCATCCCCATGGGCTTCGTGGCCTCGCGCCGCCGGCCCACCGCGCTGAACCAGGCGCTGTACTGGACGTCCATGCTGTGGCTGGGCACCTTCGGGCTGCTGCTCACGGCCACGCTCGTGGCGGACCTGCTCGGCGCGGTGTGGGGCCTGCTGGGCTCGGCGCCCGACGCCCAGGCGCTCGCGCGGGGCAAGGCGGCGGGCGTGGTGGCGGTGGTGCTGCCGGCGCTCGCCGTCGCCTTCCTCACCGCCCGCGGCCGCGCGCGGGTGGAGCGGCTGCGGATTCCCGTCCAGAAGCTGGGCCAGGGCCTGCACGGCGTGCGCGTGGTGCAGATCTCCGACGTCCACATCGGCCCCACGCTGGACAGGCACTTCCTGCGCCGCGTGGTGGAGCAGGTGAACGCGCTGGAGCCGGACATCATCGCGGTGACGGGAGACCTGGTGGACGGCAGCGTGCGCACGCTGCGCGACGAGGTGGCCCCGCTGTCCGGGCTGCGCGCGCCGCTCGGCGTCTACTACGTCACCGGCAACCACGAGTACTACCACGGAGGCGCCGCGTGGGCCGCCGAGGTGGCGCGGCTGGGGCTCACCGTGCTGCACAACGAGCACCGCGTCATCGAGCGCTCCGAGGCGCGGCTCGTGGTGGCCGGGGTGACTGACCACGAGGGCGGGCGCATGGATCCAGCCCACGCGTGCCGGCCGGACCTGGCGCTCGAGGGGGCTCCGGAGGATGTGCCGCGCGTGCTCCTGGCGCACCAGCCGCGCACGGCGTTCCTGGCCCAGGGGCTGCGCGTGGACCTGCAGCTGTCCGGGCACACGCACGGCGGCCAGCTCTTCCCCTTCATGTTCTTCGTGAAGCTCCAGCAGCCCGTCATCCGCGGGCTGGCGCACATCGCGGGCATCCGCGTGTACACCAGCCGTGGCACCGGCTACTGGGGACCTCCGCTGCGCCTGGGGCCCGCGCCCGAGATTACCGAGCTGACCCTGGTGGCGGAGTGAGCGCCGCTCCAGCCCCGCGGGGCGAGCGCGCTCGGCCTGCCGGACTCCAGAAATGACACGAGGCTCCCGCTGGGATGAGACGGGAGCCCCATGATGGGCGGTTGAAGTGGGGGATGATGGCTTCAGCCGCGATACTGGTGGATGGACATGATGGGGTAGTTCATCGAGGAGAGGCTGATCCGCTGAGAACCATCCGGGTTCACGTTGTTGGAGCCGATGAACTGGGGCTTGCCGTCCTTCATGCCCGCGAACATCACCACGTGCTGCCCACCCGGCGTCTTCATGCTCACCACGTCGCCCGGCCTGGCATCGGCCAGCGAGACGCGCTTGAAGTTCGGGTCCTTGTCCAGGTTGGCCTGCAGGCCCATCACCGAGTTGTTGTGCTGGGCGTTGGAGATCTGCCCGGCCTGCTCGAGGCACGCGGAGACGAAGTTGGCGCAGTTGACGTTGTTGGGGACCCAGTCCTCCATGTCCGCGCCGACGCCGCTCTGCTCCAGCTTCAGCGAGCCGGCGTTCTTGCCCAGGTGCGACTGGGCGATGTCGAACGGGCTGCCACCGGGGCCGCGCGTGCCCGGGCCCGCGTTCACGGGGCCCTGCGGGCCCGCCGCGCCAGGGGTGCTCCCAGGACGGCTGCCGCCACCGGTGCTGCCGACGAACTCATCTCGCGAGCCGGGGATGTTCAGCATCTTCCCCGTGAAGATCTTGTTGGCGTCCTTCACCTGGGGGTTGGCCTTCATGAGCGCGCTGACGGAGGTGTTGTAGCGCTGGGCCAGCTTCGACAGGGTGTCGCCAGACTGAATCCGGTAGCTCATTGAGGTGGTCACTCCAGGCCGCGAGAAGATTTTCGAAAAGATTCTCGAAACCTGAGTCCCACAAGTTGCGTATTCAGATGTTTCTTCCCCACATTTCAGCCCAAGTCGGTCCTGTGCCGTCTAAGTGTCTGAAATGATTCGGGAATGCCGGGGCGGGTCTGCCGGAGCCGGGCAGGCGGCCTACGCTGGAGCAGGCACACGGGGGTGAGGGGGCCCTTTGGATGGGTGAATCTCAGTGGGAGCTGAACCTCGACTGGGTGACGCCGCAGGTGGCGGTGGGGGGGCGCTTCCCCATCGAGGCCGCGGAGCACCTGGCGTTGCGGCTGGGCATCCGCCACGTGGTGGATGTGCGGGTGGAGGCGTGTGACGACGAGCACGTGCTGCGCGAGCACGGCATCACCCTGCTGCACCTGCCCACCCTGGATCTGCGCGCGATCAGCCTGCCCATGCTGCGCGACGGGGTGCGGTGGGTGACGCAGCACCTGGAGCGAGGCCACAAGGTGTACATCCACTGCGAGCACGGCGTTGGCCGGAGCGCGATGCTGGCGCTGTGCGTGCTGGTGGCGCAGGGAGACAGTCCGCTGGAGGCGCTCCGCCGGGCGAAGCGGGCGCGGCGGCAGGTGTCTCCCAGCCCCGAGCAGCTCGAGGTGTTCCTGTTCTGGGCGGAGGACTGGCGGGCGCAGCACCGGCTCTCGTGGGAGCTGCCGACGTTCGATGCCCTGGCGGACATCGCCTACAGCCACCTGCGCCGAGCGCTCACCAGCAAGGAGTGAGGTGATGCCTGCTCAGGACTTCGAGTTCATGAGCCAGGTGCCGATGAGGGACACGCTGCCAGTGACGAGGGGGAGCAGCCCGACCAGGCTGCCGCTGCCGAGCATGGCGATGGAGGGCCCCAGCCAGAGCAGGCTGCAGAGAATCAGCCAGAAGGACCCGATGCCCTTGATGACGCGATTGCCCATGTTGTGGCCGAGCAGCGTCATGCCCGCGGGCAGGAAGGTGAGGCAGGAGACGAGGGTCAGGAAGACCAGCAGGGCCGCGATCGAGTCCGCCTGGACGGACATGTAGAGCGCTGGGAGCAGCATCAGCGCCCCGAGGCCCATGAGGAGCCCGAAGCCCCACTTCCCATTGCTGGTGGAGAGCAGCGGGACGACGGGCTGCCCCTCTTCCTCGGAGACGGAGTCCTTGGCGGCGAGTGCCTCGGGGGGCACCTCGAGGGCGTAGGGGTAGCCGAGCTCCAGCAGGGCCTGGACCGCGGCGCCACGCACCGTGCGGCCGTCCCGGCCGGTGAAGTCCGCGAGGCGCTCATCCTCGATGAGGGCCAGCAGCAGATCCGCGCGCTCGCGAGGAGACTGGCCTTCGGGCAGCGGCCGGGAGAGGCCCGCGATCAGCGCATCCACGTCCGCTCGGCTGGCGCCGGGCGCGCGCACCTCATCCAGCAGCTCGTTCAAGGAGGGGAGCGGCTGCGGCACGGAGTCCACGCCGGACTTGGCGGACGCGTGAGGAGGAGCGGGGCGGGAGCGTTCCACGGCGGCATGATTCTACATGCTCCGGCGGGGGTTTGCTCCACCCCTGCCGCGGGAGGGACCGCCGCGCGCGGGGATCAGCGCGACTGGCCGTCGTGCTTCTGGACGTAGATGCGGCGGTGGAGCTGGTTCTGCTCGTGGGCGATCTTCGCGCGCTCGGAGGCGTCGAGGCGGCCGTCATCGGCGCGCTCCTGGCGGATCTCCTTCTTGATGGCCACGTGCTGCGCCTCGAGCCGCGCGGCCTCGGCCTTCGTCAGCTCGCCGCTCTTCACGCCCTGGACGATGCGCGCCTGCTGCCTCACCTGCCGCCGGTCCGCCCCGGCCGCCTCGGCTGGAGCCGCCATCATCAGGCCCACCACCACCGCCACAGCCAGAGAGATGCTCTTCATCATGATCGTTCTCCTCGGGTTCGCGCCGGTCGTGCCGGCATCGTCTGTGCCGGCATGAACCCGAGGCCCCGGCGGAAGTTGCGGGCGGGAATTTCGCGCGGCTTTCCGGAGGGAGTTCCCCTGGAAGTCCGAGGGGTTGGCCGCCTGGGAGGCGCCACGCCACGCGGTGCTTGAACCGGGTGGGCGTCCGTCCCATCTTCCCGGGGTGAGCACCATCCCCCATCCCGACTTCACCGCCGAGCGCTTCGCGCGGGCCCCGGACGCCCGCTTCGAGCCCGCGCCGGCCGACGGTGTCCTCCCCGAGGGCTTCTTCACCACCACCAACCTGCCCACCTACGTGCGCGTGGGCGGGCGCTGGCGCATGCCCCGCGAGCCGCGGATGGACAGCGCGCTGGTGCTGGGCGCGGATGGGGAGCTGTGGACGCGCGAGGGGCGGCGCGTGCGCCAGGGAGACCGGGTGGCGATGGGCCACGCGGAGGACGGGAGCCAGGGGGTGTACGTGCACGCCTCGTGGCTGGCGGGTGGCGCGCAGGGCGAGTTCAAGTTCATGACGAGCGAGGTGTCGCGCGAGAAGCCCATCGACTACGCGCACCTGGCCCGGCTGCTGGTGGAGGAGCGCCGGCGGGGCGGCTACCCGGTGTGGGTGACGGGGCCGGCGCTGGTGCACTCGCGGGCGCGCATGGACATGACGTGGTTCATCGCCAACGGCTTCGTGGGCGCGCTGCTGGCGGGCAACGCGGTGGCGGTGCATGACATCGAGGCCTCCATCTTCGGCACCACGCTGGGGATGAGCGGCTCGGGCGAGGCGACGTCCGGGGGCCACGGCCTGCACATGCGCGCCATCAATCAGGTGCGCGCGGCGGGCTCCATCGCCAGGGCGGTGGAGCAGGGCGTCATCAAGGACGGCATCATGCACGCGTGCGTGGCGCACCGGGTGCCCTTCGTGCTGACGGGCTCCATCCGGGACGACGGGCCGCTGCCGGACGTGGTGACGGACAACCTGGCCGCGCAGGACGCGATGCGTCGCCACACGGTGAAGGCCACCCTGGCGGTGATGATCGCCACGGCGCTGCACGCCATCGCCACCGGCAACATGCTGCCCGCGTTCGTCACCGAGCCGGATGGCTCGCTGCGCGAGCTGGCCACCATCTGCGTGGACTCGTCCGAGTTCGTGGTGAGCAAGCTGAAGGACCGGGGCACGCACCAGGCCTTCGGCGTCGTCACCAACGCCCAGGACTTCCTGCACATCCTCCGGCTCTTCGTGGAGCGCCAGCTGGCCGCCCAGCCATGAGTCGACCCGCCCTGTAATTTTGGCGTATCCTGGTGCGGTGTCCGACGATCCGGGCAGGGCGGGGTTGGGGGGGATGTCTCAACGTGCTACAAAAAGCTCAGCCCCTTGGAAGAGCTACGAGTCCCCAAACGCCGCGTGATGGCTCAGCTCGTCCTCCCCGGTGGGGAGGCGCGAGATGTGGCCGTATTTCTGGCCGAGCCCCTGGCCGGCGCGGAGGGTGAGCGGCTGTCGGATCTGCTCAACGCCGAGACGAAGTTCATCCCGGTCCAGGACGTGGCGACCGAGGCGATGGCCTTCGTGAACAGCGTCGCCGTGGCGGTGGCGCGGGTGGATGCCCGGCACGAGCTGCGCGACGTGGACAGGCTCACCATGCGCACCGAGCACGCGGTGGAGATCCGCCTCGTGGACGGGCAGCGGCTCAAGGGGCTCTTCGCCTACGTGCAGCCCGAGGGACGCTCGCGGCTCACCGACTATCTCAACGACGCGCCACCCTTCCTCCGGCTGCTGCAGGGGGACATGGTGGCGCTGGTCAACAAACGCCACGTCGCATACGTGGAAGCTCTCTCCCGCTGACGCCATGGCCAGGCTCGATCCCATCATCGAGAAGCTCTTCAAGGAATCCGGTCAGGAGTTGCTCATCGAGACCGGTGGCGGTGTGAACATGCGCACCCCCGCCGGGCTCCTGCCGGTGTTGAAGCAGAACCTCACCACCCAGCAGATCCTCGGGGCCATCTCCGAGCTGGTGCCCGCCGAGCAGCGGGCCAGCTTCCCGCCCGAGGGCACCACCGTCTTCCCCTACGCCGCGCCCGCCGGGCAGGTGCAGGTGACGCTGGAGAACGCCCAGGGACGAGTGAAGGTGTCCATCATCCAGCCGCCCGCGCCCGCGGTGGAGGAGAAGCTGGAGCTGGCCTCGCCGTACGAGATGCTCGAGATGGCGGCCCAGGCCTCCGAGCCGGCGCCCGTCCTTCCGGACACGGCCGAGCCTGGGCTGGAGCTGGTCTCGGACACGCACTGGCTGGAGATGTCCTCCGCGCCCGTGCTCTCCACGCCTCCCGCGCCGGTGGCTCCGGCGGCTCCGGTCATCGTGCCACCCGCGCCGGCGGCTCCCGTGGCAGCGGTGGCTCGGCCTGTCGCGGTGACTCCCGCGCCGGTTCCTGCGGGAGCGCTGGCGGAGGCTGCCGGGGTGGGGGCTCCACAGGCTCCAGTGTCTCCCGCGGCGGCGGCTTCGGCCGTACGCACCGCGCCGGCTCGGCCCGCGACGATTCCTCCCATGCCGGGTGTGCCCGCGCCTGCCGCCGTGCCCGCTTCCGCTCGGCCGATGGCGCAGGTTGCTGGGCCCGCCACGCATCCTCCGTTGCCTGGCGCTCCGGTGCCGGCTGCGGCGGTGGCCCCCGCGGCTTCCGTCGGGCCTGCCACGCATCCACCGCTGCCCGGCACGGCCGCGACGGCTGCGGGCTCGAGTGCTTCGAGCGCGGCGGCTTCACCCGTGGCGGCAATGCCGATCGCTTCGCCCGCGCCTGTTGCTCCTGCCGGGCCTGCCACGATGCCGCCAGTGCCTGCCGCGTCGCCCGTGCACGCCGTCCCTGCCGGGCCCGCCACGATGCCGCCGGTGCCTGCCGCGTCGCCCGTGCACGCCGTCCCTGCCGGGCCCGCCACGATGCCGCCGGTGCCTGCCGCGTCGCCCGTGCATGCCGCTCCCGCGGCAGTGGCTCCGGCGCCTGTCGCGGCCTCGCCTGCCGTGGCTGCTGCCGCCATGCCGGTGGCTGCCGCCGGACCAGCGACGCTTCCCCCGGTGCCTGTCTCAGCGCCTGCGCCGGTCGCAGCAGCGCCAGTTGCCGCCGCGGTGCCGGCCACGCAGCCTCCGGTGCCTGTCTCCGTGGCGCCCGCCGTAGCCGCGGCGCCCGTGACGCAGCCTCCCGTGCCAGTCGCCTCCGTGCCGGTGGCCACGGTGGCGCCCGCCGCTGCCTCCGTGCCCGCGACGCAGCCTCCGCTGTCCATCGCCGCCGCCGCCGCCGCGCCCGCTCGGGCGCTCACGCCCGCGCCCATGCCGGCGATTGCCCTGGCTCCGGCGTCTGCTCCCGATGCCCCGAGCCCTGCCGCGGCCCCTCTCACCGCCGAGGAGGTGGAGGACCACCGCAAGGACGCCGAGGCGCAGATGCTCGCCTTGATGGAGGCGATGCTGGCCCGCGGCGCGTCGGATCTGCACCTGTCGAGCGAGACGCTGCCGCACATGCGCATCGACGGCGACATGGTGCCCATCGAGGAGTACGGCCTCATCACTCCCGGGCGCCTCAAGGCGATGATCTTCAGCATCGCCCCGGAGAAGAACCGCAAGCAGTGGGAGGACCTCCACGACACGGACTTCGCCTATGAGACGACGGCGGCGCGCTTCCGCGTCAACGTCTTCGAGGACCGGAAGGGCATCGGCGCGGTGCTGCGGCAGATCCCCAACAAGATCCGCACGGCGGAGGAGATCGGCCTGTCCCGGCACGTGCTGGACATGTGCTTCCTCACCAAGGGGCTGGTGCTGGTGACGGGCCCCACGGGCAGCGGCAAGTCCACGACGCTGGCGGCGTTGATCGACTACGTCAACCGCCACCGTGAGGACCACATCATCACGGTCGAGGACCCGATCGAGTTCGTTCACAAGAACAAGAGCTGTCTGGTGAACCAGCGCGAGGTGGGGGTCCACACGCAGTCCTTCAAGAACGCGCTGCGAGCGGCGCTGCGCGAGGACCCGGACGTGGTGCTGGTAGGCGAGATGCGAGACTTGGAGACGATCGCCACCGCCATCGAGACGGCGGAGACGGGGCACCTGGTGTTCGGGACGCTGCACACGAACACTGCGGCGTCCACGGTGGACCGGATCATCGACCAGTTCCCGGCGGACCGTCAGCCGCAGATCCGGATGATGCTGTCGGAGTCGCTCAAGGGCGTCATCGCGCAGACGCTGTGCAAGCGCATCGGCGGCGGGCGGGTGGCGGCGCAGGAGGTGCTCCTGTGCACGGGCTCGGTGTCCAACCTGATCCGCGAGGGGAAGACGTTCCAGATTCCCTCGGTGATGCAGACCTCGCGCGGGCAGGGGATGGTGACGCTCAACGACTCGCTGCTCGACCTGGTGAAGAAGAAGGTGGTCGAGCCGAACGAGGCGCTGAGCAAGTCGGTGGCTCGCGCCGAGCTGCGCGCCATGCTGGAGCGCGCGGGCTTCAAGGCGGACCCGCCGGTCACGGGCGCGGGAACGGCGGCGGGCTCGACGGAGACTCCTGCCCCCACGAAGTGAGGCGGGCGCGGGCGGAGAGGCGGCCCTGGCGCTTCAGTGGGCCTGCTGACGGGCGTGGCGCTGGGCTTCGCGGAAGAGCTGGGTGCAGGAGTGGTCGAGCGGAGCATCCAGGCCATGGAGGGCGTGGCGAGCGCGGAGGAAGGGCAGCCACGCCCTGTCACCGATGATGACGGCGGCCTCCTCCAGCTTGCGGCGCGGCACCCAACGGCCACCGAGCAGGTCCACCAGGTAGCGACCGAGCCAGGCGCCCAGGGCGGGGACGAGCGTCTCTCGCTGCTCGTGGGTGATGTCCTTGCCCCAGCGCGAGCGCCACAGGTGCCAGTCCAGGCGGGG